>NZ_CP015881.1:0-611250 GCF_000697965.2 Ensifer adhaerens | reverse complement strand
CATCATCCTCGTTCTGGTGCTGACCGCACTCTTTGCGCCGTGGCTCGCCACCCATGATCCGCTGCGCCAGTCGCTGAGCGAACGCCTGCTGCCGCCGAGTGCCGCCCACTGGATGGGAACCGACGAACTCGGCCGCGACATTTGGTCCCGCGTTGTCTACGGTTCACGCATCACGCTGGCCATCGTCACGCTGGTTGCAGTGCTCGCAGCCCCTGCCGGCCTGGTGATCGGCGTGGCTGCCGGTTATTTCGGTGGCTGGGTCGACCGTATCCTGATGGGCATTACCGATATCTTCCTGTCGCTGCCGAAGCTCATCCTGGCGCTTGCCTTCGTTGCAGCCCTTGGTCCCGGCATCGAGAACGCGATCATCGCCATCGCGATCACCTCCTGGCCCGGCTATGCCCGTGTCGCTCGTGCGGAGACGCTGACCTTCAAGAACTCCGAATTCATTTCGGCGGTGCGTCTGCTCGGCGCGTCGAGCCTCCGGGTCAATCTCGGCCACGTGCTCCCGCTCTGCACCTCATCGATGATCGTCCGCGTCACGCTCGACATGGCCGGCATCATCCTGACGGCCGCCGGTCTCGGCTTCATCGGACTTGGCGCTCAGCCGCCACTTCCCGAATGGGGCGCGATGATCTCGCGCGGTCGCTCCTTCATTCTCGATCAGTGGTGGGTCGCGACCATGCCCGGCTTTGCCATCATTCTCGTTAGCCTCGGCTTCTGCTTCCTCGGTGATGGCCTGCGCGACGTGCTCGATCCGAAGAGCGGGGAGCAGCGCTGATGAGCAATCTTCTCGAAGTCGAAAACCTGCGCGTCACCTTCCCGACGCCCCGCGGTGATCTCGAAGTCGTGCGCGGCATCTCCTTCACCCTCGGCCGCGAACGCCTCGGCATCGTCGGCGAGAGCGGCTCGGGCAAGTCGATGACCGGTCGCTCGATCCTGCAGCTGATCCGGGCACCGGGTCGGGTCACCGCCGACAAGCTCGTCTTCGACGGCGTCGACCTCCTGAAGCAGTCCGAGCGGCAGATGCGCGCCATCCGCGGCGCCCGCATTTCCATGGTGATGCAAGACCCGAAGTTCTCGCTGAACCCGGTCATGACCATCGGCGAGCAGATCGCCGAAGCGTTGCTGACGCACCAGAAGCTGCCGCGCCGCGAGGTCAACGCGCGCGTGCTTACGATGCTGGAATCGGTGCGCATTGCAGATCCGGAACGCGTCGCCAAGCTCTACCCGCACGAAGTCTCCGGTGGCATGGGCCAGCGCGTGATGATCGCGATGATGCTGATCCCCGAGCCGGACCTTCTGATCGCCGACGAGCCGACCTCGGCGCTCGACGTTTCCGTCCAGGCCCAGGTGCTCGACATCATCGACGAACTGGTGAAACGCAAGGGCATGGGCCTGATCTTCATCAGCCATGACCTCAATCTCGTCTCCAGCTATTGCGACCGCATCCTCGTGATGAACACCGGCGAGGTGGTTGAGGAATGCAAGGCCGGCGAACTGATGGCGGCCAAGCACCCCTATACGCGCGGGCTGATCGCCTCCATTCCGCGCCTCGATGAAACACGGGACGAGCTGCCGGTGCTCGACCGCAGCGCATGGGCCAAGGCATGACCGCGCTCTCTCTGAAGAACCTCGACATCTCGTACGGCGACGTGCAGATCACCCACGACGTCAATCTCGATATCGCCGACGGCGAGAGCTTTGCCCTTGTCGGCGAAAGCGGCTCGGGAAAATCGACGGTGCTGAAGGCAATCGCAGGTCTCGCGCCGGAATGGACCGGCGAGATCACCGTGCTCGGCTCGCCCCGCGGCCACGGCATCGACCGCGCCTTTTCGCGTCAGTGCCAAATGGTGTTCCAGGATCCCTACGGCTCGCTGCACCCGCGAAAGACGGTCGACGCCACGCTCGGCGAAGCGCTGACGATCCACGGCATCGGCGACCGCAACGCCCGCATCGAAGAGGTCATGACCTCGGTCGGCCTCGATCGCAAGTTCCGCTTCCGTTTTCCGCACCAGCTCTCGGGCGGCCAGCGCCAGCGCGTGGCGATTGCCCGTGCACTGATGCTGAAGCCGAAGGTGCTCTTACTCGACGAGCCGACATCAGCGCTCGACGTTTCGGTCCAGGCCGAAATCCTCAACCTGTTGAAGCGCCTCCGGCGCGAGCAGAACCTCACCTTCCTGATGGTCACCCACAACCTGGCGGTCGTCTCCTTCCTCTGCGATCGCCTCGCTGTCATGCGCCAGGGCCGGATCGTCGAGATTGCCGATGTCGCCGACCTCAAGCGCGGTGACCTCAAGGATCCCTATTCGCGCGAGCTGATGCAGATCAGCGCCGCGCATGCCAACTAGGATGGGACAACACCGACGATTTATCGTCTGTCCCCTTCTAAGATATCGAGTAACCCCAAGGACATAGCATGAACAGTGAACAGATCGCTGCCGCGCTGGCGGAATTCGACGCGGCCATTGCCAAGACCACCGATGCCGATGCGGTATGGACCGCATTGCAGACGCTTAGCCGCCAGGTGATCGGCGCCAAGCTCTTCACCATCATGACCGTAGACATGGTCAACGAAGTCGCGCGCCGCGCCTACACCTCGCACCCCGCGGAGTACCCGACCTCGGGCACCAAGCCGATCCGCTACGACAGCTGGTTCGACATCGTGCACAAGGCGCACCAGACCTTCGTCGCCAACACCATCGCCGATATCGCCAAGGTTTTCCCGGACCACGAGACGATCTGGTCGCTCGGCTGCGGCTCGGTTGCCAACATCCCGGTCGTTGTCGGCGGCGAGCTGCTCGGCACCGTCAACTGCCTCGACGTCGAGCATCACTACACGCCGGAGCGCGTGGCACTCTCCAAGCACCTGGAGCTGCCGGCGAAGCTCGCCTTCCTCGCCGCAGCACGCGCCGAGAAGAAGTAAGACAGCAGGCCGGAGGCGTCATCGCCTTCGGCCATCCATCCGCTCAGCGGCCGATCGCCCCACCGGTTTCCTTCAGGAAGAAATGCATTTTCTCCGTCTCGATCGGCACCGCGATCTGATCGTCGGGGCCGATGCGTGACGCGGCGTGAACCTGCGCCGTGAAAGCGGCAGGCCCGACCCGGCCAAGAGCCAGCGTATGCGGGCCGAGCGGTTCGATATCGCGCACGATCAGCCTGACTGTTGGCGCATTGGCGTCCGTCGCCATCGTATGTTCCGGCCGGATGCCGAGCACGACCGCTTTTCCGACGTAGGCGCCGAGTTTTTCGGCGCGGTTTTCCGGGATAGCCACGGCCACGTCCCCATCAGCTATGAACTGCATCCCTCCATCGCCGCGCTCCAGCCGCCCCTCGAGGAAATTCATGCTCGGCGCACCGATGAAGGCGGCGACGAAAAGATTGGCGGGGGCCTCATAGAGCGTGATCGGATCGGCCGCCTGCTCGATGCGGCCCTGGTTCATGACGACGACGCGGTCGGCCATGGTCATGGCTTCCACCTGATCGTGGGTCACGTAAACGGCAGTCGTCTGAAGACGCCGGTGCAAGAGCTTGATTTCGGTGCGCATTTCGATGCGAAGTTTGGCATCTAGGTTCGACAACGGCTCGTCGAAGAGGAAGACATCCGGCTGGCGTACGATCGCCCGGCCGATCGCCACGCGCTGGCGCTGGCCGCCCGAAAGTGCGCTCGGCTTGCGATTGAGATAGGCGCCGAGGTTGAGGATGCGAGCGGCATCCGTTACCGCCTTTTCGATCTCCGCCTTCGGCGTGCCGCGCACCTTCATGCCGTAGCCGATGTTCTCGGCGACCGTCATGTGCGGATAGAGCGCGTAATTCTGAAACACCATGGAGCAATTGCGCAGGCCCGGTCTGAGATCGGTCACGTCGCGATCGCCAATCCGGATCGAACCCGAAGTCGCAGTTTCGAGGCCGGCAATCATCCTGAGCGTCGTCGTCTTGCCGCAGCCGGAGGGACCGACGAGCACGACGAACTCACGATCGGCAATGTCGAGATCGAGCGGCGGAATGACGGTGACGCTCCCGAAGGACTTGGTGATCTGCTGCAATCGGACCTGTGACATGCTGTAGCCTCTGATGCTGTCTGTGCCCGGTCTCGCCGGGGACGGTGGCGCCCGCCCCGATCGCTTCGGGGCGGGCGTGGTTTCGTTACTGCTGCGGCAAGCCCATGGAGGCGCGATAGGCGGCAAGCTGCTTGTCGCGGCCGAACTCGTCGGTCAGCTTGTTCCACTGCTCGGCGACGCTATCGAGCGCCTGTTGCGGCGTCACTTCGCCGGCAAGCGCCTTGGAAAGCTCGATCTCCAGCACTTCGGTGTAGGAGAAGTAGCCGGGAAGGCGCATGTCGAGCGCGATGTTCTTGGCGGTCACCGCCTCCTTCTGCGCACCAAGATATTCCTTCGCCTCACGCTCGGAGAAGATCTTCGACCAGAGATCGAGATTGGTCGTGTGCGAGATGCGGTAAGGGTTCACACCGGTGCCGCCGGTAATCGCCGCCTGGCCCGAGACGGCCGGGCTCGTCAGATACTGGATGTAGTTCCAGGCTGCTTCCTGCTTGGTCGAGGTCGCGGGAACTGCCGCCTGCCAACCGCCGAAGGCCATGAAGGAGGTCTGGACGACGTGGTCGAACTTGTCCCACTTCTTGGTCTTGTAGTTCCAGATCTCGTCCGATCCCGGCAGCGATGCCGAGCCGACATTGCCGGCCACCTTCGACTGCTTCGGGTCGGCGCCGATGACGCCGGTATCACCCCAGCCGATCGATTCCGCCACCTGGCCGCCGGCAAAAGCGGCGTTCACTTCGCCGAAGGAGAAGTTCAGCGCGTTCGGCGGCGCGAGCTTTGAGGCCCGGATGTATTCCTCGAGGCCACGAACCCAGCCGGGATTGTTGACCTGCGCATCCATCGTTTCCGGATTGAAGAACATGGCGCCCGGATTGTCCGGATGGCTGGTATAGCCGGCCACGTGGCTGAACAGGAACCAGAACTGCTGGCCGCCGCGCCGGAAAGCTTCCGCCGTGCCCCAGAGGTTGTTGGCCGGCTGGTTGAAGTATTCGGCGATGTCCAGGTACTGCTTCCAGGTCTTCGGCGGCGCCAGATCGTAGCCGTACTTTTCCTTGAAGGCCTTCTGGTTGTCGGCGTTCTCGAAGAGGTCGATTCGGTAGCTGTAGGTATGGGCGTCGCCGTCCATCGTCTGCGACAGCACCTTGCCGTTCCAGACCATCAGCTGTTCGCGGTAGACGGGCGCGATATCGTCCCAGTCGGCGCCCTTCTGCATGTCGGCCGGCATTTCCGACAGGAAGTCGGTGAAATCAGGGGCCCAGGCCGGTGCAAAGGCGATCACGTCGAAAGCGTCTTCGCCAGAGGTCAGCGAGGTCACGATCTTCGGATAGAGCTCCGACCACGGGAACTCGACGACCTTGACCTTGCCGCAGGTCTTTTCCTCCCAGCCTTTGGCCGCAAGCTGCAGCGCCGAGGCAATGTAAGGACCGGTCTGTGTGGTCGCCGTCAGTTCGACGCCGGTGTAGTCCGGGTCGCAGGCGAGCGCCGTTCCCGCGCTCCCCGATGCGAGTGCGGCGAGAGATGCAGATGCCAGTAGCAATTTCCTCATTCTATCCTCCCTGTGAATGAATGCATGCCAAAGCGTTGGTTACTTGATCGCTCCAAGAAGCAGGCCGGAGCGCATGAGCCGGCTCAAAAGCCCGGCCATGACCATCATCGGAATGATGGCAACGAGGGCGGCAGCGGAAATCGCCCACCATTCGTCGCCGCGCTGGCTGTTCTGGCCGGCAACGAGAATGGGCAGCGTCTGCCATTTGGAGTTGGTCAGGAACAGCGCGAACAGGAACTCGTTCCAGACGAAGGCGAGCGTGATCATGAAGGTGGCGATCAGACCCGGCTTCGACATCGGCAGCACGATGCCGAAGAAGATCCGCCACGACGGCACGTTGTCGACCATCGCCGCCTCCTCGACCTCCACAGGCAGCGCCTCGAAGAAATCGCGCATCAGCCAGATGACGATCGGCAGCGAGAAAGCGATATAGGCGAAGGTCAGGCCGATATAGCTGTCGACCAGCTTGAAGCCGAGTTTTCCCATCTCGGTATACATCAGGTAGAGCGCAAAGGCAGCGACGATCGGCGGGAACATGCGCTGGCTGACGAACCAGAAGACGATGTCGTTGTTGCCGAGTTCCGGCCCCGGAAGGCGAAAGCGGCTCGAGATCACCGCAAGCGCGAGCGCTGCGACAAAGGCATAGACCAGCGAGATGCCCTGGCCGTAGCCAAGCACATGGCGGCCGAGCAGGAAGCCTCCGAAGGCGATCACCACGAAGATCAGTGCCGAGAGCAGGCGAAAGCGGAAGGTGAAGCGCACCAGCGCATAGGCTGCCATGGCGCCGATGAAGGTCGCGGCGATCGACGCCGAAAGGCCGATGATTGTCGAGGCCAGGAAGGTGTTGAAGAACTGGCCACGCTGGCCCGACAACAGCTCGCTCCAGGCCGTCAAGCTCGGTTCGAAATCAACGAAGGGCAGATAGGTCGGCCCGCCGACGACGGCGATCGGCGTCTTGAACGAGGTGATCAGCACCCAATAGAGCGGAAAGAAGGTGATGGCGAGCCAGACGAGGCAGCCGCCGAGCGCCAGCCAGCGCCGTTTCCCTTTGAGAGTGCGCACGCTCATTTGTGCTTCTCCAGATAGGGCTTGAGGATGGCGAGATAGACGAGACCGATGACTGTGATGACAATCAGGAACAGGAACGAAAGCGCCGAGGTGTAGCCGAGGTTGAACTTCTTGAAGCCTTCCTGATAGGCAAACAGCGTCAGCGTCTCGGTCGATATCCCCGGCCCGCCGCCGGTCATGACGAAGACCGTGTCGATGATCTTGTAGCTCTCGATCAGCCGGATGAAGACGACGGCAACCGAGATCGGCAGGAGCATAGGAAAGGTGATGTCGCGGAACTGCTGCCAGGGCGTGGCATTTTCGAGCGCGGCCGCCTCGTAGACGTCGTCGGGCAAGGTCTGTAGCCCGGCAAGCAGCATGAGGATGACGAAAGGCGTCCATTGCCAGACCTCGACGGCAATGATCGAGCCGAGCGCCCAGCTGGTCTGGGTGAGGAACGGCAGGTTGGGGAACCCGATTGCCGTCATCAGCTCGTTGAGCGGGCCCATCGTCGGGTTCAGCACCTGGCGGGCGATCAGCGCGACGGCGACCGGCGCCACCAGCATCGGCAGCAGGAAGCTGACGCGGAAGATGCCCTCTCCCGGCACTCTTGAATTCAACGCCAACGCCACCGAAAGGCCGATCACATATTGCAGCCCGACGGAGATGAAGGCGATCAGCGTCGTCGTACCCGCCACATGCCAGAACCGCGGGTTCTGCAGGAGATCGAGATAGTTGCCGAAGCCGACGAAGCGGGCCGGCGTCGGCGGCACCAGCCGCATGCTCATGAAGCTGGTCGTCAGCGAATAGACGAGCGGGAAGATCGAGATCATCAGCACGATGATCAGCGCCGGCCAGATGAAGAAGTGCTTGATCGGGTCGTTGCGCGTCATGCGGACGCCCCGCGCGCAAGCAGCGCCTCGATCTCGGCCAGCGTCGGCATGGCGGGCGCGGTGCCGCGGCGGGTGACCGCGATGCCGGCGGTGGCGCAGCCGAAGCGTATAGCGTCAACGGGTGAAAGGTCGCGGGCGAGCGCTGCGGAGAAGCCTCCGACAAAAGCGTCCCCCGCCCCGGTCGTGTCGATTACCGGCCCGCTGGCGATCGCCGGCACCAGCACCGACTGCTCGTGGTTGTGATAGAGCACGCCGCGTTCACCGAGCGTGATCAGCGCCGTTTTCGCACCCTTCTTCAGGATCGCGTCACCGGCACGACGAACGTCGTCTTCCGTGGCGAGCGCAAAACCGACGATGGCTGCGGCTTCCGTCTCGTTCGGCACAAGATAGTCGCAGAGCGGATAGATCGCATCCGGGAAGGCTTCGGCCGGCGCCGGGTTGAAGACGGTGATGACGCCGGCCGCATGGGCAATTTCGAGCGCCCGCCGAGCGGCGACCACCGGCTGCTCCAATTGGGTGACGAAGATGCGCGAACCTTCGATCGTCTCGCGCGCGGCCTCGACATCGTCGATCCCGATCGAGCCGGCGGCTCCCGGATAGACGATGATGGCGTTTTCGCCGTTCTGGTCGTTGACATAGATGAAGGCAGCCCCCGTCGGCAGATCGTCCATCTCAACGATCTTCGGCGTCACGCCGGCCTCGGCATAGGTGCGCAGCGCCATCTCGCCAAAGGTGTCGCGGCCGAGCTTGGAGATGAAGGAAACGGGACTTCCCGCCCGAGCACAGGCGACCGCCTGGTTCGAGCCCTTGCCACCCGGCCCGACGGAAAAGCCGCTGCCGGTAATCGTTTCACCGACAACCGGCATGCGCCGCGCCAGATAGGCCGTGTCGGCCACGAAGATGCCAAGGATCGAAACACCAGTCTTCATTCAAGCCTCCCCCTGCGACCGCACCGCAAGCAAAGCGGCGTGCCCAGGCAATCTCTCGCGATTTCATCTGTCGTCTCGTGCCGCGCGGCGACCGCGCGGTCCGTCAGGTCTTGGGCGGAATGACGCCCTTGGTGAACAGGAAGCAGCCATAGAAGCGCGTCTCGCCCGTGGTGATGACGCAATAGGCCTTCTTGGCTTCCTCGTAGAACTTGAAGCGCTCGATGCCGTACATCGGCGCCGATTTACCCTCAGCGCGATCGATTACCGCCTGCACTTCCTGCTGCACGGGCAGCACTTCGTCGGGCGCACCCATCACCTCCATGCGCCCGGCCGAAGGCTGCAGCGGCGTATCGAGCGGCAGCACGGAAAGCACCGCTTCGACGGCACGCGCGGCCGAGACGTTGTCGATGCGCAACAGCGTGCCCAGCGTGGTCTTGCGGGCAATGGCGTCGGACGGGAAGTTGGTGTCGGAAATGACCAGCGTGTCGCCGTGTCCCATGGACTTGAGCGCGTGCAGCACATCGGCGTTCAGCGCCGGATCGATATTCTTCAGCATACAGTCCTCCTCCTGGCGCGCTCCGGTTTCCGTGGCGCGCAATGCATTCCCCCTTGCAGGCGAACGCGTCTCCCTACTGTTCAATTGTCCCACAGCGCGGGCCGGCTCCCCCCGCCCCGCGCGTGGTGGCTCTCCTACTCGCCGTAGGGGATCCAGATGTTCTTGACGTCCGTCGCGCGGCGCAGATAGGCCGGGCCTTCTGCCGCCTCGCGATCGAGCCAGTTCGTCGCCTTTCCGTAGTCGACAAAGGTGCGCTTCAGGTTGCCGACCGAGAGCCTCTCCACGAGGGTCGAAAGTTCCGCCGAGCCGAAAGCCCAGAGCGCATCCACGTCGTTGTGGCTTGCGAGCGTCTTTGCCAGTTCGATCGTCGAACCGGTGACGATGTTGACGACACCGGCCGGGACGTCTGATGTTTCGAGCACCGTATAGAAATCGGTGGCCGCCAGCGGATGCTGTTCGCTCGGCACCACGACGACACGGTTGCCGGTGGCGATCAGCGGCGCGACCAGACTGATCATGCCAAGCAGCGGCGCTTCCGGCGGGCAAACGACGCCGACGACACCGATCGCCTCGGGGATCGCAAGTGCTACGCCGCGAAGCGGCGGCTGGTGGATCGCGCCTTCGTACTTGTCGGCCCAGGCGCCATAGGTGAAGAGGCGTGCGATCGAGGCTTCGACTTCCGCCTTGGCGTTGGCGGCAGACGCGCCGGTCATGTCGGCGATCCGATCGGCGAATTCGCCCGCACGGCCACTCAGGTTTTCGGCGATGTAGTAGAGGATCTGCGCGCGGTTGTGCGTCGTTGCCGACGACCAGCCGGATGCGGCTTGCGCTGCGACGACTGCGTTGCGGATGTCCTTGCGGTTGCCCTCGCCGACCTCGCCAAGCACCTTGCCCTTGGGCGAGAGCACGTTGCGGTTATAGTTGCCATCCGGCCGTGCCTGCTTGCCGCCGATGAAAAGCTTGGCGGTACGGTCGACGTCAGGCATGGCGAAATCGCCAGCCACGGGCTTCAATGCCGGTTCGACGGCGGCGGGACGCGGCTTGCGGCCGGCCCAAGCCTTCGGCTTCAGATATTCGTAGCAGCCCTCGCGACCACCCTCGCGGCCGAAGCCGGATTCGCGCTTGCCGCCGAAACCGGCAGACGCATCGAAGAGGTTAGTCGCATTGACCCAAACCACACCGGCGGCGAGCTTGGCCGCGACATGCAATGCCAGGCCGATGGTCTCGCTCCAGACGCTGGCGGCAAGGCCGTAGCGCGTATGGTTGGCAAGCTGGATCGCCTCTTCCGGGGTGCGGAAGGTCATGGAGACGACGACGGGGCCGAAGATCTCTTCCGTCGCAACGATCGAGGTCGGCTGCACGCCGGTGAGCAGGGTCGGCGGATAGAAGCTGCCGCCCTGCGGCAGTTCGATCTTCGGCTGATGCAGCGCTGCTCCTTCGGAGACGCCCTTGGCGACCAGGTCTTCGATCCGCTGCAACTGCACCGGCGCGACGATTGCCGCCATGTCGATCGCCTTGTCGAGCGGATGGCCGACGCGCAGCGTCTGCATGCGGCGCTTCAGGCGCTCGTAGAACAGCGGTGCCACGCCTTCCTGCACGAGGATGCGCGAGCCGGCGCAGCAGACCTGGCCCTGGTTGAACCAGATGGCGTCAACCACGCCTTCGACGGCGCCGTCGATATCAGCGTCGTCAAAGACGATGAAGGGTGACTTGCCGCCGAGTTCGAGCGTCAGCGACTTGCCGGTGCCGGCGGTGCGCTCACGGATGAGGCGGCCGACTTCGGTCGAGCCGGTAAAAGCGATCTTGTCGATGTCCGCATGCTCGACAATAAGCGCGCCGGTTTCACCTTCGCCGGTAACGACGTTGAGCACGCCGGCCGGAAGACCTGCTGCAGCGGCCAGTTCGGCAAAGAGCAGCGCCGTCAGCGGCGTGAATTCCGCCGGTTTCAGGATCACCGTGTTACCGAGCGCCAGAGCGGGCGCGACCTTCCAGGCGAGCATCAGGAACGGGAAGTTCCAGGGAATGACCTGGCCGACGACGCCGACCGGAACCTGATCGGCAAACTCGGTTTCCTGCAGCTGCGCCCAGCCGGCATGGTGATAGAAGTGGCGGGCGGCCAGCGGCACGTCGATGTCGCGGGTTTCGCGGATCGGCTTGCCGTTGTCGATCGCCTCGACCACGGCGATCAGGCGCGCATGGCGCTGGATCACGCGGGCGAGCGCATAGAGATGGCGGGCGCGGGCATGGCCCGGCAGCTTCGCCCAGGCGGCTTGCGCCTTGCGGGCAGCGGCGACGGCATCGTCAACATCCTTGGCACCGCCGAGCGCGATCTTTGCGAGCAGCTTGCCGGTTGCCGGCTCGTTCGTCTCGAAGGTCTTGCCGGACGCGGAGGCGACGAAGGCGCCGTTGATGAAGTGGCCGAATTCGCCCTTGTGGCGCGCCAGCCACTGGCGGGCTTCCGTGTCGGCTTCCGGTGCTGGACCATAGGACATTTCGTCAAAATACCTTGCGACAGTCATCGGGATCATCCAATCGGGTGACGGTTGAGGGCCGAATAGGCGCCGGTAATGTGGTGTTCGAGCTGGCGCTCGATATCGGCAAGCAGGCTCGATGCGCCGATGCGGAAGAGATCCGGCTCGAGCCATTCGCGCCCGAGCTCGTCCTTCATCAGGAACTGGTAGTTCAAGATGTCCTTTGCCGCAGAAATGCCGCCCGCCGGCTTGTAGCCGACCTTGAGGCCGGTCTGCTCCTGATAGGCCCTAATCATGCGCAGCATGATGAGCGTCACCAGCAGCGTGGCGTTGACGCCTTCCTTGCCAGTCGAGGTCTTGATGAAATCGGCGCCAGCCATCATGCAGACGAGCGAGGCACGCGCGACGTTGCGCAGCGTCTTCAGGTCGCCGGTCGCAAGAATAGCCTTCACATGAGCGTCACCGCAGGCGGCTCGGAAATCGCGCATCTCGTCGTAGAGCGCCTGCCAGTTGCCGGTCAGCACATGCTCGCGGGTGATGACGATGTCGATTTCCTTGGCGCCATCGGCGACAGATGCCTCGATTTCCCGCAGCTTCACATCATGCGGGATGAGGCCGGCCGGAAATCCGGTGGAGACGGCAGCAACGGGGATACCGGACCCTTCGAGCGCCTCGACGGCGGTCGAGACGAAGCGATGATAGACGCAGACAGCGCCCGTCGTGATGCCGCGACCGCCCATGCCGAGCGCGTCGAGCAGATCCTGGCGCACCGGTTGGCGCGCCTTGGCGCAGAGCCGCTTGACGCGCTCCGTCGTGTCGTCGCCGTTGAGGGTCGTCAGATCGATGCAGGTAACCGCCTTCAACAGCCAGGCGGCCTGCGCGTCCTTCTTCACCGTGCGGCGACCGGGCAGCGTCGCAACGCGACGCTCGGCGGCAGACAGGTTGACGCGCTGGTCCAGCACCCAGCCAAGATCGAGATCGATGCCGTTGTTGCGCGGCCAGTTATGGCCCGCCGCCGGCGAATGCGCGGCCTTCGGCGCGCCAGTTTTCACAGCAAGGTCTTCCAAGCGATGGCTCCTTGAACTCCCTGTCACGACCAGCCGCACTCGAGCACAGCCGCCGAGAACTCATTTTTGTTATTTTTCTATCGATTTTTTGTGACTATTCCATCAAGAACAGAGAGTGTCAAGCGAGACACCGCCGTTTTGACGATTTCGTAATATTTTTGCGGATGCCGCCTTCACAGGCCCGGCAGCTGCGTTTCGCCCTCTTCGGTGATGATAGAGCGAAAAACGCCGATTGGCGCGAAAAAAGCCGGCTTCAGCTTGCCAATCTTGCTGAGGTCGACGACCAGATGGCTCTCGCGCGCCAGCGAGATGACCTTCTGCTTCACCGACACCTCGTGGAAATGCACGCAGGTCGCACCACGCGCCGGATCGATGCCGGCGGCCGACAGGAAGGCGACGTTGATGCCGAGCGAATCGAGAGTCTCCAGACCGGAGTTGCCGGAAAAAGACGCAGACGAAGGGTGATAGACGCCACCAAGCATGACGATCCGGACATTCGGCTTATGGGTCAGCTTCTCCGCCACGTTCAGGGAATAACATACTGCTGTTATTGAGTAATTCTCGGGAACGAGGTCGACGAGATATTCGAGTGTGGTGCCGCAATCGATGAAGATCGTCTCGTCCGGGCGGATATGGCGCGCCGCGTGGACACAGGCCTCGCGCTTGGCGGCAGCGTGGCTGTCTGCCTCGCGTGCCAGCTCGTAGGGCGCATCGCCTTCGATCTCCGACGCCGGCACGATATGTCCGCCGAGAAAAGCAAACTGTCCGGGATTGTCGGCAACGTCACGACGGATCGTCATTTCAGAGACGCCGAGCAGGGCCGCGGCGTCGCGCAAGTGCAAGACTCTCCGTCCTGAAAGGGCATCGGCGAGCTGGATGATGCGGGCTGTCTTGCGGCTGACCATGATTTCTTTCGTGTCCGACGAGTTCTGCAGCCGTTCATGGCGTGAACAGGTTTTGTGAAAAATATCACAAACCCTCTCCCCCAAGCAAGAGGAGTCACATTGATTGAAAGCGACCTGATCGCGGCCGGGGAGCCGATCGCCAAGAAATGACAACGGCGGACCTACCGGCCCGCCGCTCCACTGTCGTCATATTAATCCGCGAGAAGAAGCGGACGAGGCGCTATCACGCGCTGATCGGAGCCGTCCGGTCGGAAAGCCAGCCCACCGTCTCCGGTTCAAGCAAGCCGTCCAGTTCCTGCGCGACGCGACGGTGATAGGCATCGATCCAGGTCCGCTCAGCCGCCGTCAGCAAGCCGAAATCGGCCAGCCGCAGATCGATCGGCACCAGCGTCAGGCTGCGGAAGCTCAGGAAACCGTCGCCGTCGTCGACCACCTCCACCTGGTTTTCGATGCGGATGCCGTAGGCGCCGGCCTTGTAGTAGCCCGGCTCGATCGTCGTCACCATGCCCGGCTTCAACTCGATCTCGTTGACGCGGCGATCGAAGCGCTGCGGCTGTTCGTGGACCGAGAGAAAGTGACCGACCCCATGGCCGGTGCCGTGGTCATAATCGAGACCAAGATCCCAAAGCGGGCGGCGGGCAAAAGCGTCGAGCTGGTGGCCGAAGCTTCCCCTGGGGAATTTCAGCGATGCCATAGAGATCAACCCCTTAAGGACGGCCGTGTAGGCCCGCCGGATCTCGTCGCTGACCGGACCAATCGCCGTCGTGCGCGTGGCATCGGTGGTGCCGGTCAGATACTGCCCGCCAGAATCGAGCAGATAGACACCGTCCTTGCGGATCAGCCCGTTGCTCGCCTCGGTGGCTGCATAGTGACACATGGCGGCATGACCGCCGGCTGCCGAAATCGAGCGGAAGCTCGGCTCGACGAAACTTTCGGCCATCTGGCGATAGGCGAGGATACGCTCTTCCGCTTCCAGTTCGGTCACCGGTTTGCCGCTCGCCTCCCGTTCGGCGGCGTGCCGCTCGAGCCAGGCAAAGAAGCGAACCCAGGCGGCGCCGTCCAGACGGTGACAATCGCGGAAGCCCGAGAGCTCGGTCGCGTTCTTGTGCATCTTGGCGAGCGTGATCGGGCTCTTCGCGAGCTGCACGGTGCCACCTGCGGCACGTGTGGCATGGGCCGTGGCCGACGGGGCAAATCCGGGATCAATCAGCGCCGTGCGTCCGGCCGCCATCGCCCTGACGCGGTCGAGCAACTTGCCAGGCTCGGCAATGGCAACATCGTCAAGCTCGAAGTCCGAGAGGTCGTTCGGAAGCTTGCGATGATCGACCAGCCATTCCGTTTGCCCGGCGCGGTCGAAGATCAGGAAGGACTGCGGCATCGGGTTGAAGGCGACGTCGCGGCCGCGGACATTGAGGAACCACGCGATATTGTCCGGCTGCGCCTCGATCAAAAGATCGGCCCCCTGCTCCGCCAGCATGGCGGCGATGCGGCGCTTCTTCTCGGCAACGCTTTCGCCGGCATTGGCGACCGGGAAGGCGGTAATCTTGCCGAGCGGTTTTTCCGGCTGGTCGGTCCAGATCGCGTCGACAAGATCCCCGTCGACAGGCGTCCAGACGCCCCCCGCCAGCTCGACCGAGCGGCTGCAATCCGCATCCCAGGTGGACGGCAGCAGCATCGCATTGAAGCCGACGCGTTCGCCGTTGCGCAGATTGTTCTTCAGCCAATCCTTGAGCGGTGCGTCATAGAAGTGTTCGATCGCGAAGGTGCCGAGATCCAATTCGTCGCGCACCTGCACCTGATAGCGACCATCGACGAAGATCGCGGCGCGGTCGCGCATGACGATCGCCACGCCGGCCGAGCCAGTGAAGCCGGTGACAAAGGCCAGTCGATGGTCGTGTGGCGCGCAGTATTCGCCCTGATGTTCGTCGAAGCGCGGCACGACGTAGCCGTCGAGCCCCGCTTCCGCAAGTTTGCGCCGCAGCGCGCCGATGCGGCCGGAGATATCCGGCCTTGCTCTCGTATCCATGATGTCTTTCCTATCGAGTGGAGTTTGAGGCGCCGCCGATCGTCTCGGCGAAATGGCAGGCGGTCATGCCCGATCCGACCGGGCGCAACGCCGGCTTTTCGCGGCGGCAGCGTTCGGTCGCGTGCGGGCAGCGCACGTGGAAGGGGCAGCCGGGCGGGATGGCGAGCGGGCTCGGCAGCTCACCCGACAGTGCCGGCGTGCGACGCCTGGCGCCCGGGTCAAGCGACGGTGCGGCAGCAAGCAGTCCCTTGGAATAGGGATGCATCGGCTTCGAAAACAGCGCCTCCGACGGGCCGATTTCGACGATGGCGCCGAGATAGATGACGGCGACGCGGTGCGAGACATGGCGTACGAGACGAAGGTCGTGGGCAACGAACAGCACTGTCAGCCCCAACTCGTCCTGAAGCTCGATCAGGAGATTGACGACCTGCGCCTGCACCGAAACGTCGAGCGCGGAAACGAGTTCGTCGGCGACCAGGCAAGTCGGTTCCAGCGACAGCGCCCGCGCAATGCCGATGCGCTGGCGCTGGCCGCCGGAGAACTCGTGCGGGAACTTATCCGCGGCCCCTTCGGGCAGCCGCACCAGATCCAGCAGCTCGTCGACGCGACGATCGATCGCCGCTCCATCGCGCATGCGATGCACCGTGATCGCCTCTCGCAAGGTATCGCGCACGGTCATGCGGGGGTTAAGCGAGGTATAGGGGTCCTGAAACATCATCTGGACGCGCCGGTTATAGGCGCGCCGCCGTGCCCCCTTGAGGCCGACGACGCTCTCGCCCTCGAACAAGATATCGCCTGATGTCGGCCGGTGCAGGCCGGCGATCAGGCGCGCAAGCGTGGACTTGCCGCAGCCGGATTCGCCGACGATCCCGAGCGTCTCGCCGGGCATCACTTCTAGGTCGATGCCGTTGACCGCCGAGACGACCTGCTGCGGACGGCGGGCGAGCGTGTCGGACAGCGAGCGCCGTTTCTCGAACTGGATCGACAGCGCACGCAGCGAAAGCAAAGGCGTTGTGCTTGCTGAAGTGGGCATGATCATTGCGCCGCCTCCCGCGGTCCGAAATGCGCTTGGGCATCTTCAAGATGATGGCAGGCAACGAGCCGCGACGAACCGATCGCTTCGAGCGCTGGCCGAATGTCAGGACATTCGCGTCCTGCGACCGGGCAGCGGGCGCTGAAGGCGCAGCCGCCTGGAAGCGCGTTCAACGCCGGCGGCGCGCCGGGGATCGAATAGAGCGGCGTTCGCGGCGCAACGTCGCGCGGGATCGAGCGCAACAACCCCAAGGAATAGGGATGGCGCGCGTCGGCGATCACATCCGTCGTCGTACCGACTTCGCAAAGCCTGCCACCATACATGACGGCCACGCGATCGCAGGTCTCGGCGACGACACCCATGTCATGGGTGACGAGGATCACCGCCATGCCGAGATCGCGGCTCAGCGACTGGATGAGCCTGAGGATCTGGTCCTGGATGGTGACATCGAGCGCCGTCGTCGGCTCGTCGGCCAACAGCAGCTTCGGATTGGAGGCAAGCGCAATGGCGATCATCACCCGCTGGCGCATACCGCCGGAGAACTCGTGCGGGAAATCGTCGAGACGATTGCGGGCGCCGGGGATGCCGACGAGATCGAGCAGTTCGATCGCGCGTGCCTTCCGCGCTTTTGCGTCGAGGTTCGTATGCGCCACGAGGTTTTCCTGGATCTGCAGGCCGACCGTCAGCAGTGGATTGAGCGACGACATCGGCTCCTGGAAGATCATCGCGATCTCGCGGCCGCGGATGCGCCGGAGACGCGCCTCGTCGAGCGGAACGAGGTCGCGGCCGTTCCAGAGGATTTCGCCGGCGACCCGGCCGCGCGGCCGGATGATGCCGAGGATCGAGCGCAGCGTGATGCTCTTGCCCGAGCCGGATTCGCCGACCAGCCCAAGGATCTCGCCCTGCCCCACCTGGAACGAGACGTCGTCCACCGCGACCAGTGGGCGATCTTGCGGGCCGAACTCGGTTCGAAGGTGCCTGACGTCGAGCACGACCGGTTTTTCTGTGCTTTTCATCTCAGCGCCCCTTCGGCCGAAGCAGATCGGCCAGCGCGTCGCCGACGAGGCTGAAGCCGAGCCCGGTCAGAACGATGGCGATGCCGGGCATCAGGCTCATCCACCAGGCCGTCATCAGGAAGTTGCGGCCCTCGGCGATCAAGACGCCCCATTCGGCAGCCGGCGGCTGTGCGCCGAGGCCGAGATAGCCGAGCGACGAGCCGAGCAGGATCGCGAGCGCCATATCGGTCATCCAGTAGACGAGGATCGGCGAGATCGCGTTCGGCAGCAGATGGCGGAAGATGATGCGGCGATCGGAGTAGCCGAGAACCCGGCCGGCGGCGGCATAGTCGTTGGCCTTCTGCGCCATGATTTCGGCGCGCGTCAGCCGGGCGTAATAGACCCAGTTCACCGCGGTGATCGCCACATACATGTTGACGAGGCCAGGCCCCAGCACCGCGACGATCGCGATCACCAGCACCAGGAAGGGAAAGGTGATGATCGCGTCGACGCAACGGCCGAAGATCACGTCGGCAATGCCGCCGTAGTAACCGACGAAGGCGCCAACGGTGAGGCCGATCAAAAGCGCGAAGATCGTCGCGAAGAAGGCCATCTGCATGTCGACGCGATAGGCCCAGATGACGCGCGAGAGCACATCGCGGCCGAAATTGTCGGTGCCGAAGGGATGCGCAAGGCTCGGCCCCTGCTGGATCGCCTGAAGGTCGAAGGCAAGCGGGTCGTAAGGAGCAAAGAGCTGAGGGAACACCGCAAGCGCCAGCGACAGGCCGAGAATGACAATGCCGATCACGAAAGAAGGACGGGCGAAGGCGCGTGCCAGAAAGGCGGCGAGCCGTCCCCGCGTCCGCGAATGGGTGAGAGTCAGGACCGTCATGATTGGCGAAGCCTCGGATCGAGCCAGGATTGCACGACATCCGTCAAGAGGAAGACGACGGAGACGAGCACGGCGAAGGTGAGCGTCAGGCCCTGGATCAGCGGATAGTCGCGGGCAAAGATCGCCTCCAGCATCAGCCGGCCGACACCAGGAATGGCAAAAACCGTCTCGGTCACCAGCGTGCCGCTCATCAGGTTGCCGATTGACAAACCCAGCAGAGTGACCGTCGAAACGAGCGCATTGCGCAACACGTGCCGGGTCATGATGATGCGCGGCGACAGGCCCTTGGCCCGCGCGAACTGCACATAGTCGGCGTCGAGCACCTCGATCAGCGAGGCGCGCAGATTGCGCAGGATGATCGCCGACGTATAGAGCGCGACGCTGAGTGCGGGCAGGATCAGGTGATAGAGATTGGCGAAAAAGGTCTTGCCGTAGCCGCCGACCGGAAACCAGCGCAACTGCGCCGCAAGCACGGTGAGCAGCAGGAGCCCGATGTAAAAGACGGGCATGGAAAGACCGACCTGAAAGACGCTGCGGATGGCAACATCGACAGGGCTGTTGACGCGCGCTGCCGCGAGGAAGGCGAGCGGCCCGGCGAGGAACACAGCAAGCACGACCGCATAGAGCGCCAGGAAGATCGTCGTCGGCAACCGGCTGAGAATGACCTCGGTCACCGGCGCCTTCAACATGATCGAGCGGCCGAGATCGCCGGCCAGCGTGTTCTTGACGAAGACGAGGAACTGCACCGGCAACGGCTCATCGAGACCGAGATTGTGCCGGATCTGTTCAAGCTGCGCATCGGTCGCCTTGGCCTCGGCCATGGCGATGGCCGGATCTCCCGGCAAAAGGCGCACGAGCAGGAAGATGAAGATCATCACCAACAGGAACGTCGGGATGATCTGCAGCAGCCGTGCAACGAGATAGGAAAGTGAGGGCATGGTTCCAACCTTCAACGGAGAACCGGGCGGCTTGCCGCCCGGCTTTCGCAGATCGTTCCGCTATCAGTCGGCGCGCCAGGCTTCAGAGAAGTCATTGGCGCCGAGCGGCGTCTGGACGTAGCCTTCGATCGATTTCGAGACGGCGACGGCAAACGGCGTTTCGAACAGGAAGAGCAACGGTGCCTCGGCCGCGTAGATCTCCTGCATGCGCTTGTATTCGTCCTTGCGCTTGGCCGGATCGGTCTCGACGTTGGAGGCCTCGAACAGCGTGTTGAATTCCTGGTTGTTCCAGCCGGTGCCGACGGCCTGACGCTGCTTGTAATAGCCGAGCCAGCCGGTCACCTGCGCCGGGTCGTTGACGTCGTTCGCCCAGCCATACGTATGGATGTCGAAATCGCCGGACCGGTTCTTCTCGCCGCGGGTCGGGTTGTCGACCTGCTCGACCTTGAGGTTGACGCCGAGTGGCGCCCACATCTGCTGAAGTGCGGTAAACAATGTTGCATCGTCTGCGCTGCCGGCAAGCGTCGTCAGATTCACCTCGAAACCACCGCTGAGGCCAGCTTCGGACAGCAGCTGTTTGGCCTTTTCCGGATCGTAGGGGTAGAGCGGCTCGGGGCCATAGTGGAGCTGCGTCGCAGCCGACATCAGCGAGGTCATCGGCTTGCCGGTATCGAAGGTCACGAGCTTGATCAGCACACTCTTGTCGGTCGCATAGTTCAGCGCCTGGCGCACCTTGACGTCGGCAAGCGGGTTCTTCGCGCCGTCCTTCTTCGCTTCGCGCGTGTTGATCGGCGCGTAGACGATGCGGGTCGAGGGGAAGAGCTCCATCTTCAGGTTCGGATCGGCGCCGAGCTCGCCGACGCGGGCAAACGGAATGAACTCGGCGGCGTCGACTTCGCCGGCCTGAAGCTTGAGGATGCGGGTCGCGTCATCTGGAATGACGAGGAATTCCACCCGGTCGAGATAGGGCAGCGGCTTGCCGTCTTCGCCCTGGCGCCAGTAGTTCGGGTTGCGCCCGAAGCTCATGCTCGAGCCCTGCACATGGCTCTTCATGACGAAGGGCCCCGATGTCACCGGACCGGCCGAGAAGAAGGCGCGCGCCTTTTCCTGGTCGGTCGCGCCGGCCGCCTTTTCGAAGGCTGCCTTTGGCATGATGCCGGTGTTGAAAGTCGCGAGGATCGAGATGATCGTCGGGTCGGGATTTTTCAGCGACACGGTGATCTTGTTGCCATCGGCCGTGACCGCGTCGACTGCGCCGAGCAGCCCCGCCCAGGGGCCGAGTTCGGCATTGCGTGCCCGATCCAGCGAGAAGACGACGTCGGCGCCGGTGAGGTCGGAGCCGTCGGAAAACTTGAGGCCGCTTCGAAGCGTCAGGGTGATAGTCTTGCCATCTGCCGAAACCTCGTGAGCCTCGGCGAGACCCGGCACGATCGAACCATCAGGACCGTTGCGGAGCAGCGTTTCGTAGAGACCGTTCACCATCCAGAGATCGGGATTGCGGTCGGCGTAAACGGGATCGATGACGGTCGAGTCGTCGTAGCGGGCGAATGTCATCGCGCCACCGCGTTCGATCGCAAACGCCGAGGTGGCCGCAAGCAGACCCAGCGTCGTGCCGAGCAGAATAGGCAATATAGGTTTCATCTCACTCCTCCTTTTGACCGCAGCCGACATCGATCGCGCGCTGAACACGTTTATTGGATATTGGATCCAATTTTTCTTAGTGTTTTTTGCCGCCGACGGATTGCCGCGAAGACGTTCTTGTAGTTCCCCTTTTCAAGAAGGCTGGCATACGATCTGATCGGCTTGCCGAACCAACTTTAGCTGGACTAAAGTACATCGATAGACGTGAGTCAAGCGGAAAGAAAGTCATGCCCCTAAAGATCGAAGAGGCGCCCGGAGCCCATGAAGGCGCCTCCCTCCCCGAAGCCTCGACACCCGCCTCGCTCGGGCAAATGCTCAGAGCCCGCCGCAAGGAAATCGGCAAGACAATGAAGGACGTGGCGCGCGAGGCCGGGCTTACGGAAGGCTTCATCAGCCAGATCGAGCGCGGCATTTCTACCCCGTCGCTAATCTCGCTGTACAACGTCGCCAATGCGCTCGGCACCAGCGTCGACACCTTCCTGTCGCAGCCGCCGCAGCATTCGCATTCGATGGTCTCGCACGCAGGGGAACGCCCCGGCTACAATGTCGAGACCAAGGAGCGCGTCTACGAACTGATCGAACGCGGCTTTCCGGGCGCGGCGCTCAACGGCTGCATCACCCATATGCCGCCGGGCTATGCGTCGGAACTGACCAGCCACGAGGGCGAGGACTTCCTTTACCTGATCGAGGGCGAGATGCTCTACCAGATCGATGGCAAGGACTATCTGCTGAAGGCCGGCGACACGCTGCACTTCCCCGCCTCGCTGCCGCACCGCGCCCGCAATGTCGGCGCGGGACCGGCCCGCGAACTCTGGGTCGGCACCACCCGGATCATCAAGGAAGACTGAACCGGCAGAACAATCCAAAGGCCTGGGCCGAAAGGTACGGGCCGCAACGAGGCGGCCCGCAAAGGCAGACCTTACTGCTTGCGCGGCCAGGTGTCGGCAAGGCGATAGCCGGCCGGCCACGGATCGGCCGGGTCGAGCATCACCTGGTGCGTGCCGGTGATCCAGGCGCGTCCGGAGATCTCAGGCACGATCGCCGGGCGTCCGCCGACCGTCGTTTCGCCGACGATGCGGCAATTGAAGGTCGAATCGATGATCGAGTGGCCGCTGAAGCGCTGGCCGACCTTCATCAGCCCACGCGCGTGCAGCACCGCCATGCGCGCCGAGCAGCCGGTGCCGGTCGGCGAGCGGTCGAGCTTGGCCGGCTGGATGACCACGGTGTTGCGGCCATGCAGGATGCCGTCCTTTTCTTCGACCGGCATCGTCAGCTGGCAGAAGGAGATATGATCCCATTCCGGATTTTCCGGATGGGTGAAGCCGAGCTGTTCGTTGGCCGCGCGGGTGATCTTGATACCGGTTTCGGCAAGCTCGCGCGCCTCGTCTGGCGTCACCGAGAAACCAAGAGCGCGAGCGTCGGTGATGACGAAGCTGTCGCCGCCATAGGCGGTATCGACCGTCAACGTGCCCAGACCCTCGACTTCAAGCTTGGCGTCGAGCTTGTCGGCAAAGGACGGCACGTTGGTGACGGTGATGCGCTCGGCCTTGCCGTTGCGGCACTCGGCAACGACGTTGACCAGTCCACCGGGCGCTTCCAGCACCATGCGCGTTTCCGGCTCCTGCATCGGTACGATGCCGCTGTCGAGCAGAACGGTGGAGACGCAGATCGAATTCGAGCCGGACATCGGCGGCGTATCTTCGGGCTCCATGATGATGAAGCCCATGGTCGCGCGCGGGTCCTTCGGCGGCACAAGCAGATTGATGTGGCGGAAGACGCCACCGCGCGGCTCGTTGAGCACGAAATTGCGCAGCGCCTGGTCTTCGGCGATGAAGCGGCGCTGTTCCCAGAGCGTGTTTCCAGGCGGCGGCGCGACGCCGCCGACGATGACGTCGCCGACTTCCCCTTCCGCGTGGCAGGAAACGATATGAACGACCTTGTTGCTGCGCATGCGCTTTCTCCTTCCGTGACGGTGGACGGACGCCACCCGGGCGCGCCCTTCACTTGCGGCCGCTCCCCCATTTCACTGGGTGACGCGATGGCGTCGCCCGTCGACGAAACGACTCTTAGAAAAATTGGATCCAATATACAATCTGAAAATACTCATAATCCAAATCCGGCCAGAGGCCTGCAAACGTACGCCGTGACAGTCCGCCGACCGGCTTGTCGGCAACGACGTCGAAATAGCTGCGCTTTGAGTTCGATCAGCGACATGGAAGCGCCTCGAGCACACCTCAAGAGCTCACATGAACCCCGGATTGCGGGGCAGATAGCGCGTCCAGTCGCCATAACCGGGAGACGCCATCAGCAGCATTGGAAACGTGATCCGCATCCCCTGATTGACCGCAAGGCTCAAAGCGCCGTCGCATGCCCCGGGCAAGAAGGCCGAAATCCTCTCAGACGTGCCCGCGGCGGCCAATCGCAACGCGGCCGCGAAGGCATCTTGAACATGGTCGGGCCGCAGGACGGCGAGTGGGCCGATGTGCCCGTTGGCGCCGATATAGCCGTATCCGGCAGGATCGCTGCCGGCGTAAAACAGAAACCCTCGGGTTGCCAGATCGCCAAGCAGGTAGCGATGGTGCTTGTCCCGCGATACGCCGATGGCGCAGCGATCGACCGTCGCCAGCGTCTCCATGGTCGCTGCATCGGGTTCGATCGGCACGGCGCGCAGGACCGCCTCCGCACTGCCTCCCGCCTGGCATCGAAAAAATAGATCGGCGTGCGCGGAAAGAAGCCGTGTCGCATGTAGAGCCCCTGCGACACCCGATTGAAGGTGAAGGTGATCAGCGCCTTGTGGGCTGCGCCTGACTTGCGCGCATGTTCCAGAGTTTGTTCCAGCAGCGAATTTCCGATGCCCCGGCCCTGTTGAGCGGGATCGACGAACAACTGGGCGAGAAACCAGAGATCCCCGCAAGTCCAACTCCAGGCGCATCCGACGATGCCCCCGCCCTCTTCGGCCACCCAGAGGCCGTCCGGATCGTCCCTAAGGCAAAAAAGCTGAAAATTGGGAGGGCTTGTCGCCGCCATCGGGCCGAAGCCGTGCCGAATGGTAAGATCGTTGATGCTTGAGACGACCAGTGCATCGGTCGCAGCCAATTCGTCGGCTCGAGCGGGCCTGTAAACGAGCGGCATTGGTAACACCACGAGAGGTTTCCAAGACAAGGCTGGCTTCGCAGGCTCGACCATATCACGCTCTGCCGCTCCGCTTCATCAGAGACCTTTCCTCCGTCAGACGATTTCCGGTTCCGGCGACGAGATCGTCGCGCCTACTTTCCAAAGCTCTGTTGCCCGGCGCCCGGATTGGACCTATGACCGTTGACCAACAGCGCGAAAACGCTTCCGAATTCGCCGTGCCGAGAGGCTTGGCCAGCGGGGTTTGAACAGGATGAAACTCGACGCCGTCGATGTCAGGCAAGCCGCCTCAGCGGCCGATATCGTCTATGAGGCCTTGCGCAAGGCGATCATCGAAGGCGACCTTGCCGAAGGCGAGAACCTGCGCCAGGACCACATCGCCCAGATGTTCAACACCAGCCGCATTCCGGTGCGCGAGGCGCTTTCGCGGCTGGAGCAGCATGGGCTGATTACCACCGAGCGCTATAAGGGCGCCGTTGTCGCCGGCCTCTCGATTGAGGAAATCGAGGAGATTTTCGAGTTTCGCGCACTGATCGAGGCGGAGGTCATTCGGCTTGCCGTACCCAGTCTCGACCGCCGTACGCTGGACCTTGCACGCCAGCATTGCGAGGAATTCGAGCAGGAGGAAAATTCCGACCGCTGGGGCGAAATCAACCGCAACTTCCACTACAGCCTCTACGAGGCAGCGCGTCGCCCCTATTACCTGCAGATCGTTCGCGCCTCTCTCGATCGCATCGACCGTTACCTGCGGGCGCAGCTGACGCTAACCTCGGGCGTTGCGCGTGCGCGCCGCGAACACAAGGCGATCCTGGATGCCTGTGTGGCGCGCGACGCCGAGCGGGCCAGCGCCTTGACGCGCGATCATATCCTCGATGCCGGTCGCTCGCTGACCGTCTTCCTGAGAGAACAACGAGGCTAGCGGCGCGGTTTCTCCCGCGGCTTTGGCCGACCGTCATAATAGTTTGATTTACATATCGTTTTATCGTGTTTCATTCCGGATCGATGCTCGATCCTTCACAGCAGTGCTCCCGCTGAAATTGCGCCGCACGTCGACTGCTCTCCGGTTGACAAGCGGGGCGGAAGCCTGAAAAGTGAAGCCTCTATCGAGACCGGCAGCGTTGGGAGGACTTGATGTCTGTGCGCGCGTTTTTCGGCCTTTCCACCCTCTTCCTGTCGCTTTTGACCGCCGGCATCCCCGCCGTTGCCCAGGAGAGTGGACGGCAGATCGAGATCACTCAGGACGGCGATTATTTCGGTTTCGACCTCAGGACCGAACAGAACGTCTCGCTCGACGAATGCCAGCAGACATGCATCGCGGACCAGGCCTGCCGCGCCTTCACCTACAATCCCAAGGTGAAGTGGTGCTTCCTCAAGTCCGACTATAACCAGCTCAACACCTTCCCCGGCGCCATCGCCGGCAAGGTCGTGCAGCCGCAGGTCACACAAGCCGACATCGGGGCGCCGCCGCGCCTGAAATTCCTGTCGGATCAGTTGCTGCAGGACGCCCGCAACACCAAGGCCAATCTTACCCTTGCCGACGATCAGCAGGGCATGGGCGTCAATACGCTCATCGACATGGCACGCGGCCAGGCCGGCATGGGCAATATCGAAAATGCGCTGAAGGCCTTCCAGGGCGCGTTGGCGATCAATCCTGATGACGCCGAACTCTGGCTGGAGGCGGCGCGAACCGCGAACCGCATCACCAACAATTCAAGCGTATCGATCCAGGCGGCGATCGCCGCGATCAACGGCTACGAGCTGACCCGCACCACCGAGAGCCGGGCGCATGCGCTTGCCGTCATGGCCAAATCGCTGGAAGGCGCCGAGAATTTCCGCGCCGCACTGAACGCCTACAAGGCGAGCCTGGAACTGGTGAAGGCAAAATCGGTCGAGGCAGCCTATCTCGACCTTAAGCAGCGCAAGGGCTTCCGCGTCGTCGAACATACGATCGATTCCGACGCTGCGACGCCGCGCGCCTGCGTGCAGTTCTCCGAGCAGCTTTTGAAGAGCGGCGCCGACTATGCCTCCTTCGTCACCGTCAATGGTGCTGCGCCAAAGGCGCTTGAGGCGAAGGGCGACCAGATCTGCATCGAAGGCCTATCGCATGGCGAGCGCTACAAGCTGACCCTTCGCGCCGGCCTGCCGTCCACCGTCGACGAAATGCTCGAAGCGCCCGTCACCCTCGATATCTATGTCGCGGACCGCGCCCAAATGGTGCGCTTCACCGGCGACAGCTTCGTGCTGCCGTCGACCGCGCGCCGCGGCATCCCGCTCGTTTCCGTCAACACCGACAGCGCCAAGCTGAAACTCTACCGCGTCGGCGATCGCAGCATCGCCCAGGTGCTGCAGAGCTCGCAGTTCCTGACCCAGCTCGACGGCTACAGCGCCCAGCGCATCGAGGATGAGATCGGCGAACTCGTCTGGCAGGGCTCGATCGACATCGAGCGCGACGTCAACAAAGAGGTCGTCACAAGCTTCCCGGTCGACGAGGCACTGCCTCAACGCAAGCCCGGCGTCTACGTCCTCACCGCCGCACCGACCACCGGTATCAGCCAGGAATGGGATGCGCGCGCGACGCAATGGTTCGTCGTTTCCGATATCGGCATCTCCACCTATGCCGGCACAGACGGGCTGAACGTCTTCGTGCGCTCGCTTGCGACTGCCGAGTCGATCGAAGGCGTCGAACTGCAGCTCGTCGCCAAAAACAACGAGATCCTCGGCACGGCGGTGAGCGATGATGACGGCCGCGTGACCTTCACTGCTGGCCTGATCCGCGGCACGGCCGGGCTCACGCCCGCCGTCATCACCGCCAAGAAGGGCGAGGACGACTATGTCTTCCTCGACATGAGCCGCGCCGGCTTCGACCTTTCGGATCGTGGCGTCACCGGGCGCGCGGCTCCTGGCGCCATCGACATTCTCGCCTGGACCGAGCGCGGCATCTATCGTGCCGGCGAAACCGTGCATGCGGCAGCGCTTGCCCGTGACGTTGACGGCATGGCGATCGAGAACCTGCCGCTGACCTTCGTCTTCCTCCGCCCGGATGGTGTCGAATATCGCCGCATGACCAGTGCCGGCGGCAAGCTCGGCGGCCATACGCTCGACCTCGACACCCAGGCAAACGCCATGCGCGGCACCTGGACGATGCAGATCTTCACTGACCCGAAGTCGCCTGCGATCGGCGAGAAGCAGTTCCTGATCGATGACTTCGTGCCGGATCGCACCGAATTCGATCTCACCAGCGACGCCAAGGAAATCGCCGTCGGTGAGACGGCAAGCGTGGCAGTCGACGGGCGCTATCTCTATGGCGCACCGGCTGCCGGCCTCGAACTTGAAGGCGAAGTGACGATCAAGCCGACGCGCGAAAACGCCGCCTTCAAGGGCTATTCCTTCGGTCTTGCCGACGAAGAGGCGAGCGAAGACACGCGCCTGCCGCTCGAAGAGCTTTCGTCGCTCGACGAGGAAGGCAAATCCAGCTTCGACGTCCTCATCGACGAAGTGCCCTCGACCACGCAGCTGCTAAATGCCACCGTGACCGTTCGCATGCGTGAAGCCGGCGGCCGCGCCGTCGAGCGCTCGCTGAAACTGCCGGTGCGCGCCGAGGGCCCGATGCTCGGCATCAAGCCGGAATTCGAGGGTGAGCTCGCCGAAAACTCCGTCGGCAAGTTCCGCGTCATCGCCGTCGATCCGGCCGGCAGCAAGGTCGCCATGCAGGGGCTCCTCTGGAAGCTGATCAGCGTCGAACGGAACTATCACTGGTATCGCGACGGCAGCGCCTGGAAATACGAGCCCGTCGTTACCACCAAACAGGTGGCCAACGGCAGCGTCGACCTGACGGAAGACGGCGGCGATATCTCCGTGCCCGTCGGCTGGGGGCACTATCGCCTGGAAGTCGAGACGGCCGCGGTCGATGGCCCGACTTCGAGCGTGGAATTCGACGCCGGCTGGTATGTCGCCGCCACCTCGACGGAAACGCCTGACGGCCTGGAAATCGCGCTCGACAAGGAAAAATATGCGGTCGGCGACACGGCCAAGCTGAAGGTCTCGCCGCGTTTTGCCGGCGAACTGCTGGTCACCGTCGGCACAGAGAACCTGATCACGACCGAGACGGTATCGATTGCGGCTGAAGGCGGCGAAGTCGAATTGCCGGTCACCGACGCCTGGGGCGCCGGCGCCTATGTCACCGCCACGCTCTACCGGCCGGGCGATGCCCAGGAAAGCCGCATGCCGATGCGCGCCATCGGCATCAAATGGCTCACCGTCGATCCGGCCGAGCGCAAGCTCGCCGTCACGCTTAACGCGCCCGAAAAGATGGAGCCGCGCCAGCCGCTCGACATCAGCCTCCAGGTCGCCGGTGCCGGTGCCAATGAGGAAGCCTATGTGACGATCGCCGCCGTCGATGTCGGCATTCTCAATCTCACCCGCTACGAGCCGCCGAACCCGGAAGCCTGGTATTTCGGCCAGAGACAGCTCGGCCTTGAAATCCGCGACCTTTACGGTCGCCTGATCGACGGCTCGCTCGGCGCGACCGGAAAACTGCGCACCGGCGGCGATGGCGGCCAGGTCGCGCTCCAGGGCAGCCCGCCCACGGAAAAGCTGGTCGCCTTCTTCGAAGGACCGGTACAGCTCGACGGCGACGGCAAGGCAACCGTCAGCTTCGACATCCCGCAGTTCAACGGAACGGCGCGACTGATGGCCGTTGCCTGGACGAAATCCGGTGTCGGCCACGCCACGCGCGACGTGGTGATCCGCGACCCCGTCGTCGTTACCGCCAGCCTGCCGCGGTTCCTGGCACCCGGAGACCGGTCGGACCTGAGGCTCGATATCGCCAATACCGACGCACCGGCCGGCGATTACCAGATCCATGTGACGACCAGTGGCCAGGCCACCGTCGAGCAACCGGGGACGGGCAGCACGGTCACCCTGGACCAAGGCGGTCGCTCCTCCATCACCTTGCCGGTCGTCGGGCAATATCCCGGCAACGGCGTCGTCACCGTGGCGCTGACCGGCGCCAACGGCCTTTCGCTCGAGCAGTCGCTCGACTTGCTCGTGCGTCCGGCAACCCTGCCGGTGACACAGCGACAAGTGGTTTCGATCGCGCCAGGAAGCAGCCTGACGGTCGACGGGCAGTTGCTCGCCGACAGCATCCTGCAGGGCGCTTCCGTCAACCTCAGCGTCACCCGCTCTGCCGCCTTCGATATGCCGGCACTGCTGATGACCCTCGATCGCTATCCCTATGGCTGCACGGAGCAAACGACCAGCCGCGCGCTGCCGCTGCTCTACCTGAGCGAACTCGCCAAGCAGTCCGGCCTTGCCGATGACGAGGGCGTGACGAAACGGGTGCAGGAGGCGATCTACCGCGTGCTCTCCAACCAGTCCTCGTCGGGCAGCTTCGGTCTTTGGGGCCCGGGCTACGGCGACCTCTGGCTCGATGCCTATGTCACCGACTTCCTGACCCGCGCCCGCGAGCAGAAATATGACGTGCCCGAGGCCGCAATGGTTCAGGCGCTGGAAAACCTGCAGAACGGCGTCAGCTACGACACCAACGCCAAGGATCGCGGCAACGAGATCGCCTATGCGCTCTACGTGCTTGCCCGCAATCGCAAGGCGGCGATCAACGACCTGCGTTATTACGCAAACACGCTGATCAACGATTTCCCGACGCCGCTCGCCAAGGCTCATATCGCCGCAGCGCTTTCGCTGTATGGCGATGCTCAAGGGGCGCAGGACACGTTTGCCAACGCGGCGAACATGTCGACGGGCCTCGTCAATGTCAGCCTGTCGCGCTCCGACTACGGCTCGTCGCTGCGTGACGGCGCGGCGGTGCTGGCGCTTGCGGCCGAAAGCCGACCGGTCCCGCCGATCGTTCCAGAGCTATCGAAAATGGTCGCCCGCGAATGGGAACAGAAGACCTATACCAGCACCCAGGAACAGGCCTGGATGCTGCTTGCCGCCCGCGCCATCCAGAATGGCGACGAGGACATGGCGCTCGACGTCAACGGCGCATCGAAGTCCGGCAGCTATGCCGCCCAGATGACCGGCGACGCGCTCATCACCCACCCGGTGGTGATCCGCAACCAGGGTGCCGATCCGGTTTCGGCCGTGGTCACCACGGTCGCCGCCCCCGCCCAGCCGCTTTCGGCCGGCGGCGACGGCTTCACCATCGAGCGCACCTACTACACGCTCGACGGAGCCGAGGCGAACGTCATGGAAGCGCGGCAGAACGAACGCTACGTCGTCGTGCTGAAAGTCACGGAGGCCAACGACTGGCCGTCGCGCGTGCTGGTCACCGACCTGCTGCCGGCCGGTTTCCAGATCGACAATCCGAGCCTCGTCGACAGTGCCCAGCTCAGCAATTTCGAGTGGCTCGGCGAAATCACCGCGACCCATACGGAGTTCCGTAACGACCGCTTCGTCGCAGCACTCGACCGCAGCATCGGCGCCGGCCGCGAGGTCACGCTGGCCTATGTCGTGCGCGCGGTAACGCCGGGCACCTATGACCATCCGGCCGCAACTGTCGAGGACATGTACCGGCCGCAGCTTTCGGCCCGCACCGCGACCGGGCGCATGGAGGTGCTGGCCGCGCAATAGGCAAGATCATGTCGATTGGGCGCAAACTGCTGATCGCCTTGCCCGTCTGCCTGCTGGTGACGGGGCTGACGGGCTTTGCGATCGAAAAGGCTGACGAGGCCTTCCCGCCGCCGCTTGCGGAGGCGGACGTCGTCTCGCGCGAGGTGGACGACGCCAACGGACAGCTCTTGCGCGCCTTCGCAACGCCGGATGGCCTCTGGCGACTGAAGACCACGGTCGACGATGTCGATCCGCAGTTCCTGAAGATGCTGATCGCCTACGAAGACCAGCGTTTTGAGGAGCATTCCGGCGTCGATATCTTGGCGCTTGGCCGCGCCGCGCTTCAATTCGTCAGCAATGGCCGGATCGTCTCGGGCGCCTCGACGCTTTCCATGCAGGTCGCCCGGCTGATCGAGCCGCGGCAGCAGCGCTCGATAACCGCCAAGCTGTTGCAAATCGCACGCGCGATCCAGATCGAGCGACGGCTATCGAAGGACCAGATCCTCAATCTCTATCTCACCCATGCGCCTTATGGCGGCAATATCGAGGGTGTGCGCGCCGCGAGCCTCTCGTGGCTAGGCAAGGAGCCGAAACGGCTGACGGCCGGCGAAGCGGCCCTGCTCGTGGCACTACCGCAATTGCCGGAGAAGCGCCGCCCGGACCGCAACCATGCCGCCGCTGTCGCCGCCCGCGAACGGGTGCTGACGCGTCTCGCCGTTGCTGACGTGATTGGCGACGGCGAAGCGGAACGCGCAATCGCCACGTCCGTTCCGTCGCGCAGGCTGCAACTCCCGGCCTATGCCGCGCACCTCGCCGAACGGGCGTTGCGCAAGGACCCGCGGGCGGTTCGGCATGAGACGAGCTTGCGCCTTGCCGTCCAGCGCAACCTCGAAGCCGTGGCAAAGGAAGGGGCAGCCAAGCTCGGACCGAAGGTTTCGGTCGCCATGGTGATGGCCGATGCGAAGACCGGAGAGATCGTCGCTTCGGTCGGATCGGCCGACTATTTCGATGCGAGCCGCTCCGGCTGGATCGACATGACGCGCATCACGCGTTCGCCGGGCTCCACCCTCAAGCCCTTCATCTATGGCCTTGCCTTCGAAGAAGGGCTCGTCAGCCAGGAAACGATCATCGAGGACCGGCCGGCGGACTTCTTCGGCTACCGCCCACGCAACTTCGACATGAGCTACCAGGGCGATGTCAGCGTGCGCGAGGCGCTGCAATTGTCTCTGAACGTTCCGGCGATCCGCCTGCTCGACGCGGTCGGCCCGGCCGAGCTGATGATGCGCTTTCGCCGCGGCGAGGTGAAGCCGGCACTTCCTGCCGGCGAAGCACCCGGCCTTGCGATCGGTCTTGGCGGCGTCGGACTTTCCCTGCGCGATCTCGTGCAGCTCTATGCGGCGCTTGCCAACCGCGGCTTCCCGCTCCGGCTCGGCGACGGCGTTGAGGGCAAGGCGGGCCTGATCGAAGCGGAACCGGTGCTTTCGCCGGTCGCCGTCTGGAATGTCTCCGACGCGCTCTCCGGCGTGTTGCCGCCCGCTGGCAGTCGCCAGCGCGGCATCGCCTATAAGACCGGCACCAGCTACGGCTACCGCGATGCCTGGTCGGTCGGCTATGACGGCCGCCATGTGCTCGGGGTCTGGGTCGGACGGCCCGACAATGGCGCGGTTCCCGGTCTCACCGGCTATGGCAGCGCCGCCCCCATTCTCTTCGAAAGCTTCGCCAAATCCGGCTTCGGCATCACGCCGCTGCCCGATGCGCCGGCCGGCGCGATCCGCATTTCTCAAGCCGAACTGCCGATCAGCCAGCGCCGCTTCTCGCTGACGGCAAGCGGCCTCGTCAACGCTTCGGCCCGCGAGCCGGCACCGCAGATCGTGTTTCCGCCCGAGGGCGCACGCGTCGAGCTCAGTGCGAACCATCAGGCGCTTTCGCCGCTGACACTCAAGCTCCAAGGCGGACGCGCGCCGTTCCGCTGGCTTGCCAATGGCAAGCCTCTGCCGGAGCTCACCCGCCGGCGGGTCACGCAGTGGCAACCGGATGGTGCCGGCTATTCGACGCTGACGGTGATCGATTCCGTCGGCCGCGCCGCCAGCGTGCGCGTCTTCATCGAGTAACAGTGCGGATCTCGCGTGCCGCGTCTTCAGCCCGCTCGGCGAGGAGCGCTTCGATCTCCTCCTCCAGCCGCACCGCATCGAGCGGCTTGTGGAGAAGACGGTGGCCGCTTGCGGTCACTTCCTTCAGCCGCGCCGGCGACGTATCGCCGGAAAGGATCAGCGCCGGCACCTCCCGCCCGAGATAGGCCCTGATCTCCCGGATCGCACCGATCCCGGTCTTTCCGGCCTCGAGACGGTAGTCGGTGATGACAAGATCGACCGGCACCTCTCCTAAGCGCGCAGCCTTCGCAAGCTCCTTTCGGGCCCCGGCAGCCGAACGCCCGGCATAGACCGCATAGCCGAGCGTGCGGAGCAACAGCGCCGTCGCATCCAGCGCGTCGCGCTCGTCGTCGATGACGACGATGCCCCCATGCTGCGTCGCAGCGGCCGGATGGGCGCGTCCGGGCTGTGCCAGCGAAGGCGGCGCAACCACCGGCAAAGTGATGGAAAACATCGAACCGCGGCCCTCCGTCGAGACCACCTTGACCGGGTGGCCGAGCAGAGCGGCGGTACGCTGGACGATAGCAAGGCCGAGCCCGAGCCCTTGCGCCCGGTCGCGCGCCGGGTTCTGAAGCTGTACGAACTCCTCGAAGATTGCGTCCTGTTCGGACGCCGGGATGCCGACACCGGTGTCCCAGACCTGCACCTCCAGCGCAGCACCGCGGCGTCGGCAACCGATCAGCACCGTGCCGGTCCGCGTGTAGCGGAAGGCATTGGAAAGAAGGTTGTCGAGGACGCGCTTCAGCATCATCGGGTCGGTATCGACCCAGACATCCGTCATCACCACGCGCCATCCGAGGCCCTGGTCCTTCGCAATGCGGGAGAACTCCGCCTTGAGGTCGTGGAACAGTCGCCGTAGGGACACCGGTTCGCGCGCGACGGTCACGATTCCCGCGTCAAGCTTGGAAATGTCGAGCAGCGCATCGAGCAGACCGCCGAGATTACCGATGACCGAGCGCGCGCGATCGGCGAGGTCGCGCGCGCTCTTGGCCGGAACGTCACCGTTGCGACCGAGTGCTGCCAGCGTCGAGGTGAAAAGGCTGAGGGCGTGGATCGGCTGACGCAGGTCGTGGCTTGCGGCAGCGAGGAACCGCGACTTGGAGCGATCGGCGCTCTGCGCCTTGTCGCGCTCTGCCTCAAGGCTGGTGATCAGCGACAGATTCTCGAAACGCAGCCGCACCGTTTCGGCAAGCGTCCTGTGGGTAACGCGGCTGTAGTAGAGGTCGACGCCGAAGAGGCAGATGGTGAAAATCAGATAGGTGTCGTAGATCGGCCCTTCGCCGAGGAAGCAGCGGATCGCGAAGGGCAGGAGGATCGCAACCAGCGAGCCGGCATAGGCGAGCGGAAAGGCAGACAGCGACGGCACCGCGCCGCTGGCAATGCCTGTGATCACGATGCAGACGAAGGCAAGCGTCTGCGGCTCGTCCGGATGGAAGGCAAACCAGCCAAGCGCGCCCCAGAGACCGCTGGAAACCCACGAAAGCAGCGTGAAGCGCCAGGCCCATCGCCGCCAGTCCCGCGTCCGCCCTTCATCGGTCTGACGCCGATATCGCCAGTCGAGAAGAATGCGGGCGAACGTCAGCAGATAGAGTGCGGCACCCCATGAAAACAGCAGATCCCACGACACAAGATCGCGCAGGACATAAGCAACCGGCAGTGGAATTGCGAAATTGGCAAAAAGCACCGCGTAAGATTGACGAAATAATAAGCCTATCAGGAGAGGTTGCAGGTGTTCGCGAGTCTCCATTGCCGCTCCTGTCTCGATGCAACGCCATGTCCGCGGAGAATTGCCGATTTCGATGAAGGATTGCTTACATGCGCAAACTGCTGACGATCGTGGTGGCAGACGATCACGCCATCGTTCGCGAGGGCCTGAAGCTGCTGCTCTCCACCATGGACCACGTATCGGTGGTTGCGGAAGCGGCCGACGGCGAGACGCTGACGACCATCGTTCGCGCCAGCAGTCCTGATCTGGTGATCCTCGACCTCGGCATGCCGGGGGTTGCCGGCGTGCAGTTCATCAACGAACTCCGGGCGGTCGCGCCGCGCATGAAGATCCTGGCGCTGACCGCAAACATCGAGCCGCGAACCGTGCGGGCCGTGATCGCCGCCGGGGCCAGCGGTTACCTGACGAAGACCGGCGACCCGGCCGAACTGAATGCAGCACTCGACGCAATGCTGCGAAACGAAATTTATCTCAGCCAATCGGTTCGTTTCGCCATCGACGATCCCCGCAGCCACCAGCCGCCGCCGACAACCGATACGGCGCTCTCCCCCATCCCCCTCACCCGCCGCGAAATGCAGATCCTCTCTCTCGCCGCCCAGGGGCTGACCGCGCGCGAGACCGCCGATCGCCTCGGTATCAGCCCGCTCACGGCCCGCAAGCATCGCGAGAACCTGATGCGCAAGCTCAGTCTGCACAACACGGCAGAGATCGCGGCCTATGCGCTGCGCATCGGCCTGCCGATCGGTTGATATCGCAGTCCTCGCCGGTCTTTCCGGAAGTCACCTTCCCTTAACCACGGCAAAACAGGCGATCCTGCCACAACGCCGAAATACGGCACCTGCCGTATGTCAATCGGATACAACCAAGCGTAGTTCTCCCGCTCTATCGCGCCACCGAGATGGTTCGACGCCAAGACGTCGGCCCGGGGCGTTCCGGCTATTTCGGGAGGAGCCCCCATGCCGTCGCTGGAGCATTGGATTTCGTTCGCACTGGCAACGGCGATTTTCGCCTTCATGCCGGGTCCTGCCATTCTCCATATGACGGCGCAGACGTTGGCGCATGGCCGCAAGGCCGGCCTCCTGGCGGCGCTCGGCATTCATATCGGCTGCTACGTCCACATCGCCGCCGCGGCGCTCGGGCTTGCCGCCCTGCTTCACCATGCACCGCTTCTCTATGGGGCGATCAGGCTTGCCGGCGCCGTCTATCTGGTCTGGCTCGGCGCGACCATGCTGCTCGGAGTCGGCAAACATGCCGCCCACGCCGAGGCTGCGAAACCCGGCGTCCTGCGCGACAGCATCGTGGTGGAGGTCCTCAATCCCACGACCGCCTTGTTCTTCGTGACCTTCCTGCCGCAGTTCGTGGATCCGGCCGTGGCGATGCCGATGTCGCTGCAGTTCCTGATGTTCGGCCTGCTGGTGAACCTTGCCCTGTCGGTCGCCGATATCGCGGCCGTCTTCCTCGCCTCCTTCACGCTCGGTCGGCTGGTTGGTGGCGCCGGCAATCTTGTTCCGCGCACCTGCGGTTCGATCCTCATCGGCCTCGGCCTGATGCTGGCAAGTCAGCCGATCTGATCGCCCAAAGACGGTGCGCGCGCCGGGTCCGACCTTGGTGTATCCTTAAGGACGCTGAAGTCGGGGGGCGCCATGCTGAATGCAACCGAGATCGCCAAGGCCGCCGAAAGCCTGCATCAGGCCGAACGCGATCGAAAACAGATCGGGCTCCTCTCGCTCAAGCATCCCGAAATGACGGTCGACGACGCCTATGCGATCCAGGCGGCTCTGGTCCGGCGCAAACGCGACGACGGCCACCGCATCATCGGCTGGAAGATCGGGCTGACGTCCAATGCCATGCAGCAGGCGCTCGGCATCGACACGCCCGATTCCGGCGTGCTCTTCGACAACATGCTGTTCGACGACGGCGCAAGCATACCCGCCGATCGCTTCATCCAGCCACGGGTCGAAGCGGAGATCGCGTTCATCATGAAAACCGGGCTCAAAGGCCCGCGGGTCAACATCGTCCAGGTCCTGAACGCCACGGATTATGTCATGCCGGCGCTGGAAATTCTCGACAGCCGGATCGTCCGCACGGATCCGAAAACAAAGAAGGCGCGCATCCTCGTCGATGCGATCGCCGACAATGCCGCCAATGGCGGCCTCATCCTCGGCGGCCGCGCCGTGCGCCCCGATACGGTCGACATGCGCTGGATGGGGGCGATCGTCTCGCGCAATGCGGTGATCGAGGAAACGGGACTTGCGGCCGGTGTGCTCAACCATCCGGCGCGCGGCATCGCCTGGCTCGCCAATCGTCTCGCGCAATGCGGCGACGCGATCGAGCCCGGCCAGATCGTTCTCTCAGGCTCTTTCATCCGCACGCTCGAAGCCAGGAACGGCGACACGATCGTCGCCGATTTCGGCGCTTATGGCTCGGTCAGTTGCCACTTCGCGTGAAGTGTATAACGACAGGCAGGCTACACACCCGCCGCGCGGATATCACTGCACCAGGATGGCGCGGAAGTCGTTGACGTTGGTGCCCGTTGGCCCCGGCTTGAAGAGATCGCCGAGCGCATCGAACGCCGACCAGCTGTCGTTCTTCTGCAGGAATGTCGCGGCATCCAGCCGTTGCGCCGCGAGGCGGGCGATGGTGGTGTCGTCGGCGAAAGCGCCGGCGTTGTCCTCGGAGCCGTCGATGCCGTCGGTGTCTGCGGCCAGCGCCGAGACCCCTTTGGCACCGTCGATGCCGAGCGCCAGCGCCAGCAGGAATTCGCTGTTGCGTCCGCCCTTGCCCTTGCCGCGGATGGTGACGGTCGTCTCGCCGCCCGAGAGAACGACGACCGGTTTGGTGAACGGTCGACCGCGGCCGACGACTTCCCGGGCGATCGCCGCATGCACACCGCCAACGTCGCGCGCCTCGCCCTCGATCGCATCGGAAAGAATGATGGCGTCGATGCCGGCGGCACGCGCCTCTGCAGCCGCGGCCTCGAGCGAGACGGATGCGGATGCGATCAGCCGGACTTCGTTACGGGCAAAACGCGGGTCATCAGGAGATGGCGCGGCGCTTTCCGGGCTATTGATCCACGCCATAACCTTTGCCGGCAGGTTCAGACTGTAGCGCTCGATCAGCGTCAGCGCATCCTCGCGCGTGCTGGCGTCCGCCAGTGTCGGGCCGGAGGCGACCAGCGCCGGATCGTCGCCCGGAATATCGGAAACGATCAGCGAAACGACCTTGGCCGGATAGGCCGCGGCAGCCAGCCGACCGCCCTTGATCATCGAGACGTGCTTGCGCACGGCATTCATGGCGCTGATCGGCGCGCCGGAGGCAAGCAACGCCCGGTTGACGGCGATCTCGTCTTCCAGCGTCAAGCCGGGTGGTGGCGAGGGCAAAAGCGCCGAGCCACCGCCGCAGACGAGCGCGACGACAAGATCGTCCGCCGTCAGGCCGCCGACTTCAGCGAGCAAGCGCTTCGAGGCCAGTAAACCGTTTTCATCAGGCAGGGGGTGCGACGCTTCCAGCACCTCGATCGTCTCGCATGGGGCAGCATAGCCATAGCGGGTGACGATCACGCCCGAGAGCGGACCATCCCAATGGCGTTCGAAGGCGGCTGCCATCTGGGCCGCACCCTTGCCGGCCCCAACCACCACCGTCCGCCCCTTCGGTCGCGCCGGCAGGTTGGCCGCGATCACTTTCTCCGGATCAGCCGCGGCAACGGCCGAGGTGAACAGCGCTTCGAGGAAACGGCGTGGATCGGTGATGGTTGGCATTGGTCTCCCCCTGGAGGATGTCGCGTCGCTCCATCCTTATATGTCATCCCAGCGCAAATCGCGGTTGGAACTGCATGAAAGTCTCGGGCGGCGGTTCCTCCAACCGCCGCCCGGACGCATGACCGGTCCGGCACAATGGGACGCCGGACGAGTCATGCGCATTTAAGGTCGTCGCCTGATCTTTTCAAAGCGGCGCAATTCCTAACGGAAAACCGCTTCGCACGTTCCCTGGAATTGCTTAGGCAACCTGGTGGTTCGCCATGCGCTCCAGCGCCCGGACGAGGCCGGAGTGGTCTAGGCCGCTGTCGCCGTTGGCTGCGCAGTTGTTGAAGAGTTCCTGCGTTGCCGCCGTGTTCGGCAGCGAGATGCCGAGCGACTTGGCACCCTGGAGAGCCAGGTTGAGGTCCTTCTGGTGCAGCGAGATGCGGAAGCCCGGATCGAAGGTGCGCTTGATCATGCGCTCGCCGTGAACTTCGAGAATGCGCGAGGAGGCAAAGCCGCCCATCAGCGCTTCGCGGACGCGCGCCGGATCAGCACCCGCCTTGGAGGCGAAGACAAGCGCTTCCGAGACCGCTTCGATCGTCAGCGCAACGATGATCTGGTTGGCGACCTTGGTGACCTGGCCGTCGCCGCAATCACCGACGAGCGTGATGTTCTTGCCCATCAACTTCAAGAGCGGCAGGGCGCGGTCGAAGCTCTCCTGGGCGCCGCCCGCCATGATCGAGAGCGAAGCATTCTTGGCGCCGACTTCGCCGCCGGAAACCGGGGCGTCGATGTATTCGGCACCGGTCTCGCGAACTTTCTTGGCGAATTCCTTCGTCTCGATCGGCGAGATCGAGCTCATGTCGATGACGAGCTTGCCCTTGGAAAGACCGTAGGCGACGCCGTTTTCGCCGAAGAGAACATCCTTGACCTCAGGGGTATCCGGCAGCATCAGGATGATGGTGTCGACGGTTTCGGCCAACGCCTTCGGCGAGTCGACGAACTTGAGGCCGTTGTCGAGCAGCTCCTGGCGCGGCGGGATGACGAACTTCGAGGTGACGATGGTGTGGCCGGCATCCTGCAGGTGGCGCGCCATCGGCGTGCCCATGATACCCAGTCCAATGAAACCGATTGTTGCCATGGTGTTTAGCTCCTGATCTTGATGATGTCTGCGGATTGGGTGCGCTGGCGCTCGGCGCCGAGCCAGCCAAGGCCCTCGGCAGTCGTGGTGCGCGGCTTATATTCGCAACCGATCCAGCCGTCGTAGCCGGCCGCTTCCAGCGCGTCGAAGACGAAGGGATAGTTGATCTCGCCGGTGCCCGGCTCGTTGCGGCCCGGATTGTCGGCAAGTTGGACATGAACGATGCGATCGGCAAAGCGTTTGTAGGTGCCGATCAACTCGCCCTGCGTGCGCTGCTGGTGGTAGAGGTCGTACTGGATGAACAGGTTGTCGCTGCCGACCTCCTCAATGATCGAAGCCGCCTGCTCGACCGTGTTGAGATAGAAGCCCGGAATATCGAAGTCGTTGATCGGTTCGATGAGCAGGCGAATGCCCTGCTTGCCGAGTTCGCTTGCAGCAAGCTTGAGATTGGCGACCAGCGTGTCGCGCAGCACCTGTTCAGAGACACCGTGAGGCGCGATGCCAACCAGGCAGTTGACCTGCTTGCAGTCGAGCGCCGTCGCGTAGTCGATGGCGCTCGCCACGCCTTTGCGGAACTCGTCGACCCGGTTAGGCAGGATGGCGATGCCGCGTTCGCCGCTCGCCCAGTTGCCGGCCGGCAGGTTGTGCAGAACTTGGGTCAGGCCATGGCGCTGAAGCTCTGCGCGCAGGCTCACCTTTTCGAATTCGTAGGGAAACAGATATTCCACGCCCTCGAAGCCGGCCTTGGCAGAAAGGGCGAAACGATCGAGGAACGGCACCTCGTTGAACAGCATTGTCAGGTTCGCAGCGAACTTCGCCATGCGATGTTTCCTCCTTGTGTTTGTCTTGTGAGCGATGCGGGCGGCGGAGCGCCCGCATCTCCTCAGTCATTCAAGGCTCAGTCGAGCAGGGCCGTGATCGCGGTCGGCACGTCCTCGCCGCGCAGCGCCAGTTCCTCGAACTCGACGACTGCATTGATGTCGGCGCCCATGGAGATGTTGGTGACGCGCTCGAGGATGAACTCGATGACGACGGGAACCTGGTGCTCGTCCATCAGCGCGCGCGCCCGGTCGAAGGCTTCCTGGAACTCGTTCGGACTACGCACCCGGATCGCCTTGCAGCCGAGACCTTCGGCAACCGCGACGTGGTCGACGCCGTAACCCTTCTCCGCATCGCCCGACGCGTTGATGTTGTCGAAGGCGAGGCTGACTTCGAAGTCCATGTTGAGACCGCGCTGCGCCTGGCGGATGAGGCCGAGATAGGAATTGTTCACGACCACATGCAGGTAAGGCAGCTTGTGCTGGGCGCCGACAGCCAGTTCCTCGATCAGGAATTGGAAGTCGTAGTCGCCTGAGAGTGCCACGATCGTCCGGTCCGGATCGGCAGCGCGAACACCGAGGGCCGCAGGCAAGGTCCAGCCGAGCGGTCCGGCCTGGCCGCAATTGATCCAGTTGCGCGGCTTGTAGACGTGCAGGAACTGGGCGCCGGCGATCTGGCTGAGGCCGATGGTCGAAACGTAGCAGGTGTCGCGGCCGAAGGCCTTGTTCATCTCTTCATAGACGCGCTGCGGTTTCAGCGGCGTCTGGTCGAAGTGGGTCTTGCGCAGCATGGTGCGCTTGCGCTCGCGGCACTCTTCCGCCCAGGCGGACCAGTCACGCAGCTTGCCCGCCGTCTTCCATTCCGTCGCGACATCGAGGAAGAGCTTCAGCGCAGCGCCGGCATCCGAGACGATACCGAAATCGGGCGCGAAAACGCGGCCGATCTGCGTCGGCTCAATGTCGACGTGAACGAACTTGCGGCCTTCCGTGTAGGTCGGAACGTTGCCGGTGTGGCGGTTTGCCCAGCGGTTGCCGACGCCGAGCACGAAGTCGGAGGCGAGCATGTTGGCATTGCCGTAGCGATGCGAGGTCTGCAGGCCGCACATGCCGGCCATCAGCGGATGGTCATCCGGGATCGTGCCCCAGCCCATCAGCGTCGGAATAACCGGAATTCCGGTGATTTCGGCAAATTCTGTCAGAAGGTCCGATGCATCGGCGTTGATGATGCCGCCGCCGGCAACGATCAGCGGGCGTTCCGCTTCGTTCAGCATCGCGATCGCCTTCTCGGCCTGGGCCCGCGTCGCCTTCGGCTTGTAGGCTTCAAGCGGCTGGTAGGTGTCCGGATCGAATTCGATCTCGGCAAGCTGGACGTCGACCGGCAGGTCGATCAGCACCGGGCCGGGACGGCCGGAGCGCATGATGTGAAACGCCTTCTGGAAGACGAAGGGAACGAGCGCCGGCTCCATGACGGTAACCGCCCACTTGGTGACCGGTGCTGCGATCTTGGCGATATCGACAGCCTGGAAATCTTCCTTGTCGAGACGGGCGCGCGGCGCCTGGCCGGTGATGCAGAGGATCGGGATCGAATCCGCCGAGGCCGAATAGAGGCCGGTGATCATGTCGGTGCCGGCCGGGCCCGACGTGCCGATGCAGACTCCGATATTGCCGTGCTTGGCGCGCGTATAGCCTTCGGCCATGTGGGAAGCGCCTTCGACGTGGCGCGCCAGGATATGACGAACCGAGCCGCGCGCCTTCAGCGCCGAGTAGAACGGATTAATGGCGGCACCCGGTACGCCGAAGGCACAGTCGATGCCTTCCTTTTCCAGAACAATAACAGCCGCGTCAACGGCACGCATCTTAGCCATGGGAACTCCTCCAATTTCCTGAAACAATAATCCATTATCGTCGATACGCAACACGTAAATGGAATTCATTTCCATCATGTGGAAATAAAGATTTTCAATAATTCGGAGAAAATCGCGGCATGGCCTGATAGAGGATGATGGGCGAGACACGTGATTTGCAGAGAGGCTTTTATGGACGGCAACGGCAGGGGAAAACGCGGACGCAAGGCGGGCGAGAACGCCGCCCCTTCATCCGTCCAGGTGCTTGATCGCAGTCTCGCCCTTTTGACGGTCGTGGCCGAAGGCGACGGCTCAACCCTCACCCAGCTCGCCGACGAGACCGGCATGGCGCCGTCGACCGTGCACCGGCTGCTGGCAACGCTTGCCGGCCACGGCATGGTGATGCACGACCCGGACACGGGCGCCTGGACAGTCGGTTTGAAGGCGTTCGAGATCGGCAACGCCTATCTGCGCTTCCGCAAGCTCGGCACCATCAGTCGGCCGTTTCTAAAAGGACTGATGGAGGAAAGCGGCGAGACGGCGAATATCGGCATCGAGGAAGGCGGCGACGTCGTCTTCATTTCGCAGGTCGAAAGCCACGCGCCGATGCGCGCTTTCTTCCGTCCCGGCCGCCGCGGTCCGGTTCATGCCTCCGGCATCGGCAAGGCCATCCTGTCCACCTGGTCCGACAAGGAGATCGCCCAACTGCTCCACGGTCGCGAACTCGCGCATTTCACCGACAAGACGCGCGATACGCTGCCGGCGCTGCTGAAGGATATCCAGGAGATCCGCCACCGCGGCTGGTCGGTCGACGACGAGGAGCACACGCTCGGCATGCGCTGCGTCGCCGCTCCGATCTTCAACGAATATGGCGAAACGATCGCCGGCATATCCATCTCGGGCCCGTCGGTCCGCGTCAGCGATCAGAAGCTCTCAACCTTCGGCCCCATCGTGCGCGAACGCGCGGATGCGCTGACCAAGGCGATGGGCGGCAAGCGACCGGAAGAGCTTTAAACCCCGACCAACAGAAACGCCGCGCGTCCGATCCGGACACGCGGCGTTATAATAAGCAATGCTGGCGAGCCAGCAGGGGCGGACGCGCCTTAGGCCGTTTCGAGGCTCTTTACTGCCGAGGTGGCTGCGTCCTTCGCAGCGCGTGCAGCTCCCTTCATCGGCTTGCCGGCGACATAGGTCTCGGCCACGCATCGGTCGTCACCCATCGTCTGCAGGATGAAGAGTTCCTCGACAAGCGAACCGGCAACCCGCATGCGCAAGTCCATCGACGGCTTGGCGCGGCTATCAAGCACCACGATATCGGCATCGGCGCCGACATGCAGCGAGCCGATACGGTCGTCGAGATCGAGCGCCCGGGCGTTGCCGAGTGTCATGCGGTAGAAGGAGTTGAATGGCGTCAGCCGCTGGCCCTGCAGGTGCAGAACCTTGTAGGCCTCGTCCATCGTCTCCAGCATCGAGAAGCTGGTGCCGGCGCCGACATCGGTCGCGACCGACCAGCGGGCGCCGAGCTTGTCGAAGCGATCGCGATCGAAGAGACCCGAGCCGAGGAACAGGTTCGAGGTCGGGCAGAAATTGCCGACGGCACCGGTTTCGGCGAGTACCGAAATCTCGCGGTCGCTCAGATAGATGCAGTGGCCGAGCAAGGTCTTGCGCGTCAGCAGATCGTAGCGCGCGTAAATGTCGGTATAGTCCTTCGCTTCCGGATAGAGCGACGTGGCGAAGGCGATTTCGTCCCTGTTTTCAGAGAGATGCGTCTGGACGTAGCACTCCGGATGCTCGGCGACGAGCGTGCGGCTCGCCTCCATCTGCTCCGGCGTCGAGGTGATGGCAAAGCGCGGGCTGATAGCGTAGTGCGCGCGGCCACGGCCGTGCCACTTGGCAATCAGCGCCTTCGTCTCGTCATAGCCCTGCTGCGCCGTGTCGCGCAGCGCATCGGGCGCATTGCGGTCCATCATCACCTTGCCGCCGATCATCAGCATGCCGCGCGCTTCAGCGGCCCCGAAATAGGCGTCGACGCTCTCCGGATGCACCGAGCAATAGGCGGCCGCCGTCGTCGTGCCGTTCGCCAGAAGCTCATCCAGGAAACGGCCGGCGATGAAGTCGGCATGCTCCGGTTTGCGGAACTTCTGCTCCTCGACGAAAATGTAGGTGTTCAGCCATTCGAGAAGCTGGGCGCCGTAGGAGGCGATCGCCTGCGTCTGCGGGAAATGCAGATGCGTATCGATCAGGCCTGGCAACACCAGATGAGGGCGATGGTCGGCGACCTTGACGCCGGCACCGGCACGACGGGCGACATCGGCATGATCGCCGATATCGGCGACCTTGCCGCCGCGCACGAGCACGGCGCCGTCTTCGAAGTAGCGATAGGAGGTGGTGTCGTCGATGCCCTTTGGTTCCTCGACGAAGGTCAGCACACGGCCGCGGATCAGCAGATCGGTCATTGGGTCTTTCCTCCATTCACGACGGATTCGTACCAGGCGACGAGCAGCTGCCGCTCCTCGTCCGATACGCCGGTGACATTGGCGGGCGGCATCGCGTGGCTGCGGCCGGCCTGCAGGTAGATTTCACGCGCGTGATTGGCGATCTCAGTGTCGGTCTCGAGCATCACGCCCTTCGGCGGGACGACGATGCCCTCCCAGCCCGGCTCCTTGGCATGGCACATGGAACAGCGGCCAAGCACCGTGTCGCGGACCTTCGGAAAGGCTTCCGCGGTGACGAACGGCTGTTGCGCGGCGGAAATCTTCGCCTCCTCGCCGCCGGCAAGAATCTTCGGCACGGTCGACAGCCACATGATGACGACGAAGAGCAGCGCGGTTACGAGCCAGGTCCAGGTCGGGTTGCCCTTGTTCGCGTGACGGGTGTTGAAATAGTGGCGGATGGTCACGCCCATCAGGAAGACCAGCGAGGCGATGATCCAGTTGTACTGGGTACCGAACGCCAGCGGATAGTGGTTCGACAGCATCAGGAACAGAACCGGCAGCGTCAGGTAGTTGTTGTGGGTCGAGCGCTGCTTGGCGATCACGCCGTACTTGGCGTCGGGCGTGCGGCCAGCGATCAGGTCGCCGACGACCACCTTCTGGTTCGGAATGATGATGAAGAAGACGTTGGCCGACATGATCGTTGCGGTAAACGCACCGAGATGCAGGAAGGCTGCGCGGCCGGTGAAGAGCTGCGTGTAGCCCCAGGCCATGCCGACCAGAATGAAGTAGAGCAGCACCATCAGTCGGGTGTTGTCGCGACCGAAGGGCGACTTGCAGATCGTATCATAGGCGAGCCAGCCGAAGGCAATCGAGCCGAGCGAGATGGCGATTGCCACCGGCTTCGAGACGTCGAGCACGTTCGGGTCGATCAGGTAGAGGTCGGCGCCGGCATAGTAGACCAGGCAGAGCATGCCGAAGCCGGAGAGCCAGGTGACGTAGGACTCCCATTTGAACCAGATCAGGTGCTCCGGCATGTTGGCCGGCGCAACCAGGTATTTCTGGATGTGGTAGAAGCCGCCACCGTGCACCTGCCATTCTTCGCCATAGGCGCCGACCGGCAGGCCGGGATGTTTCTTCAGACCGAGGTCGAGGGCGACGAAGTAAAAGGACGAACCGATCCATGCAATGGCGGTGATGACGTGCAGCCATCTCACGGCAAAGGTCAGCCAATCCCAGGCGATGGCATAGTCGTACATGAAATTCTCCCATTTCTCCTCGGACCATTATGTGTCATTGCTGGAGGTCGCGGGAACGTCGCTGCTTCACCAACACTTTCAAAAAAATCTATAAAATAGCGACGGAATGGATAGGCTAGAGAGAGCCTGAAGGAGTGGGACGGAGGCATGTCTTATCTGGACAATGTGCGCGTCTTCGTACGCGTCGTAGAGCTTGGAACCCTGTCGGCAGCGGGTCGCGACCAGCGCGTGACGCCGGCGGTTGCAAGCAATAGAATCAAAGAGTTGGAACGCCATATGGGCGTTCGCCTGTTCAATCGGACGACGCGCAAGCTGACCCCGACGGAGCACGGTCGCGTCTTTTACGACGGCGCGGTGAAGATCCTCGAGGCTGTCAACGAAGCAGAAAATGCGATCGCCGATCTCTCGCGCAATCCGAAGGGCGCGCTGAAGATTACCGCTCCTTTGGGGATAGGTCGGCGGCTGATTGCATCGGGCATTCCGGAGTTTCACGACAAGTATCCCGACATCGAAGTGCGGCTTCGCCTGTCGGACCACAATGTCGATATCCTGTCGGAAGGCGTCGACGTCGCCTTCAAGCTCGGCATCCTCGAAGATTCGAACCTGCGCATGCGCGGCATCATGAATTGCGAGCGCGTTGTCTGCGGTGCGCCTGCCTATTTCGAGAAGCGGGGCATCCCTCAGACGCCCGACGCACTCATCGCCGACAAGCACGACTGTCTGCTGCTCAGGTATCCCGGTTCGAAAGAGTATTTCTGGACGCTCCAGACCATGGAAGGCGTGCGCAAGCTCGAAGTCACCGGACCCTATGATTCCGACGACGGCGACGTCCTGACGCAGTGGGCGCTCGACGGCCGCGGCATTATCAACAAGCCGCTGTTCGAGGTGAAGGCGCACATCAATTCCGGCGCACTCGTGCCGATCCTCGTCGACACGCCGCCGCTCAGCGTGCAGCTTGCGGCGATCTATCCGCACAAGCGGTTCCAGGACCCGAAGGTGCGACTGATGATCGATTACATGGCCGAGCGCTGTCAGCGCCTGATCAACGGAATGCTGGCCTGACCGTTCGTCTTCCGGCCGCTTCGGCCTGGACCAAGGAGCAAGACTGCACACCCTAGGCATCCTGCCGGCGGCTCCTATCGACGGAGAGCCGATTCTTTCGCCCGGTGCCGGGCGATCTCAACGTGGTTTGCAAAAGAAAGAAGGCGCGCCGATGCGGCGCGCCCTCAATATTTTTCAGAGATCAGCGTTTCACGTCGCTGTGCTTCGACTTGCCGGGAACTCCGTCACCGCCGCCGTTGCCGAAGCCGTTGTTGGCGTGCTTGGGCTTGCCGCCACCGCCGCCGTCACCGCCGGTGCCGCCACCGTCACCACCCGTGCCGCCGCCATCGCCGCCGGTACCACCACCGTCGCCACCGGTGCCGCCGCCATCGCCACCAGTGCCGCCGCCATCACCGCCCGTGCCACCACCGTCACCGCCCGTGCCGCCGCCATCGCCACCGGTGCCGCCGCCATCACCGCCCGTGCCACCACCGTCACCACCGGTGCCGCCGCCATCACCGCCCGTGCCACCACCGTCACCACCGGTGCCACCGCCATCGCCGCCGGTGCCACCACCATCGCCGCCCGTGCCGCCATCACCACCGGTGCCGCCCGTGCCGCCATCGCCCCCCGTTCCACCGTCACCGCCGGTACCACCCGTACCGCCATCACCGCCCGTACCACCATCACCACCGGTTCCTCCGGTGCCGCCAGTCCCGCCGTCGCCACCGGTGCCGCCCGTGCTGCCTTCACCACTGGTAGTACCCCCATCGGCGTGGGCAACGCCGATCATGGACGGCGCGCTATAGTGCGTCAGCACCGCGAATGCCGTGGACAAGAGCAGAGCACGCGTCAGTTTCTTCATAGTCGTCTCCCGATCTGATGCGTCCCCGTCTCTGTGCAATTGCGTAAAACGCGATTTGTCTGAAAAGCACTAAAGAAAATCCTGGACGCGTTACTTCCGCTAAGGTCGACCTCAGCGTCAACCTTATTTTAGAAACTACTGATGATAGGCAGATCCGGAAGCAAAGGGTAAGCGACACATTTGTGGTATGGCTTACGGCGCACGGGTCATGCGACCGATCCATTCGGGTTAGGGATCACGCTGTCGCAGCTGGCGGACGGCCGAGGCCGCTAGGCTCTGGACCTCTCGATCCCCGGAAGGTTGCCGATCGCCTCGACCAGGAAATCAACCAACAGACGAACACGGGCGATGCCAGAGCGTTCCGGCACGATCAGCAGGCTGAGCGGCACCGCAGGCAATGAATAGTCCGGAAGCAGCGGTACCAACACGCCGGCCTCAATCAGATCGTCGACGAGCCATCGGTGGGCAGGCGCGATGCCCCGGCCGGCGACGAGGGCCTCACGTGCAGCAAGCCCATGATCGATGCGAAGGCGTCCACCGAAGGGCACGGACAGATGCCGCCCGTCTGTGGCTTCGAAGTTGAGCCTGTCACTGCCGGCAATGTTCGACATGCGGATCCCCTCATGCGCCGAGAGGTCGCTTGGGGCGCGCGGAAATCCGCGCGCGGCCAGGTAGGCCGGAGCAGCCACCAGAAGACGCCGGCTCTGCCCAAGCGGCCTAAGCTTCATGGAGCTGTCGCTAAGCGGCCCGAGCCGCAACGCGACGTCGATGCCTTCCCGCACGAGGTCGATGCGCTCGTCGGTCAGGCTCAGATCGACGCCGATGTCGGGATGCCTGTCCTGGAAAGCAAAGATCAGCCGGGTAACGTGCAGCACTCCCAATGCGGACGTGCAGGACACACGAATGGTACCGGCAGCAGCCCCACGCGCACCGCGCGCTTCGTCGCCGGCCTGTTCTACCAGTCGCAGGATCTGGACGCTATCGGCGTAGTCACCGATCTCTATGCCGAGGGATGGAAGTCCGAGATCGGTCGCGCCGATTTTCCGGCCCTTGCCCCCGATGCCCGGTTCAAGCCGAGCCGCGCGTCGAAGGAGGCCTTTGCCACCGATACGCTGACCGCCGACGTCAAGACCGAGCAGGAAAAGCTGCTCTGGGCCGACGCGCTGATTCTGCAGTTTCCGCTGTGGTGGTATTCAATGCCGGCGATCCTGAAAGGCTGGGTCGATCGCGTCTATGCCTACGGCTTTGCCTATGGCGTCGGCGAGCACAGCGACAAATATTGGGGCAGGCGCTTCGGCGAGGGAACGCTGGCCGGCAAACGCGCCATGCTTGTCGTGACGACGGGCGGCTGGGAGGAGCACTATTCGCCGCGGGGCGTGAACGGGCCGATCGACGACCTGCTCTTCCCGATCAACCACGGGATCCTCTTCTATCCCGGTTACGACGTGCTCCCGCCGTTCGTCGCCTACCGCGTCGACAGCCTTGACGACGCTGGTTTTCAAGCCACAGCGGAACAACTGAAAGAAAGAATGCACACGCTCGCGACAACTGCGCCCATTCCCTATCGCCGGCAGAACGGCGGGGACTATGCGATCCCGACGCTTGAACTCCGACCGGAGGTCGGCGACCCGCGCATCAACGGCTTTGCGCTCCACCTCAGCGGTGCGCACCGGGGCGAAACGGCGCTCCGCTGACGGGCGGATTTGCTAACGAGCAAGCTTGGCGGCAGCCGGCCGACGCGAGATGTCCGCTTGTACCGGCTGGCGAAAATTGAGCGCAGCCGCCATGACTTCGGCGGCGGCAAGCGCAGCGATCACCGCTGGCCGCTTGTCCTTCACCGTCGTGCCGCCGATCGGGCAGACCAGCCGGTCGAAGAGGTCCGGTCGACCGATCTCGCGCGACAGCCAGTTCTTGAAAGTGGAGCGCTTCGTCTTCGACCCGATCATACCGACATAGGAGGCATCGTCGCGGCGAAGCGCTTCTGCCGCGATCAGGAAGTCGAGCGCGTGGTCGTGGGTGAGGATGACGAAGGCGCTGCCGGGAGGCGCGTCGCGCACCACTGCCTCCGGCATCGCCGTCAGGCAGGTCTCGATGCCGGGAATGTCGGCAACGGCCGAAAGCTCGTTCTCGCGGGTATCGACGAGAACGGTGCGCACCGGCACCAGGGAGAGCGCCATCACCAGTGCATCGCCGACATGGCCCGCGCCGAAGACATAGACATGCGGCCGGCTGGCGATTTCCAGGTCGCTGCATTCAATCAGCATGGCGGCTTTCTCCCGATCGATTCGTGTGAAGGCAAGCGCCACGCGCCCGCCGCAACACTGGCCGATCTCCGGTCCGAGCGGGATCGTCATCGCCTCCGGCGCGTCGCCGCGCTTCAGCGCCCGCCGGCCATGGTCGATCGCCATGTATTCGAGTTGCCCGCCGCCGATCGTGCCGAACAGGCTATCGGCGGCGACGAGCATCCAGGCGTCGGTATCGCGTGGCGTCGAACCGGCGGCACCGGTCACCTCCACAAGCACGCAGTCGCGCTCGCGTCGGAGAAAGTCCCTGATATCCTCGCGGCTCGCCACCATGACAATCAGCCCCTGTTACCCTTTCTGCCGTGCGGCCGCCCGCAGCCGCTCGATCGCCATCAACACCCGTTCCGGCGTTGCCGGCGCATCAAGGCGCGGTGCTATACGATACTCCGCAACGCTCGCGGCCGCCATCGACAAGGCTTCCAGCACGGAGATGCCGAGCATGAAAGGCGGTTCGCCGACAGCCTTCGAGCGGCGAATCGTTTCTTCGCGGTTGACCGACCACTCGGCAAGCCGGGTGTTGAAGACGCGCGGGCGATCGGATGCCAGCGGGATCTTGTAGGTCGAGGGCGCGTGCGTGCGCAGCCGGCCCTTGGCATCCCACCAGAGCTCTTCCGTCGTCAGCCAGCCCATGCCCTGAACGAAGGCGCCTTCGACCTGACCAAGATCGAGCGCCGGGTTCAGCGAGCGGCCGACATCGTGCAGGATGTCGGTGCGGTCGACCTGATATTCACCGGTCAGCGTATCGACGCTGACCTCGGAGCACGAGGCGCCATAGGCGTAGTAGAAGAACGGCCGGCCCCGGCCTTCGGCGCGGTTCCAGTGGATCTTCGGCGTCTTGTAGAAACCGGCGGCCGAAAGCTGGATGCGGGCGCCATAGGCGATCTTGATGAACTCGTTGAAGCTCAAGCGTTCCGCTCCGATCCGCACCACGTTCGGTTCGAAGGCGACATCGGCCTCGGCGACGTTCCAGCGCTCGGCAGCAAACTTGACCAGCCGTTCCTTGATCTGTTGGGCGGCATTGGCAGCGGCCATGCCGTTGAGATCGGAGCCGGAGGACGCCGCGGTTGCAGACGTGTTCGGCACCTTGCCGGTCGTCGTCGCCGTCACCTTGATCCGGTCGAGATCGACCTGGAACTCGTCGGCCACCACTTGGGCGACCTTGGTATAGAGCCCCTGCCCCATCTCGGTGCCGCCATGGTTCAGATGGATCGAACCATCCGTATAGACATGCACAAGCGCGCCGGCCTGGTTGTACTCGGTCTTGGTGAAGGAGATGCCGAACTTTACCGGCGTCAGCGCGATGCCGCGCTTAACCACATTGCTCTCGCGGTTAAACGCGATCACCGCTTCGCGACGCTTGGCATAATCCGCCGAGGTTTCCAGTTCCTCGATAATGCGGCCGATGATGTTGTCTTCCACGGTCTGGTGATAGGGCGTGAGGTTTCGGCCCTCGCCGCCATAGAAGTTCAGCTTGCGGATTTCCAGCGGGTCCTTGCCGATGGCATAGGCGATGTCCTCGATCATTCGTTCGCCACCGACCATCCCTTGAGGGCCGCCAAAACCGCGGAACGCGGTGTTGGAAACGGTGTTGGTCTTCAGCGGACGCGAGCGCAGGCGCACGTTCGGATAGAAATAGCAGTTGTCGGCATGGAAGAGCGCACGGTCGGTGACCGGACCCGAGAGATCAGCCGAGTAACCGCAGCGTGCCGAAAAGACAGCGTCCACCGCCTCGATGTGGCCCTCGTCGTCGAAGCCGAGCTTGTAGTCTACGTGGAAGTCGTGACGCTTGCCGGTGGCGCTCATGTCGTCGTCGCGGTCCGGCCGAACCTTGACCGGGCAGCGGTATTTCTTGGCAGCGACGGCCGCAACGGCGGCGAAAATGTTGGCCTGGGTTTCCTTGCCGCCGAAACCGCCGCCCATGCGGCGCACATTCACGGTGACCGCGTTCGACGGCACGCCAAGCACGGTCGCGACCATGTGCTGCGTCTCGGCCGGGTGCTGGGTCGAGGAATAGACGAGCACCTCGTCGTCCTCACCGGGAATGGCAAACGAGATCTGGCCTTCCAGATAGAAGTGGTCCTGGCCGCCGATGCGCATCTCGCCTTCGAGAATGTTCTTCGCCTTGGCAAAGCCGGCGTCGATGTCGCCACGCTCGAGCTTCAAGGGGTCGATGACCAGCGGATAGTTGGCGGCAGCCGCTTCGAGCACGTCGGTCACATGCGGCAGATCGCGATATTCGATCTTGACCTTGGCGGCCGCGCGCCGCGCCGCTTCGCGCGACGTGGCGACAACCGCGAAGATCGGCTGGCCGTGGAACTCCACCTTGTCGGTGACGAAGATCGGTTCGTCGTGCTTGTGCGCCGGGCTGATGTCGTTTTCACCGGGAATGTCGGCGGCCGTCAGAACGCCGATCACGCCTTCGCTGGCGTTCACGGCCTCAAAGTCAATCGACAGGATGTCGGCGTGCGCCCGCTGCGAGAGGCCGAGATAGCCGTGCAGGGTGCCCTGGGGCTCAGGAATATCGTCGATATATTCGGCCGTTCCGGACACATGCTTGTGGCCGGACTCGTGCCGTTCGTTTTCGTGTACGCCGCCGCGGATGCGGTCGATGGGCTGCATCACGTTCATGGCTTCCTCCCTTAAACCGCGACGGCAATGGTGCGATCGAGACGGAGCTGGCCGCCACTCGACTGCGTTTCGAGATAGAAGCGGCGAAGCAGGTTCTTCGCCACCAGTTGGCGGTACTCCGCCGAGGCGCGCCAGTCGGTGAGCGGCGTGAAGTCCTGATCGAAGGCAGCGACAGCGCGCTCGATCGTCTCCTCGTTCCACTCGGCGCCTTTTAGCACCGCCTCCACATGAGCGGCTCGCTTCGGCGTAGCGGCCATGCCGCCGAAGGCGATGATGGCGTCGCTGACCCGACCTGCCTCGAAGGCGATGTTGAAGCCGCCGCAGACGGCGGTAATGTCCTCATCCAGACGCTTCGTCACCTTGTAGACGGCCACGCGCGCCTTATCCGAAACGAAAGGAATGCGCACGCTTTCCACGAACTCGCCCGGCTCGCGGTCCTGCTTGCCGTAGGCGATGAAGAAGTCCTCGAGGACGACCGTGCGGCGGCGATCGCCCTTGCGCAGCGTGATCGCGGCGCCAAGCGCAATCAGCGCCGGCGGGGTGTCGCCGATCGGCGAGCCGTTGGCAATGTTGCCGCCCACGGTGCCCATGTTGCGGACCTGCTGGCCGCCGATGCGATCCCAAAGCTCGGTCAGTTCAGGGAAGTGCGCGACGATAACGGGGTAGGCTTCGGCGTAGCTGACGCCGGCGCCGAGCGTCACGCCGTCGGCATCGACCGTGATGCGGCGCAGTTCTTCAAGATGGGTCAGGTGAATGACCGGTGAGATGTCGCGCATGAATTTGGTGACCCAGAGGCCGACATCGGTCGAACCGGCAACGATCGTCGCCTTCGGGTTGGCTTCGAGCACGGCGGCGAAATCATCGACCGAGCCCGGCAGGATGAAGCGCTCGGTCTCGGAGCCGATTTCCACGCGACGGCCATCCTGAAGTGCTGCCAGTTCGCCTGCGATCCGGTCGCGTTCGGCCACCAGCGGATCCTTGCCGATATCGCCGATCGTCGAGATCGCCTCGGCGGCGCGAATGATCGCGGCATAGCCGGTGCAGCGACAAAGATTGCCCTGCAGCGCCTTTTCGATTTCGGCGATCGACGGCTTCGAGTTCTCCATCCAGAGGCCATAGAGCGACATCACGAAGCCCGGCGTGCAGAAACCGCACTGCGAGGCATGCGTGTCGACCATTGCCTGCTGCACCGGATGCAACGGGCCAGCCGGCTGCGCCAAACTATCCACCGTCACGATATGACAGCCGTCGAGCGAGCCGACGAAACGGATGCAGGCATTGACGGATTCATACTTGAGCTTGCCGTCGAGCAGGCGGCCGATAAGCACGGTGCAGGCACCGCAGTCGCCCTCGGCGCAGCCTTCTTTCGTGCCCTTCAGATTGCGGTCGATCCGCAGAAAATCGAGCAGAGTCTGAACCGGCGAAACATCGGCAAGTTCGACGAGGCGGTGGTTCAGGATGAAGCGGATGGTGTTGCGGATTTGGATCGTCATTGCTCAGCTCCCGCGATAGGTGGAGTAGCCATAGGGCGAAAGCAGCAGCGGCACGTGATAGTGCGCGCCCTGGTTATCGATGCCGAAGCGGATTGGGATCACGTCGAGGAACGGGTTGTCACCGCGCTTGGCTGCGCCGCCGAGATAATCGCCCGCATGGAACTGCAGCTCGTAGGTGCCGGTCTGCATGCGCTCGCCGCTCAAAAGCGGCTCGTCACAGCGGCCGTCGTCATTGGTCTTGACGGACTTGATATGCGTCTGGCGATCGCCATCGACCCGGTAGAGCTCGATGCGCAGCCCTTCGGCCGGTTTGCCGCTGGCCGTATCCAGCACGTGCGTCGTCAAACGGCCGGCGTTTCCACCCTGAGATTGCATAGTTTTCGCTCCTCCCGAAGTCAGCTTTCCACCTCGCAGTATTCCGGCATTCCCACCCGCTTGGTAGCGACCGGATCATTCGAGACTTTCAAATTTTTTGGGGGGAATGGCTCGAAACAAATGCCGCTAGAAATTGGATGCAGAGACGAAAATGTCTGGAGGAGCTGCTTAGATGAGATACCCCCGCGATCTTCACGGCCACGGCCCGAACTTCAAGATCACATGGCCCGACGGCGCGCGGATCGCCGTGCAATTCGTCATCAATTACGAGGAAGGCGGCGAGAACTGCGTGCTGCATGGCGACGCAGCGTCCGAGGCATTCCTGTCGGAAATCGTCGGTGCGCAGGCCTGGCAGGGCCAGCGCCACTGGAACATGGAATCGATCTACGAATATGGCGCACGCGCCGGCTTCTGGCGGCTGCATCGCATGTTCACCGAGCGCGGCGTGCCGGCGACCGTCTATGGCGTCGCAACCGCGCTGAAGCGCTCGCCGGAACAGGTCGCCGCCATGCAGGACGCCGGCTGGGAAATCGCCTCGCACGGCCTGAAATGGATCGAACACAAGGACTTTTCGCCGGAGCGCGAGCGCCAGGAGATCGCCGAAGCGATCCGGCTGCACACCATCGTCACCGGAGAGCGCCCGCGCGGCTGGTACACGGGGCGCTGTTCCGACAACACGCTCGACCTGGTGACCGAAGCCGGCGGCTTCGACTACGTATCGGACGCCTATGCCGACGACCTGCCCTATTGGCATGAGCATGCGGGGCGCCATCAGCTGGTCATCCCCTACACGCTCGACAGCAACGACATGCGTTTTGCCACGCCGCAGGGTTTCAACAGCGGCGACCAGTTCTTCACCTACCTCAAGGACAGCTTCGACGTGCTCTACGCCGAAGGTACGGCCGGTGCGCCGAAGATGCTGAGCATCGGGCTGCACTGCCGCCTCGTCGGCCGGCCCGGCCGCGCCGCGGCACTCGCCCGCTTCCTCGATTATGTGCAGGGCCACGAGAAGGTGTGGCTCGCAAAACGCGTCGATATCGCCCGCCATTGGGCCGAAAACTACCCGTACAAGGCCTGGGACGATCGTCCGTCGCGGCTTGGCGAAGAGGCGTTCGTCGCCAGGTTCGGCGGCGTCTTCGAACATTCGAAGTGGATCGCGAAGCGCGCCTTCCAGCGCGAACTTTCGCCGGCCAACGACACCGCGATCGGCCTTGCCGCCGCCCTTTCCGCAGTCTTCCGCGAAGCTTCGGCCGAGGAGCGGCTTGCCGTGCTGATCGCCCACCCCGATCTCGCCGGCAAGCTGGCACAGGCCAAGCGCCTGACCGAAAGCTCGACCAACGAGCAGGCCGGTGCCGGCCTCGATGCGCTGACCGATGCCGAGCGTGAACGCTTCACCACGCTCAACGCCGCCTATGTCGAGAAGTTCAAGTTCCCGTTCATCATGGCGGTCAAGGGGCGCAGCAAGGACGAGATCCTCGCCGCCTTCGAAAGCCGGATCGGCAACGATCGCGATACGGAGTTCGAGACCGCGTGCCGGCAGGTGGAGCGGATCGCCTATCTGCGCCTCAAGGACATGCTGCCGAGCTGAGGGTCTCGCGATGACGATCGACGGCGTGAACCCGCCCGAATTCGCGCTGAACGCGATCAACCTTGCCTCCGCCGGTCTCGGCGCGCGGCCGGTCTTTGCAACCGACGAGTTCTTCGCGCCGCTCGAACGCATGCTGCAGGACGCGCCGCCGGTCTATCATCCCGGTGTCTATGACGAGAACGGCAAGTGGATGGACGGCTGGGAGACGCGGCGACGCCGCGGCCCCGGCAACGACCACGCCATCGTGGCACTCGCGACGAACGGCCTCATCCGGGGCTTCGAGGTTGATACCGCTCATTTCACCGGCAACTACCCGAGCGCTTGCGCCATCGACGCCTGCCTGGCACCGGATGGCCCGGACGATCGGACGGTCTGGACGGAGCTGGTCTGCCCTCGGCCGCTTGGCCCGAGCGCGCTGCATCACTTCGAAGCGCGGTCGGATTCTGTCTGGAGCCATGTGCGCTTGCGCATCTATCCCGACGGCGGCGTCGCCCGCCTTCGGGTTTACGGCGCGCCTGCGCTAGACCGGGCAGCGATCGGCGACGCGGTGGTCGATCTGGCCTCATCATTGCTCGGCGGGCGCATCATCGCCTATTCCAACGGACACTACGGCCACCAGCGGCTGCTTGCGCCCGGACGCGGCATCAACATGGGCGACGGTTGGGAGACCCGCCGGCGGCGCGAGCCCGGCAACGACTGGATCGTGGTGAAACTCGCCGCGCGCGGCGAGATCGACCGGATCGTGGTCGATACCGCCCACTTCAAGGGCAACTACCCGGACGCCTGTTCGCTGCAGGCGGCAGACCTTGGAGCGAACGCTTGCGAAGTGGCCGCATCCGTTACGGCATCGTCGATGTTCTGGCGCGAGGTCCTGCCGCCGCAGAAACTCGCCGCCGACAGCATCCACACCTATGAAGCAAGCGCACTCGCGATCGCGGGTCCGGTAACCCACGTGCGCTTCAACATCTTCCCCGACGGCGGCGTCAGCCGGCTGCGTGTCTTCGGGCGTATTGCGAAAGCCGGCATCTAGATCGTTTCGCCGAGGAGGCGAAGCGATCAAACTTCCAGGCAACCCATCAACATTGGACGGAGGAGCGTCACATGAAGGAGATCGTCATACAGCCGTTGACCCGGGAGGCCTTTGCGCCTTTCGGCGACGTGATCGAAACGGAGAATGCCAACAACTTCCCCATCAACGGGGGCAATGCAACCCGCTACCACGACCTCGCCAAGATCGATACAACAGGCGAAAAGGCCCGGCCCATGATCAGCCTGGTGCGCGGCGTACCCTATCCTCTGCCGCTGAAACTCACCATGGTCGAGCGTCATCCGCTCGGCAGCCAGGCCTTCATCCCCTTGAGCGACAATCCGTTTCTGATCGTCGTCTCCCGGGAAACCGACGAAGGCCCGAGTGAACCGATCGCCTTCAAGACCACCCCGGGCCAGGGCGTCAACATCGCCCGCAATGTCTGGCACGGCATCCTGACGCCGCTCGATGACGTCTCGGATTTCGCGGTGGTCGATCGCGGCGGCGAAGGCGTCAATCTGGAGGAACATTTCTTCAAGGAGCCGTTCCTGATCGTGTGAATGAATGCATGACCCGGTCGTCCGGTCGGGTTATCGGTGCGCCAGGGCCTCGCTGGCCGCCGAAATCGGACGAAGACTGCGACCTCAATAGCCGCCATCCCGCCGGAATTTTGTCGGCGTGTATCCGGTCACGCGGCGGAAATCGCGCGAGAAATGATAGGGATCCGGATAGCCGCAGACGGCGGCCACCGCCGAGACCTTGGCATCGGGTCCAACCAGCAGGCGTTTCGCCTGGTTGATCCGCTCGTGGCGCAGCCAGTCCATCGGCGTCGTTCCCACCATATCGCGAAAGCGACGAAAGAGTTGCGACGGGCTCAGCCGCGCAAGCGCCGCAAGATCGTCGATCGTCCAGGGCCTGGCGAGATCGCCGCGCATCACCGACAGCACCTGAATCAAACGGTCTTCACCGGACCTGTCCTCGGCCGGTTCGGCTCCGATCAGCCGTGGCGCGATCATGTCCGCCATCAGCCCCGCGATCGCGGCGCTCGACAGGGCGTCCGTCGCCGGCGAGCGTTCGGCAAGAAATCCGCTCACACTTTCGAACGCCGCCTGTGCCCTCCGCGGGTCTCTCGGCACGAACAATGGCGACTGCTGCACGCCGAGAAACTGGTAGAGCGCATCAAGCCCGTGTCCCTCGATCCCCATCCAGAGATAACGCCAGCTTTCGCTGTCGGCAGCGCAGCTATGCGCATAGGCCTGAGAGGTATCGAGCCAGGCAACACTGCCGGTTTCGGTCGGGAAACGTTGACCGTGCACCTCGATCAACCCGCGTCCGCCTGTTGTGTAGACGAAGACGTGCTGGTGGAACCGTTTGCGGATCGGCGCCTCGTCAGGGCGCGCCGTCCGGCTTCCGGCCACCAGCGCCAGATAGGGAAACGCACCTGCGAATTTTGCCGGGGTGTGGAAATGGATCTCTTCGCTTTCGGTCAGCATGCCATTTTCTGGCATCCGACGCGAGTTTTGTCCATCATCTTGCGACAGGGCGCCATTCACAGAGCTACGGCAGTGACGTTATCATGCAGCTTTATGCACGGAGAATTGCCCATGACCGAAGCCGCGCCGAATGGCGATGCCGCGAATTTCACCTTCGCGCCGCTGTCCCCGGATTTTGCTCGCGATCCCTATCCGACCTATCGCGCGCTGCGCGAAAAAGAGGGGCTGCACTACTTTGCGGATTTCGACATCTGGCTTGCCTCGCGCTTCGAGGACGTCTCGGCGATCGTCATGGACAAGCGCATGGTGCGCTCGCTCGAAGACCTCGCGACCAAGGAAGAGCTCTCAAAACTGCAGCGCGCCGCCAATTGGCACGACATGCCACACCACGAGCGTTTCGTGCAGTTCAGCCTGCTCGACAGCGATGGTGCCGTGCATGACCGCTTGCGCAAGCAGGTTTTCAAACTATTCACACCGGCTATGATTGCGAAGCTCCGCGACCAGATCCAGGCCTATGTCGACCGGCTGATCGATAGCCTCGCCGATCGCGGCGAGATCGACTTTGTCGATGATCTGGCCGCCCATGTTCCCGGCCATATCATCGGCCGCCTGCTCGGCGTGCCGGACGAGGACTGTCCGCAGCTGCGGATCTGGTCGGAAAACATCGTGCAGTTCTTCGACGTCGACCGATCCGACGGGCGCAAGGAGCTCGCCGAGCGCAATACGACCGAGTTCTACGAATACCTGACAGCGTTGAAGGCCGAACGTGAGCGGGCGCCGAAGGATGACCTCATCTCGGTGCTGATCGAGGCGGAGCGCTCCGGCGCCATGAACTTCGACGAATTCATCTCCACCTGCATGCTGATCCTGATGGCCGGCCACGGTTCCACGATCGATGTGCTTGGCAGCGGCATGCACGCACTCTTGCGGTTCCCCGAGCAGATGGCGCGGCTGCGGAGCGAACCCGGCCTGATCCAGACCGGCGTGCAGGAGATGTTCCGCTACGAGTCGCCGCTTCCGTTCTTCCACCGCCATTGCGTCGAGGACATCGAGATCTTCGGCCGTCGCTTCGAGCGCGGCACCAAGTTCGGCCTGCTCTATGGCGCCGCCAACCGCGACCCCAAGCAGTTCGAGAATGCCGACACGTTCGACATCGGCCGGACGCCCAACCGTCATCTCGCCTTTGGCGGCGGCGTGCATTTCTGTCTCGGCAACCACCTCGCGCGCCTCGACATGGATATCATCTTCAGCACCCTGCTTCGCCGTTTCCCAACCATCGAACCCGTCGACCGGGAGCCGGAATACAAGCGCGGTCTTTCTGTCCGTGGACCCAAGCGGCTGAAGATCGCCATCCGGCCGGCCTGATCCCATATCCTCGACACCAACATACGCAATCGGAGAATACCCATGCCCAAGATCGTCTTCATCGACGCGGACGGCACGACGAAAGAAATTCATGCGGAGATCGGCCAATCGCTGATGTCAGCCGCCGTGCAGAACGGCATCGACGCCATTGCCGCCGAATGCGGCGGCTCCTGCGCCTGCGGCACCTGTCACTGTTACATCGACGGCGAATGGAGCGACCGCCTGCCGGCGCCCGAGTTCCAGGAACAGGACATGATCGAGTGCGTCGTCAATCCGAACGAGCGCAGCCGCCTGAGTTGTCAAATCACGGTGTCGGCTGAACTCGACGGCCTTGTGGTGCATCTGCCCGCCGGGCAATACTGAGCAAATCCAGGAAAAGTGTGAAGCGGCTTTCCGTTCGGATTTGCGCTCTTTAAGCCAGATCGAGGCAAAAAGGCCGAAGCAACATTTCGTTGCTCCGGCCAGCACTTACGGGGAAGTTCTGATCGGCCGAGGCGGCATGCCCCGGCCGATTTTCGTTATTCGGCGAAGAACGCGAAGCGCACGATGAAGAGCGCTGCCACGAGCTGGGTTGCCGGGTGGATGACGCTCCACTTACCGGTGAAGACCTTCAAGACGACATAGCTGACGAAGCCGAAGGCGAGGCCGTTGGCGATCGAGTAAGTGAAGGGCATGGCGAGTGCTGTAAGCGCTGCCGGAGCCGCTTCCGTCAGGTCGTCCCACTCGACTTCCGTCAGTTCGCGCATCATCAGGCCGGCAACGTAGAGCAGAGCCGGGGCCGTCGCATAGGACGGAACGGCAGCTGCCAGCGGCGAGAAGAACAGCGCGGCCAGGAAGAGCACGCAGACGGTGAGCGCGGTCAGGCCCGTGCGGCCGCCGGCCTGGACGCCCGAGGCGCTTTCGACATAGGCGGTCGTGCTGCTGGTACCGATCAGCGAGCCGGCGACGATCGCGGTGCTGTCGGCGAGAAGCGCGCGGCCCAGACGGTTCGGCTTGCCTTCTTCCACCAGTTTGGCGCGCTTGGCGACACCGATCAGCGTGCCGGTGGCGTCGAAGACTTCGACGAGCACGAAGACGAGGATGACATGCAGCAGGCCGCCGTGCAGGGCGCCCATGATGTCGAGTTGCAGGAAGGTCGGCGCGATGCTCGGCGGTGCCGAGACGATGCCCTTGAACTCGCTGACGCCGAGGATCATCGACAGGACGGTGACGACCAGGATGCCGATCAGGATCGAGCCGCGAACTTTTAGCGAGTCCAGAACGGCAATCACGAAGAAGCCGAGGATCGCGAGCAGCGGGCCAGTCTGCTTGAGGTCGCCGAGACCGACGAGCGTTGCCGGGTTGTCGACGACGATGCCGGCGTTCTTCAGGGCGATGATGCCAAGGAAGAGGCCGATACCGGTGGCGATCGCGCTTCGAAGCGAATGCGGAATGCCGGCGATCAGCCAGCTTCGGACCCCCGTCACGGTCAGGATCAGGAAGATCACGCCCGAGATGAAGACAGCACCCAGCGCCTGCTGCCAGGTGAAGCCAAGCGCCGCAACGACGGTGAAGGCGAAGAAGGCGTTGAGGCCCATGCCCGGCGCCATGCCGATTGGCCAGTTGGCGACGAGCGCCATGACCGCAGAGCCGAGTGCCGCGGCAATACAGGTTGCGACGAAGACGGCATCCCTATCCATGCCCGTGCTCGACAGGATGTCGGGGTTGACGAAGATGATGTAGGACATCGTCAGGAATGTCGTGATACCGGCGATCACCTCGGTGCGCGCCGTCGTCTGATGCTCTTTCAGCTTGAATAGTCGTTCAAACATCTTTCCTCCCTTGGCGGCGTCACCACGACGCAGCCGAACGACAGTGAGCGGGAAACCGTCTCCTCCAGTTCCCGACCAGTGCATTTCGAACGCCCGGATGTTCCCGGAACGATCGCTTCGCTTTAGGCTTCGTGCCGGCTGGCGATCGTCCGCCCTCTTTCGGACGACGCGAATGCCTCTTGCACAGCCTTTGGATTGTGCGACTTCCGGACGCAGACCGCTAGCCGTCCATTCCCGGGATCGATGATGAAAGACTTTCAAATTTTTCGGAGAATTTGAGAGGCCGCTGGACTACACTTACGGGGGTATTTTCCACCGTTCGCGCGACTGGAAATGCCGCGAACAAATATCTTGAAGGCCTATTGACCTTCCAACGGTGGGAGACGCCATGTTTGTCTCACAACCGAACCAAGGAGACAAGCATGCAGAACTACAAGATCGACAACATGACCTGTGGCCACTGCGCCGGCGTCGTCCAGAAGGCGATCCTGAGCGTCGACCCGCAGGCAACGATCAAGGTCGATCTCGGCAATCGGGAAGTCAGCGTCGAGACCGCCGCAGCGGCAGGGCCGATCGCAGACGCCCTGAAGGCGGCCGGATACGAGAGCCGCGCGCTCTGAGCGCACGCTCCCTCCGACACCTCCCGTCACAAAACGCCCCGGCTTTCCGGGGCGTTTTGTTGTCAGGGCAATGTTTCGGTCACCGTCAGCCGGCGACGGCTGCGGCCCCCTCCGGCTGGCGCCCGAGCATATCCGGATGCCGTGCCAGGTGCTCGAACAGGCGAGCGACCGCTTCGGCGCCGGGATCGATGTGCCCTTCGAGTTGCTTGGCATTGATGTAAGCGGCACGCCCTGCCCTTGCCCGCACCAGTGTCGCGGTCAGATTGGCGCCGTCGCGCGCCGCCTTGGAGGCCGCGCCGATGCTCGCGTCGAGCGCGTCCAGTGCCGGAGAAAGCGCGTCGACCATGGTGCGGTCGCCGATCTGCGCCCCGCCGATTTCCTGCATGCGCGCCAACCCGGCTTTCAGCGCTTCGCGGATCGAAAGCCCGCTCGAGGCGCCATCCCCGGCGGCGGCAAAGAAGATCGCCAGAAGCACGCCCGAAGAGCCGCCCATCGTCTGGCTCAACTCCTGCCCGATGGCGCGGAAAAGCTGCGTGTGGTCGGATAGCGGCAGGCGATCGAGGGCCTGAATGAGTGCCCGTGCGGCGCCGGCGAGCGTCGAGCCGGTGTCTCCGTCTCCGGACTTGGCATCGAGTGCATTCAGGTCCTTTTCCGCATCGATCAGCAGGTTGCAGCAGGCAAGCAGGAACTGCCGCGTCGCATCGTGCCGTGAAGGCAGAGGCGAAATCGGCGTCAGGCCATCAGGCAGGGCGAGTACATTCACCGGCCTGACGGCGGTCACGCCTGGCCAGGCCGGAAGCGCCACGGGCCGGGACAACAGCTCCAGCTCGGCCTTGTCGGCCGGGTAGACGGAGACGGAAAAGCCGCGCATGTCCAGCGACGTCATCATCGGCGCAGGTCCGACCAGATGCACGATCCGATCGGCGATCGCCGACTGGGCGAGTTCGTGCATGAGAATAGACATTTCCAGGATAGACGTTCCGCCGAGATTGTTGACGAGCACTACGTGCGGCTTGTCCTCCATCGCCGCCTGCAGACGCTCGACCATGGCGGCAACGGCGCTTCTCGCATCGGAATGCACAATCTGTTCGACGCCAGCTTCTCCATGGATGCCGAGGCCGAGTTCCGCATGGCCCTCGGGGATGCGATGTTCCTTCGGCGAGCCCGGAACGGTGCAGGTATCGAGCGACATGCCGATGGTGCTCGTGCCCGATATGACCTTGCGCGCCGCATTGGCGATCGTATCGAGGTCCGCCCCGCTTTCTGCGAGCGCTCCGGCGATCTTGTGGACGAAAAGGGTACCGGCGACACCGCGCGCCTGCGGAAGGTCCGGCAGCGCGATGTCGTCATCGACGATGACCATGCTCACATTGAGGCCGTAGGCGCGGGCGCGTTCGGCCGCGAGGCCGAAGTTCAGCCGGTCACCGGTGTAGTTCTTGACGATCAGCAGGCAGCCGGCAGGTCCCGTCACCGCCAGGATACCGGCGAGGATCGCGTCCACGCTCGGCGATGCGAAGACGTCGCCGCAGACGGCGGCCGTCAGCATGCCCTTGCCGACGAAGCCGATATGCGCGGGCTCGTGTCCCGAGCCGCCACCGGAGACGAGCGCGACCTTGCCCTTGTCCCAGTCGGAGCGCAGGACGACGCGAATGTGCGGATATCCGTCGAGGCGGCTGAGCGCGCCGCCGGATGCGGCAAGAACCCCGTCGATCGCTTCCGTAACCGCATTTTCCTTGCGGTTGATAAACTGATTCATGTTCGCCTCCTAAGCGATGCGCATTCCGGCCGCGTCGAAGAAGAGCGGCTTGTCTGGCTGGATCTTGATGGTCTCGCCGCCGCGGAACCCGGTATGGGGGTCCGTGACCGTCACGAGGTTGTGCTGCTTGAACGTGAGATGCAGGCGCGTCTGGTCGCCCAGATGTTCGACACGGGTCACAAGTGCATCTTCTCCGGCGCCCTGGACGATATTTTCGGGGCGAAGGCCGATCGACTGCGCCTTGTCCGGCGCGCCCGCAAAAAGCTTGGCAGGCAGGACGTTGATGCGCGGCTGGCCGAGGCGGGTCGCGGCGTAAACGCTAACCGGCGCTTCGTAGACCTCTCTTGGTGATCCGAACTGAACAAGCCTGCCCTCTTCGAGCACACCGATATGCGTTGCCATGGTCATCGCTTCGATCTGGTCGTGGGTGACGTAAAGAAGCGTCGCCCCGGACTTTGCCTGAATGTTCTTCAGTTCGACGCGCAGATCGGCTCGAAGCTTCGCGTCGAGCGAACTCAAGGGCTCGTCCATCAGGTATATCTGCGGGTTTCTGACAAGCGCACGCCCGATCGACACGCGCTGCATTTCGCCACCGGACAAGGCGGTCGCCTTGTTGTCGAGCTTGTGCGAAATCTGCAAGACCTCGGCGATGGCGTTCACCTTTTCGTCGATCGTCTTCTGCGGCGTTTTCAAGAGCGGGGATTTCAGCGGAAATTCCAGGTTCTGCCGGACGGACAGATGCGGATAGAGCGAATATTGCTGGAATACCATCGCCACGTTGCGCTGCGCCGGCGTCAGTCCTTGCACGGACATCCCGCCGATAAAGATCTCGCCGCTATTAGGCGTGTCGAGCCCCGAGACCATACGCAACGTCGTCGTCTTTCCGGCGCCTGTCGGTCCCAGGAGAACCACGAACGACCCGTCCGGGATCGTCATCGAGACATCGTCCAGCGCTGTGTGGGTGCCGAATGTCTTCGTCACGTTTCTTAGGATGACTTCAGCCACGGCGCAGCACTCCCTCGTTGGCTTCGGAAACAAGAGCACGACCCGTCTCCGCATTGAAGAGCGTCAAGGTCCGCGCGTTGAAATCGAGACCGAGAAGCTCGTCGGTACGGGCTGCCTGACTGGAGGGCGTGCGCGCCTTGATCTCGCCGTTGGGCGTTTCGATCGTGACGATCTGTGTCGTGCCGAGATACTCGACGGCGATCACGCGGCCTCTGTAGCTGGAGTCGTCGACGAAACGGACATGCTCGGGACGCACACCGAGCGACAGCGTGCCGGCCCTGCCCTCACGCGACGCCGGCACCGCCACCTTTTTCCCACCGAGATCGATGCTGTCGCCGCCGACACCGATCATGCCCTCGAACTCCAGAAAGTTCATGGACGGGGAGCCGATGAACTTGGCGACGAACTTGGTCGCCGGCCAGTCGTAGATCTGCTGCGGCCGGCCGAATTGCTCGATGACGCCGTGGTTCATGACGACGATCTTGTCGCCCATCTGCATCGCTTCCAGCTGGTCATGGGTCACATAGACGGTGGTCGCGCCCATGCGATCGTGCAGCGCCCGCAGTTCCCCCGCCATGTGTTCGCGGAACTCCGCGTCGAGCGCGCCGAGCGGCTCGTCCATGAAGAAGGCCTTCGGGTTGCGGACAATCGCCCGGCCGAGCGCAACACGCTGGCGGTCACCGCCCGAGAGCCCGCCAACCGGCTTGTCGAGAATGCCTTCAATTCTGAGGATCCTTGCCACCTCGGCGACACGCGCGGCGACATCCGCCTTTTTCATCCCCTGGCTGACGAGCGGATAGGAGATGTTCTTGCGTACGTTCATGTGGGGATAGAGGGCGAACATCTGGAAGACGAAGGCGATATCGCGCTCCCTCGCCCGCTTCATGCCGACCTCTTCGCCGCCGATATAGATCTGGCCGCTCGTCGGCAGCTCCAGTCCCGCCATCATCCGAAGCGTCGTCGTCTTGCCGCATCCCGATGGGCCGAGCAGCATGAAGAACTCGCCGTCTTCCACCGTGAAGCTCGAAGACTGGACAGCCGTGAACGCTCCGAACTCCTTGCGCACATTTTCAATTCTGATCTGTGCCATGGGTCACTCCGGAAAATGGCTGACGATGATGAACATGACTGTTCCAAGCAGCGTCACGAGGAAGGAGAAGGAGTAGAGCGTGAGCGAGACTGGCTGCATGAGCATGACCACGCCGAGCGCGATGAGCACCGATGCCACCATTTCCCATGCGCCACGGCGAAGGCGGAGCAACTGGTTGAGGAAAGCTGTCATTTTCTTACCGCTCCGAAGGTGATGCCGCGCAGCAGGTGTTTGCGAAGCAGGATCGTGAACACCATCACGGGGACGAGGAAGAGGGTCGCACCGGCCGCCACCGCCGGCCAGTCCTGCCCACCGACCCCGATGATCGTCGGGATGAAGGGCGGTGCGGTCTGCGCGGTGCCCGACGTGAGCAGCACGGCGAAGGCGTATTCGTTCCAGGCGAAGATCAGGCAGAAGATAGCCGTCGACGCGATGCCGGTCGCCGCCTGGGGCAGCACGACCTTGTAGAAAGCCTGGAAGCGAGTGTAGCCGTCGATCAGCGCTGCCTCTTCATACTCGATCGGGATCTCGTCGATGAAGCCCTTGAGCAGCCAGACCGAGAGCGACAGGTTGACTGCCGTATAGAGCAGGATCATGCCGGCATGGGTGTCGTTCAGCCCGAGCGAGCGGAACATCAGGAAGATCGGAATGGCGACCGCGATCGGCGGCATCATGCGCGTGGAAAGGATGAAGAACAGCAGGTCGTCCTTGAGCGGCACCTTGAAGCGCGAGAAGGCATAGGCCGCGGCCGTTCCGAGCACGATGCACAGCACCGTCGAGCCGAACCCGATGATGACGGAATTGTAGAAGCGCTCCGGGAACCGCGACGGGCCGGCGATGATCAGCCCATCCTTGCGAACGAGAAGCTCGTACCAGGTCTTCGGTTCGCCCATTTCCTTCAGTTGTTCTTCCGAAACGCGGGTGCGCGTCGTGAAGAGGTTCACATAGCCTTCGAGCGTCGGCTCGAAGAAGGTCTTCGGCGGATAGGCGATCGCGTCAGAGGGCGATTTGAAACCCGTTCCGATGATCCAGAGCAACGGGAGAATGGTGATCACCGCATAAAGCACGACCAGGGCGCCTGCGAACCACTTCTGCCGTGCGGATGGCTCCGTTACAGAAAAGCTGCTCATCTCTGCTTCACCTTGTTGAGTGCTTTGACATAGATCGACGCAAGGCCGAAGACGGTCACGAAGAGGATGACGGCATAGGCGGACGCGTATCCGGTGCGCCATTTCTCGAAGGCTTCACGCTTCAGGTTGATCGACGTCAGCTCCGTGATCGAGCCCGGGCCACCGCCCGTCAGCTGCACGACCAGGTCGAACATCTTGAAGTTCTCGATGCCGCGGAAAAGGATGGCCAGCATCAGGAACGGCAGCACCATCGGGATGGTGATGGTCCAGAACTGGCGCCAGCTGCTGGCCCGGTCGCACTCCGCCGCCTCATAGATGCTGCTCGGAATGGAGCGCAGCCCGGCAAGGCAGATGAGCATGACGAATGGCGTCCACATCCAGGTGTCGACGATGATGATCGCCCAGGGCGCCAGCGACGTGTCGCCGATCATCGAGAAGCTGGACGGGTCTGCTCCGGTCAGGAACCCGATCGCGTAATTGAACAGGCCGATCTGCGGCTGGTAGAGAAAGGTCCAGAAGTTTCCGACGACGGCCGGGCTCAGCATCATCGGGAGCACGATGATGGTCGTCCACAGGTCATTGCCGCGGAACTTCTTGTTGATGAGATAGGCGAGAGCAAAGCCGATCAGCACCTGCAGGACGATCGTCCAGATCAGGAAATGGGCCGTCGCCTGCATCGTCAGCCAGATATCCTTGTCGGTCAGGATGTTCAGGTAGTTGCGCAGACCGACGAACTGAACAGGTTCGTTCGGGCGGTTTACGCGAAAATTGGTGAAGCTCAGCCGGACGGTCCAGATCAGCGGAAAGATGTTGATCGCAAGCAAAAGCACAACGGACGGTGCGACGAAGATCCAGGCGATCGCGCGGTCCGACAACCCTCTGATGCGCCGTGCAAGCACGGGCGGCGTCGCGTGCGCAGCGCGATCGATCGAAGAATGGAGCATGGTATTCCCCTAAGGCATTGACGAATGGGCATGCGGGGCCGGCGCGAGAGATCGGCCGGCCGGCCCCGCATGGACGCTTCCGCCGGGAGGCGGCGGGTGTTTGCGTCAATACTTGCCTTCGTCTTCGAAGATGTCCTTCCAGTCCTCAGAGAGACCGTCGAGCGCATCCTTCGCCGTGCCCTGGTTGGCAACGACGTAATCGTGGAAGCGCTTCTGCGAGGCCTGCAGCAGCGAGGCGTAGGACGGCTCGGCCCAGAAGTCCTTCACGATTGCCATCGAATCGAGGAACGTCTGCGCATAGGGCTGGCTCGTGGCGAAGCTCGGGTCCTCGACCACCGAGCGCAGTGCGGAGTATCCGCCGAGCGCCCACCACTTTTTCTGGATTTCAGGCTGCGCGAACCACTTGATGTAATCCAGCGCTTCCTTCTGCTTGTCGGACGCTGCGACGACCGAGATGCCCTGGCCGCCGAGCTGGGCGAACTGCACACCGGTCGGACCAGCAGGATTGGGGAAGTAGCCGGACTTGTCGCCGCCGACATTGGCGTCGGCATGGATGCCGGGCCAGGTGAAGGCAAAGTTCATCTGCAGGGCGACCTGGCCGGACTTGTAGGCGTCGATATCCTCCGACATGTAGGCGTCGGAATGGCCGGGCGGTGTGCAGCAATCGTAGAGCGCCTTGTAGAATTCCAGGCCCTTGACTGCGTCCGCCGAGTTGACGAAGCCGTCGAGCTCATAGGCTTTCTTCGGATTTCCGTACTCGAAGCCGTAGCTGTAGAGCACGTCCATCACGCCCATGGTAATGCCTTCTGAGCCGCGCTCCGTATAGATGGCAGCGCCATAGACGGTCTTGCCGTCGACCTGGCGCTTCTGGAAGAATTCGGCGATATCCTTGAGTTCGGCGAAGGTCTTCGGCACGGCGAGATCCCGGCCGTATTTCTGCTTGAACTCCGCCTGGAGTTCGGGACGCGAGAACCAGTCCTTGCGATAGGTCCAACCGACCACGTCACCGAACGCCGGCAGAGCCCAGTAGTTCGGCGAATTCTTCGGCCATTCCGCGTAACCGATGACGGTTGCGGGAATGAAGTCGTCCATCTTGATCCCTTCCTTGTCGAAGAAATCATTGAGCTTGATGTACTGGCCATTCTCGGCGGCGCCGCCAATCCACTGGCTGTCGCCGATCATCAGATCGCAGAGCTTGCCGCCGGAATTCAGCTCGTTCAGCATCCGGTCGGCGAAGTTCGGCCACGGCACGAATTCGAACTTCATCGTGTTGCCGCTCTTGGCTTCGAAATCCTTGCTGAGCTCGACGAGCGCATTGGCCGGATCCCAGGCGGCCCAGCAAAGGGTCAGTTCGGCTGCGGAAGCGTGCGTACCGGACGCACCCGCAATGGCAAAATACGCTCCGACCATGACTGTGGAGCTCAACAGAATCCGTTTCATCATTGGGTTCCTCCCCCTTGTACCTTCTGACCTCCATCAGAAGGAAAGCGCCCTGACCGGGCGGTTGGCGTACCTAAATCCTCTTGGCACTAGCGGTGGGCGCGGCCGCATTCAGAGCCTGCGTTCTTCGCTGAAGGATTCATAACTGAGGTGCGCACCTCAGCGCAAGCGATTTTTGAGGTGCGCACATCAATTCTTGATTTCGCGGCGATTTTGGTGGAGTAGATTGGAGACGATACACACTGGGAGTTCCGCATGCGGCCAACAGCCAAAGATCTTGCTGAGGCAGCGGGCTTGAGCCTCGCAACCGTCGACCGCGTGCTGAACGACAGGCCGAATGTCAGCCCGAGGGCCGTTCGCAGTGTCAACGAAGCCATTGAGCGCATTGGATTTATTCGAAACCCGGCAGCCGTCAGCCTTGCCCGCAACAAGAGCTACCGGTTCCGGTTCGTGCTGCCGACGAGCGGCGATCTCTATCTGGCGGAACTCATCCATCGGGTGGAAGAGGCGCGGGTGTCGATGAAGGGGGATCTCATCGACCTCGATTTCGTCCAGATCCCGATCGACGACCCGCATAAGGTTGCCAAGTACCTCGCCGATATAGACGAGAACGAATTCGACGGGATCGCGATGATGGCGCCGGAATCGCCGCAAGTGCGCGACGCGATCGGCCGCCTGATCGAACGCGGCGTCAAGTTCGTGCAGTTTCTGTCCGGACAGGAAAAGCTCCCGACCGCCGATTTCGTGGGCGTCGACAACTACGCCGCCGGCGCGACGGCGGCCAAGATCATCGGCCGGTTTGTCGGCCGGAGGGCGGGAAAGGTCCTGATCGTGGCCGAGACGATGCAGTCGCTCGACAGCATCCAGCGACGCTTCGGCTTCGACGATATCGTCAATTCACAGTTCCCTCACCTGCAATGTCTGCCCTCGGTCGAAACCCACGGCGACGAGCGCAGGGCCACCCAGATCCTCCAGCGAGTCCTTGAAAACAATCAAGAGGTTGCGGCGATCTACGTGTTGAGTTCCGAGGCCAGGATCCCGCTCGAGGGCGCAGCATCCTTCACCGATCTGCAAAAGATCACGGTGGTCGTCCACGAACGCACCCCCTTCAGCGAACGCGGCCTGCGCGACGCCAGCGTTGACGCCGTCATCGCCCAGGACCCGGGACACGCGGTGCGCAGCGCCATCCGCATCATGCGCGCGCGAACGGATTTTCGCGAACCGCACGCCGCACAGGACAAGATCAGAATAGAGGTCCTCCTCAAGGAGAACCTCTGACCCTCGGAGAGTGCATCTTTGACGTGCGCACCCCAAGCAGATGGGGCAACGCCTGATCGCGACGGCGCCGCCGACAGGCGCGTGAGGAGGCCCGCCCCACGCACGCGACTATGACCAGGCGCCTTCGTTCAAGGCGATCGAGGACAGGCGCGGACCGCTAAATGACGTGGGTGGATGCGGAGATCAGGCGCGCGCTTTGGCGCGCACCTTCTGCGGCTGCGCGGACGGTTGCTGGCTGGCGCTGCCGCCATAATTCACCAGCATCTGCATGGCTTTCTCTATTCCCGCGGGACTGTTCGGGTCGGTGTCGTTCGCGCGACACCAATCCTCGTGCTGCTGTTTGATCACGTCCATGTCGGCGGTAGAGAATGTGCCGGGCATTCTTCGCCCTCCCTTTAAAAAATCACACCAAAGAGAAAACTATCACAACGGCGGAAAGAGGCTCCCCGCACAACTAGGGGGTTTGCGCCCTCGAACAGCAAATTCCTTTGCGCAGCCGCCTTTGCGCAGAGCTATGACGGGCACATTGCTCGCGCCGAGGCAAACTTGACACGATCGGTGGCATCGCGGCAGCATGAGGGGTAACTCAAAGCCGTGACCTGGCGAGACCTGCAGTTCGGCGGAAGACCGAGCAAACGCGTTCTGGCCCGGTCGGGAGGGAGGGAAGTGATGGGGTATGATTGGAGCGGCTCGCGCAAACGGCGGATGAAGGTCGCACGGTTCAGTGCGGCGCTGACACTGGCCGCAATGTTCGTAACCGTAGCGGCGCAGGTCGTGACGAGAGCAATTTGAGCCCGTCCTCTTCGTTATGATGCGGACGAAGACGCCTTCATCCGGGCGTCGACCTCCCGCGCCACACCATGGGGTGCCGGAAGAACGGAACCCAGGCTCCCCATGGACAGCGAAAGGCAAGTCTCGGCCGCCAGCGGCTACCTCTCCTGATATGTCCGAGCATGCTCGATAGGGAACGGGAGGTCTTGGCGGCGCGAGCATGAAGGGCACATGACGACGACCATCAAATCCAGCGAGACACAGCCCGAACGTCTCAAGATCGGCTTCGTTCTGGCGCGGTCCTTCACCCTTTCGGCATTCGCGCTTTTCATCGACACGCTGCGACTTGCGAGCGACGAGCTCGACAAGTCCGGCCGCATCCGTGCCGACTGGCAGGTGCTGGGCAACACGCGGCATCTCATCGCCTCCAGTTGCGGCGTGCAGGTGGCGCCGACATCCGACCTCGTTGATCCCGCCGGGTTCAACTACATCGTCGTGGTCGGCGGCCTGCTCAACAGCAAACAGCCGATCGCCGACGACACCGTCCGCTTCCTCCAGAAGGCGGCGGCGCGCAAGGTGCCTCTGATCGGTCTCTGTACAGGGACATTCGTCCTTGCCGAAGCGGGCCTGATGACCGGGCACACCGTCTGCGTCAGCTGGCTTCATTATCAGGCGTTCCGCGAGCGGTTCCCCGATCTCAAGGTTCGCTCGGACCGTCTCTTCAATCTCGATCGCACCCGTGGATCCTGCGCTGGCGGCAGCAGTGCCGCCGACATGGCGGCCCATATCGTGCGCCTGCATATCAGCAAGGAAGCCGAGCGAAATGCGCTCGAGGTGCTGCAGATCGACAAGGCCCGCTCGCATCTTCATGTCCAGCCGAGAAAACCGCTGGCGATCGAGAGCAACGACCCACGCCTGAATGCCGCTCTCATCATCATGGAGCAGCACACGGACAACACGCTGTCGATCCCGGAGCTGGCCGCATCCGTCGGCTTGTCCCGACGGCAGCTCGAACGCCTGTTCATGGACAAGGCGAAAATGTCGCCGGCGCTCGTCTATCGGAAGTTTCGGCTGGAACGCGCCAAGCATCTGCTGACGCAGACGAAGGCGCCGTTGATCGACATCGCGATCGAAGTCGGGTTCGAGAACGCCGGCCACTTCTCGCGGATTTTTGCAAAAACCTACGGTCAATCGCCGAGCAAGTTCAGGGCCACGCTTTCGGCGTGACCCGTCCCAGGCGATCCTGCCGACAACGCACCGGCCATAGCCGCCGCCGTCGGCTCATCAGTTTCCTCAAGCCTGACCGCTGCCCGCCGATACTGCTTCCTTGACGGCGAGCTCGGCCATGGCCAGTGCTGCCTCCCGCGTCGCTGCCGCCGCGATGAAGCGGCCGTTGTGGCAGAACCGCGCGCCAGCCACGCCGCAAGCCGCCTCCAGGTCGCCGTTCGTCAGGCCGGCCCAGGCAGCCGGCAGATCGGCGCGCAGCTCAAACCCTTCATCGGCCTTGCGAATGCCCGTCAAGCACCAGTCATTCTCGCGCGGATGAACGACGAACAACAGGTGGTCGGCGCCAGCTTTCACGATCGCCGGGCGGAACGGCATGCCCCGCGGCAGTTCGAGCACTCGGCTCTCACCGGCAAGGGCGATCTGCTGCAGCACGAGCGCCTCGGCCCGCAGCTTGGCGGCGCGTTGCGACACGCCAGCCTCGACGAACGCGCGCGCGATCGAAAGCGCCTGATGGAAGCTGCGGTCCTCGGCCTCCTGGCCGGATTCGTCGAAGACAGGCTTCAAGGTTTCCAGCAGCGCCGACAGCGTGAGCCCCGCCAATGGGCCGGCCACGGAGGGGTCGAGCGCGCCGTTATCGACCAGATCCACCGGCAGCACGAAGCGCGCATCGAAGGCCGCATGGACCGCCTCCGCATGGGCCTCGGGAACGCCGAACGCTGCCAGGTAGGCGCGACCGTAATGCTTCCAGATCAAGCCGAACGAACTGTAGGGCTGGCCATCCTCTCTAACCGGCGCCCCGCGCTGATGATGATCGAACAGTCCGGCTGCGGCATCATACTGCCCGCCAACATCATAAATGATGCGGTCCGCCCCCGGCTTCAGCCATTCCGGCGCCCGGCTGCGAACGATGCGAGCCTCAGGGAAAAGCCGCGTAAGGATGACGCTGGAAAGCAGCTCGTCGGCGTGGAAACCACCGGAATGTGTAACGAGAAAGTCTGGGATCATTCCGAATGGCCTTATGGTTCGTGACGCGTGTGTGCGGCACGACATAGCCATTGCCCGCGGTGACCTCAACCCGTCATCGCGCCTTCGTCGCAGTGTTCTGCTCTCAAGCCATCCAAAATCCGGCGCTAGATGTCGTGCCCGTCCTGCTGCTGCCCCACGCGTTCGCAAGCCGACGACATCACTGTCATCGGGTCCGCGACCTTAGCAGCCAAGGCCGACCTCCCTGTCAACCAACCGACGGAGCTGTTGCCGTCACACCTTGCGCAGCAACATTGCCCTAACGCGCCATTTCGAAGATCGCCTCGCCGGAAATCGGGTCCGTGACCCCGAGATCCTGGCTGAGTTCCAGGAGCGTATCGCGGAACGTGTCGAGGTTCGCCTTCATCATGGGCCGTGCCGCAGCGATCGCTTCAAGGCTTTCCCATTCGGCAATTGAGAAATACGATCCATCCGCTGACTTGCTGAGCGCCATCTTTCTCAAGCCTTCAAAGTCGCGACCAGCGCTGCGAAAAAGCTGCTCAAACCGTTCCTCTTGACCGGGTCTCACGCGGAAACGGACACAATTATAAGCCGTCATCCTAACCTCCCTATGGGACGCAACTTCTACAGGATGGATCCGATGCAGTTCACTCGCAAGAGGCAGGCAAAGCACGGTCGCAGCCTTGCGATCGCCGGCAAACCGGGAGCCATTCGAACTGCGCTTTGACAAACCTGCCGGGCCTCGCGGCTGAACTTGGGTCGAGGCGGCTTCATCGTGCATCGCGGGCCATTATCGCTGCGGTGGCAGACCTCTCCCAGCCGCTCTGAAGATGGCGTGCAGAAATCTCTCTTGCGCCCTTGACCTTCCCATCGTTGGAAGCCCCATGTTGTGACAAAAGACAGAGAAAGGAGCACGATCATGGGATCTGTGACCCCCATTAGAACAAACGACCTCGAAGCGATGTCCGCCGCCGCATTGAGCGCCAGCATTCCCGTCGAGGGCATGACCTGCGCATCCTGCGTGGCGCGCGTCGAAAAGGCTATTCGCGCTGTGCCTGGTGTGACCGAAGCCTCGGTCAACCTTGCAACGGAACGCGCTGACGTCCGCTTCGATGCCAGCACCAAGTCGGCCGACATCGTCAAGGCGATCGAGAATGCCGGATATGGTGCGGCCGAAGACACGGTCGAGCTCACCATCGAAGGCATGACCTGCGCGTCCTGTGTCGCGCGCATCGAAAAGGCGCTGAAGACCGTGCCGGGCGTCACCGAAGCCAACGTCAATCTGGCGACTGAGCGCGCGTCGGTGCGCATAACCAGGGGCATCGCCACCGCCGCCGCACTCGAAGAGGCGGTTCGCGTTGCCGGCTATGCCGCCAAGCGCATCACCGGCGACGAAAGCGTCGACCGCGAAGGCGAGAAGCGCGAACAGGAGACGCGAAAGCTTGGGCGCGCGTTGCTGACTGCCGGCGTCCTGACGCTGCCGATCTTCGTGCTTGAAATGGGCTCGCACTTCATCCCGGGCGTGCACGAATTCGTCATGAACAATATCGGCATGCAGGAAAGCTGGTATCTGCAGTTCGCGCTGACGACGCTGGTGCTATTCGGCCCGGGCCTGCGTTTCTACCAGAAGGGTGTCCCCGCCCTCTTCCGCCTGGCGCCGGACATGAACTCATTGGTCGCGATCGGCACCTCCGCCGCCTGGATCTACTCGGTCGTTGCCACATTCGCGCCGGACCTTCTGCCCGACGGTACCGCCAACGTCTACTATGAAGCTGCAGCCGTCATCGTCACCTTGATCCTGCTCGGCCGGTTCCTGGAGGCGCGCGCCAAGGGCCGGACCTCCGAGGCGATCAAGCATCTGATGGGCCTGCAGGCAAAGACCGCCCGCGTCATCCGCAACGGCGAGACGGTCGAGGTGCCGCTGTCCGACGTGCAGACTGGCGACACCGTCGTCGTGCGCCCGGGCGACCGGGTTCCTGTCGACGGCAGCGTCCTCGACGGAAACTCCTATGTCGACGAATCGATGATCACCGGCGAGCCGGTTCCGGTCGAAAAGGTGGCCGGCAGCGAAGTCGTCGGCGGCACGATCAACAAGACCGGCTCCTTCACCTTCCGGGCCACCAAGGTCGGCGCCGATACCGTGCTGGCGCAGATCATCAAGATGGTCGAGCAGGCCCAGGGCGCCAAGCTGCCGATCCAGTCGCTGGTCGACCGCGTCACCGCCTGGTTCGTGCCAGCCGTCATCGCGATTGCGCTTTTGACCTTCGGCGTCTGGCTGGTCTTCGGTCCGGATCCGGCGCTCACCTTCGCGCTCGTCAACGGCGTCGCCGTGCTGATCATCGCCTGCCCTTGCGCCATGGGCCTTGCCACCCCGACCTCGATCATGGTCGGCACCGGCCGCGCCGCCGAAATGGGTGTGCTCTTCCGCAAGGGCGAGGCACTGCAGACGCTGCGGAACGCCGCCGTCATCGCCGTCGACAAGACTGGTACGCTGACCAAGGGCCGCCCGGAACTGACCGACCTCGAAACCGCCGAAGGCTTCGATCGTGATACCGTGCTGACGCTGGTCGCCGCCGTGGAGACCCGCTCCGAGCACCCGATCGCCGAAGCAATCGTCGACGCAGCCAAAGCAAAGGGACTGGCGATCGCTGAACCGGCCAGGTTCGAGGCAATCCCCGGGTTCGGCGCCAGCGCCGAGGTCTCGGGCCGCACGGTCCATGTCGGTGCCGACCGCCTGATGACGCAGCTGAAGCTCGACGTGTCGGCCTTCGCCGACCAGGCGGCCCGCCTTGGCTCGGAAGGCAAGAGCCCGCTCTATGCCGCGATCGACGGCAAGCTGGCGGCGATCATCGCCGTTGCCGACCCGATCAAGGAGACGACGCATCAGGCGATCCGCATGCTGCACGATCTCGGCCTGAAGGTCGCGATGATCACCGGCGACAACCGCCGCACCGCAGAGGCGATCGCGGCCAAGCTCGGCATCGACGAGGTAATCGCCGAAGTGCTTCCGGATGGTAAGGTCGCGGCTCTGAAGAAGCTGAAGCAAGGCGGACGCGCGGTCGCCTTCGTCGGCGACGGGATCAACGATGCGCCGGCGCTCGCCGAAGCCGATGTCGGCCTGGCGATCGGCACCGGTACGGACGTCGCCATCGAGAGCGCCGACGTGGTGCTGATGTCCGGCGATCTCCTGGGTGTGCCGAATGCGATCGCGCTGTCCAAGGCGACGATCCGCAACATCAAGGAGAACCTGTTCTGGGCCTTTGCCTATAACGCGGTACTGATCCCGGTTGCCGCCGGCGCGCTCTACCCGGTCTACGGCCTCTTGCTGTCGCCGATCTTTGCGGCCGGTGCCATGGCGCTGTCGAGCGTCTTCGTGCTGGGCAATGCCCTGCGGCTTCGGGCCTTTCGCCCGGTTGCCGCAGCACAGGCGGCCTAGGTTCGATCGTCTCCCCGGCTCTCGCCAGCATGGCGGAAGCCGGGGAGAGCCCTTATATTCTCAAGGGAATGGCCGCACGGCGGTAAAAAGGATGACATCATGAATATCGGCGAAGCTTCCCGCGCCTCCGGCGTCTCGACGAAAATGATCCGCTACTACGAGACAATCGGCCTTATCCCGCAGGCCGACCGCAGCGAAGCCGGCTATCGCAACTATGGCGACAACGACGTCCATACGCTGCGCTTCATCCGCCGCTCGCGCGATCTCGGTTTCACTGTCGAGCAGATGGCGGACCTCTTGGCGCTCTGGCGCGACCGCGAGCGCGCCAGCGGCGAGGTCAAGAAGATCGCGCTCGAACATGTCGAGATCCTGGAGCGCAAGGCCGAGGAGCTGAAGGCGATGAGCCGGACGCTGAAACATCTCGCCGCCCATTGCCATGGCGACGGCCGCCCGGACTGTCCCATTCTCGAGGATCTCGCCGACGCCACGAACGCGCCGACGAAGGCAACCGAGCCCGCCCGCTTCGGTACGGCCGGCATCGATCCGGTCCGCAACCGGCGGCACGGGTGACGACGAGTGCGCATCCTTGAGCCTCACGCATTCGTGACGGCGCCAGGCGCAAGCATCATTGACAGGAATCAAAGGCGTTTCTACGGATCGATCATGGAGAACGTGCGAACCACATATCTGCGTTTGCTGATAGTGCTGAAGCTGGCGATCGCTTTGTCGCTGGCCGTGCTGCCTTTTTCCACCGCCTCCGGCATGATGCATGCGGCCGCGCACGGCTCGATGCAGATCGAGGCAGCCGCTAATCCGATGCAAGCTGCGACCGAGCATTGCCCGAGCCTCGACAAGGGCAAGGTGAAGCCGGCACAAGAAAACGGCAAGGCGGACAAGAAGGATTGCTGCAAGACCTTCTGCGCCGCCGTGGCGGTGCTCGGCGATGTCGACGGAAGCCATCCGGCTTTCCCGCGCTCCATCCGCAATTTCGGCCCGCACCCGCAGCTCACCCCCGGTGAGCTCGACGGCCTTCATCGTCCCCCAAGAGCCTGATTTCGTGAATCCGTGACCGCTGCTGCGGGTCTCCGTTGGTCTTGGCCGACGGAAGGATCTGCAGTGGTGCGAAGCGTTGCCGTGTTTCCGCGTGTCCGATGTGACGCTCGACCACCTCTAGCGCCGTCCGCGACAAGGCCCGCCCGGTTTCATCCGGTCGATCGCCGGCCTCTGCCATTCACATTTCAGGTTTGACCATGAAACGTTTGTTTTCCATGGCGCTCCTGCCCATCATCCTGGGCGGATGCGCTGCCACATTGCCTGCCGAGGTCTCAAGCCTTGGCGATCCCGCCAATAGCACGAGCGGTATTCGAAGCACGCAGTATCGCAGCCCTATTTCGGGCTACACCCACCGCGAACCCACCGGCCCCAAGGCCTGGGGACCCCTCAACGACGCACAGTCGACCGCCAAGGGAGACGCGTCATGAGGCTTCGCAAGCTCAACCTCGCGGCCGCCATCGGTATGCCCCTCGTGCTCGCCGGCTGCGTGACCGAATACTCGGCCAAGGACGCGGGCTTCACCACCGTGGATGCCAAGGTCTCGACGGCCGCGACCAAGAAAAGCGTCTGGATCCAGAACCGCGAACAGGCAGACAAGGTCAATGCCGAGGTCAAGGCGCTCCTGAAGCGCAAGACAATCGACGCCGACACCGCCGTTCAGGTCGCACTCCTCAACAACAAGGGCCTGCAGGCCGCCTATGCCGATCTCGGCGACGCGTCGGCGGATGCCTGGCAGGCGACGTTGTTTCTCAACCCGGCTGTCTCGATCGGCACCACCGGGATCGGCACACCGGAACTGCAGGCCTACAAGGCGATCGAAGGGCTGGTCACCACCAACATCCTGGCGCTCCTGACCCGCGACAAGACCATCGCGGTCGCCGACGCGCGTTTCCGCCAGGCGCAGCTCAACGCCGCGCTCAGCACGCTGCAGCTGGCCGCCGAAACCCGCCGCGCCTGGATCGAAGCGGTTGCCGCATGGGAAACCGTCGCACAACTGAACCAGGCCCAGGCGGCTGCGGACGCCTCCTCGGAACTCGCCGCAAAACTCGGTGAGACCGGCGCCATGGGCAAGGGCAACCAGGCGCGCGAGCACGTCTTCAACGCTGAACTCGCCGGCCAGACAGCCGAAGCCCGGCTTGCAGCCCGTCTTGCCAAGGAAAACCTGACAAGGCTGATGGGTCTCTGGGGTAGCGATGTCGACTACCAGGTGCCGAACCGCCTGCCGAACCTGCCGAAGACGCTGGCCCGCAAGGACAGCATCGAGGCCGAAGCGCTGAAGCGCCGCGTCGACCTGCAGATCGCCCGCCTCGATCTCGAAGCCGTGGCCAAGTCCTACAGCCTCACCGAGGCGACCCGCTACGTGACCGACCTGGAACTCGTCGCCGGTGCGGAGGCGGAACGGGAGAAGGAGGATCATGGCACCAAGGTCGAGACGACCGGCCAGTTCGAGCTCGAATTCGTGATCCCGATCTTCGACAGCGGCAATGCGCGCATGCGCAAGGCCGAGCTTGCCCATATGCGCTCGGCGAACCTGCTGGCGGAAAAGGCGGTCAACATCCGCTCGGAAGCACGCTCAGCCTACGAGGCCTATCGCTCGCGCTACGACATCGCCCGGCACTACCGCAACAACGTCGTGCCGCTGCGCACCAAGATCGAGGAAGAAGCGACGCTCAGCTACAACGGCATGATCACCAGCACCTTCGAGCTGCTTGCCGACGTCAGGGCCAAGGTCAATTCGACCGTGCTCTCCGTCAACGCGAAGCGCGATTTCTGGCTGGCCGATGCCGATCTGATGACCGCAATCCACGGCGGCGGATCGGGCGGCTCGGCTGGAGGCGCGGCAGCGCCCGCGGCAGCGGAAGCCGGCGCCGGACACTAGGGCGGGAGCAGGAAAAGTGTGTGCGGTTTTCCGTACGCATCCCGCCCTAACTCAAAAAAGGATCAGATATGTTCAACAGAAGAAACTTCCTCGGCGCCGGTGCTGCTCTCGTTTCGGGCGCCGCCTGGGCCCAAACCTCAAATTCCGGCCTGCCCGAAGCGGCAAGCATGGACAATGCCGCGACCCAGAAGCCGCTCGTGCCGACGAGCGGACCGGACTACAACCCGGTCGTCACCCTCAACGGCTGGACATTGCCGCACCGTGTGAACAACGGCACCAAGGAATTCCACCTTGTCGCCGAGCCGGTCGAACGCGAGATGGCCGACGGCATGACTGCCTATCTCTGGGGCTATAACGGCCAGTCGCCAGGCCCGACAATCGAGGCGGTCGAAGGCGACCGCGTGCGGATCTTCGTCACCAACAAGCTGCCGGAACACACCACCATTCACTGGCACGGCATGATCCTGCCTTCGGGCATGGATGGCGTCGGCGGCCTGTCGCAGCCGCATATTCCGGCCGGCAAGACCTACGTCTACGAGTTCGACCTCGTGAAATCCGGCACCTTCATGTACCACCCCCATGCCGACGAAATGGTACAGATGGCCATGGGCATGATGGGCTTCTTCGTGGTGCACCCGAAGGATCCAAACTTCATGCGTGTCGATCGGGATTTCGTGTTCCTGCTCAATGCCTATGACATCGATCCCGGCACCTATGTGCCGCGCATCATGGAAATGACCGACTTCAACATGTGGTGCTGGAACAGCCGGATCTTCCCGGACATCGACCCGCTGGTCGTGTCCAAGAACGACCGCGTGCGGGTCAGGGTCGGCAACCTCACCATGACCAACCATCCGATCCACATGCACGGCTACGACTTCGAGGTGACCTGCACCGATGGCGGCTGGGTGCGGCCGGAGGCACGCTGGCCGGAAGTGTCGATCGACATTCCCGTCGGCGCCATGCGCGCCTACGAATTCGACGCCAAGTACGAGGGCGACTGGGCGATCCATTGCCACAAGTCGCACCACACGATGAACGCGATGGGCCACGATATCCCGACCTTCATCGGCGCCGACAAGAAATCGGTCGCGGAAAAGATCCGCAAGGTGAAACCCGACTACATGCCCATGGGTACGGCCGGTATGGCCGACATGGGCGAAATGGAAATGCCGCTCCCCGACAACACGATCCCGATGATGACCGGCTGGGGTCCGCACGGCGCGTTGGAGATGGGCGGCATGTTCTCGGTGGTGAAGGTGCGCGAAGGTATCTCCGCCGGCGATTACAGCGATCCCGGTTGGTACGAAAACCCGCCGGGAACACAGGCCTGGGAATGGACCGGCGCATTGCCGGAACCGACGCGGGCCAAGGATGCCAAGACCGTGCTCACGCCCAAACCGTGAGAGGGCGGCCGACTGCAATGACCTCTTTCAAATCCATCAGGAACATTACGATGAAGAAATCAGCACTCGCTCTGGCGCTCGTTATCGCCTCCGCCCTTTCCTCCCAGGCGCTCGCCAGCGGCAGCCACGCCGGCGGCCACGACAAGGTGTCGATCGGCGAGCCCGGCGACAGCAAGAAGTCGACGCAGACGATCCGCGTCACCATGAAGGAAACCGACGACGGCAAGATGATCTTCACCCCGGCAACCATCAAGGTTCGCCAGGGCCAGACGGTCCATTTCGCCATCAGGAACGCCGGCGAACTCGCCCACGAATTCGTGCTCGACGACAAGGCGACGATCCAGGAACACAAGATCACCATGGAGAAGTTCCCCGACATGGAGCACGACGACCCGAACGCCATCCGGCTCGAGCCGGGCAAGTCCGGCGACATCTACTGGACGTTCACCAACGACGGCACCTTCGAATTCGCCTGCCTGGTGCCGGGCCATTACGACGCCGGCATGCACGGCCCACTCGACGTAGTGAAGAAGTAACCCGAGAAAACAGGAAAGGATGAAACCATGAAAACCGTAGGCAAACTCCTCGCAGCGCTCGCATTGGCTGTTTCCACCGCCACGCTCTCCCTACCCGCCCAGGCCGCGGAGTTCACCAAGGGCGTGGTCAAGAAGATCGACACCAAGGCCAAGAAGGTGACGATCGACCATGAGGATCTGAAGAACCTCGACATGCCGGCCATGACCATGGTGTTCCGCGCCGATGACGCGGTGCTTGCCAAGCTCAAGGAAGGCGCGTCGATCGAATTCGTCGCCGACCGTGTCAACGGCAAGCTGACCGTGACCGAGATCAAGTAGCAGCGACAAACTGCCCGGGTCGACTTTGCGCGGCCCGGGCGCCACAATCCTGAGATCAGGCAAGAATGGAAAGGAATGTTCGATGAACGTATTACGCAGGCATTTCGTGGCGGGCACGATCGCGGGCATCACCCTCTTTGCGACGGGCGCCGTCGCGGCAACCGGCACCATGGCCGTCTACAAGGATCCGCAATGCGGCTGCTGCGAACAATGGGCCGACGCAATGGAAGCGGCCGGCTACAAGGTCGAGGTGCGCGATGAGGCCGACATGTCGGTGATCAAGACGCGCTTTGCGGTTCCGGCCGACATGGAGGGCTGCCATACCGCCGTCATCGACGGCTATGTCATCGAGGGCCATGTACCGCTCGAAGCGGTAAAGAAGCTGCTGGCCGAAAAGCCGGATGTCGCCGGCATCGCGGTTCCCGGCATGCCTTCAGGCTCGCTCGGCATGGGCAACGATCCGCAGGCCTCGTACGATGTCTACACCATCGCCAAGGCGGGCGGCGCGAAGTCGACGGTTTATTATCAGGTCAGGCCGGCGAACTAAGCCGCGCTTCGCCCTCTAAAGGAGAGTACACAATCCAAGACGCCTTCGCGACGGCGAGGGCGCCTTGGCTTTCAATGAAGCCAGCGCCTGAATAAGTTAGGGGTTCTCCGGGTCGATTGGCGATTCCAGCACCTGCGGCTCTCCGATCTCAACCGCATGCCCGTCCAGGTCACTGAAGCGGAACACACGCTGGCCCCATGCCTGACGCTCGACCGGATGGATCAGGTCCACATGCGGCGCAATGCGCGCGAAGGCCGCATCGACATCCTCGTGCTCGAAATAAAGCAGCAGATTTCGCCGCCCGTGAGGCTCATCCGAACCAAACTCTGTTCGCCAGACGGTCCGCTCCAGCGAACGTCCTTCATGGATCGCGAAGCCGCCTTCGAAGAGGACGAAGTTTCCGAAATCCTCGCGAACCGTCAGGCCAACAATCTTCTCGTAGAATTCCCGGGAGTGATCGATGTCGCGGACGAAAGGGATCGGATTGATGAACCGCATGCAAGTCCTTTCGTAACGTCCCGAGCAGATAGACAAATCTATCTTCGCTGCCGCGCGGAAGCCAAGAAATTCAGGCGGCGCGCCAGCTGTCGTCTTCACCCCGCTGAAGCAAGGGCGTTTGAAACACTCCGACGACACGCTCCGGCCAATGCGGTGCACGGTCCGCAAGCGGCTGGTGCCAGCGCTCGGTCTGCAGCATGGCCGCGCCGATCGCGACCGGCTCGATGCCGCAGGCTTCCATCAGCGTCAGCCCGGCAAGGATCGACGTACCGCTGGAAATGACGTCATCGATCAGAGCCACGCGCTTACCCTCAAGCAAGGGCAACATTCGCGGATCGACGTAGAGACGCTTCTTCTGGTCGGGCGTGGTGATCGAGGAGAGCGGCACGGAGAGATCGTCGACATACCAGAACTTCTTGGACGTCCCGAGTGGCACGTAGCGGCTGTGGCCGAGCTTGCGGGCAACGGCCGAAGCGAGCGTGAGGCCGAGCGTCGGCAGACCGGCGACGACTTCGGGCTCATAGGGGGCGAGCTTCGCCGCAAGTTCCGTTGCCAGTGCGTCCTCAACAGCAAAGCTCGCCTGATTGACGATCAGCGAGGCCAGCGCATGTTTGCCGTCGGCGAGTTGACGGATCGGCAGGAGAATCTGCCTGCCATCACCGAGGGACGCCGGGAAGAAATCGCGATAACCCGCCTGAATATCGAAACTTTTCGGCGGGTAGATTTCCTGCCAGAAGTCGTGGGGCTGCATCGGTCCGGTCCTCGTCTGCGCGCTTTCGCCCGAAATGAAAGGCGATCAAAAAGGCCGGCTTGCTGTTCTGGTTCCGGCCGTTTTCGTCTATACCGTTTGCGACTTCGATCAAACCGAAAGGGCGCTGCGGCTCAAGCAAAGCACGCGGAATTCACAAGCCCTTCGCGCAATGAAACATGGGAATGCCTGACGATGCGCCTGCCAGACGGAATAGCCGACGACCTCACCTTCCTCACCGACTTCCGTCGCGACCTGCATGCCCATCCGGAACTCGGCTTCGAGGAGGTACGCACCAGCGATCTCGTTGCCAAGTGGCTTGAGGAAGCGGGTCTAAAGGTCCACCGCGGCTTGGGAAAAACCGGCGTCGTCGGCACGCTGCAGGTCGGCAACGGCACACGCTCGATCGGCCTTCGCGCCGATATGGACGCGCTCGCCATGCCGGAGATCGCCGACCGTCCCTACAAATCCCGCGAGGCCGGAAAGATGCATGCCTGCGGTCATGACGGCCACACGACAATGCTGCTCGGCGCTGCCCGCCATCTGGCTAAGACCCGCAATTTCTCCGGCACCGTGCACTTCATCTTCCAGCCTGCCGAGGAAGGGCGTGGCGGTGCGAAACGCATGGTCGAAGACGGCCTCTTTGAACTTTTCCCCTGCGACGCGGTTTACGGCCTGCACAACATGCCGGGCCTTGACCCGAACGAGATAGCCGTCGTCACGGGTCCGCAGCTTGCCTCTTCGGATAGCTGGCGGCTCACCTTTCGCGGCGTCGGCACCCATGGCGCCAAGCCGCATCTTGGCCGCGATCCGGTGACGGCCGCCGGCACCTTCCTTGCCTCGCTGCAGTCGATCGTCGGCCGCGTCGTCGATCCCTTACAGCCAGCCGTCGTCAGCGCCTGCTCCGTGCGCGCCGGCGACCCGAAGGCGCTCAACGTCATCCCCGATACGGTGGAAATCGGCGGCACGGCCCGCGCCTATACGCCTGAAGTGCGCGATCAGCTCGAAACGGAGATCGGCCGGCTCGCGCGTGGTACCGCCGAGATGTATGGGATTTCCGTTGACTACGAATTCGAACGCCGCATTCCGCCCGTCGTCAACGACGCCGATGCCACTGCTCGGGCGTTGAGCGCCGCTCAGGCGGTGTTCGGCAAGAAGACCCGGACGTCATTTCCACCGTCGACCGCCGGCGACGATTTCGCCTTCTTCGGGCTGGAAGCGCCCGGCTGTTACGTCTGGCTCGGCAACGGCCCCGCCGTCGACGGCGCGCTGCACCACAACACTGCCTATGATTTCAACGACGACGCGATCGGTCCGGGCGCCACCTTCTGGTCGACCCTCGTGGAGCAGGAACTGGCACGCGCCGAGTAACGCTTGCATCGCGAAGAAGCAGGCGGGAGCGTGCGATCTCAAGGATTTAGAACCTGCGCTTGAAGGGCGAGGCAAGCTGTCATACGGAAATGACGTCGGACTTCAACGGCCGCCCTGCCTGGGCGGCCGTTGAATGTCAGGCTTCAAGGATCTCCAGGATCGGGCTTTCCATGACCTTGCCCGTCGCCACGTCGGCGATGCCGCGATCGGTCTGGTGCGGTCCGGCATTGCAGGCGAGCGTCGCGCCGAAGCAGGCCTTGAAGACCAGGTAAGGCGGCTGCCAATCGACGATGCGGCCGACTGCTTCGCGGAGTGCGGCAAAGCTATCCGCCACCTCTTCCAGCGGCTCCTCGGAGACCAGCCCCGCGAGCGGCAGAGGCAGGAGTGCATCGACCTTGCCGCCGGACACAGCGGCCATGCCGCCACCGGCAGCAATCACCGCGTTGGCGGCGACCGCCATATCCTGCGCATTGCCGCCGAAAACCGTGAGGTTGTGGCTGTCATGCGATACCGTGGTTGCAAAGGCGCCGCGCCAGGCGCCCCAACTCGACAGCAGACCCACAGCCGGTCGGCTGTCGGCGCGCCCGTGACGATGCGCCACGGCGATCAGAGTCGTCCCCTCGGGCGGAACGACGAAGCCGCCCTCGACCGCGGCAACGGCATCGCCCCATTGGGTAAAACGCGGCCGGTCGATGGTCGCGACGCGGACCTTCGTGCCATCTGCTGGAATGCGGAAATCGTTCTCCGACAGCGGCGCGATCTTCATCGTGCCGTGCAGGGTCTCGGCGGCGATGCCGCAGAGCGGCTCGATCATCCGTCCGGCGTCTGCAATCGACTTGCCGTCGACGATGACCGTGCGCGCACGGAAATCAGCGAGATCTTCGAAGATCACGATGTCCGCCCGACGCCCTGGCGCCACAAGTCCAAGATCATGCCGGCCCTGGCGGACCGCGCCGTTCAGCGTGGCTGCCCGAAGCGCCCATTCGGCGGGCAGGCCATAGCGCACCAGCCGGCGAACGACGTCGTCGAGGCCGCCGGCATGGGCAAGATCGTCCGGGAAAACGTCGTCGGTGCAGAGCGTTACCGTCTGAGGAAGATGGCCCAGAGCCTTGATCGTTTTGACGAATTCCGGCAGCAGGTGATCGTGCGAGCCGCGCAGTTCGATCGAAAGCCCTGCCCTGAGTTTTGCCAGCAGATCGTCGCCGGAAACGAGCTCATGGTCGGAGCTGACGCCGGCGGTCACGAAGGCCTGCAGATCAGAGCCCGCAAGGCTGCGCGCATGGCCATTGACCGGCTTGCCGGCGGCAAGCCCCGCCTGAACGATCCCGGTGATGCGCGCCTCACCGTCGATGACGCCGCGCATGTTCATCATTTCGGCGATGCCGCCGATTTCCGGCCAGCTCAAAATGTCGGCGATCACATCAGCGTCGAAATCGGCACCGGCCAGCTCCAGGCCGGGTGCTGACGGCACGCTCGACGGTGCCAGCAGCACCGTGCGCAGCGGCAGATCGCGACTGGCGTTTGCGGCCCAGCGCACGCCGGCCACACCGTTGACATTACCAAACTCATGCGGATCCCAGACGACGGTCGTCACGCCACGCGGCAGCACCGCATTGGCATAGGTCGCCGGCGTCACCATCGAGCTTTCGACGTGCATATGGGTGTCGATCAGACCGGGCGAAACGTAAGCGCCCGTCGCATCGATCATGGTTGCCGCATCGGAGCGCGTGCCCGGTTCGTGGACACTTGCGATCAACGATCCAACAAGGCCGATATCGGCCGGGCGAAACTCGCCCGTCACCACGTCGACGAGCGTACCGCCCGAAATCAGAACGTCGAACGGTTCAGCACCACGCGCTGCCGCCACTGCCCGGCTGCGGAGCGCCGCATCCATCAAGTCCTGAGGCTGCTCTATGGAACTCACTTCTGCGCTTCCTTCATCAAAGCGCCCAGGATCTGAGCCCTGGTCGTCTCGACATGGGCATCGACGGCATATTCGGCATTGAAGATCGCGTGGCTTTCGCGCGTTTCGACGACGGTGCGCCCGCGGGCCAGCGTCCCTCCGAGTTCGACATCAATGCGCGCCTTGCGAAACGAGATTGCGCCCGGATTGACGAAGGCAACGGCAGCGCAAGGGTCGTAGATCGCCATGCCCGGCCGGCCGCGACTGGTGCCGATCGAAATGAAGCCGGCAAGCAGATCGGCGATGAGGGCGGCATGGACGCCACCCGCCGAGCGGATCGGCGCGACGTCATCGGGGTAGGCAAAGACCTTGCGGCAGAGATCGAGATCGACCATGCGCAGCGGCAGGCCATGAGCGATCACGATCGCCAGCGCTTCCGGATCGGCGAAGGCGTTGAATTCGGCAGATGCCGTATGGTTGCCGCTGGTGACGCCGCCCCCCATCCAGGTGAGGTCGGTGATCCGGCTCGCCAAGTCCGGACGGGCAAGGCAAAGGGCAGCGAGATTGGTGAGCGGCCCGAGCGCCAGAATCCGCTTCGGCCCCTCCTGCTCCAGCCAGGCGCAAAGTGCCGCAAAGGCGTCGCTTACCGGCAAGGCGTCGGCCTCCGGCAGCGTCAATCCCGCTGTCGGCATGCCGGCTTCGCCAAGGATGCGTTCGGCAGTTTCGAGCTTGCCGAGCACCGGCAGGGCGCGCCCCTCATGGATGGGGAAAGCCCAGCCGAAAGCGCGCGCGGCGCCGGCAGCGTTGCGCTTCACCTGGTCAAGCGGCGTGTTACCGAAAACCAGCGAAACGCCGTCGATCTCTTCACCGGCATGAAGGACGACAAGCACTGCGGCAATGTCGTCGAACCCCATGTCCGTATCGATCCAGACACCCATCGGACCTTACCCGAACTTCTTGAGGCGTGCGGCCTTCTCGACCGGCAGGTCGAAGGCAATGGCAGAACCGGTTTCACGGGCTGCAAGTGCTGCATCCTCTTCCGCCTTGATGGCGCCGAGCGGCGTATCGAGCAGGTACTCGCGCGTGCTGCCGGAGAAAGAGGCTCCGCGCACGGTGCCTTGGAAAGGACCTGAACCAAGGGTCACCATGCGCGGACGCCACGCAAGCCCTGCCGTGTCAGGCGGCAGGGATCCGGAAAGATCGATCGGGCCGTTCTCGGCCTTCAGCTTGCCGCCCTCGACGGCAAAGATGTTTTCGAAACCGACGAAGTCGGCGACGAAGCGCGAGATCGGGCGGTTGTAGATATCCTCGGGCGTGCCGAGCTGCTCGATCGCGCCGTTCAGCATGACGACGATGCGGTCCGCCAGCGACAGGGCCTCGCCCTGGTCGTGGGTGACGAAGATCATCGTGACGCCGGTTTCCTTCTGCACCCGCTGCAGTTCCGTGCGCATTTCGAGGCGCAGACGAGCGTCGAGGTTCGACAGCGGCTCGTCGAGCAGCAGCACCTTCGGCTCCATGACCATGGAACGCGCCAGCGCGACACGCTGCTGCTGGCCACCGGAGAGTTCGCCCGGCTTGCGGGCGGAAAACTTCGAAAGCCCGACCGACTTGAGACCGGCGGTCACCTTGCTCTCGATCTCGTTGGCCGGCAGCTTCTTCAGCCGCAGGCCGAAGGCGACGTTTTCGAACACGGTCAGGTGCGGAAACAGCGCATAGGACTGGAAGACCAGGCCGACCGAGCGCTTGTTGGCGGACACGCGGGTGATGTCGGCACCATCGAGCTTGATCGCGCCGGACGCGGGCGACAGCAGGCCGGCGATCGAGCGCATCGTCGTCGTCTTGCCGCAACCGGAGGGCCCAAGGAAGGCCACCAGTTCGCCCTTGCGGATCGAAAGGTCGAGGTCCTTCACCGCAACGGTATCGCCATAGGCGAGCGTCAGTTTTTCAAGGCTGAGGAAGGGGGCGTCAGACATAGCGAGAGAATCCCAGGAAGCGTTCGGCAAGAAAGACGATGCCGATGGACATGAAGGCGAGCAGCGCGGAGAGGGCGGCGACCGACGGATCGTAAGTGATCTCCATGTAGGAGAGCATGTCGATCGGCAGCGTGCGCACGCCCGGGCCGGAGAGGAAGAGCGATACCGGCACCTGGTTGAAGCTCGTGACGAAGCCGAGGATGAAGGCGGCGAGGATGCCGCTGCGGATGTTCGGCATCACCACGCGGAAGAAGGCGCCGGCGCGCGAGGAGCCGAGCAGCACAGCCGCCTCCTCGATATCGGAGCGCAGGTTGTTGAGGCTCGCCGAGACGACCCGTACCGCATAGGGCAGAACCAGCGCGGTGTGGGCGAGAAACAGCGTCAGCGTGATGTTGAGGCCAAAGGGCACAACGATGTAACGCAAGAGCGCCAGGCCGACGATGATACCGGGCACGATGATTGGCAGCGACACGATCGTGCGGATGGTTTCGCCAAACGGCAGCTTGTAGCGCGACAGGGCGTAGGAGGCGGGAACGCCGAGCACGAGAGCGGCCGCCGTTCCGCCGATCGCCAGCAGCATCGAGATCGCGAAACTTTCCTGGAAGCTCTCGACCGTGAACACCTTGGCGACCCACCTGAGCGAGAAGCCCTGCGGCGGGAAGGCCAGCGTCTCGCCGCCGGAGAGCGACGCGGCGACGATGATGAAGAACGGCCCGATCAGGAAGCCGATCACCAGGAAGAGGACGAGGGGTGAAAAGACGCGGGGTGTCATCGCTTGTTCCTCGCGGTGGCAAGCCGTTTCAAAAGAAGATTGGCGGCAAAGCTCATGACGATCAGGATGAAGGCGATGACGCTGGCCGCGACGAAATCGTTGGCGACGGTGACGCGCTGATAGAGCAGCGTTTCGAGCATCAGCACCTTGGAGCCGCCGAGGATCGCCGGTGTGATGTAAGCCGTCAGCGAGCCGGTGAAGACCAGGGTACCACCAATAACAAGGCCCTCCTTGGTGAGCGGCAGGATCACCTTGAAAAACACCTGGAACCAGTTGGCGCCGAGTACGCGGGCAGCCGGGATCGCATCCTTCGGCATGTTTTCGAGCGCGCTGATCAAGGACAGGATCATCAGCGGCAGGAAAAGCTGCAAGAGACCGATGAACACGGCGGTCTCGGTAAACAGGAAGCGGATCGGCTCATCCGAGAGGCCGACAAACTGGAGCGCCTGGTTGACGATGCCGGTGCGGCCGAGAATGACGATCCAGGCATAGGTGCGGGCAACCGACGAGATCATCAGCGGCAGCACGACAAGGCCGATCATCTGTCCCTTGCTGCGCGGCGTCAGATTGACGATCGCAAAGGCGGCGGCATAGCCGATGACCGCCGAAACGACGGTAACCATCAGGCCGAGCCGGAAGGTGCGTAGGAAGACGGTGCGGTTCAGCGGATCGGAAAAGAAGGTCGTATAGGCCGACAGCGACCAGCTGTCGGCGCTGCGAAAGCCCTCCGCCAGCAGGATCACCACTGGCGCCAGAAAGACGATCGCCGCAAAGACCGCTGCGGGCAGAGCGAGCGCCAGGGCTTCGGCGCGGTTCTGGAACATCCTTCTTCCTTTCAAGGCATTCCTGGGCGCGTCTCATCGCGCCCGTCGCATCAGGTCTCCACCGGCGATCACGATCCGCCGGTGGAGGTCGCAATGGCTTGGTCTTACTGGCCGACCTGGGCGTTCCACTCCGACAGCCACGCTTCGCGGTTGTCGAGGGCAACGGCCGACGGGATCAGCTTCAGGTTCTTCACGGTCTCTTCGCCGTAGGTGAGGTTTTCGGCGATCTCGGGCGAAACCTTCACGTCCTTGTTGGCCGGGCTGTCGACCAGCTTTTCGGCAAGTGCGGTCTGGATTTCGGTCGAGAGCCAGAAGTCCATGAACTCAAGCGCCAGATCCTGGTTCTTGCTGCCCTTGGTCAGCACCATGACGTTCATGCCGCCGGTCTGGCCTTCCTTGGGCGTTGCCCACTTGATCGGCAGGCCGAGCTTGGTGAAACCTTCCCAGGAGAAGCGACCGATCGGAGCGGCCCAGATTTCTTCCTGCTGCATCAGCTGAACGAGCTGGGAGGACTTGACGTAGAAGGTGACGATATCGTCCTTCTTGGCGCCGACGGCGGCGATCGCTTCCTTGAGGTCAGGCGTGTTCTTGCCGATGGCTTCGCCGACCATGTAGAGCGCCGGCGGGCCTTGGTTGGTGGTGACGTTCGGGAAGGCGACGTGGCTGGCGTTCTTGTCGCTCAGGAGATCGGCCCAGGAGTTCACTTCCATCTTGTCCGAGCGATAGACGATCGAGGTGGCATAGAAGGTGTAGCCGACGCTCATGCCGTCGCCGTTCGGATCCTTGGCAAGGTCGTAGAGCTTGTTGAAGTTCTGGAGCTTCGAGGTGTCGATCTTTTCGATGAGATCGGCGCGGGTGGCCGAAAGCGCGTCGGCCATCGAGACGACGGCCATGTCGACGACCGGGCTCGCCTTGTTGGCTTCCATCTTGGCGAGGCGCTCGACGCTGTTGCCGGTTTCGACGACGAGCTTGCAGCCGCACTTCTGTTCGAACGGGGTGTAGACCAGTTCCTTGAATGCGTCCTGGGCAAAGCCGTACACGGAAATGGTGAGCGTCTTTTCCTGAGCGGATGCGGCAGGGGCGGTAACGAGCAAGAGCGCGCTCGAGGCAAGCAAGAACTTCTTCATGGCTGGTGTCCTCCTTCGGTGACGGATGTAGCTGCGGTGGCAGTGGTAAGAATGGGTTGAGACGCGGGCGGTGCCGCGGCCGATTGCCGGACGACCAGATGCATCGGCACCTTGCAGGTCGCCGCCGTAACCGGTGCGCCGATCGCGGGATCGGACGGGTCGCGCTCGCTGATCGCCTTGACCAGGGCTGCGACGGCGATCGCCGCGATCTTGGTCATGTCCATGCGCGCGGTCGTCAGCGCCGGCGTGATGACCGGCGACCAGATCAGGTCGTCGAACCCGGTGACACTCGCCTTTTCCGGCACGTTGATGCCGGCGCGCTGCAATTCGGTCAGCGCCCGCAGCGCATGGAGATCGGAGATGCAAGCAAAGGCCGTGTAGCCTTCCGCCACCTTGTCGGCGAGGCCGAGCGGACAGCCCTTGCCGGCCGCCTTTTCCAACGGCTCGATCCAGAGCGTATCGGTATGGGTGCCCTCGCCGAAGACCGAGCGAATACCGCCGGCGCGGTCGTTCTGCACGTTCGAGGCGGGATTGTTGCCGATGATCATCACGCGGCGGTGGCCGAGAGCCTTAAGGTGTTCGCCAATCTGCCGGCCGCCACCCCAATGGTCGGCGGCGACCGTGTTGCCCGGCGTCGAGGGCGTATCGATGACGGCGACCGGACAGCCGACATCGGCAATGCGCGTGCCGCGCCTGGGCACGATCACGAGGCCATCAACGTCGCGATCGATCAGGCGCTCGATCGCCTTAGTCTGGGTCGAGACGTCGCCGCGCGAGTCGGCGATCAGCACGCCATAGCCCGAGGACGAAGCCGCAAGCTCGATTGCCTGGGCGATCTGTGGGAAGAGCGGATTGGCGATATCGGGAAGCACGAGGCCGAGAACACCGGTGCGGCCGGTGCGCAGCGCCCTGCCCGCCTGGCTCGGCACATAGCCGAGCTCGGCAGCGGTCGCGCGGATCTTTTCCACCATCTCGGCGGAGACGCGCCCCTTGCCCGAGAGCGCGTTTGAAACCGTCGCCGCGGAGACGCCCAGCGTTCTGGCAATCCTCGTCAGTTTTGGTCCGGAACGCGCCAAGTCAGTGGTTTCCGCTATCGCATGATTAAACGATTAATCAGCCGATATATCAGAATCTTCCGACTGTCGAATCCTTTTGTCGACTCGTTGCATTTTGCAATTTTCGAGGGAAAAGATTTGCGAACAACAATCGATTTCCGCTTGGCGCCTGGCGTTCACAATCAGCGGAAGGAGTTCACGTCAATTCCTCAAGCGCCAACGGGCCGTCCAAAGTCTGCCTGATATATCTCCGCCGACACCGAGCGATGAAAAGCGAAACACGCACCTGCCCAACCGCCGCAATCGCGGGTACAAATTTCAACTTCGCCTGACAAAAGAAATCAATTTTCCCACTAAATTACTAGGGAATAAGTATGATGCACGGCAATCGTCCGATGGCTAGAATTCGGGCGGCGGTGCGATCCGCACAACAGGCATAAGCAGGAGTTTGGGACATGACTGGCACTATCATCGGCTTTGGCAAGACCGCGGGACAAACCCGCTGGGCGCGCGGCGCAACCTTGGCAGCTACCACGCTGGCGCTGGCTCTTTCGTCGAGCACGGCCGTTCTTGCCGAGGACGCGAAATTCGATCCCAACGCCTCGATCACCATCGGCTCGCTCTATGAGCCGCAGAACCTCGACAACACCGCCGGCGCCGGCCAGGGCATCAACGAAGCCTTCAACGGCAATGTCTATGAAGCGCTGTTCACGCTGACCGATGCCGGCGACGTTCAGCCGGGCCTCGTGGCCGAGCAGAGCGTCAGCGACGATGGCCTCACCTACACTTTCAAGCTTCGCCCCGGCGTCACCTTCCACTCCGGCGATCCGCTGACGGCGACAGACGTCAAGTACAGCATCGAACGCGTGACGGCAGAGCAATCCAAGAGCTCGCGCAAGAAGAGCCTTGCAACCATCAGCGCCATCGAGGCGCCCGATGACCAGACGGTGGTCGTCAAGCTGTCTGCCCGCTCGATCTCGCTGCCCTACAATCTGAGCTATGTCTGGATCGTCAACGATGCGGCCAAGGACCTGAACGCCAGCGAAGATGGCACGGGCCCCTACCGCCTCGACGAATGGCGCCGCGGCTCGTCGCTGGCCCTGATCCGCAACGACAAATACTGGGGCACTGCGCCGACCAATGGCGAAGTCGTCTTCCAGTACTTCACCGACGCGACCGCGCTCAACAATGCGCTCCTGACCGGCGCCGTCGACATCATCACCAGCGTCCAGAGCCCGGACTCGATCGCTCAGTTCAAGGACAATCCTGACTTCACCGTCACCGCCGGCCAGTCGACGACCAAGGAACTGCTCGCCTTCAACGACCGCGTCGCCCCCTTCGACAACGTCAAGGTCCGCAAAGCGATCGCCCGCGCCATCGACGACAAGAAGCTGCTGACGTCGATCTGGGGCGAATACGGCACGCTGATCGGCTCCTTCGTTCCGCCGACGGACCCCTGGTACGTGGACCTCACCGCCGTCGATGCCTATGACGTCGAGAGTGCCAAGGCGCTGCTGAAGGAAGCGGGCTTTGCCGATGGCTTCACCTTCAAGCTCGACACGCCGAACTACGACCCTCATCCGATCGTCGCCCAGTTCATCCAGAGCGAACTCGCCAAGGTCAACATCAAGGTCGAGATCAACGTGATCACCGCCAACGAGTGGTACACGAAGGTCTACAAAGCGCATGACTTCCAGGCGACTTTGCAAGAGCACGTCAATCACCGCGACATCGTCTTCTACGGCAATCCGGACTTCTACTGGGGCTACAACAATCCCAAAGTCGTCGACCTGATCAAAGCGTCGGAGGCAGCGGCCAACACCGACGAGCAGACCGCACAGCTCAAGGAAGCCAACACGATCATCGCCGAGGATGCCGCCAGCAACTGGCTCTACCTCTACCCGCAGATCGTCGTCTCGAGCTCGGCCGTTACCGGTTATCCCGTGAACGGCCTGAACTCGCAGTTCTTCGCCTTCGGCATCAAGAAGAGCGAGCAGTAAGCGGCATGGCCATCCGGCGCGCATCCGCGCCGGATGCGTAAACGACAGCCCCTGGATCCGTTCCGGGGGCTGATTGCGTTTCGCGCCAATTCGTCCGAGCACCTCTCAGGCCTTCCACAGGCACTCCCAAAGACGAGAGATGCTCTAGCCTCCCTCTTCTTTTTGGTGCAAAAGCCAGCTCTCTGATCACGGATCCCGTGAGAAGAAAGGAATGCAGCCATTCTCACCTATCTCGTCCGCCGCTTTGCCATCCTGCTTCTGTCGCTGCTGATCGCAGCGGTGGTGCTGTTCGTGCTGTTGCGCCTGTTGCCCGGCGACCCCGCCAATGCGCTTCTCTCCGTCGGCGCCGATGCCGTGCAGATCGAGAAGGCGCGCGAACAGGTCGGCTCGAACCTGCCGCTCTGGCAGCAGTTTCTGCGCTTTGCCGGCAGCCTCGCCCGCTTCGATCTCGGCACGTCCTTCGTCAGCGGCAAGCCGGTGATCGAGGAGATCGCCGCGCGGTTGACGGTCACCGTGCCGTTGGCGCTGATGGGTTTCGTGCTCTCCATCCTGATCGCCGTTCCGCTCGGTATCCTCTCAGCCGTCAAGGCCGATCGCTGGTATGGCGGACTGATCTCGACAGTTTCGCAGCTCGGCATCGCCATCCCCGTCTTCTGGGTCGGCATTCTGCTGGTCACGCTGTTCGCCGTCACCTTCCGGCTGTTCCCTTCGGGCGGCTTTCCCCGCCGCGGCTGGCAGAATGAGGGGCAGGTGCTCTATGCGCTCGCCCTGCCCGTCATGACGATCGGCCTCGTCATGGGCGCGTCACTGCTGCGCTATGTGCGCTCGGCGACGCAGGACGTTCTCGGTAGCGATTACTTGCGAACGGCGCGCGCCCTCGGCGCCAGTTTCCCCGAAGCGCTCATTCGCCACGGCATCCGCAATGGCGCCGTGCCGATCGTTTCCATCCTCGGCATCGAGCTTGCGACGACCTTGCTCGGCGCGGTCGTCGTCGAGCGCGTCTTCGCGCTGCCAGGCCTTGGCTCGATGCTGCTGCTTGCGATCGAGCAGCGCGACTATCCGAACGTTCAGGGCGTGCTGTTCATCTCCACCCTGCTGGTGCTGCTGATCGGCTTTGCCGCCGACCTCACCCAACGGCTGATCGATCCACGCCTGCGCGAACGGGCCGTCGGAGGCAACGCATGACCTCGAGCGGTACATCCGTTTCTGCGCCGAAGCGCCGGCGCTCGCTGGCGCTTACCGTCGGTCTTGCGCTCGTCGGCCTCAACGTCGCCGTTGCGGTACTGACGCTCTTCTGGACGCCCTATGATCCATTGAACGCCTCAGGCGGACGACTGGAAGCGCCGTCGCTTTTGCACTGGCTCGGCACTGACCGCTTGGGCCGCGACCTGCTTACCCAGCTGATGATCGGCGCCCGCACAGCGCTGCTGGTCGGCACGGGTGCGGTTGTGATCGGGGCTGCGATCGGCGTCAGCCTCGGCGTTCTCGCAGCCTTCGCCACGCGCCTTGCCGACGACGTGATGGCCGCGACGCTCGATATCCTGATCGCCTTTCCGACCCTGCTGCTTGCCATGCTCGTGGTGGCGGCAAGCGACAGCGCCAGTCTCTGGTCGGCGATCCTGGCACTCGGGCTTGCCATCTCGGCGATCGTCGCGCGGCTGACCCGCATCCTTGCCAAGCGGGTGCTGCGGCAGGATTACATCGTCGCCTCGCGCACATCGGGAACCTCCTGGGCCGGAGTCGTCTTCCGCCATGTGCTTCCCAACATCTGGCCGACGCTCTCGGTCAACTTCGCCCTGCAGTTCGGCCTGGCCGTTATCGCCGAGGCGTCGCTCTCCTATCTCGGGCTCGGTGCGCCGCCGCCGAACGCCTCCTGGGGACGGCTGCTGCAGGAAGCGCAAGGGACCGTCTATACGGCGCCGATCGGCGCGATCGCGCCGGGCATCGCCCTCGTTGCACTCGTCATCGGCATGAACCTCCTAGCCGACGGCCTGCGCGATATCGCCGATCCGACACGGGGGAGATCGCGATGACGCCGCTTCTCGACATCAAGGGTCTCGACATCCGCGCCGGCGACAAGCCGCTGGTCTCTGACCTTTCCCTCTCAATCCGGCCCGGCGAACGCATCGGCCTGATCGGTGAGTCCGGTTCCGGCAAATCGATGACGGCAATGGCAGCGACCGGCCTGCTGCCGCCGTCGATCACTGTCGCCGGCTCGATCACGCTCGACGGGCAACAGGTGGTCGGCGCCACAGATCGGGTGATGAACCGGCTGCGCGGCGTGGCCGCAGCGGTCGTCTTCCAGGAGCCGCTGACGGCGCTCGATCCGCTGATGAAGATTGGCCGACAGATCGCCGAGCCCGTTCGCCGGCGTCTGGAACGGGACGGCGGCAAGGCAACGAAGGAGGCGGTCCAACGCGAAGTCCGCGACCTCATCGACAAGGTGGCGTTGCCGCAGCCCGACCGCATCATCAATTCCTACCCGCACGAAGTGTCCGGCGGCCAGCGCCAGCGCGTCGCCATCGCCATGGCGCTCGCCTGCCGCCCGAAGCTCCTGATTGCCGACGAGCCGACGACCGCGCTCGACGTCACGACGCAGGCGGAGATCCTGAAGCTGCTGGACCAGCTGGTGCGCGAGACCGGCATGGCGCTTCTGTTCATCAGCCACGACCTGCCCGTGGTTGCCCAGGTGGTGGAGCGCGTCCTCGTGCTGAAGAACGGTATCGCTGTCGAGGAGGGACTGGTCGGCTCGGTCTTCGGCAAGCCGCAGCACAACTATACCAGGACGCTGGTCGAGGCCGCCCGTCTCTTCGACGAAGCGCTGGGAGCAACCGGATCATGATGCTCGATCTTCAAAACGTCAGCTTCGGCTATTCCCGCCAGCAGACCACCCTCGACAACGTCTCGATATCGGTGCGACCGGGAGTGAGCGTCGGTCTCGTCGGTGAATCCGGATCGGGCAAGACGACGCTGCTGCGACTGATGCTCGGGCTCATTCGCCCGACGAGCGGTAGCATTCGCTTCGGCGAGGAGATCCTCGACACCGGCAGCAGCGCCTTCATGCAGCGCTATCGTCGTGCTGTGCAGCCGGTTTTCCAGGACCCCTATTCCTCTCTCGACCCGCGCCAGCGAGTGATCGACATTATCGGCGAGCCGCTGCGGTCGCTGCGGATCCCGGGTGACCGGACGCAGGCGGTCACCGCGGCGCTCGAAGCGGTCGGGCTTCCTGCCGATGCACTCCACCGCTACCCGCACGAGTTTTCCGGCGGCCAGCGCCAGCGCATCGCCATTGCCCGCGCCATCGTCGCTCGACCGCAGATCGTACTCGCCGACGAGGCGGTCAGCGCGCTCGACCTTTCCACCCGCATCCGCATCGTCGAGCTGTTCAAGACACTCGCCGAGAAGCTGACGCTGGTTTTCGTCTCGCACGATCTCGGCGTCGTCGCGGCCCTCTGCGAGGAGATGGTCATTCTGGAGCGCGGCAAGGTGGTCGAAAGCGGCAAGACCCGCGACATTTTGGCCACCCCGAAGCACCCATACACACAGCGTCTTCTTGCCAGCATTCCGCGCATGCCCGCCTGACAGGGGATTGGCGCGGATATCGCATCTTCAGCCGAATCCACCTTTATCCCCAAGGGCTTGGTGATTCGCGCGCGCATTGATCCAAGACAACCGCTGAGACGCCCTGTTGAGCATAGTGCCGTCGGCCGCAGAATCCCTGCCGCCAACGCCCTGACCGGCGATGTTCAACTTCTTCTGGGGGTCCGGAAAATCATGCCTACTCGCGCCATTCTGCCATCTGCCGTCCTTTTCGCCGCGCTTGCGGCGCCGCTCGCGCTCGCGACGGCGGCAGATCTCTCCGAGTCGGGCGCGGTCGCGGCACCGGAAATGCCTCTCGCAAGCGAGCCAGGCCCGTGGATGATCCGCGGCCGCGCACTGGCTGTCCTGCCTGACGACAAGGGCACGCTCTATCTCAACGGCAGCGCGCTCGACGGCGAAAAGGTCGGCGTCAGCAATTCCGTGGTGCCGGAACTCGACATCACCTATTTCTTCACCGACAACATCGCCGCCGAACTGATCCTCGGCACGACGCCACACACGGCACGCGGCAGCGGCTCGATCGCCGGCCTCGGCGAGATCGGCAAGGCCTGGCTGCTGCCACCGACGCTCACGCTACAGTACCACTTCAACGTCACCGACGAGATCAAGCCCTATGTCGGCGCAGGCGTGAACTACACGATGTTCTACAACGAGAAGCCCCGCGGCGATTTCTCCAGCTTCAACCTGAAGAACACCTTTGGCGTGGCGCTGCAGGCGGGCGTCGACATCAAGCTCGACGACCACTGGGGCCTGAACTTCGACGTGAAGAAGCTGTTCCTGGAACCGGAGGTCAACGCCACCCTGCCCGGCGCCGGTGCTGTCAGCGGCAAGGTCAAGCTCGATCCGTGGCTCATCGGCACCGGTATCAGCTACCGGTTCTGATGACCCCAAACGAAACGGCTTGCGGCGCCCTCTTAAAGGCGCCGCATCCTGTAGAGCCCGACCTTAGACGTGGTGGGCCGTGACGGCTCTGGCGAGTTCGCCCGACAATTGCTGGCTGCCCGCATGGGAGACGTCCCCCAGCGACAGCATACCGACCATGCGCTTGTCCTGGTCGATCACCGGCAGACGCCGCACCTGCTTGGCCTCCATCAGATGAACGGCATGTTCGATCGTCTCGTCCGTGCGGCAATAGACGATATCCCTCGTCATCACGTCCCGCGCCGTCATCGACGCCGGGTCCCGCCCGTTGGCAAAGGCGCGCAAGGCAATGTCGCGGTCCGTGACCATGCCGATCAGGCGGTCGTTTTCGCCGACCGGCAGCGCACCGATGTCCTCGTCGCGCATGATACGCGCGATTGTCTTCAGATCGGTTTCGGGAGAGATCCAGCGAGCGCCGGGATGCATGGCTTCCGATATTCTCATCTCAACCTCCTGTACGTGAAAGGGGCGGAGCATAGACTGACATCGTGGCCATTCATTGATCCAGCGATGTGCCGCGCCACTCCTTACCGCAATTCGAGGAGGAAATAGGTGGTTGGGCCGAAGGGCCCATTGTTGGAGAGCCGGAAGGCGACGTCGCCCGTGCCTTGCGCCACCGGCGCATGCACCTTGCCGTCGAGGCCCACGGGCGAAACGCTCCAGTTCTTTGCGGTTCGCGCCAACGTCAGATCGACATAGCCTTCACGCAGCCGAACCGGCAGCCGCCCAAAGTCCTCGATCACCTTCTCCTCGGTGTCGCGAAACGCCATGCCGGTGTTTTGTGCATCGGTCGCAAAGATCAGCAGTAGGTGCCGGCCCCTTGCGAGCCCTCCATCCGCATCGAGCGCCGAGAGCGCAACGAGCCCATTGCCATCGGCCCGCTCGACCCTGAGCAGGCCAAGATCGATCGGCTCTCGCAGCGTCGAGAAGGCGGCTGCCTCCGTTTTGTCGGTGACGACGCGCAATTGTCCGGCAAAGCGATTCAACAGGATCTCGCCGGTGCTGCTCTGGTAAATGCCGGTATCGATGCTGGTACCGTTTTCATCAGAAAGCGCGCCGCTTTGGCGCAGGCTGCCGAGTATCCCTTCGCTGTCTTGCTGGCGCGGTTGCTTCACCGCCGGCACATCGCCGAGCCGGTTCACGTCTTCAAGACCGATCCGCCCGACCAACGCCAGGTCCGTCAGGCGTTCCGGTTCGCGGGCCTGCATGTCGTCGGAAAGATCCTCCTCGCCACGTACCGCAAACGGGACGGTGACGGCTGAGGTCGCCACGTCGCCGCGCCGGTAGAGAAGCGCCGACAGCGTCTCGCCGGCGCGCGCGACGGGATCGAGCGCGATGGCATAAGGCAGCATCGCCTTCTTGTGCGGGAACGGCTCGCCATAGGAAAGAACGATCGGGCCATGGCCATGTCGGCAAAGCGCGTCCCAACCTTGCAGCGCCGCATAGGCCGGCATCGCCAGCCCGGCCTCGTAGCGGTAGCGGTTCCAGAACAGATGATCATATTCGCTGACGAGGAACGGCCGGTCGAGCCAGCGCGTTGCCGCGATCATGCGGATATAATTAACACCGTCGGCGATCGAGCTGACCTGCGTCGTCTTGCTTCCCGGGGCGTAGCCGCTGACCCAGTCGTGATATGTATTCATGGTCACGGCTTCGAGGCCGCGGCGGCTGAGCGACGCCTGCACCGTCGGCCAGTTGTTGTAGTTGCTGATCAAGCCGCGGTAGCCGAGCCTGCGGAGCACCTCGCTCATGCGCGCGGTCGTGGCCTCTTCCGTCTCGGTGAAGAAGGCCTGCAGGTCGCGCAGCCGCGGAGCAGGGACGTAGCGGTCCGCCGGCAGCGCCACGGATCTCGCCTCGATCGTCTCGTCCGGGCGGAGGTCAGGCCACGCCTTGGCGAGCGCCTCGGTCGATCCGTAGCGTTTGGCGAGCCACACGTTGAACGGCTTGGCAAGCTGCGGATCATAGGGCGGCTTGCCCGGCCGATCGTGCACGACGGTGTCGAACTCCATGCCGTTCTCGTTGGCGAGAATGACGACCGCCAGCGCATCGTCGCGGATTGGCGCCACGCCCGTGTAGGGGTTCACGCGCCCGAGGATCATCTCCTGCATGCGCTTCCAGTGGTCGAACGCCCGCTCGTCGACAAACAGCTCGAGCTTGAGGTTACCGCCATCGTCCCAACGATCGTCAAAACCGCCATAAACGCCGCGCAGCGACGAGAGGCCGTCCATCATCCAGTAGATGCCGTTCTTCTTCAGCGCCGCCAGCAGGTAGTGGACACGGTCGAGCGTCTCGGGGTCGAAATCGAAATCCCGGTCCCGGCCGAACATCAGGCTGCCATCGACGAAATGCAGCCGGGCGAGATTGTAGCCGCGCATCGCCAGCTGCCGGGCGTAGCGGTCAGCCGTTTCGTGATCCGGAAACCCGCCGGAGGCTGGGCTCCAGGCAAGCGATGCGCAGAGCATGCGCTCCGGCTTGTCCGGCGACTTCGCGAAGGCAAGCCGCCCGCCGGCACCGGCGACCAGGCGGTGATCCGCATCGATCGTGCCGTTCGGCAGGAAAGACGAAAAATCGAGAGGGCTGCCAGCCTCGAACTCGAGGGAAATTTCCTGCACGGCAAGCCACTGGTCCGATGCCTGCGCCGGCGAGCAGACAGCAGCAAGCGCTGCCGCGGCTACCAGCAATGGCCGCCGCATCATGCCGGGGCCCCGAGCAGCTTGCTTTCGATCGGCGCGTCAGGCTTTCGGCGCGCCCGGAAGAAGCCGACCGGCAGCGCCGCTGCATGGAAGAACCAGGCGACGACGGTATAAAGCCCCATGCTGAAACCGCCTTTGCGCAGGCTCATCAGCCCGACCACGCCGGCAAGGATCGCAAGAACGATGCCGAGCGCAAGGAGTTTATCGGGCACGAACAGCAGGATCGCAAGCGACGCCGCCCACCAGAGATAGACCAGCGCCCAAAGCTTGAGCTCCGGCAGCTCTCTGATGAGCTGGAGGAAATAGGGCTGGCCGAGCGAGGCGCGCAGCAGTTCTCCGATGCCGAACAGATACTTGCTCTTCCAGCGGCGCACGAGCAGGCGATAGGAATTGTCGGTGTGGCCGAAATGCTGGACGAAGCGTCGGTCGAGGCGATGCAGCTTAAAGCCGGCACTTCTGAGCCGGATGCCGAGGTCGAACTCCTCATAACCGTGCAGATTACGGTCCGACAGGTAACCGACCGCCTCGATCGCCGCCCGGCGATAGAGGCCGCCGCCATTCATGCGGTCGATCGCGCCGATCCGGTTTTCTGGGGAATTGCGTGTGACCCGGCGGGAAAATTCAAGGTTTGAGGTCAGCATCTCCTGGACATGGCCGGTGACACCAGCCACATCGGGGTCGTCGGCGAGGAACGCTTCCGCCACTTCGAGGAAATCGTCGTCCAGCAACATGTCGCCATCGAGCAGGCAGATATGCGCGTGGCGCGAGTATTGGAAGCCGAGTTGCGGGCCGATGCCGCAGCTCGGAAGTGCCGGCGGGCTGATCTGTGCAATCACGACCGGATAGCGCGAGGCGATCTCCACCGTCCTGTCCCTGGAGCCGCTGTCGGCGACGATGACCTCGCCGCCAACGGTTTCGAGCGCCTTCAGCGCGCTTTCAATGGTCGCGGCGATGCGCTTTTCTTCGTTCAGCGTCTTGATGATGACGGATACTGCCACGCGATCCCCCAGTCTCGACGGAGCGCAGGCCTGCTCCGGTTGCCGCCGATCTTATCGGCGATATTTTGCGTTTTGGTTTACCGCCCCAGCAGTCGCAGCAGCGGCAAGCGAAAGCGATGAAGGAACCAGCCGCCAAAGACGCCGCAGGCGCCGCCAAGAAGCTTGACCATCACATCCGTCACGCGTGCGTGGCGATCGGCCGAAACCATCTGCAGCAGCTCGAAGCCGATGGCCGTCGCAAAGACCAGAACCAGCACGAGCCCCAGCCGCCTCGGATAGGCGATCGCGAACAGCAGGCCCAGCAGGCCGAAGGCACCGAACCGTTCGAGATGGACCAGGTGCCCGATGCGGGGCCGCAGGTCGAGCGGCGACATCGTCGAATAGGCGATCACGGCAAAGAGGATCCATGCGAAGAGGCTGGCGGCGCGTTTGATAGTCATTGTCGGCTTGTCTTCCAGGAGGCGTGCGAGGCACGGCAATCATCGAACGATCGGCGACGGCGCCTGCGCGTTCATCGCGTTGCGGGGGCGCGGCCGCATTTTTGAGGAGAGCGGTGCGTGGTGAACGCACGGGGCAAGCTCCGGCCGGCGACACGGCGGACGCAAACGTCCGGCTATTTCGCCAGCAACGCGCTATACACCGCCGCGGTCCTTTGTGCCACATTTGTCCAGCTATAGGCAGCTTCCGCGTGCGCCGCACGCTCGCGCACCTCCTCGTCGCTGAGCGGGGCTGCGAGTTTTTCCACGATACCGGACGCCAACGCGTCGATGTCGCCCAACGGGAAATACTCGTCGGGCGCAAGCTCCATCTCCTGATTGGCGACGATATCGCTTGCAAGGACCGGCAGCCCGTAGGCCATCGCCTCAAGCAGCGCAATCGGCATGCCTTCGTGGCTGGACGGCAACACGAAAAGGGCGGCATTGTCGAAGAGTTCCGCCAGCCTGTCGCCTGTCTGAAAGCCGGTGAGCACGACGCCCGGCACGTCGCGCGCAAGCGCCCTCACCTCCTTGACGTAGGGCGTTTCGAATTCAGCGCCGCCGGCAAGAACGAGCTTCGTATCGGCCAAGTCGCACTTGGCAAAAGCGCGGATGAGATCAAGCTGTCGCTTTTCCGGAACCAGCCGGGCAGCGAGCAGGATATAGCGCCGCCGTTCCAGGCCGAACTCCGCGAGAATGCCGGCCTCGCCGGTCGGCGGAGTGACCTGGACGCCGTTCGGGACCAGTGTCATGGAGACATGGTGCCGGGCATGCATCGTCTCGGCGATGTCCTTCGAGATCGCCACACGTCCGTTCGAGAACCGCATGCCGAGGCGCTCTCCGAGCTTCAGCGTACGCCTGGCGAAACCGCCCCATTTCTGCCGGTCATAGTCGTAGCCATGGTGGGTCACCACGACCTTGAGCCCAAGCATGCGCGCAAGCGGCGTCATCAGCGCGGGGCCGATGGCATGAATGTGCAGGACATCCGGGCGCCGCCAGGCGGCGAGCCAGACACCGAGGAAGGTATGTACAATGGCTTCCAACGCCATCCGGCGCGGTGCCCAGAGAGGGACGACGTCGACGCCGTTCCAGGCGTAGGCGTTGCGATCCTCCAGATAGCGACGACGTCCGACCACCTCGACGTCCCAGCCGTATCCGAGCAGCTTGCTCGCCAGCATTTCGACGTGTTTCTCGACGCCGCCCTGAACGTTGGGGATGCCGCGCAAGCCCAGCATCATCACGCGCTTGCGCTCGCCGCGCGCGGCCAGCGCGCCGCTCTGAACGGGGTGGCCATGCTGCCGGCCTGCGAGCGCGGCGCTATGTCGAGGCAGCCGGCCGGCTCCGTCCGACAGTCCGGTCTGCACCATCTCCTGCGCAATCACCGGCTGTTGCTGGCGATGACTTCGCGAAACATCAGGCTTTCTGCTCATGTGTCGCCTCGAAGGTTGCCCGTTCCGTTTACTAGGGCGATATACTTAATCATCGCCAAGATATTTCATTCACCCCTTATATAAATGACCGAAAACCATAGGGCGAGCCCAGGTTACTACAAATTGTATCGTAACGTTAATGCCGGACGCGATCAGACCGCTCCCAGCCTGGAGTAGAGGTCGACCGTCCTTTCTCGATAGGCGGCCGCGGAGAACTCACTGGCGATCCAGTGTCGGCCCGAAGCACCCATCGCAGCGCGTTCGGCAACCGGCAGACCGGCCATCGTCGAGAGCACGCGGGCGAGATCATCGGCGTCGCCCGAAATCGCGGTCATGCCCGTCTCGCCTTCGCGGATCATTTCAGGAATGCCGCCGATCGAGGCGCCGATCACCGGTCGCCCCAAAGCATAAGCCTCAAGCACGCTGATCGGCGCGTTCTCGTACCATTCGGAAGGCAGAACCAGCGCCCGGGATTCTCCGATCAGACGATGCAGGGACTGGCCTGAGAGATAGCCGGCAAAGGTCACGTCGGCGCCGGTTTGCGCAACCAACTGGCGCAGCATCGCTTCCTCGGGGCCGGTTCCGGCGATCACCAGCCGTTGGCCCGATGTGGCCGCCGCGCGGATCAGCGTCGCCAGCCCCTTCTCCGGGGCCAGGCGTCCGGCAAAGACGAAATAGTCGCCCTCGACCCAGTCGGCCGAATAGACGTCGACATCGACGAAGTTCGGGATATGGACCATCTGTTCGCGCGGCCAGCCCCACTCGACCAGCTTCTCGACATAGAATTTGCTCGGCACGACGATGCGGTCCACCTTGTGGCGGTAGAGACCGAGCGCACGGTGGACCACGGTTTCAGCGAGCACCACCGCGCTCAGCGTCGTCTCCCCCTTGATGCAGCGATGACGCAAGACGTTGTAGATATGCCCGCCGCGACAGTCCTCGCAGACGGCACCGTCACGCAGCATCTTGTAGGAGGGACATGCGAGCTTCAGATCGTGGGCGGTCATGACGACTGGAATGCCGGCCGCCTTCAGCGTCGAGAAGATCGCGGGCGAAAGATGATGGTAGACGTTGTGCGCATGGGCGACGGAGGGCCGAGCGCGCTCGATCAGCCGGCTGACGTTCTTCTGCGCTTCGCGCGAGTAGATGACGCTCGCCGCCTGCGCCACCTTGCGCAGGAGGTTGGTACGCCGGCCATACTCGATCTCGGAGACGAAATACTCGGACCATGGCGAGGCTTCATTATCCTCGTGCTGCATGGCGAAGGGCACCACGTCCCAGCCGATGTCCGAGAACATCTTCATGTGGTCGAAAAAGACCGCCTCCGCGCCGCCACGGCGATAGAAGTAATTGTTGATGGCGAGCAGCCTGTTGCCGCCGTTTCCCTGCCGCGACATGCGTCCTCCTACCAGCCGAGCCTGTCGAGCGCCTGCTCGACCGGCAACACGACACAGCCCTTCTCAACCGCGTAGCGAACCAGGTTCTCGAAGGTCTCGGGCGTGCAGCCATAGGGCGTCGGGCGCGCGGCGATGTCGTGGGTGAAAAACACGAGCCAGCCAGGCCGATCGACGACATCTTCGATCCAGCCCGTGAGCGCCTGCGCGTCCGTCTCCGGCTGCCGGATCTCGACGGCCTTCAGCATCAGCGGATCGACGGCCGTGCGGTTGATGCCCTCGCCGGCCGCGCGGCAGGTGCGGTAGCGGCGCGCCAACTCCCGGCGCGCCAGCGGCCAGGCGGCGTTGTAGGGAAAGGCAAAGTTGGTCGCGGCCGGGCCGACGCCGCTTTGCCTGAGATAGGCGGCATTGCGGTCGAGATCCCGGGCAAGCCCACTTCCGCCCAAACGCCTGATCTTGCTATGGGAATAGGTGTGGCAGCCGACCTCGTGACCCCGGCAGGCGAGATCCGCGCAGCCCTCGGGCGAGATCAGGGTGCGATCCGTTTCGACGCGCCCCGCAAGCCCCCCGGCGATGTAGAACGTTCCGCGCACGCCGTGACGTTCGAGAATAGCGGCGCCATTGTGAAGTGCTGTGTCCGGCACGTCGTCGAAGGTGAAGGACACGAGCGGCGCGTCGGTTATGACGTCACGGGGTTTCGACGCGAGACGCCAGATCAGCCGGTTGGCGACGCGGTCGACAAGGCCGTCGACCCTCGACAGAGCCTGTGAAAAACTAGGCATGCGCCACCATCCTTTGTGCAAGCGGGCGTGGTTCGGTTGCAAGCGCTGCCGAGGACTGCAGGCGCAAACCGCAAATCGCGAAAAGCAAGGTAAACCAGAGCACATTCGGACCATCGAAGAAGAAGGCCTCAAGGCTGGCGCTGTAGATCGAATAGAGCCAGATCCGCAGGAACAGCCGCGTGAGGTCGCTGTGCTGCCGGGCCGGCGGAATGCGCGAGATATGATAGAGCGGGAGCACCACCAACCAAAGCAGCGTGAGGATCAACCCCGGAATGCCGATGACGAGAAGCGTCTCGAGATACGAATTGTGCGCATGGGCCGCACGAACCGCCCAAGTCTCGATGCCACCGCCGCTGAACACCACTTCCTCGGTCTGCCAGAAGGCCTTGAAGCCACGCCCGATAAACGGCTGTTCGGCGATCACCGAAAAGGCGAAGCGCCAGACATCGGCCCGGTTCGTGAAGGTCGCGTCGATGCCGAGCGACGAGACGAATTCGCCGAGCGGTCGGAAGACGGCCGACCCGACGGCGAAAAGGTTGAACAGGGCCACGCCGCCGATCGCGATCGGGATGCGCAGCAAGCGCACATGTTCGAAGAGCCACGCCAGAAGCAGAATGCCCGGCAACATCGCCGTCGAGGTCTTTCCTCCCGTATGGATGAGGAAGAAGAAGGCCAGACTAACGATGGTCAGGCCGACAAGCTTCGACCACCGGCGCAGGACGTACAGGCCGAGAAACGAGGCAAGCACCATGGCGACCGCCGCTTCGTTCTTGTGACGGAAATGGCCGCGCCACAGCCCTGCATGCATCGGCTCCAGCACTTCGTTGGCCTGGTGAATGGACAGAAGCGGCTTGAACAGGACGCCGTAATAGGCAACCGCGAGCATGACGAGCGTCGAGACCGCCAGCATCTTGGCGAAGTGCCGCTCGTTGGCCGGCAGCAGCAGATAGACGTTGGCGTTGACCGCAACCATCGTCGTCAGGATGATCGCCTTGATGCCGTTGGCCGGATGAGCGGAGACCAGGCAGGCAAAGAGCACCCACAAAAGCAGGATCGCAAGCAGCACCCGCGGCTGCATAAGCCCACGCCGCATCGGATGCAGCACACCGTAGCAGGAGGCGCCTGCAAACAGCAGCAGTGCCACGATCTGGTTCAGCCGGCTGGAATTGTCGCCGCCCGGTTCCAGCAGACTTTCCTTGGTCAGGTCGACGAAGGAATGAAAGGGGATCCAGTAGTAGATGGAAATGGCCAGGAACAGGAAGGTCCCGACGCGGACCCTCAAGGTTTCTGCAGAATTGGCCGGGCTGCCGCTGAGATCGGGCACGATGGCCGCCCTCTCACGGCGCCAGGGGCTGCGGACGACGGATGTATCTCCACAGACCGAGGGCAAGCGCGAGGGATATGCCGAGAATAGTCCCCAGGAAACCGCCGCCGGCGACCAGAACCACGGTGCGCGGCGGCCAGCTGCGCGCATTCGGCGGCAAGGCGCGCGAGATCACGCGAACATTGGTCGTGTCGATCTGCTGGCGTTCGGTGATCTGCTGGGCGCGCGCCAGGTGGGTCTCATAGATGGCAGCCTTGGCGCGCGCGTCCCTTTCGAGGTCTCGCAGCTGCACCTGGGCTTCGTTGTCGGAGAACACGTTCGACTTCTCGTCGCTCGCCTTGGCGCGCAAGGCCGAAAAGGCCTGCTGCTCCCGGTCCATGTCCGCCTTGGCGCGATCGAGGATGCGGCGCGCCTCGTCGGCCATGGCCGATTCCAGGTTCGCACGCTCCGAGCGCGCATTGACGAGGCGGGGATGGCGCTCCCCATAGGTGCGCTGCATGGAGGCGATCTGCTGCTGCAGCACGTTATACTGCTCTCGCAGGTTCGTCATGTTGACGGATTCAAACTCGGATGCACTTGCGGTCCGCCCCTGTGTTATCGCGTCGTTCATCTGCCGGTAGCGGGTATCGGCCTGGATGAAGCGCTGTTGGGCGTCGAGAACCTGGGTGTTGAGTTCGTTCGAAAGCTGATTGCTCACGAGCTGACCGTCATTGGTCGACTGCAGCCCGTTCTTGCGGCGGAAATCCTCGACCGCGCGTTCGGATTCGGTGACGTTGTGGCGCAACTCGTCGAGCCGGGCGTTGAGGCTCTGCGCGACGCGACCGGCGCTCTCGGCGGCGGACTGAAACAGCTCCTGCTCGAAAGCCGCGACGATCGCATCCGACAGCGTCACCGCTTTCGCAGGCTCTTCGCTCCAGACCTTCATCACCACCACGAAGGACCGCTCTTCGCGCCGGGCTTCCACCCGCTCCGACAAGGCCCGCATGGCAGCAAGCTCGTTTCCGGCCTGCTGCTCCGCCTTCGTCGAGAAGAGGTTCTTCAGCGAACTGAAGGCCGAGGGCTTCACGAATTCCGGGTCCTCGGTGAGGCGCATCTGGGTGATCACCCGCGACAGCACATTGCGCGACGTCAGGATACGCAGCTTGCTTTCCACTTCCAGCAACTGCGCATCGCGCTGCGGATTGGTGGTGAAGACGTCATCGCTGACGACATTGAGGTTGGACGGATCGACGACGATATCGGTGTAGACCGTATAGCGGGGCGTCGCCGTCATCGCATAGGCGAGCGCGGCCCCCACACACAGGACGAGCGCCAGCACGATCCAGATGAGCCCGTCGCGCAACCAGCCGATGATATCGTCGACGCCGATCCGGCTGAGGCCACTCAACCCGGGAAAATAGCTGTCGCGAGGCGCGCCGGCCGCTCTGGACACGGGCGGTACCAAGTCAGCCGGATGGGGCGAGGCTTTCGGAATATCTCTGGATTGATGCTGGACTTCGGCGGGCCTGTCTGTTGCCGAACCGTCAGCGCCAGACTTCGCTTCGTGAAGGTCTGACGAGAGCAGATCGAGCAGCGAGCCTCTTTCGACCGGTGCACGCTGCTCGCGTGCCGGTTGGCTGGCCCCCTGTTTTCCGGCCTCGTCCGGCCTATACATAAGCATCCCTCACGCACGCCCATCAAGACGCGAAGATCGTGACCCCGCGAGCCGCCTTCTAGCGCAGAATTAAGGTTGTACGGTGAATATTCCGTTAAACGGCAGGATTGCCGCTTAACCCGTCGCTTCAGAAGTCGGTCAACAACCGGCTCCAGCTCTCCGATGCCAGACCGCCCACATAGATATCGTTGCGCTGGGCCGCGTCTTTCAGATCCGCATGCCGCGTCACCATGCAGAAATAGCCGCGATGGTGGAAGGACAGCCATCTCTGGCGCGAGATCGCATTCATGAGGAACGGCTGCGAGCTGCCGACGGCGAGCGCGTAACCCTCGGCGTCAAGCGCATGGAACATCTGTGCGGTGACGGCGAACTCACGGCCGGCCTCGCAGACGACGTTGAGCACCGTTGCCCGCTCGCCGGCCTTGCCGAAGTAGAGATAAGCGCCGATGACGCGCCCGCTTTCATCCCGGACCTCGCGGCAGAGAAGCTCGCCGAGCGGCGTGTTCAGTCGCGCGACCGTCACCAGCCAGTCGAATTCGCTGCGCGACCAGACCGGCCTGACGGAAAATCGCTGCAGCATGGGTTCTGCGAGATCGACGAAGGCAGCGGGATCAATGGCGTGCGTCGTGCAGCCGGCAACGGGATCGGGCTTGGTGCGCGGGCGGCGGCGGCGCAAAAGCCGGTCCGCAAGCGCAAGCGGCTCGGAGAGCATCGGGGATCTGAGCAGGCGCACTTGCCTGCCAACCGTCAGCCCCCAGGCTCTGAACGGCCGGAAGGAGCGGCGCCAGTCGAGGCTCTGGATCGGCAGCACGACGCCACCACCAGCGACCCAGTGATCGGCGCTGACCGGAGACGAGTTGTCGGAAAAACACATGTCTTGCCGTGTCGCACGCATGGCGCGCGCCAGGCAGGCGGCGCCGACCGCACCGGCCTTGCCCTCGGACATGAAGGCGCAGAGAAGTTTCGCCACCGTTCGGCGACCGTTGACCGTGAACTCCATGGGAATCGCTAGAATGGCGCTGCCGATGCCGCCGGTCCCGTCGTCGTAGACGATGCTGCCGTGTTCCGGCGCATAAAGCGGGCTGCCGAAGAAGATGGTCTCGACATAGTTCTGAAGCTCCGCGCTCGCCTCTTGCTCCCGCTTGCGAAAGATCCGGGTGAACATGCTGCTGACGGCTGGGATATCCCGGGGTTCCATGGCGCGCACATTGCCCATCCGGGGCATTTCCCGTCCGGACGACCGTGCGGCCTGGATCTTCCCGAGCTCAACCTCCATGCACCACCCCCGTCGACAGGGAGGCCGCGCCGGCCTGTTCCCGATCGCGCCGCACGAAGCGCAGGAAGACCGCCCATGAGACGATCACCATCGCGGTCTCGATCACGTAGAAGGAAATAAACGTGCCTGTCGGCGGTGCGTACCAGGTCGCCCAGGCGGTGAGTGCCGCACCAAGCACGCTGCCAAGGCCCATGACCAAAGCGCGCGCCGGATGGTGGCCGGACGCACCAAGGGCCTCCATCGCCACCGACCACATGGCGAGCGGCACCACGACCCAGCACAGGATGCGAACGAAGGAAACGAGGGAGACGTAGTCCTTGCCGAAGAGATAGGGCAGCACCGGCGCCAGCACGAAAACGGCAACGGCCGCGGCAATGCTGATCGAGGTGGCCGCGAACAGAACCTTGCGCACGCGCTCGAAGGCGTGGTGCAGGCCGGCTGCCGTTGCCTTTGCCGAACCCGGATAGATCAGCCGGTTCAAGGCCTCAACCGACAGATAGCTGCTCTCCAGCATGCGCCGCGCGACGCTGTAGCTGGACATGACCTCGGCGCTCGCCACGAGGCTCAGGACCAGAAGGTCGGCGTTCTGCCGGACGGCGCGCAGGATGAACGGGATGCTGAAATAGAGCCCGAGCGGTAGCTCTTCCCGCACGATGCCATAGGTCGGGCGTCCCAACCCCTTGACCGCTCGCCAGCAGCCGAGGGCCACGATTACATGGCATACGAACTGCCAAACAGCCCAGGAGGCCACCGTCGCGACCCCGAAGGCGATGCAGGCGAGCGCTGCAGCTATGGTGCGCGCCAGGGCGAAACCGACGACCACCTTGTTGGCCGAGGCAAAATTCGAATGCGCAAGAAAGATCTGCTCCGCCAGCACGATGACCCGCACGAAGATGATGTTGGTCACGAGCATCAAGGTGATCACCGCGACATTGGCCGCGGGATCGGGCGAAAGCGTGAAGAAGAACGGCAACACCGCTGCGCCGAGCAACACCAGCAGCACGCCACTGATCGAGGTCAGAATGATGTTGTGGCCGAGCATCTGCGGGTACATGCCCCGGTCGCGCGCGACACGGCGCACCAGGCACTCCATCGCGCCGAGACCACAAAGGTGAACCGCGATGTTGGCAACGGCCGTGATTGCGACGAAGACACTGAATTCATGCACGCCGAGAAAGCGCGCGAGGATCGCAAAGGTCAGAAGCTGCGCAGCCGAGCCAATGACAAGGCTGCCGCCGGATGCAGCATAGGATATGATCATCGAGAGGAACGGTTTGTGCGCGCGTTCCTTCACACCTTCCGAAGCCATTCCGATCTGCCCTTGACCTCAACCCGTCATTGTTACACGCAAAAAGCGTTCAATGACAGCGAGCACCCGCCTTCTGATCACGCGCACGGTAACAGGCAGAAATGATTGCGCGGTTAACGTGCTCGCGGCAATTGTATTTCAGCTTCCGTTTACTCAATTGCACTAGGCTGCGGTCCGCACGTCTACAGAGTTTTCCAGCGACATGAGGAGTGGCTGTGGCGCAAAACGACAGCAATCAGACCGACCGACCGACCGAAGACCGGGCCGCAACACTGCACCGCTTCATGGGTGTCGAACTGGAACTTGCGCCCGACGTCCTGGTTCCACGGGAAGAAACAGAGCTTCTTGGAAAAAGAGCCGTCTCAATCCTTGAAGGCGCCCCCCTCGACGTCACCATCATCGACATGTGCTGCGGTTCCGGCAACCTCGCCGTTGGTATCGCCAGAGAGATCCCGTCGGCGCGTGTCTGGGGCGCTGACCTGACGGACAGCACCGTGGCGCTTGCCCGCCGCAACGTCGATCGGCTCGGCCTCGGGTCGCGCGTCTTTGTCCGGCAGGGCGATCTTTTTGCGGCGCTCGAAAGCGACGATCTCCAGGGCAAGATCGACATGGTGGTCTGCAATCCACCCTATATCTCGACCGGCCGGCTGGAGGGGGACCGCGCGCATCTGCTCGACAACGAGCCGCGCGAGGCATTCGACGGAGGCCCCTACGGCATTTCCATACACCAGCGCCTGATCCGGGACGCCCTTGCCTTCCTGAAACCGGGAGGCTGGCTGTTGTTCGAGTTCGGCGAGGGCCAGGATCGGCAGGCGGCTGCACTTCTCTCACGGGCGAAAGCCTATGCACCGGTCACCTTCGCATCCGACCGTGACGGCAAGCCGCGCGTCGCCATCGTCCAGAAAATCGCCGGCCCGGCAGAGGCCGGCGCCGGAGAGCAGGCCCGATGAGCGAAATCCGTTCGCTAGACCACGCGGACGTTCCAGCGGTCGCCGGAATGTTCCAGCGGGTGTTCCGTGACGAGCGGACCGCTTCGCCAGCACTTGCCGACTATATGCGGCAACTCTATCTCGACGGGCCAGGCTGCGATCCGGAAATCAGACCTCTCGTGCATGTGAACGACGAGGGTCGGATTACCGGCTTCGTCGGCGTCAATGCGCTGCCGATGACACTGAACGGCCGGCACTTGCGCGCCGCGATCTGCGGATCGCTGATGGCGGAAGACCGGGAAAGCGACCCCTTGGCCGGAGCGCGCCTCATGAAGGCCTTCCTCGCCGGTCCGCAGGATCTATCCTTCAGTGAGACAGCAAGCGAAGTCTCTGTGCAGATGTGGACGCGGCTTCGGGGCGTGGTCCTGCCGCAATACAGCCTCGACTGGGTGCGCGTCATCCGTCCGGCGACCTTTAGCCTGAGCGTCGCCTCGAACCGCATCAAGCCCGCCCGGCTCGCCGCCCCCTTCGCGCGCGCACTCGACAGGTTCTATCGCAAGCGCATGGGCCAGGGCGAGCAGCGCTGGTCCGCCCTGCCCGAGGCGGGGGCGGCACCGGCCGGCTTCACCGCGACCGAGACGGACCGCAGCGGCTTTGCCGCCGTCGTCGACCAGTTCACCGCGCCGTTTCCGCTTCGCCCCGAATGGAGCGACGGGCAGCTCGACCACATCCTTGCCGATGCCGAAAAGAAGCCCGAGCAGGGCGAACTCGCCTACGCGCTGGTGACGGCGCGCACGGGCGCCGTGGTCGGTGCATTCGCCTACTACGTCAAAGCCGGTGAAATCGGTCGGGTACTGCAGATCCTGGCGCGGCCAGGGCAGGCCGGGCCGGTCATTGACTGCCTGGTCGACGAGGCGTCGAGACGTGGGCTTGCGGGTTTGCGCGGGCGCACGCAACCGGCGCTGATGGAAGCCATGCTCGGCCGACGCATCGCCTTCGTGCACGTCGCCTCGACCGTTGTGCATTCGCGCGACCAGACCATCGTCGAAGCCTGCCGCGACGGACAGGGCTTCTTCAACGGCATTTCCGGCGAATACTGGAGCCGGCTGATCGGCGGCAGCTTCGATTGACGATGGGCGGCGGTGCGGCCAGGCCTCAATAGCCGGCAATTTCCTCCACGGGCTGCACCAGTTGCGGCCCGAGATGCAGGTAGCGCGTCGCCTTGCGCTTGGCGGCGATATCCGCCCAGACCCTTTCGACCTGGACCACGGTCAAGCCGGCCGCCTTGGCGACGGCCTCGATCTCGATCCCGTGATTGAGGCCATAAAGGCAGAGGTCCATGCGGTCGTAAGGCAGGGAGAAATAGAACTCCTCCTGCGTCTGTTCCAGCGAATAGGTGTCGGTCGTCGGCGGGCGACGGCAAACTTCCGCGGGAACGCCGAGATGGGCGGCAAGCGCATAGACCTGCGACTTATAGAGATGGGCGATCGGCTTTACGTCGGCGGCGCCGTCGCCGTTCTTGACGAAGAATCCCTGGTCGTATTCCAGCCGGTTGGGCGTGCCGAGTACGGCAAAGTTCAACCGGTCGGCATGATAGTACTCGACCTGCTTGCGAGTGCGTTGCTTCATGTTGGTGGCCGCAACGACGCCGAGATAGACCGAGGGCGGCATGCGATGTTTCGATTGCACGCCTTCCGGGCTCTGAACGACCAGCGAGGAGATGTTGTAGCCTTCTCCCTCAAGCGCGTTGGCGATGACGACCTTCGAGGCCCACCCGTCGCCATAGTCCGGAACCAGTTCCCGGATGAAGGCGTCGCGGCGCTCGTAGCAGCCCATGGCCTTGAGGATCGGCCCGATGTCTTCGACGATCGCCTCGACGCCGAAGGTTTCAGCGACCAGCCGGCCGAAGCGCAGGCTTTCCGGATCGGAATCGTTTTCCGGCATGAACAGGCAGAAGACGTTCTTGGCGCCGACCGCGCGCACCGCAAGCGCCACGGAAACGCTGGAGTCGATGCCGCCCGAAAGCCCGAGCACCAGACCGCGCTTCTTCATGGAGCGCAACTGTCCGCGCAAGGCGGAAACGATGCGATCGGTCTCGGCCGCGTGGTCGATTGTCAGGGTTTCGGCCGAAAACGGGCCATTGCCCCCGGTTGTTCTGATGTTCATTGTGCAGGCTCCATCGTCTCGGCGGCAAGTCGGCGGCTGACCTTGCCGGTATCCGTCTTCGGCAGTTCGGTGCGGAATTCGATGATCTTCGGCACCATGAAATCTTCGAGGTGGCGGGTGCAGTGGCGGATGATGTCCTTGTCGGTCAAGTCAGGATCCGTGCGCACCACAAGGGCAGCGATCGCGTGGCCGAGAACCGGATCCGGCATGCCGATGACGACGGCCTCGGCAATGCCGGGATGGGCATGGAGCACGGTCTCGACTTCCTTGGGCGCGACCTTCTCGCCGCGGGTCTTGATGATATCGTCCTTGCGGCCGACGAAATAGAGAAAGCCCTCTTCGTCCGTCTGGAAAAGGTCGCCCGTATAGAGCACCTTCTCCCAAGGGTTCGGCCCGGGCCGCAGCATGCGCTCGGTCGCCACGTCGTTGCGCCAGTAGCCCTGCATTACATGCGGCCCGCGGATGACGAGTTCGCCGGGAACGCCCGGCGGCACGCGGCTGCCCTCGTCGTTGACGACGAAGGCTTCCGTGTTGGGGATGGCAATGCCGACGGAGCCCGGCCGGCGATCCAGTTCCTCCGGCGGCAGGTAGGTACAGCGCTTGCACTCTGTCAGCCCGTACATCGAATAGAGTCGTGCGCCCGGGAAAAGCTCGCGCAGGCGGGCGATATGCGGCGGCGGCAGGGCGGCGGCGGTGTTGGAGAGGTAGCGCAGGCTCGGCAGGAAACCCGGCTCAAGGTCGCGCATCTGCAGGATCATCGCCGCCATCGTCGGCACCAGCGGGAAGCCGGTGACGCCCTCCTCGCGAATACGCTCGAAGATCGCATGCGGGAACGCGAAGGACTTTTCGAGCACCAGCGTCGCCCCGAGCCTGATCGCCATCAGCAACTGGTAGAGCCCATAGTCGAAGGCGAGCGGCAGCACGTTGAGGATGATATCGTCGTGCTCGTTGCGCAGATAGGTGGTGATCGATTCCGACGCCGCATCGATGTTGCGGTGGGTCATCATCACGCCCTTCGGGCGGCCGGTCGACCCCGATGTGTAGATGAGCATCGCCAGATCGACGTCAATGCCGCCATGCGGCACCGGCGTCGCCTCCGCCGACAGGCAGCCCTCGAAGGGCACCGCTCCGGCAGGCGACTGGCCATTGGGCGCCGCGGTCGATGCGACGAAGATATCCGCCTTGCCGCTGCTCTGCGCCCGGGCGTCCGCCACCACCGGCATCAACTTGGCCTGCGTCAGGATCGCAGCCGCCTCGCAGTCGTCGATGATGTAGGCGAGCTTGTCGGCCTTGGTCGAGGCGTTGATCGGACTGAAGGTCGCGCCCGCCTTCAGGATCGCAAAGATCGAGACGGCCGCCTCCCAGCAATTGTCCATGAACACGAGGACGCGGTCGTTGCGCTTGACGCCTGCCTTTGCCAACGCGGCCGCCAGCCGGCTCGACAGATCGTCGAACTCGCCGTAGCTGAGGCGCTTGCGATCGGTGACCAGCGCCGTCTTGGCCGCATGCCTTGCCGCATTGCCGATGAGAAACTGCTCGAACCGCATGGAACGCCCTCGGGTCTTGGTTAGGCCGTGGCCGGCACTCCGGCCTTTGCCTCGATGAAGGCCGAGATGCGCGCGAGCGAATCGAGGTTCGCCGGCACGATGTCTGCGTCGGCCATGGCGATGCCGAACTGGTCTTCGATAAAGGCGACGAGTTCGAGAACGCCGGTCGAGTCGATGATATCGTTCTCGATCAGAGAGGCGCCGTCGGCGAGATCGTACGAGGTATCGCCAAACAGGAAGTTCTCGATGACAAAGGCCCTGACCTTGTCCTTGATGGTTTCCGTCATTTCATTTCCTTTCCCAATGGGTTTCAGGCCGCTTGAGCGGCGCGGATGCTGGTGCCGGTAAAGGTCTGGAGCCAGAGCTGCGTCGACAGGATGCCGACGAAGGCGGCATTGTCCCTAAAGCCGGTAGTCGGTTGCGACTGGCATTTCTCGTAGAGCTTGCTGACGGCCTTGGCATTGAACAGACCGCTGTCGCCGATGCGTGTCTCGCTCATGGCATCGCGAACGTATTCCAGTTCGCCGGCGCCGGTGAAGGAATGGCTGTCGGGCGCGCGGTAGGGCTGCTTGGTGCGCTGACCGATGGTCGGCGGAAGCAGGTCCTTCGTCGCTTCGCGCAGGATGTGTTTTTCCACCAGCCCCTTCAGTTTCATTTCCGGCGGCAGGCGCGTCGCGAACTCGACGAGGCGGTGGTCCAGGAACGGGAAGCGTCCTTCGATCCCGTGCGCCATGGCCATGCGGTCGCCCTGGCTGGAGAGAATGTAGCCGGGCAGAAGGAAACGGCTTTCGAGATACTGCGCCTGGTGCAGCGGATGCCAGCGACCGAAGGCAGCGGGAAGCCGGCTCGCCAGATCTTCGGCCGCGTCGTAGTCCTTCAGCGTGGCGCGCAGGTCAGGAGAAAAGAAGATCTTGGTCGCGGCCGTGCTTTTGAACCGCGGGCGGTGCGAGAACAGCGGGTCGTTGAGCGGCACGTCGCCGGCGCCGAAGAAAGCGGCGAGATATTCCGCCGATTGCTGCTGCAGGCCCGGCAGATAGGGGTAGAGCTTGCGGAACAGGTGCGGCCGGATTCGCGAGCCGGGCTGGCGGCCACAGAAGCGGCGCACCCGCGCCTCCTTGAAGATATCGTATCCGGCGAAGACCTCGTCGGCGCCCTCGCCCGTCAGCACGACCTTCAATCCCTGCTCGCGCACGAGACCCGAGAGCTGGTAAAGCGGGGCGGGTGCCGTGCGGATAATCGGACGTTCGGCGAAACGGACGACCTGCGGAAAGACCTTCGCGATGTCGCCGGCACGACAGGCGACCGCGCTATGATGCGTGCCGAGCGCCTTCGCCATTTCCATCTGGAAGGCGCTCTCGTCGTGTTCGACGCTATCAAACGTCACGGAAAACGTGCGCAGACCCTGCGGCGCCATTCCGGCTGCAAGCGCCGAGACGATGGAGCTGTCGAGCCCGCCCGAGAGATAGGATCCGACGGTCACGTCGGCCCGCATGCGGATCCGGGTCGCATCGGTAAGAAGGGCGCGTAGTTCCTCGGCCGCGCTGCGCTCATCGGCAAACAGCGGCGGCGCGTCGTGGCCCGGATAGTCGAGTTGCCAATAGGGGCGGATCGACGTCTTGCCCTTCTCGACGATCATCAGGTGAGCCGGCTCGAGCTCGTGAATGCCACGAAAGCCGGTCCGCGGCGCGATCGGCGCCCAAAGGGTAAAAATCTGGTCGAGCGCAACGGGATCGAGTTCGGCGGAAATGCCGGGAACCTGGAGCAGCGCCTTGATTTCGGAGGCGAAATAGAATGTCCCGGCATGGGTCGTGTAAAACAACGGGCGCACGCCCATGCGGTCGCGCGCCAACACCATGCGCTGACGGCGTCTATCCCAGATCGCGAAGGAGAAATCGCCGTTGAGGACGGACAGGCAGTCCTCACCCATCACGGCGTAGAGATGCAGGATGACCTCGGTGTCGCTCGCGGTGCGGAACCGCCGCCCCTTGGCGCGCAGTTCCTCGCGCAATTCGACGTAGTTGAAGATCTCGCCGTTGAAGGCGATCGAAAGGTCGCCGGTTTCGTCGGACATCGGCTGCTGGCCGTCGCCGAGACCGACGATCGACAGCCTTACATGGGCGAGCCCGGCCTCCGGTGCGGCAAAAACGCCGTTTTCGTCCGGGCCACGATGCGCGATCGCAGAGGCCATCCTTTTGAGAAGGATTTCCGCATCCGGGACCGACCCGAAATAGCCACCGTAACCGCACATGCCGAGATACTTTCACACCGTTCGATCACTGCCGGACCATAAACCGCATGACGGAATCATGGGTTAATCTCCGGCATTTTCTAGTTGTATGGTAAATACCGCCGTTCAGGCGCCGCGTTGAGGATAAGCGCCGCTGGCCCTTGCCGTCAGCGCTCCGGAATTCGTCTTTTCGATGCCATCCTGAGCATCAGATACAGAAACAGAATCGGCCAGAAAACGCAGACCAGAAGCCCGGCCACGCGGTACATGTTCCAAGGTGCATGCGCCTGCAATCCTTCAAGGTAGGTCATCCCCACGAGAAAAAACGCCGTCAGGCCATAGGCGACACCGGCAACGTATAACCAGGACATGCAACCGCCCTCCGCGACGCGCCACAACCAAAACCAGGAAATAGCAGCAGCGAACCTATACCACCGGAAGTAACATTTTGAAACGAAGAGTTAACTTTAAGCGGGGGCATGGTTAACCGAACCGAGGATCGTTTCGGTTCTCGGCGGATGCCCGGACATTACCGTCCTTGTCCTCATGCATGAAAGGACTTGAGCCGCCAAAGGCTCCTTAGCGGCTACCCTCGCGCGCCACGAACAGCAGGTCGAAACCGCGAAACTCCCGGCGCGCGATCGATTTGCGTAGCGCCGTCCAGATTGCCGAGGGATTGTCGAGGCGGAAGCCCTTCAGACTACGGATCAATCCGATAGTGGCGGTCATGGTGCGAAGGACGCGCGACAGCCTGGAGCCCGTCAGCGACGCAAACAGGATCTGCGGATGAACCGCCAGCAGCACGCCGGCCGTCCGCATCCGATCGATCGTGCGGAACTGGTCCAGCGCGCGATACTCGTAACCTTCGATGTCGATCTTGAAACAGAGCCTTTCGGTCCGCGCCATGTCCTGAAGGGCTGCGATCGTCACGGTGCGCGCACGGATCGCCTCGCCGTCGTCGTCGGCGATCAGGGCCGATGTTTCGGAGCTGCCGAAACCGCCACCGACGGAATGCAGCACGAGAACGTCATCCTCCGATAGCGCTGCATTGATGACCCGCACTTCGCCGCAATTCTCCGGCTGCATTTCCTTGAGGATGCCGAAACAGACAGGATCGGGCTCGACCGTGATGACGTTGTCGGCAATCTGCGCCGCCCAATAGGGCGTCACGCCGATCCAGCCGCCGATGTCGATGAAAGTCGTCTTGGCGTCGACCAGGCGCGCGATGTTCTGGAACGTGCAAGGCTCCCAGTCGCCGTTCTGCAGCCGCGCGAAAAAGCGCTTCTTTTCCGGCTTGTCGGGAAACTGAACGGTCTTGTGGAAATAGGTGATCGAACGCATGGCGTTTCTCTAACCCATATCCGGACGAAGCGGAATGGATTTTGCGAAGGGCTCATATGACCGAGGCGAATGGCTGCCCCGGCACATCGCCGCCTGCATTTTCGGGAAGGTTCGCCCGTACAAAGGAGGTGCCGCCGTCAGGCGTCCACCGGCTCCATCGAACCGCGGGCCTCGCTGAGCTCCGCCGTCGTTTGCGCGAGGCGGTCGGCGAGAACGCGCATGATTTCCACCGCCATCTCGGGGAAGTCGGCCAGAAGCTTGAGGAAATCGTCCTTGCGGATGCGCAGGGCCTCGAGCGGCGTGCTGGTGCGCACCGTCGCGGTGCGTGGCGTGTTGCAGAGAATGGCGATTTCGCCGACGATCGAATTCTGCTCGACTTCGGCGATCTTGAAAGGCCCACCCGCCGTATTGATGAGCACCTCCGCCTTGCCGGAAAGAATGACATAGGCCGCGTCGCCGATGTCACCCTGATAGAACAGCGCTTCGCCGGCGCTGTACATGACCCTGTCGGACGTGAAGGCCAGAAGTTTCAGCTTTGCCGGCGGCAATCCCGAGAACAGGGTTATTCGGCGCAGCATTTCGACTTCATCTTTGAGCAACATCACAATCCGTGTCTCCGAGTTCCCGTCGGGGGCAACTTGCCTCCCGCATCGCGGCGGGACCATATGCTCGTGCCCTGACATTAATATTACATCAAGATGCCATTTCCTTGTAGTCAGGTCGTTCATCCACATTGGCGTCGTGCAGCAGGCGCCCGTTTTCGAACCGGGCGACGCGATCGAAGAGGTCCGCCAGCGCCGGATTGGCGAGAACCCAGATGACCGCCGGATCGCGCCCGCCCTGATCGAGCATCGCAAAGACGTTGCGGACGACCTGTTCCTGGACGCGCTGGTCGAGCGCCAGGAGCGGTTGATTGAAGATGTAGTAATCGCAATTGCGGATCAGCGCGCGCGCAAGGTCGAGCTTCTGCCGCTGCGCGGCCGTCAGCCGCTTGCCGCCGGCGCCGACATTGAAGTCGAAGCCGAAAGCAAGCACTTCGTTGTAGAGACCGCCCGCCTCGAAGAGATCCCGGACGATCGCGCGGATTTTCTCCGAGCCGTCGGCGTGTTTGTGACCGATACGTCCAAAGAGCACGTTGTCGATAATGCTGCCGGACGCGATGAATCGGTTCGGGCGGTAGTGCTCGATCATCCCGGCGAGATCGGCCGGCAGGCCTTCGTCGAACTCGCGCCGGGCGGCGACGATCTTCGCCATGACCTCGTCGGTCAAAAGACCGAAACGGTGCCGCGGCTCGATGTAATCGAAGCACAGCCTGATCACCTTGATCTGGTCGTCCTCGGAGACCTCGCCCTTGCCCTTCGTGCGTACCTTCTGGAGGATGGCCTCATAGACCGGGATTTCCTCGGCGGTCATGAAGGTCAACTGTTGGAAGAACGGGTGATCCGGCGGCAAGTCGCGGAACAGTTCGACGACGTTCTCGGCGATCTCGATGCCCATCTCATAAAAGGTGTCGCGCAGGCCGACCCGCTGCAGGATCGTCTTGAAGAACGGATGGTTCTCCAGCGCATCTGCCCACATCACCTGATCGGTGATGGTGCCGAAGAGCATGTTTTCGCCGATCGTCGCCTCGACATTGTAGGTCCCGGGCTCGAAGAACACGACGAGGTCGCTGAGCTTTTCCTTTTCGAGACGCTGCCGGAGCGCGCTGCGCATCTCGACGATGCCTGCGGCGAACTCCGCATGCTCGTGGGGATCGATGGTCGAGCGCACGGCCAGCGCCATGACGTCGTTGGTCAAAAGCACCGCGTCGAGAACTGGCCGGATCTGCACGAGCAGATCGTCCGGTCCGTTCGCCCCGGCGGATCCATAGTCGATCCAGTCGCTGTTGACGTCGAGATACGGGTTTCCGGCCAGCCGGGCTTCGGTCACCTCCCACTTGCGGTGCGTCGCACGCTCGCCCTCATAGATCTCGTCCGTGAGCGGCGCATGCTTCAGCCCGTAAAGGATGTTGTCACCGAGGCTGCCCTGGAAGACGTAGACGTCGGACGAGGCGTAGGCGATCCGTCGGCCGGTCACCGATTCCGGCAGCTCCAAGATGTCCTGGCCACCGACGAGCACCTTGCCGCTTGCCGGCCAGACGAGCCGGCCGAAGGCCTCGGCGAGCACTTCGCCACCACCCATCAGCGCCACCTTCTCGCCGGGCTGGACCTGCAGCGAGACGTGGTCAAGCAGCGTCGAGCCGCCATCGTCGATCACCGTCAGATTGACGGCGGCAAGCGGGCCTGCGAGCGGCACGGCAGCGGTGGTTGCCACCGCCTGGACCTTGGGATCGAGCAGCGTGTCGACGCTGAACTGCTCGACCACCTGCGCATATTTCACCTGGACGTCCTGACGGGCCTGGTCCCAGTCGATCAGTTCCTTCAGCGGACCCGGCAGGTCCTTGTAGGCGCCGATGACAGCGACGAGCTGGCCGATGTCGAGGCGACCCTGCAGGGCGAAATAGCCGCCGATCGCGTAAAACAGGAAGGGCGTGACCTGTGCGAGGAAGTTGTTGATGAACTTGACGAGGAATTTCCACTGGTAGAGGTCGTAGCGGATCTTGAAGATCCGGCCGAGCCGCGCCGCGATGTCGGCGCGCTCGTAGTTCGACGTATCGTGGCCACGGATCGCGCCGATACCGTCGACGATTTCGCTGACGCGGCCGGAAAGCTCGCGCGCCGTCAACTGCCGCTCGCGCCCAAGCACGAGAAGCCGCTTGCGCATGCGCGGAATGATGACCGCCTGAACCGCGACGATCAGCGTTGCGATCAGCCCGAGCCAGAAGCTCTGCAGCAGGATGAACACGAGCGCCGTCAAGGCCTGGCCGCCGAGCAAGGCGGGCGAGACGAAGGCATCACCGGTGAAACCACCGAGCGGCTCGACCTCGTCCTTGATCATCGTCGCGATTTCGGCGGGCTTCACCCGCTTGAAATGGCTGGGCGGAAAACGCAGGACCCGGTCGACGAGTTCGAAACGGATGCGGCGCAAGAGCCGCTCGCCGAGCCGGCCCTTGAACGTGTTGATGTAGAATTTGAAGAGGCCGTTGACCACCACCAGCGCCAGGAACACCAGGCTGAGGGCGAGCAGCATGCCTTCGCGGCCGAGCTGGAAGCCGTCAAAGACGTTGAACGTGCCCAAATACGGCAGGTCGAAGGATATCGGCAGGAAGGCCTGAGTGGCCTCCGGACTGTCGAAGCCATCGCCCTGGATCGGCCCGTTGACGATCTGCTTCGGCAGATCGAACGACAGGAAGTAAGGGATCATCGACAGCGCGACGACAACCAGGATCCAAAGCTGGTCCTTGCGCGTGTGGGTCCAGATATAGCGGGAAAGGCGTGGTTCCATGTTACTGGCGATAGGACCTTATTGAACACGACTGCTGCTGGCGGGCCGGGTTGCCATATGTCCCCAGCACGCATCACTCTTCGGCGACACCTCCGGACGGGTACCCTAAGGCACGCTCCTGAAGGGACGCCTGCATATTCCGCCCGGCGCCGAATCCGGTTGATCGATTATGCAGGTGCGAGGGAAATCTGCAATGGACGCGGTTTCCAACAGGCGGCCTTGAAGTCAACCGGCAGAGGTCGACGCTCCCGAAAGCACACGCCGTTATTGCACTCGCTCGATGCGCAGCTTACAACGACCGCATGAAACAAACCAGCCATCCCCCCTGCCAATCCAACGATTGGTACGAGCATGCCTTCGATCTCGCGCGTGGCATCGCCGCCTATACGCGCAGTCCGCTGATCGAAGGGATCGGCCGGGTGATCGCCAAACATCCAGACGCCCACATCGCCAATGCCTTCAACCACAAGCAGGTTGCCTGCAAGGTCTGGGCGCGCGATACGCTCTTTGAGGTGGCCGGCCCCTCCTACGGCAAGATCGCCATCCTCGGCGGCTGGTACGGCATTCTCGGCGCCATGCTGCTGGAAGACCAGCGCTTCGATGTGGCGGCAGTCGACAGCTTCGACATCGATCCGGACGTCGAAGCGGTGGCGCGGACGCTGAACGCGGCCTTTCCGGACAAGTTTCATGCCGTGACGGCGGACATGTATGCGATCGACTACGCGGCGCTCGCGGCAGACGTGGTGATCAATACGAGCTGCGAGCATATCGCAGACCTCAAGGCATGGCTCGATCGCATTCCGGCCGGTACGCGGGTGCTGCTCCAGTCCAACGACTATTTCAGCGAGCCGACGCATATCAACTGCGTGGCCTCGGTCGAAGAATTCGCCAAGCAGGCGGCACTGACGACCGTGGAGTTCGCCGGCGCGCTGCCGACCAAAAAATACACCCGCTTCATGCTGATCGGCACGGTCTGAACCGATCGAGATCGCACTTGTTTGCCGGGACAGCACCCGTGCGCTCCGGCACCGTTGTCTGTCGTCGGCCTCCACGGGTACCGCCGCCCCCCCGACGTTCAGTCATGCGTCTCGGCGACCCTTGATTTCATCTCGTTCCAGAGCGACGACGCGGTTCCTGCGAACGCCTTGTAGCCTGCCTCAAACGGATGTCCGTCGTTATCAGGATAAAAGCGCTGCCCGGCCAGGATCGCATCCCGCAAGGCGTCAGTCGTTGCATCCACCGCACTACGATACGGCAGATCAAGCCGGCCGGCGACCTCCCGAATTTTGTCCTCGAGTGCGATCTGACGCTCGACACTGCGGATGAAGGCGGGATCGGCAACCGCCAGCTGGCCACCGCGCCGAAGGTGTTCGAAAACCACACGCTCCTTGGACGGAATCAGCAACAGTCCTACCCGTCCCCGTCCCTGCGCGGCCCAGTCGGCCGCAAAACGTTCAAAGTCCGCAAACATCGCCGCTGTCTCGGACGAGGCCAAATCGCTCATGCGACCGGCATCATCCACATAGCGCCTCGACACCGGTGGGATCCCGTCCAGGAACCGGTAATATTCGGACGCTTCATCGCTGCCCGTGCCAAGGAAGCGCGCATACAAGCTCGTCACACGGTCCTTTATCGCATATTGATAAGCGCTCAGAAGCGCGACGTTCTCGAACAGCTTCGTCTTGATGCTCGCCGATCGCGCCTTGGTGCATTGCGTATGGCTTCCGGTCGGACTGAAGAGAGCCTGCAGGTGAAGCCGTGCCTGCTCTGCAAGCCAGAAGTCGGAACGCGCGTTCATGATATCGCATGCCGAAAAAACGATCGCGAAGTCGTTGCCTGGGAAAATGGCGACGATCGCGCCTTTGGCTCCATTTGCCAGCGCATCGTGGACGATCGCGTGGTAGGTGTAGATGCCGTAACTTCCGACACCAAAATTGTAGGTGTGTTCGCCGGTGATGGCCTGGAAGACGGCCGGCCAGGTCTGACCGCTTTCGACGTTGTTGCCATAGGTCATCGAGTCGCCGATTGCGGCGACTTGAAAGCCCTGCCGTGCGCCTGCCGGGTCGCGGAAGCCGTCCTCGTCAACGCCGGAAAGGGTAGGATCGAGACGATAGCCATACTTTTCGTCGATGCTTCGGTGCGACTGCGTTCCGATCGGAAACGGCGTGAACATGCGCAGCATTACCTCCCCGGCCCCCAATGCCAAGGTCACTGAGATCAACAGCGCGATCAGATTTCTCAACTGCCCCTCCTGCCTTACGCGCTCGACGCGCCGAAATCCCCTTGCATTGCTCTGCGGCCGCCGTTCATCGCGGGTGCCCCGCTGCCTCTACGCTCGCCAGCCGGCGCCGCTGCAGCGCACAGGCGATGCCGTGCGCGAGAGGCCGGCGGATGTTGGAGAGGTAGACAAGGCAGGAAAGCCGTACGGGAAACTCTTCGCCAAGAGTATGACCCAGTCCTGGCAAGACCTTGAGTTTAGTGCACACAGGAACCCAGGTTATCGTTCGGTGGAAATGCACTGCGTATATTCAGAATCAGTATTATTGATTTCACTAACATACCATTCCGGAGACAGCCAGCCGGGACACGCAGAACGCGAGGAAAATATCCAGGCTCCGTACATACTGGCAGATAGTCGAATGGTCGCCCGACCATTGGTTTGCCGAGCGACTTTTCTATTTCGGTGGTTCCGCTCAAGGGCGGCCTTCAGCGGAGACCGATGGGCACCACCGACTACGGCTAGCGGACCGTCTGAAGCCCAAGTATCTCCGCCGTTCTAGCGGCGCCGTTCAGGTCGAGTGGTGGGATCTCCGGCCTTGGCCGCGCCAGCATCGTCTCGACGTCGCGGGCCAGCCTCTCCGGTGTCACGTCCGCTTCTGGCAGAACGCCGGCAAGGCCGAGCTTTTCGAGCCTTTCGGCGCGCGTCGACTGCTCGGTCTCGCCGCCGGCGACGAAGGGAATGAGCAGCGACGCACAGCCGGCACGGAAGATATCGCAGACGGTGTTGTAGCCGGCCTGGGAAACCGAGAGCCGCGCACCCGACAGAAGGCTCGCAAAATCCTTGCGGAAGCGGAACAGATGCACGTTTGCGGGCGCTGCGGCGGCAAAGCCATCATAGTCGTCCTGCGGCAGGTTCGGCCCGGTGATCAGGCACCATTTCAGGTCGCCCGCAAGCAGCCCGGCCGCCTGTAGTGCCGCGCCGATCAGCTCCTTGCCGACCGCGCCGCCGCCAGCCGAAACAAGCACGTCGAACCTTTCAGCCGGAGGTTCAGGGGCATGGCCGGCGACAAGACCGGTATAGACGATCTTGTCTTCGATCTCCGCCGTATACGGATAGGTCTCCTCTAGCCGCGCAAAGGCAGGATCGCCATGCACGAGCACGAGGTCGAAATGCGCCCTGACAACGTCGAGGGTTTCTTCGGCGCGCCCGGGCTTCGTCCGCTCCTGCAGGATATCGCGCAGCGATGCGGCAACGAGGGGCCGCGGCTCCTGCTTCTCGATCACCTCCAGCAGCGGCATCAACTCGAAACGCATCTGGCGGCGGCCAAAGGGGAAGGCTTCGAAGATGACGATGTCAGGCTTGCAGGCAAGAAATGCCTCGATCAGCAGGTCGCGGCGCTCTTGCTTGAAAGCCTCGCTGACCGGGTTTCCCTCGCCATCGGCAAGTCCGCTAAACCCCTTGTCGCCAGCCAGCACCGGCGGCAGGGCCACGTGTTTCACATCGTTTGCGGGGAACCCCGGCACCGGGCTGCCGCCCGTCACGACGGTCACGTCATAGCCTTTGGCCGCCAAGGCGCTCGCGATCCGGCTTGCCCGCGCCAGGTGACCGATGCCGAGCAGGTGCTGTACGTAGAAGAAGACGCGACGTGCGGACATCAGGCGGCTCTCCATTCGCTGGCGAACAGGCCGGCGAGTTGTTCGATGCTGGTGTGGTGGTCGAACTGGCCGCGAACCTTCCGCTCGGCCGCATCGCCGAACCTGTGGCGAAGTGCCGGATTGCGGATCAGTTCCTCAAGCGCGGCCGCAAGTGCCTGCGGATCCTCCGACGGAACGACACGGCCGTTTTCGCCGTCCTCGAGGAGTTCCGGAACGCCGGATATCGCCGTCGAGACGCAGGCCAGCCGCTGGCTCGATGCTTCGACAAGCACGTTCGGCAACCCGTCCCGATCGCCGTCCGCGGTGATCCGGCAGGCGAGCGCAAAGATGTCGCTTGCCCGATAGTGCGCAAGCACATCGGTCTGGTCGAGCGCGCCCTTCCAGACAATACGGTCGGAGACGCCGAGCTCCGTGGCGAGCGTCTTCAATTGGCCGGTCAGTTCGCCGGCGCCGATATGCTCGAACCGCCAATGAAGCTCTGCCGGCAGCTTGGCCAGCGCCTTCAGCAACACGTCGTAGCCCTTTTTTCCAACGGCACGGCCGACGCTGACGATGCGGACGGGATCGGCCGGATCGGAACCGGTGCGATTGGAATGCGTGCCGTCGAAATGCGGGAAGCGGTCGAGGTCGAGGCCATGATAGCTCAGATGTACTCTCGATTTGTCGCTGGCAAGGCTGCGGAGATGCTCGTACCCCATGCGTGTGCAGGTCACGGTCCAGCGCGCAAGGCCGAGCTTTTCGGACAGTTCCCAGTCGGGCGAGGTCCAGATGTCCTTTGCATGCGCCGAACAGGTCCAGGGCGTGCCAGCGATCACGCTGGCATAGGCCGTCACCGAAGCAGGGGTATGGATGAAGTGCGCGTGCAGCCAGCGCGGCTGTCCAGGCCATTCGGAGGCGAGCACCAGCGCCTGGCCGAGCCGGCGAAAGCGGTTGCGGCTGAAATCGCGCGGCAGGTCCTTGAGGAACAGACCCAGGACGCGCCAGAATCCGGGTTTCGGCAGACAGCGCACGAGCCCGCGCAGAACCCTTAGCGGCTCCTCATGCAGATATTCCGGCAGATAGTGGACGTCGGCGCGGATTTCGTCATGCACCGGGTGGCGCTTGCCGTCCGTTGGACGCCGAAGCGAGATCAGGACGAGTTCTATCCCGGCGCGCTCGAGGCCAAGCAGTTCCTGGGCGATGAATGTTTCCGAAAGACGCGGGTAGCCCTTCAGCACGACTGCAATCTTGCGGTCTGTCGGCAATGCTTCAGCTCGATTTCTTCACGATGTTCAGGTGGTCGCTCGACGGCCGATCGAGCCATCTGCCGACGATCTCGGAGATGTGCACGAGGCCTTCCAGCCGCAGGCCGTTGGCGCCGCTTTTCGACGGTGGCTCACGATAAGGCAGCGCCCTCAGCGCCGCCGCCAGCCGCAACGGATCCTCCGCCTCGTCCGGCAGAAGCATCTCGATCAGCCCCAGCTCGGCAGCCCGGCGCGCGCGGATCAGTTGCTCCTCGCGCGGCTGGATGCGCGGCACGATCAGCGCCGGCTTGTCGAAGGAGAGGATTTCGCAATAGGTGTTGTAGCCGCCCATGGCGACGACGCCCTTGGCGCCGGCAATGAGCTCTTCCATGCGATTGTCGAACTCGATGATCTTGATATAGGGGATCTTGCTGCCCTTGCGGATCAGCTTTTCCCGCTTCTTGACCGGCATGTAGGGTCCTAGCACGATCAGCGCCTTGTGCGTGAGCTCCGGATCCTGCTGATAGGCATGGATGACGTCGTGGATCAGGTCCGCCCCATCTCCGCCGCCGCCAGTGGTGACGAGGATGTAGTCGCCCTGAGGCTTATGACCCGGCAATTCCTCGCGCGGGACGCTGCGCTGCAGAAAACCGACGAAGTTCATGCGCTCGCGCACCGCGGGCGGCACGTCGAGTTCGGTCAGGGGGTCGTAGAAATCAGGCGGGCCGTAGACCCAAATCGTGTCGTAGTACTGCTCGATCTTGCGCATGGTATCGCGCCGCTTCCACTCTGCCTCGAGCAGGTGCGGCGCATCCATGACCTCACGCAGGCCGAGGACGAGCGTCGTGCCGTGCGCTTTCAGATAGGTCAGCGTTTCCTCGACCTCGCCGCGCAGGCCCATCGGCTCCTTGTCGACGATGAAGATGTCCGGCTTGAAGGTCTCTGCCGTATGGCGAATGATCGCCTGGCGCATCTTCAGCGTTTCATCGAGTTCGATATGGCGGTCGAGCGAGGTGTAGTCGCCATTATGCAGCTTGATCACGCTCGGGATCTTCACGAAATCCACGCGCGCGCGATAGTCGAACGCGCCGGCAATCGTCGCCCCGGAAATGATCAGGATGTTCAAGCCGCGATAGTCTTCCACCAGCGAATGCGCGATCGTGCGGCAGCGCCTGAGGTGTCCGAGCCCGAACGTGTCATGGCTATACATGAGGATCCGGGCATCTTCAAAACGCCGCATCATGCAAGAAACCTTTCACTCAGGGTACGATGAACCGTTTCACGCGGGCCGTATGGCTGCGTCAAACCGGGCTTCATTTGTAGGGATCCGCCGCGTCACGCAACCCATCTCCCAAGAAGTTGAACGCCAAAATCACAAGAATGACCGGAATTGTGGGAAATAGGAGCCAGGGATAGAAGGCAATGACGCTGACGCTTTTCGCCTCCGTCAGCAGAATGCCCCAGCTGGTGATCGGCGGCCTGAGACCGAGGCCAAGGAAGCTGAGCGCCGTTTCCCCGAGGATCATGCCGGGAATAGAGATGGTCGCGGTGGCGATCAGATGCGACATGAAACCGGGCACGAGGTGCCGGCCGATGATGCGGCTGCTCCTTGCACCCATGAGCTGGGCCGCAAGCACATAGTCTTCTTCACGCAAGGCCAGCAGCTTCGAGCGGACAGCGCGCGCAAGCCCGGTCCAATCGAGCAGGCCGAGGATGATCGTGATCGCCAGATAAATGAAGATTGGACTCCAGGTCGCCGGCATGATCGCCGCCAGCGACAGCCAGAGCGGGATGCTGGGGATCGATTGCAGCACCTCGATGACACGCTGGACGATGAGATCGAAGACGCCGCCGTGGTAGCCGGCAAGACCGCCGATGACGATGCCGAGCACGAAGCTGACGGTAATGCCGAGAAGGCCGATCGTCAGCGAAATCCGCGCGCCATAGATGATGCGCGACAGCACGTCGCGCCCGAGGCGGTCCGTTCCGAGGAAGAAGGCCTCGCCGCCCGTTGCCGGGCAGACGAAATGCACGTTGCTTTCAAACAGCCCCCAGAAGCGATAGCCGTCGCCGCGGCAGAAGAAGCGAAGCGGCTGCACATCGTTGGTATCGTCGGCGTAGTTGCGCTTCAGCGTATCCATGTCCAGCGTCATCGTGCGGCCGTAGACGAAGGGACCGACGAACTTGCCCTCATGGAAGAGATGCACCGCCTGCGGCGGCGCATAGATATAGTCCATATTCCGGGTATGCAGGTTATAGGGCGCCAGAAACTCGCAGACGACGATCATCAGGTAGAGCACGACGAGAAAAACGCCGGACGCAAGCGCCAGCTTGTGACGGCGGAATTTCCACCACATCAGCCGCAGCTGCGAAGCCTGGTTGACGCGCACCTGCTCGTCCGTCATCGCCTCGACGGAATAGGGGTCGAACGGAGCCGTAGATACGTAGTGCGGCATGGGCTCGCCGGGCGCCGGAAGAAATGACGTCACTTGGTGCTCCTGCCTTGCAGCCGAATTCGAGGATCAAGAATGGCGAGCGCGATGTCGGAGATCAACACGCCGATCACCGTCAGGAAGGCCAGGAACATCAGGAACGACCCGGCAAGATACATGTCCTGGCTCTGCAACGCCTTGATCAACATCGGGCCGGTGGTCTCGAGCGAAAGCACGATCGCGGTGATTTCCGCGCCGGAGATGATCGCCGGCAGGATCGAACCGATATCCGAGATGAAGAAGTTCAGCGCCATGCGCAGCGGATATTTCACCAGCGTGCGCATCGGCGAAAGCCCCTTGGCGCGTGCCGTCACCACATACTGTTTCTGCAACTCGTCAAGCAGGTTGGCGCGCAGGCGCCGGATCATGCCGGCGGTTCCCGCCGCGCCGACGATGATGACCGGAATCCAGATGTGTTCGAGGATCGATTTCGCCTTTTCCCAACTCATGGGTTCAGCGAGATATTTCTGGTCCATCAGGTGGCCGATGGAAATCCCGAACCAGATATTGGCGAAGTACATCAGGATCAGCGCCAGCATGAAGTTGGGGATGGCGATGCCGATCAGGCCCATCAGCGACAGGCCATAGTCGCCCCAGCTGTACTGATGGGTCGCCGAGTAGATGCCGATCGGGAAAGCGATCAGCCAGGTGAAGATGATGGTGACGAAGGAAACGAGGATCGTCAGCCACAGGCGGTCGCCGACGACGGCGCTCACCGGAAGCTCGTATTCGAAGGAATAGCCGAAATCGCCCTGCAGCATGCCGCCGAGCCAGTAGACGTAGCGCAGCACCGGCGGCTGATCGAAGCCGTACTCCTTCCGGAGCGCCTCGATCTGCTCCATGTCGACGCCTTCGCCCTGCGCCTTGATCTCGGCAACATAGCTCTCGAAGTAATCTCCTGGCGGCAGTTCGATGATGGTGAAGACAAGAGCGGAAATGATGAGGAGGGTCGGAGCCATCGCCGCGATACGCCAGAGAATATATCGCAGCATGTCAGGCTTCCTGTTCGATCCAGAAGGTGTCGGGTTTGTAGACACCGAAATAGCACGTGGGGTCGAAGCCGTAGAGCGCAGTGTCGGGCACGTTCCTCAGCTTCTTTGCCACGAGGATCGGCTGGAGCGAGGCGTTGACGATGCCGATCGAGAACACCTGGTCGGTGTAGATCGAGAGCATCCGGCTCCAAATCTCCGTCCGCTCGGCGTCTTCGGCCGAATGCCGCCAGCGCTGCAGCAGTTCCGTCAGTTCCACGGCTGCCGGAAGGTCCGGGGCCTGGCCCATTTCGCCGTGGGAAAGATAATTCAGCCCCCAGACCGGCCATTGCAGCTGGTCGTCCGCGGTCGGCGCAAGCTGGCCGGGGTTCATGCTGGCCGTCGGCACGCCGTTGTCTATGCCGAACCACATCGACATGATGATCTCGCCACCGACGGCGCGGCTGCGGAACGTGTCGCGTTGCGAGGTCCGGATGAAGAGCGATATCCCGACCTTCTGCCAGTAGTCGGTGATGAGCTGCAGCACGTCCGTCTCGAGTGTGCTTTCCCCGGCCGTTTCCACGACGATCTGCGCCGCGCGGCCGTCGGAGAGAATGCGGATGCCGTCGCTGTCCTTCTTGGTCAGGCCCGCTTCGTCGAGCAGCGCATTGGCCTGTTCCGGATCGTGGGCGACCCAGGCATTGGCGAACTCGGGCCGGAAGAGCGGGCTCTCGGGCAGCACCGTGTCGGCGCTCTCCTTCGTCAGCCCGTAGAACACCGCCTTGTTGATTTCGGTGCGGTCGATGGCAAGCGACAGGGCGCGGCGAACGCGCACATCCTGCAGCAGTGCCCGCCAGACCGCATCCGAGCAGTTGAGGTTGGGAAGCAGCGCCAGGCGCGAGCCCTGCGTCTTCTTCCACAGCAGCACTTTCGCCGGATAGCGCTTCTCGGAATCCTTGAGGAAGGTGTAGTCGACGAAGTCGATACCGGTCGCCTGCAGGTCGCTTTCGCCGGTGCCGGTCTTGGCCGGGATTAGCGCAGACGAGCTGACGCTGAGCACGAACTTGTCGATATAGGGTAACTGCAGGCCGTTCTCGTCGACGCGATGATAGTAGGGATTGCGCTCGAAGACGAATTGTTCGGCCGGAAGCGGCGTCGTGTTGCGCCAGGGGTCCAGCGTCGGCAGGTCCGGGTTTTCCGGGCGGTAGGAACGGGCCATGCGCATGTGCAGCTGGCTCCATTTCTTGACCCGTTCCTCCTTCATCAGGGCCTTGAGCTTGTCTTCTTCCTGATATTTCTCATGGAACTGTTTCAGGTAGGTCGACGGCATCACCACCACCATCGGCTGGGCGCCGGCGAGCTTCTGCAGGAAGTCAGGATTGGGTGTCGACCAGGAATAGCGCACCGTGCGTTCGTCGATGATCTCGAACTTGGCGGCCTCGCCATCCATGACCAGCGCCGTCGGCAGCCCGGCCGGGCTCAGCTTCTCGTTATTGAGAACGTCGTCCCAGCAATAGCGGAAATCCTCCGACGTCAGCGGCGTGCCGTCGGACCACTTGTGGCCTTCACGGATGTGGAAGGTGAAGATGCGGTCCTCGACCGTTTCGAAGCTTTCGAGAACGTCCGCTTCGATCTTCAACGCTTCGTCGAAGCCGACCAGACGGGCATAGCCGTAGATCGTCATCAGGCGGATGTCCTTGGCGCTGCCGATCAGCATCCGCACCTCGCCGCCGTACTTGCCGGGCTGGCGCCCCATGGCCGCGACGTTGATGACACGCGGCGTCTTCGGCAGGCGCTCGGCAAGCGGCGGCAGCTTGCCGTCGGCAATCTGCTTTTCCCAGAATGCGGGCTCGCCTGCAGCTGCAAAGAGCCGCGTCGGCAGAGCCACGGTCGCAAGCAATGCCAGTACAGTTCGGCGGGTGATCATGGCCGCAACTCCCTTGCATCCACGGACCGGCGCGCCAGCACGATGTGGTCACCACCGAGATCCGCGGGGATCAGCGCGTCGCCGGCATCATCGTCCCGGAACTGCGGTCCCCAGCGCCGCATGTCCGAACCTTCGCTGTCCTTCAGCAGTTCGAAATCCAGCGGCCGGTCGAGATCCGGATAAGGAACCGCCGCCAGCAGCGACTTGGTATAGGGATGAACAGGATTGCGCATCAGCACCTCGCGCGGTGCCAGCTCGACGATACGCCCGGCGCACATCACGGCGATGCGGTCGGCCATATAGTCGACGACAGCCAGATTGTGCGAGATGAACAGGCAGGTCAGTCCCAGTTCCTTCTGCAGGTCCTTCAGCAGGTTGAGGATCTGCGCCTGGACGGAGACGTCGAGCGCGGAAACCGGCTCGTCGCAGATCAGCAGCTCCGGCACCAGCGCGAGAGCCCGCGCGATCCCGATGCGCTGGCGTTGACCACCGGAGAAGCTGTGCGGGTACCGATTAATGAAGCGCTGGTCGAGACCGACGGCCTGCAGCAGCGAACGCACCGTTTCTTCGCGCGATTTGCCCGTTCCGCGCCCGTGGATCTCGAGTGGCTCGCTGAGGATGTTCTTGACCGTCATGCGCGGCGAGAGGGAGGAGACCGGATCCTGGAAGACCATCTGGATCTTGGACCGCATGGCCTTAAGGTCGTCGCCCTGCACTTTCAGCACATCGACCGACCCCTCGCCATTGTCGAAGATCACCGAGCCCTGGTCGGGCGTGACGGCCCGCATCAGGATCTTGCTGACGGTGGTCTTGCCGCAGCCGCTTTCCCCGACGAGGCCGAGGCACTCGCCACGGCGGATGTCGAAGCTGACATCGTCGACGGCGCGATGCAGCGTATCTTCGCCACCACCGAACCAGGACGATTTGCGCGTTCCATAGGTCTTCGAGACATTGCGGACGGACAAAAGCACGTCGGGACCGGTGCGCCGGTCGGCGGCCGAAGTCCCGAGCAGCGTTCCAGCCTTGACCGGCACTTCGCGCAGTGCCTTCAGCCGCTCGCCGGGCTTCATGTCGAAATGCGGAACCGCGGCCATCAGGCCCTTGAGATAGGGATGCTGCGGGTTGCGGAAGATCGCCTCGACCGGACCCGCCTCGACGATCTGGCCGTGATAGATCACCACAACCTCGTCGGCCATGTTGGCGACGACGCCAAGGTCATGGGTGATCAGAAGCATGGCCATGTTGAGCTTGACCTGAAGCTCGCGCAGGAGTTTCAGGATCTGCGCCTGAACGGTCACGTCGAGCGCTGTCGTCGGCTCGTCGGCGATCAACAGCGCCGGCCGGCAGATCAATGCCATGGCAATCATCGCGCGTTGCCGCATGCCGCCGGAAAGCTCGAACGGATACATGTCGTAGGCGCGCTTCGGATTGGCAAAGCCCACATAGCCGAGCAGCTCTTCCGTTCGCGCCCGACGTTCCGCCTTTTCCGCGTCGGTGTGGATCTTCAGCACTTCGGAAATCTGGTTTCCGATCGTGTGGAGCGGCGACAGCGATGTCATCGGCTCCTGGAAGATCTTGCTGATGCGCGTGCCGCGCAGGCTGCGGATCTCCTCCCCTTCCCGCTCCAGCGAGAGCAGGTCGATCGGCTTTGCAGCCGTCGTCGGGTCGTTGAACAAAATTTTGCCACCAACCTTGGCGACGTTGGGCAAGATGCCCATCACCGCCTGGCTGATTGCGGATTTCCCCGATCCGGACTCGCCGACGAGCGCCGTCACCTTGCCGGGCAAAATTCTGAAATTCGCGTTATTGACGGCTTGAACTTCGCCGCCGAGCACCGAGAATGTGATCCGCAGACCTTCAACTCGAAGCAGGTCCGCCCCAGATGTCATAGCAGCACGCTTCCCTCATTGCTTTTTATCCGCCGCCTCTAAAAAAAGACTAGCGCAGCTTCCAAGGGCTGTCCAGCACACCCGGTTGCAGACGAGGCTCTACCCACCTGCATCTTCAGATGGTTAGAACGAAGGGCAGGCACCGCCCTTCAACACGTCGGCGCAATTGGCCGAGCGTCGGAAGTCGTCGTAAAACAGCGTCCAGTCGGTTTTATCGGCCGCCCGGTAGGGGCCGAACTTGAAGTACTGGTTCTTGCCGAGCCCCTTGTCGTCGTGACCGATATGGCCCGTCACCGTGATGATCGGCTTGTCGTTGGCGAAGAGTTCGATGCGACCCGTGCCATTGGCTCCCGGCAGCGTGTAGATCGCGAAATCGATCCAGCCGGACTTCGGGTCGGGCAACGGATTGCCGTGGTTCGTCACCTTGATCGCATCGGTGCATGCATTGAAGAGACTGCCGTCGATCAGCTCCCAGTTGCTGTCTGCGGCGACCAGCATGCGCATCTGGTTGACGCCCGGCCGCCCCCATACGGGGATCTCGCCCGGTTTGCAGCTCGCCGGCTTCCCCTCAGGACCGGCCCAGAGCGGCGCGATATAGTTCGTTTCCACAGTGGCGAAAAGTTTGCCGGCCTCGAGCCTCAAGGCAAGGAACGGGCTGAAATCGCCCTCGGCACCCGGATCGATCTCGCGCTTCCACTGGGCGATCAGATAACGATGGTCCTCATTCGGGATCGGGTCGGCAAACTTGACCGCGAAACCATACCAGACGCCCTGGTCGTATGGCACGCGCAGCGCCGTCTTTTCCCAGATCTCTGCCCGCTCGCTGCAACCGTCGAGCGAATCGGGACAGGTCGGAACGACGCTCAGCTTGAGCGCGCCATTACCGTTATGCTTGACCTCGTTCTGAAACTCCACCGTGCCGGCGGTCTGCTCGAAGTTCTCGCGATAGTAGAGCCCGCCCTCAGGCGCAAAACCCCGCCCCTCGAAGTCGTCGGAAAGCTTGGTTTCCCATGGCTGCGCCATCGCGCTCCCGGCCATGACGATGGAAGCGACGAAAAGGACGGTGCGAAACATTCTTCCCCCTATTGAAGCATCTTGTCGATAAGGCCGCGCGGCGGCTGGAGCGGACGCGTATTGCGATGAAGCAGCATGACATGCTCCGCCTCGGAAAGTCCATCCTGCAACACGTCGTCGAAGCGTTCATCGGCCCTTGCGAGCAAGGCAGCGTCGTTGGGGTAGAGGATCGTGAATTTCTGCCGCACGCCGCGGAGCTTTTCCTGGCCGAGGGCCGTCCAGTCGCCGCCGCAATAATTGACGAAGGCTTCGCTCGCGACGACGCTGTGGGCGTATTTCTTGGTCAGGTTCTGCAACCTCTGGACTTCGTTGACGGCCGAGCCGAAGGCCGAGAACGTCAGCCGGTCGCGCAGGCCCACATTGCCGAACATCACGTTGCCTACATGCAGACCGATGCCGTAGCCGATCGGATCGCGTGCCTGCTTGCGCCGCTCGCCGTTCAGCATGTCCATGCGTGCGGTTGCCGCGCGCACGGCGGCAAAGGCCTCGCGGGCGGCAAATTCCGAGGGCTCCTTGTGGCGCCCACAGGGATAGACGGCGATGAAGCCGTCACCGACGAAGCTCAGAATATGGCCACCGTTGCGATTGAAGGGGGCTGCGATCGCATCGAAATAGGTGTTCAGGGTCTCGATATAGGACTGACGCCCTTCCTTTTCTGCCAGCATCGTCGAGCGGCGCATGTCGCCCATGACGAGGACGGCGCGCACGGTCTCGCCGTCGCCGCGGCGAACCTGGCCGCTCATCACACGCCGGCCAGCGCTGGAGCCGAGATAGGTGGTCAGCATGTTGTCGGCGAGTTTACCGAGCACCGCCATCTTCGCCGCGACTGCCAGATGATATTGCAGCTTCAAAAGCGCGCCAATGACATCGTCCGTGAAGCCGCCATGGCGATCCGTCGTCCAGGACCCGACCATGCCATGGCCGGAATCGGCGCCGAGCGACTGCATGAAGGCCAGATAGTCCGTCGCCCCCATTTCCTTGAGGTCGTCGAAGATCGGGAACTCGGACGGCGTATCCTGGTAGATGCGCCGGCGGACATGCTCGAGATTGTTGTTGAGCAGGTAATAGTAGGGGCTCTGCAGGAACCGCTCGGGATTAAGCGCCAGTTCCTCGTGCCGAAGGCCGCTGACCTCCACGCCCTTGCCGCGCACCCAGGTGAAGCCCAGAGCATCGTAAAGCGGGTGCAGCATCGAGAAGGAAAGATGGACGCGCATCAGCGGCAAGCCGGCGGCCGCCAGCCGCTCGCAGAAGCCTTTGACGATCGTCTCCAGCGGCGCGTCGCTCAGCGATGTGCGCATCAGCCAGTCGGCGACCTTGTCGATGAGGATTTCGGATACGTTGTCGTTCGTCGGGCCCATTTCGCGTCCTCGCATGACAGACCGTCCCGCGTCAGCATCCGGAGACGGCGAACGCCCCGGCAATTTGCCGGTTCATGTTCGCGGTGGATGATGATGAGCCGTGCCCGTTAAGAAAATGCTCCAACCGATTCCGGCGTCGATGACGTGCAGGCACCCGGAATGCGGCACTTATATGTTGCAGATATTCACGCGCGCCGCCAATTTCCAGAGGCGAACGAAGATTTTTCCGACCTGTTGCAGCATGAAGATTTGATAGCCGGCTCAACGGCCTGCCAGCGGCCCTGGTGCCGGGCCTCGCTTGACTTGGGGCTTGTTTCTCTCCAACAAACCACGACATGTTCGCGCGCCGCGCCTGTCTGTCCACGAGATCCGGAACCGAAACTTGACCTCACCTCATTTCGAAAGCCTGCTGTCGTCCATCTCCGCCCGGAGCGCCAAGGCCGGCGTCATCGGGCTCGGCTATGTCGGCCTGCCATTGGCGATTGCGGCAGCGCGCGCGGGCTATTCCGTCATCGGTTTCGACATTGATCCCGGCAAGATCGTCGCGCTCGATGCGGGCAAGTCCTACATCGGGGCGGTCTCGGACGCTGTCCTTGCCCGGGAGAGCGGTGCTGGCCGTTTCCGTTCCACGACGGATTTCCTCGAACTGTCCGGCTGCGACGTCATCATCATCTGCGTGCCGACGCCCCTGACCAAATATCGCGACCCGGACCTTTCCTTTGTCGAAAAGACGTCGCGCGCGATCGCCGCAACCCTGCGTCCCGCGCAGCTCATCGTCCTGGAATCGACCACCTACCCCGGTACGACCGATGGCATCGTGCGCAGCATCCTCGAGGAAACCGGGTTCAAGTCCGGCGCCGAATTTTTCGTCGGCTTTTCACCCGAGCGCGAAGACCCGGGCAACCCGGTCTATGAGACCGTGAGCATTCCGAAGGTCGTCGCCGGCGACGGCCCCGAGGCGGCAAAGCTGATGGAGGCGTTCTACGCTTCCGTGGTCAAGACGGTCGTTCCGGTCTCGTCCAACGCCACGGCGGAAGCCGTGAAACTCACCGAAAACATCTTCCGCTCGGTCAACATCGCGCTCGTCAACGAATTGAAGATTGTCTACGAGGCGATGGGCATCGACGTCTGGGAAGTGATCGAGGCCGCCAAAACCAAGCCGTTCGGCTATATGCCGTTCTATCCCGGCCCCGGCCTCGGCGGCCACTGTATTCCGATCGACCCTTTTTACCTCACCTGGAAGTCGCGCGAATACGAACTGCCGACGCGTTTCATCGAGCTTGCCGGCGAGATCAACTCGGCCATGCCGCGCCACGTCGTCAGCCGACTGGCCGAGGCGCTGGACCGGCACGCCGGCAAGGCGCTCAGCCGCTCCACCGTTCTCGTCATCGGCCTCGCCTACAAGAAGAACGTTCCCGATATTCGCGAGAGCCCATCGTTGCGCCTGATCGAACTGATCGAGGAGCGCGGCGGCCACACCGCCTATCACGACCCCTACGTTACCGAGATCCCGCCGACGCGCGAATATGCCGCTCTGAAGGGCCGGAGTTCAGTGACGCTCGACGAGCCCACGGTGGCGGCGTTCGACGCCGTGCTGATCGCCACCGACCACGACCAGGTGGACTACGCAGCCCTCGCCAAGTGGGCGCCGCTCGTCGTCGATACCCGCAACGTCTTCCATCGAAACGGCCTGACGGGCAGCCACATTATCAAGGCATAGCGCAACGGTCGTGCGCATCCCTGTGGCCACAACAGCTAGCCGGCGCCACCCGCAAAGGGTTGAGTAGCCTTGTTGCGCGCCAGCGCGGCCTTGAGATTGCTCGCCGCCACCGCATAGCCTCCAGAGGCGCCGTCGACGAAGTGTATGTGGTCGCGGGTCATCGGCGTCGGCACGATGCAGGTCATCAGCGCCGAATCCTGCCGGTGCAGGCCATAGTGTCCGACGCCCTCTGCCTCTGCCCGCTGCAGCCGCACCTCGATCCGTTCGAGGCACGGGGCACTGATATCGATCGTCATTTTCAGGCCGTCGTCGAATTTACGGAAGTCGGTGTTGTCGGCAAGGTCGCGGCGATACCGGTTCGTATCGAAAGGACCGAAGTTCCAGCCCATGCGAAGGCAGACGAAAAGTGCCAGCGTCTGCACGGTGATAATGCAACGTTTCAGGAAACGTCGCCCTCGCGGAGCGGCCGCACGCGTCTCGATGTCGATCCCCTGGAACGAGAGCCGCGCGGTCGGCCCAAGCTCGGGAACGGGGTGCCCGCCGCGATCTTCCTCGTCGGCAAGCGCGACGATGTCGGCGATCAGCGCCTGGAACTCCGGTCCGTTGCCCTTCGCCCCCGGCACCGCGATGATCGAGGCGATCGTGCCGTGGCAGGACTCGATCGAGTTCCAGCGACATGAAAGGCCGGTCAGGTCCGGCCGGCTGCCGGCAGGCGCTGCCGCGACGTGATAGCGCCCGGCCTTCATTGCCGCCTCGGCCCAGCTTGCCCCGCCGCCCGCAAACATCGCGTAGGAAACCTCGTCGCTGGCCTTGAAGCGGGCGACACGCATGTCGAGCCCGTGCTGGCGGATGTCGCTGACCGGAACGAGCGCGGTCCGCAACTCAAGGTCAAGTTCCTCCGCCACCCAGGTCTTCACCGCGGCCAGCGCGTCGCGGGCCCTGTCGGCCATTGATGCCGGCAGCGCCGCCAAGGCGCCATCCCCCCCGAATACGAAGGGCATCGTCTTTTCTTCGAGCACGTTCATCAGGGCGGATATGACGCTGGCGCCGGCCATGTTGACCGTCTTGTAGCGGCCGTCGGCAATCGCACCGGTCGAGTTGACGATATCGGCCACGGCCAGCAGCCAGCCATCCGGCAACGGCCGGTAATTCGCTTCGTCCGCGACGCCTTCGAAGGCGTCGAACAACGGCACGCTATCGTAAAATCGGCCTTCCATTGCCTCAGCCATCAGCGCCTCGATCTTCGCTCGCCCTTAACGTTCGTCAGATAATTCACGCGGGAGCGCAACAAAAAGTTTCATTGGCTGTTACCAAGGAGACACCTCAGTCCGTTTCTGCAGCCTAGAAGATAGGCGAGGAGCGGATTTGGCCGGAGGGGGACTTGGCGACGCGATGGTTAGTTTCCAAATAATAACCCATGGCATTGCAGGGGTGTGGCCATCTGTGCTTGTTTAACAGTCACACAAGGATCAAAATGGTCCAAGCGTGCGTAGTGAAGCCGAAACTGAATGCGTGACGACAACTTTCGAGTGCGGTTCTGGGGCGTAAGAGGAAGTTTGCCGGTCTCCGGCCAACAATACGTCGCCTATGGGGGAAATACATCCTGCATCGAAATTCGATGCGGCAAGGACGTATTGCTGTTCGATGCCGGCTCTGGCCTGCGCGAGGCTGGCTATGCGCTGATCGACGAAGGCGTCGAAGAGTTCGATCTGTTCTTCACTCACAGCCACTACGACCACATTATCGGTCTTCCCTATTTCAAACCCATCTACAAATGTCGCAATTCGGTGCGCTTCTGGTCTGGCCATCTGCACGGCACCATGACCACGCGGGAGATGATCCGCGATTTCATGCGCCCACCATGGTTCCCGGTCGATCCCGACATCTGTCAAGCGAGCCTCGACGGCATGGACTTCAAACCCGGTGACGTGCTGACCCCGCGTGCCGGCGTCACCATCCGCACGACGAGCCTCAACCATCCCGGTGGCTGCGTCGGCTATCGGATCGAATGGAACGGCCGCGCCGTCGCTCTCGTCTACGATACCGAGCACGAGCCGGGCGTCCTCGATCCCGGCGTGCTCGAACTGATCGCCGGGGCCGACCTGTTCGTCTACGACTGCACCTATCTCGAAAGCGAGATGGAGCATTTTCAGGGTTACGGACACTCGACCGGCATGCATGGCGCACGACTGGCGATGGCCGCCGGCGTCAAGCAGCTCGCCATGTTCCACCACGATCCGTCGCGCACCGATGAGGCGTTGGCCGCCATGGAACGCGATGTCCAGGCGACATTCCCCGGCGCCTTTGCCGCCCGCGACGGACAGATCGTCGAGCTCGATTGAGCATCTGAAATCGCGTCGGGATGTCCTTTACCCGAAATTCGGGCCGGAACTATTTCACGCCTCGTGGATTCCTTCTTTCCAAAGAAGGAGCACCGCATGAGCAAGGACAAGAAGGCCCAGCAGGCGATCGAGGAAACCGGCAAGGATCCGTCGGGTGGGCAGCATCTTCCAACCGCAGGTCCTCATGCAAAGGATCGACTGACCGACAAGACCAAGACCCCCGGCTCAGGGTTGCTGCCGGACAACGATGACGACACTGTCGTACCCGGTAGCGGCTGAGGTGGTGTTCCAGCAAAACATGGGCCGTCGCATCCGACGGCCGCGCCTCCCTGACATGGCGGCAAGCGTCCCTACTGTTTGTCGCGGCAGCTGGCCAAACTACGCTTCCGCCAGCGAAAGGATCATTAAGCTATGAGATCGGCTCCGGTCCGCCAGCGACAGGCCGGATGCGCGGCCGTAAGCGTGAAGAGCTCCTCCATGAAGGACCAAACGCCGGCGTCGTGAACCAGATGATGGGTGAGCACTCCGATGGTTCGCCCGGCCTGATCCCGCCTCTTTTCATCGTCACCGCAGATCTGCCTTAGCCTGGCGATGATGTCTGCTACAATCGCCGCGTGCTCGCGGCAGCCGCGTGTTCCCTGCCAATCCATCACATCGGCATGGGTGTTGACGAGCTTGAAGAGCGAGGGTTTTTCCGGACCGAAGACCGACAGCGCCGCAAAACCGACCCCGGGCAGGTCATCCAGAAGCGCGCCGTCGATCCGGTTCCACGGCGGCACCAGCATCGGCACAAAGCTGCGCGGAAACAGCGCCTGGAGACGCGCGTAACCCTCCGTGAGTTCATCGAGAACCGTTGAGCGTGGCCGGTGCGCGCCGAGTTCCTGTTTCTTTTCCTCGGGCGGAGCATGGTTGCGGTGCGCCCAGCCGTGCACCGCGACGCTGACGCCGGCATGTCCATCGAGGCGGCGCGCAAGCGCCTCGCCCGTCAGCGCGGGCGGCACGGCGATGACCACCGGAACCAGGTGCTTGTCAACCAGCGACAACAGGCGGTCGAGACCTGCCGTCGGCTCGGCGGCGTCGTCGTCCCGCAGCCAGAAATCAACCTGTCGACCGGACGCGGCCACGCGGTCGAGCGCGACGGCAAGCTGCTGCCAATGGGGTCGTCTCATGCCGTCGCCTCCAGATGCTCGTCAAATATCGTGCGCAGCCGCCGCGCCGCGGCAGGGAAGGAACGTTCGTCGTGGACGAACCGTCCGGCAGCCGTACCCAATCTCCGCCGAAGGACCGGATCCTCTATCAGCGCGCGCATCGCCGCCGCAAAGGCGGTGGCATCGCCGTCGGGCGTAAGGATCCCTGTCTCGCCGTCCCTGACCACTTCCGGCACGCCGGCGGTATTCTGCGCAACGACTGGCAGGCCCGCCGCCTGAGCTTCGAGATAGGCAAGCCCATAGGCCTCGCCGCAGCCCGGCCAAACGTAGAGGTCGCTGCCGGCAAGGATAGCCGGCAGATCGGCAGCGCTCCTTTCGCCGCGCCAGTCCAGCCGGTCGGACGGCAAGGCCGAGAAGGCCTGTTGCACCTCGTCGCGGCACGGACCGTCGCCGACGATCGTCAGGGTCCAGCGGCTATCGGCGATGTGTGTCAGCGATTGCGCCAGCATGCGGTAGCTGTCCAGCTTGTCGCCGCTGCGCATCATGGCGACTACGACCATGCGGCAGAGGTCATCCGTGCTTCCGCCGCCCGGCACGAAAGGGGCCGCATCGATGAAGGGTGCAAGCATCGCGTGGCGGCAGTCGGGCGCGGCCTCCAGCAGGCCATCCCGGTCCCGGCGCGTCATGCAGATGTTGACTGCCGCCTGCTCGATGGCCTGGAGCACGTGGCGTTGGGCGATCGCGCGCACGCCCTCGTTTCGCCGCGCCGAGTAGGAGGCTTCTGCCGTTACGTAGGGGATGGTGAATTCGGCGGAAAGCGAAGGGCCGAGCAGGTCCGGCGCCTTGTAGTAGGGATGGTAGCAGAACCATAGATCGGGGGCGCCGTCGCGCATCCAGCCCTGCCGGAGGCGGGTGATCTCACCTGCCGCCGCTTGCTCCAGTTCACGAAAATCTACGTCCGACGCGGCCGCCATGAAGCTGCGCAGGTCCGAGACGACCGCGACCTCGTGCCCTCCCGCACGGAGTGCTGCAACCAGCATGCGCGCCATCAAGCGATCACCCGAAGGCACGGGATGGTCAGGGGATTTCAGCGGTGCGTAAAAGGCGATCTTCATCCGCAGCGAGCTATCGTTTCTCCGCGGCGGCCTGTCAACCGACCGCGCCGGGAGCTTGCCGCATTCCGGTGGGATCGCGGGAGAGGAAAGCATGCGTCCGCGCCGCCATCTGCAGCCAAGGGGATACCAGGCCCGACCGCCAGCGGTTCATCGGTCGATCGGCAAATCGTAGTAGTCCCGGCGGATCAGTTTCAGCGAACGGTCCGGCTCGATGACATAGGTTTCCTGAACGAAGCTGTTGCCGCTCGTGAAGCGGTGCGGGACGATGCTGCCGACGGGCGCCTTCGTCAGCTTCGTGCGCGGCTGCCCGCCATAGGTGATGCTGCCGGGGATCGGCTCCAGGTCCGGCGTCGTGCAGCCCGCAAGCGTCACCGCGGACAGAGCAAGCAGGCCAAACAGCCCGCCAAGGCTGCGGATGTTTTTCACCATGATCACCTGGCAGCCCCATCGCCGTCCGTGGACCGCTCCGTGCCTGCCACTCCTTGTTTCGTTTCTCTTCTTCCAGCGCGGCCAGATCGCGCCGCCGCGTTCGCTAAGGCGTTGCAGCCACCCCTGTGCTGCCGGCCTTCTCGACCGTGGTTTCCGTATCATGCTCCGAGAGCAGGCTATAGGCGACATAGTATTTGTAGATATTGCTGACGTATTGCACCGTCTCGCGCCCAACGATCGCCGCCGCCGCATTCTCGACATTGCCGAACCAGAGGTTCGGGTCGAGCCCCATATCCTTGGCCTTGGCCCTGAACTTGCGCAGGTTCCCCGGTCCGGCATTGTAGGCCGCGAAGGCAAACAGCATCTGGTTTTTCGGCGTGACGGCCGGGTCGTCGATGTAGGTATCGACAAGGTAGCGCAGATATTTCGAGCCCGCTTCGACGTTGAGGTTCTCGTCCTTATCGATGCCGCGAATGTTGACGGCCTTGTCCGCAGCGGTCGATGGCAGCAACTGCATGATGCCGACCGCGCCCCTGTGGCTGCGGCGGGACTGATCAAGCTGCGACTCCTGGTAGCCCTGCGCCATCAGCATCAGGTGGTCGAAGGAATAGGTCTTCCCGTGCGTGCGGAAGATTTCCACGAGCTGCTTGAAACGTTCGACATCGGCTGGCGCATAGGCGCGCTTCAGCATCTTGTCGCCCTTGTAATAGGTGCTCCTCAGGATGTTGCCGAAGGTCGTCCCGACCTTGTGGGTCTTGACGAAGTCGTCGAGCACACCTTTAAGCTTGGGGCTGCCCTTGCGGATCGCCCAGGCGATCTCCCCGTGGTCGGAAACGACGATGTCGTCGCGCACCTCGAGGTCGGTGAACACCTTCACCCAGATGTCCGCCTTGTATTTGTCGACGACCGTCCAGGGCAGCAGGCCGGCATTGATCATCTCCAGGACGTCTTCGTCCTCGAGGTTCTCATCCATGTCCTTCAGCGTGATCGGCGCGCGACCGGCCTCTTCGAAGCCGGCGCTGAGCGCCGCCAGGTGCTCGTAATAACTGCTCGATCGGCGCACATGCAGTTCCTGCCCGCTCAAATCGTCGACGCTTGTGATCGCCGGCGCCGAAGGGCCGGTGACCAGCACCTCCTTGGCTTCGTCGAACAGCGGCGCGGTGAAATCGACCTTTGCAAGCCGCGTCTCGGTTATCGTCAGATTGGCCATGACGATATCGCCAAGCCCTTCTTCGAGCGCCGAGAGCAGACGCGCCCGCGGCATCGGCAGGAACCCGACGCGGATCTTGTCGATCTGCTTCTTCTTCCCCTTGTTGAGTTCGTTTTCGAGCGCCGTTCCGAAGTCGACGGCCGTGCCAAATTGCTGGCCACGATCGAGGAAATAGATGGTCTTGCTGAAAGGCACGATGATGCGGATCACGCGCCGCTTTTCCATGCCGTCGAAGTCGTCCTTGTGGGGGACGAACATCGAGCGAAGGAATTGCTCATTCGACTGTGCCAAGGCGCCGCTTCCCGTGAAGAACACGAGAAGCAGCAGCCCCAAGAGAACGCGTTTCATGTCAGCCCCCAGCCCGAGAACCCTGTTGCCGAAATGCTATTCCTGCGGCGGACCGCCTTCGCCAAGCGCGGCGGCCGCATTCTTCTTGGCGATGGCGTCGCGGGTCGCGGCGGCCGCGGCGACGGATTGCTGCTGCTCGTCGCCCGCCACCTGCACGGTCGGCGAGGCGAAGTTGATGCCGTTTTCCTTGAAGGATTCCTTGATCATCACCTGCGCCCGGCGCCGGACCTGGGTCTGTGCCCCCGGCTTCGTCTTCATGGCGAAACTCAAGGTCATGCCGTAGTCGCCAAAGTTCTCGACACCCTTCATCTTGACCGTTTCCAGGATCAGCGGCCCGATATCCGGATCTTCGAGCAGCTTGGCGCCGATGCCCTTCACCAGTTTCTTCACCTTGGCGACGTCGGCATCGAAGGAAACGTTGATCAGGAACTTGTCGATCACCCAGTCGCGGCTCATGTTCTGCACCGCGCCGAGCGAGCCGAAAGGCACCGTGAACACGGGACCGCGATGATGCCGGAGCTTGACCGAGCGAATGCTGAAGGATTCGACCGTGCCCTTGTAGCTGCCGCTCTGGATGTATTCGCCGATGCGGAAGGCATCGTCCATCATATAGAAGATGCCGCTGATGACGTCCTTGACCAGCGTCTGCGAGCCGAAGCCGATCGCCACGCCGAAGACACCGGCGCCGGCAATCAGCGGGCCGATTTCCACCCCAAGGCCGGAGAGCACCATCAGCACGGCCACGATCGCGATGAAGGCTGCCAGAAAGTTACGCAGGATCGGCAGCAACGTCATCAGGCGGGTGTTGCGGGCGCGCTCGGCCGGATCCTCGGTCGCGTGATTGGCCTGCTTGACGCGCAGGTTGATGAAACCCTTGACGAGCTGCCAGACCAGATCTGCAGCCAGCAGGATGACGATACCCGCCAGGACGCCGCGGAACACCCGATTGAAGGCGTCGTCCTGCATCATAGACGTGGCGCTGACCTTGAAGACGAGCGCCAGCCAGCCGGCGGCAAGCGCGATGACCAGCAGCCGTGCCCCGCGCTCGATGAAGATGTTGCGCACCACGCGCGCATCGTCCTCTGCCGAGCTATCCAGCATCGTCTTGGTAAAGGCGCTCGTGAAACGCAGCAGCGGCGGCAAGCCGATCACGTAAAGGCCGATCCAGAACAGCACGTCCATGCCGGCGACCCAAAGCAGCCAAAGCACGATCAGGAACGCAACCAGGAACACGTTGCCGACGATACGGCGCGAACCGACAACGGCCCCCACCGGACGCCGCACGACTGTGAGGATCCCGAGCGCGAGGACCACGAGCCCAAGAAGCGCGGTGATGAGATTGCGCACGTCCGCGGAAATCGACAACGCGCTCATCGCGTCGCCGACACCCCAGACGAGCGCCCCGCCACCGATCAGCCATAGGGCATGCCGGTGCCAGAAGCTGGCCTCATCGGGCGTGAGCGAGAGGTAACCGCCTCGCCCGTCCGCATTCCCCTCGTTGACCGGTCCCCCCGTCAGGACCGCCGAGGCGATGATCATCAAAAGGCGTGCTCCGATCCAGGCGCCGAGCAGCGGCGCGATCGTCGTTTCCAGCCGCGTCGGCCAGTCGGCGATCGCCAGCACCGACATGCTGGCAGCCGCAAAAACGATAAGCGGCAGAAGCCGTGTGAGCATGGTGCGGGCCGGCCCCGTCAGCACCGCCCCCTTCAGGCTGCGTCCGAGCAGCCAGCGCAGGAGATATTCGGCGCCGTAGCCGATCGCCAGGATCAGGAAAAACCCTTTGAGGATGGGAGCGGCGCCATGGCTCTCCATGTCGCCGGAAAGGCGCTGGCGCGCCGCCTGCATTTCCGGAAGGACACGCGGCACGGCGTTGCCGATGCCGGTCAGATGACGCCTGATTTCGGCGGTCCAACGCGCCACGACACCGGTTGCGGGCGTTCCGGCCGGAGCTTCGGCCGCAGTGGCGGGCGGGGCCTGTTTCGTCGACAGCCACTGTTTCACTTCCGGATCATCGAGAAGCTGGATCAGCTGCTGGACCTTTGCGGGCGGAGCCGCCGGCGCGGCTTCCTGCGCCAGCCCTGGCGAAACCAGCCCGAAAACAGCGGAAAGAAAAGCAAGGAGACCAAAGAGCGGCCCCATAAGCAAGCGACCCGACGACCCGACACAGCCCATTCTCATCACCCCCGACGAACATGCCCGTCCCCCGACCGGCACGACTCCCAATCTTTACAAAGGCTAACATACCACCGGGCTGTTGCGTCAACGCCAAATGCGACGCGGTCAGCGGCGACGGAAGCCACCGCCACCGTGGAACCCACCGCCTCCGTGGAAACCGCCTCCACCATGGAAGCCACCCCCACCGCCAAATCCACCACCACCCTGGAAACCGCCGCCGTCAAAGCCGCCGCCCCCGAAGCCGCCCGGGCGGTCAAAGCCGCCACCGCCACCGGTCGGGAAATTCAGCGGCCGCTGATCGAACGACTGCCGCTCGAAGCTGCGCTGGTTGCCGAGCTGCCGGCCGATATTGTCGATCGCCAGATGGTCGGGGGCACGCTCGCGGGCAGCCTGCGCCACACCTTGGCCGGCCTGCTGCCGCGTCTCGATCCTCTGGTTGATGTTCTCCGCTGCATCCGGATGATTGGCGGAGAATTGCTCGCCCGCCTTGGTCCTATCCTGGATCAAAGGCTTCTGGACTGGCTGCCAACCGTCGGGCGTATGCTTTTGCCATCGTCCGTCGTCACGACGATACACGTTTCCGTCACGGCCGGCATAGACGTCGCCGCCCTTGCCGCCGGCGACAAAGCCATGGTTCCCGTCCGACGTGCGCCAATTGACGCCGGCGCCATTGGCGGTCGAGCCGCCGCTGATGCGGGCAAAATCGGATCCGTGCTTGACGGACGCGGTGCCCCAGCTTCCGTAGACGTTATGTCCGCCGCGAGCGATCGCCGCGTTGCCTGTGCGTGGATTGTAGGCGGCGACGAAGCCGCGGTCTCCGTTCGGTCCGTAGCCGGCCACGCCGCGAACATAGGTGCCCGTGCGCGGATTGTAGGCCGCACCGGCAGCAATGCCGCGATAGGGCCCGTAGGCATATCCATAGCGGCCGAACGTACCGATGGCCGGATTATAGAAGGCGCCGACGCCATAGGTTACCGGGCGTGGATAATAGGGCCAGTAACCGCCACCGGCCCAGCCGTAATCCCAATAGTCGTCATAGTACCAGCCGGTGCCGTAGACGAAGGTGTCCCAGGCGAGATAGGCACCCAGGTAACCCATCGTATAGCCGAACCAGACCGCGTCGGGCTCGGTATCGTAGATGCGCACATAGGTGGCATTGTAGATCGGCGACGACGGCGGGATGGTATAGATCTCGTCCGGCACCGCCTTTGCCACAGCGAACGGCCCGGTCGGTGCATCGCCGACGAACCAGACCCCGTCCTTCAGCACGAAATACTTGTCGCCGACCTTGATGACGGTCTCGTTGGTGTTGACCGCGTAGGTCAGGGACGTCCCGTCGATCGTTTCGAACTTCGGGTCGCCGCTATAGGCGACGTCCACCGTGACGGAGCCATCGAGCGAGACACGCGCCTTTTCGGGGATGCTCGCCTTCAGCCGCGCCTCTGCGTTTTCGGAGGTACCGGGAACGGACGCGCGCACCATGTAATAGGCGGCATCCTGCGGAATGTTCTGGAAGTCCTGCGGCAGCTTGGGCGTCGCGAAGGTCCAGGGGCCGTCGAGCGCGGTGCTCGCGAACCAGCGACCGGATACGAGGATGTACCAGCTTGAGTCAGCGTCACGGTAAAAGGCGTCGCTCTCGGTGTTGGTCGCAACCTTGAGACCGGTGCCCGGCACCTGTTCGAGTTTCGGCTCACCGTCGAAGGCGAGCAGTTCCGACGGCTTGTCCGAATAGATCACGTCGGGCACGATCACCTTGTCCGCCTGCGGCGGGATCGCCGCCTTGGCATCCTTCCAGTTGTCGTCGTCCGGCAGTTTGCTGAGTATGTCGGGAAGCGACGAGGCGGACTGCCATCCCGAGGCGAGATCCTTCGATTGCAGCCATGACTTGTCGTTGCGCAGGTAATAAGTGGCGTCAGCCTCGACCTTGAACAGATCCCAATTGGTGTTGACCGTGAAGGAGAGCCCCTCGACGCCCTTGACCGGGGCAAACACGGCCTTGCCGTCGGTCTGCACCAGGATCGCCGGCTTCTTGCTGATAAAGATCGGCGGCGCGTCGGCCTTCAACCCCTCGACATTGCCGAGCCGCTGGTAGTCGGCGAGGCTCGCCGTCAGCTTGTCCTCCGAAATGGTGATCGTCCCGACCGGCATCAGCTTGCCGACCTCGAGCGTCAGATCCGCCAGTTCCTTCCGGTCGAGGACGGAGAAGTTGATCTCGGTCATCTTGATATCAGAAACGACGACCTGGCCGGAGGCGCTGTCGGCATCGGTCTTGCCGGTAACGCCAACCACGCCGAAGATCGGCTTGGCGTCGTCGGACTGCTTGTATTCGGCGGCGATCAGCGCATCGAGTTCGGTGAAATCCTTCCAGGCGTTGATCTGCGGCTGATAGAGCGTGATGGTCGCGCCACTATCGGTCTTGTAGGCGCGCGGCCAACCGAGCCCCTTGGGATCGGCATCGTTCAGGTACTTGCCGCTCACGAAGCCGTTCTGGCCATTGAAGCTTACCGCGCACCAGGTGCCCGCATCGTCGCATTCCTTGACATCGACCTCGGTTCCCTCGGCGATCGTCCCCAGACTGTTGAAGCCGGTTCCCGGTCCTTCCCGGAAATTGACTGAGGCGCTCGTCGTTGCCGGCCCGGCCTGCGCCGGAACCGCGGCAATCGCGAGGAGGGTGAAGGCGAGTGTCAGTCTGCGCATTACGGTTCTCCGAGATCCCGGGCGGCCGACCCGCGCCCGCAACGACTGAAGCCGAAGCTGGCACCGGAACTGATTGAGCCATAGACATCTTTGCCCATCGCCACAGCGCAAGTACGTAACAGTAACGGCGACCGTAACGGGTCACCGAGAAGTTAGACACAACGGAGCGGAACGTGCCGCAGCAAATGCCGGATACCGGAACGATTCGGAGCGCCGCAGGGGCGCATGCCGTTTCACCGCCCCTCCCCGGTCCTTCAGGTTGCCCGCTTCTGTCCCGATCGCGACGGTCGCTATCCCGTCTCCCCGGGCAAATTCATTAAAGCGTCGCAAATCTTTGTGTTTTAGCCCGTAGTGATTGCATAGAGTCATTTATTCAAGCAAACTCATATGTATGATTTGACCACTCCTACGTGCGGAGGAAATACAAGTGAACACGAAAGCCCCCAGCCAGATCGATGTCTTTGTCGGTTCCCGCGTCAGGATGCGTCGGTTGATGGCCGGACTGAGCCAGGAGAAGCTGGCCGACGGTCTCGGGATCACATTCCAGCAGGTACAGAAGTACGAAAAAGGCACCAACCGCATCGGCGCGAGCCGTCTGCAGGCGATCGCCGATATCCTCGGCGTGCACCCGAGCTTCTTCTTCCAGGAGGGTGAAGACCCTGCCGGCGCACGCAACGGCGACACAACACGCGAGCCGAGCGAAATCTCGTCCTTCGTTTCGTCGAAGGAAGGGATCGCGCTCAACCGCGCTTTCCTGAAGATCACGGACCCGGTGCTGCGCAAGAAGATCATCTCGCTGGTCGCCGCCGTTGCCCAGACGCCGGAGACCGAGACCGTCCGCTCAAGCACGAGCCACGCTCAGGACCTGCACGGCTAAGCACCCGCGCCCGACAGGAATGACCGGATGACATTCAGACTGCAGACCCTCGGGCGCTTGCGGCTCGTCGATAACGGCGGGCGTGAGGTAGCGTTTCCCGAAAAGGGTCTGCTGATCCTGTGTCATCTGATCGTCGGCGGCCATAGCGAGAAGTCCAGAAACGATGTCGCCAAGCTCCTTTGGGACGAGATCGTCCCGAGCCAGGCCTTCGTCAATCTGCGCAAGACGATCTCCCGCATCAGCGCGCGCCAGGAAGAACTCGGCTGTCACTTCCTGTGTTTCTCGCCGTCGGCCGTGCGCCTCGACGCCAGCCGGCTCAAGAGCGACCTCGATACCATCGGGCGTGAGGCGGGCGATCCACTTTCCCGTCTCCAGTGGGCCGTCGAAACCTTCCAGGAAGACTTCCTCAAGGACTTGAAGTCCCAGGGGCAGGCGCTGCATGGCTGGATCGAGCGGCAGCGTGGCGAGCATATGGCGCTGCTGCGCGAAAGCCTGCTTCTCGCGGCAGCGGAGGCGACGAACAATCATCGCAAGCTGGTCAAGGCGGCAGCGACCCGGCTGCTCGAGCGCAACCCGCTCGACGAGGACGTGCGCAAGATCCTGACCCAGGCGTTTCAGCTTGAGGGCTACCATCTGGAAGCGCGGGCTGTCTCGAATGGCGGCGGCGCGATCGCGATCAGCAGGCCGGAATTGCGGTCGATCTCGACGATAATCGCGCCGACGTCGGAGTCGGCTGCCGACTCGCGCCCGCCGCGCGTCGTCCTTCTGCCGCCGAACAACGGCGCGGTCGACAGTCCGGCAACACAATTTGCAAGCGCCCTGATCGAGGACGTGACGATCGGGCTTTGCGCGCTTCGCTCGGTTTCGGTGATCGCGCCCTACACGGCCGCACAGATCAGCCTGCAGGCAGACAAGGCCAGCACCTACCAGAAGCACGCCATCAGCTACATTCTCGACACGCGCCTGACCGACGAAGGCAGCCGGCTGACGCTCTTCACGCAACTGATCTTCTTTGGCAATGACGAAGTGATCTGGGCCGACCGTTTCAATCTCGATGGCGACGGGCTGATGGCCTCACGGCGGGAAATTGCCCGCCAGATCGCACTGGCGATCGCCAACCAGGTGGAGCGTAACGAGACCCATCGCCAGACCTACGAGACCAATGTCGGCTCCTACCGCAGCTTCCTGCTCGGACAGCGCTATCTCAAGCAGCTCAACCTTCCGGAGCTGCGGCGCGCGCGCAAGAGTTTCCGCCAGTCGCTCTATGAGAACTCCGGCTTTGCGCCGGCGATGAGCGGGCTCGCCCGCAGCTATTTTTTCGAGTGGCTGCTGACAGCCCGCGGCGACGCAGAGCTGCTGGCGCTTGCGGAACGGCATGCGCGCGATGCGGTGGTGGCCGACGACACGCTGGCAACGGGCTATCGCGAGCTTGGCGTCGTCAAGCTCTACTTGAGACAGTTCGACGAGAGCATGGAATACCATGACAAGGCGGAGGCGCTGAGCCCTCAGCACGCCAACGTGATCGCGAGCTACGCCGACACGCTGGTGCAAGCTTCGCGCCCCGAGGGTGGCCTGCGCAAGATCCAGGCAGCAATCGATCTCAACCCGATTGCGCCGGACGAATATTTCTGGACCGCGGCCGGCGCCAGTTACTCGCTTGGCCAGTATGAGCAGGCGATCGCCTATATCGAGCGCATGCGCGATCCGACCCCTGCCGACCGGCTGTCGGCGGCAAGTTGGGGCATGCTCGGCAACCGGAAAAAAGCGCGCCAGTTCGTCCGTAAGACTTTCGACGTGCATCCGGACTTTGATCTCGACAAGTGGATGACCATCGTTCCCTTTAGGGAAGAATGGCAGCGCGTTCATTATTGCGAGGGCCTGCGCAAGGCGGGCTTCTGATTTCTCACATCAGCAACGGCCAGGAGGGGAAAATGGCAAAAGTAGTGGTGATCGGTTTGGCGGGTGACAACCGGCTTTGGGTTGCGGATCTGGATGCGGGCACGGTCTCGCAGATCGCAACGCCGACGCAGGGGCCGCTGGCTGCGGCCAACGACCTGCGTAACAACAGCGGGGCAATGGTGCACAAGGGCGTCAATCTCGCCGTGGTTGCGGCCTCGTCCGGCTCCGTTTCCGGCGGGTTCATGGACGGCTAGTCCACGCGTGGCACAAGCCGCTGAAACTGGCCGGCCGTCGGACGAGCATTCCAGCCGTCCGGCGGCCGAGCCGCTTTCCTACAGCGATCGCGCCTGCCCGCCAGAAGAAACGTTCCGGCGGATCGAGGCATTCCTGCCGGCGCTCGGCGTCACCCGGCTTGCGCGGCTGACCGGCCTCGACCGGCTCGGCATTCCCGTGTGGAGCGCCGTGTCGCCCAACGCCCGATCGATCGTCATCAACCAGGGAAAAGGCATCACCGACGTTGACGCCAAGGTTTCGGCGGCCATGGAGGCGATCGAGCGGGCAGTGGCCTGCGCGCCGTCGGCCCCGACAAGAACGGCCACCAGCCGGGCTCTTTCCGAAACGGGCGGTCGAACGCTGCATCTGCCGGGGCTCATCTCGGCGGGGCAAGCGGACCTTCAGGACGACGAAACGATCGACTGGCTCCGTGGCTTCGACCTCTTTGACGGCGCAACCACCTGGGTTCCGCGCGAAGCGACAATCCTCGACCGGACGATCGTCGGTTATCGTTACTGGCAGTCCTCCGATGGCCTGGCCTCGGGCAACACCGAGGTCGAGGCGACCCTGCACGGCTTGCTCGAGCGCATCGAGCGCGACGCCGAAACGCTGTGGCGAATGCTGCCGCTGAACGGCAAGCACCGAAGCTGCATCGATCCGGGAAGTTTCGAGGATCCTGTCCTCGATGCCCTTACGGAACGGATCGCCTCTTCAGGTCTGGAGTTGCGCCTGTTCGACATGACCAGCGACATCGGCATCCCCTGTTATGCCGCAACCCTCGCCGAAGCGGGCATTCTCTCGGCCAGGCATCCGCGTTATCACGACGTCACGATCGGCCACGGTGCCCACCCCGTGGCGCGGCGCGCCGCCATCCGTGCCGTGACCGAGGCCGCCCAGTCGCGGCTTACCTATATCAGCGGCGCCCGCGACGATGTGTTTCCGGAAACCTTCACCCGCGACCTTCCCGAGGAAACGCGAGGCCTGTTTGCCGCCGTGCCGCTCCGGACAAGCGTGGCGGCCCCCGATGCCCCGGCCGGGCCTCAGGCGCTGCTCGATTACGTACTGCTGCGGCTTGAAGCGGCTGGCATCCGGACGGTTGTCGTCGTTCCGCTGATGGAAGGCGTTGCACCTTTCTCGGTGGTCAAGGTCATCGTTCCGGCCCTCGAGAATCCCGACGGCCTGCGCAAGCGTCGCTTCGCAGAACGCGCGCTCGCCCGTGCTCTGGAGGCCGGATGAACGTTGTCTTTGTTGGCCCGACGCTGCCGGACGCACGAAACGCGGCGGACAAGAGCGTCCTAATCCTCCCGCCTGCCGTTCAGGGCGACGTCCTGCGCGCAGTTGAGGGCGGTGCAACCGCGATCGGGCTTATCGACGGCAACTTCGAGAATGTTGCGCCCGTCTGGCACAAGGAAATCCTCTATGCGCTGTCGCTGGGCGTGCAGGTCTTCGGCGCGGCCAGCATGGGCGCGCTGCGCGCGGTGGAATGCGCGCCCTTCGGCATGGTCGGCATTGGCGAGATCTACCGGCAATACGCCGAAGGAGCCCGCGTGGACGACGCCGACGTTGCGCTGATCCACGGCCCGGCCGAACTCGGCTATCTGCCGCTGACACTCCCGCTGGTCAACGTCGATGCGACGCTCAAGCGCCTCTCGCAGACCCAAGCCCTTGACCCAGCGCTCATCGCATCGATGGGCGCGACGGCGTCCGCCATGTTCTACAAGGAGCGCAACTGGGCGGGCATCGTCGCGCGCGTTGCACTGCCGGCGGGGACGGACCCCGCCCGTCTCACCGCGCTGCTCGCGAGCGAATATGTCGACCAGAAGGGCATCGACGCGCGACATTTACTGGACGCACTGCGACACGCGCCAACCCAACGGACGGTTGCATCGCAAGGCTGGAAATTCAATTCTACCAGCATGTGGAAGAGGTTGTTCGGTCAACCTGACGCTTCATCTTAAGGATGTGGTTTTCACATACAACGTGTGTCACGCTCATGTCACGCGCAATGCCGCGAAGTCACGCTATGATTGGCCACGGTGGGCTGGATCTGCGGATCCAAAGGAAGCTGGGGAAAATTATGCTATCTTCATTTGCTGTGCCGGTAGAACCGGAAGACAAGGAAAAGGAGCTCTTGGCACTGGCTCGTCTTGTCACCTATGCGCGCGACTCCGCCAAGACCCTCAACGTCGAAGGCGTGCAATACTGTCTCGAACTCGCGCTCGCATCGCTGCTCAAGGAGGCCGAGGACTGCGGCAGCCAGAGAGCGCATCTGACCAACGAGTTGCTGACGCGCCCGAGCCTCGGCCGCTGCTGAGTTCCACGCCGCTTTTGGGATTGCCGTCATCCCGCGATTGGTCCGCCTGCGCGGACCGGTGGCTTTGCGATTGAGCGATGACACGAAAATAGCCCCGTTTGGCCGAAGGCGAAGCGGGGTTTTGGTCGTTGTTAGGCCTAGCGTCTGCCGCTCCCCGCGCTTCGCCGCAAGCGGATTTCGTCGCCGAACGATCATTGCTCTCGCACGCATGAGACAGCTCAGGGAATCCGTAAAACAGACGACCGGGACGGATATTCCCCGCAAACCAGTTCCGTTCGAAAGCGCGCTTCACGCTTTCGTTGAAATTTAGTCCATAATTTCCATAGACAATATTGAGTGAGCGAGCCACCTCCGGTTAGGCTTCTCCCATCATGTGCGAACCGGCGCAGGGCCCTTATCGACTGGCCCACCGCCTGAACGACAAAGGGAGACCAGCTTGAGCCAGACAAATCCAACCCTGCCCGTCCTTGACCTTTCGCGCTTTGCGGCGGGCCACCCCGAGCGGGCCGCAGCGCTCGACGAGTTGCGCAGCGTTGCCCGCTCGGTGGGCTTCTTTTATCTCGAGGGCCACGGGATCCCGCAGGACGAAATCGACGGCATTCTCTCGCTTTCGCGCCGCTTCTTCGCGCTGCCGGAGGACGACAAGCTGGCGATCGAGATGCGCAAGTCGCCGCACTTCCGCGGCTACAATCGCGCCGGCCTCGAATACACGCGCGGCACGCAGGACTGGCGCGAACAGGTCGACTTTGGTCCCGAGCGCCAGAGCCTCAATATCGCGTCCGGCGATGCGCCGTGGAAGCGGCTTGTCGGCCCGAACCAGTTTCCGGACGCCTTGCCGGAACTGAAGCCTGCGATCCTTGGCTATATCGAAGCCGTCACCGGGCTCGGCATCCGGCTGATCGAGATTTTCTCCGAAGCGCTCGGGCAGAAGCCCGATGTCTTCGGGCCGATCTATCGCGATGGCCCCAACCAGTTGCTGAAGATCATCCGCTATCCCGGCCGCGACAAGACCGAAAGCGATCAGGGCGTCGGCGCCCACAAGGACGGCGGCTTCGTCACCATCCTGTTGCAGGACGTGGTCGGCGGACTGCAGGTCGACGACGGCAAGGGCGGCTGGATCGACGCACCGCCGAAGCGCGGCACCTTCGTCATCAATGTCGGCGAACTCCTGGAACTGGCATCGAACGGCTATCTGCTCGCCAACATCCACCGGGTGGTAACGCCGCCAGCTGGCGGCGATCGGCTCTCGGTCGCCTTCTTCCTCGGCGCCAATCTCGCTTCGACCATCCCGGTGCTCGATCTCCCGCCACAGCTTGCAGCCGAGGTCCGCGGCGTCACCCAGGATCCGCAGAACCCGCTCTTCCACGAGGTCGGCCGCAACGTGCTGAAATCCCGGCTGCGCTCGCACCCCGATGTCGCCGCCGCGCACCACGCAGACCTGCTGGAACAGCCAAAGGCGGCCGTGCCCGCCTGATCAACCGGACAGCGCCGATCAACCTGAGAGCCAAGGAGAAATGGCATGACGATCCATCAGAAGCCGGAAGAACCGGCAGTCGAGATCAAGACGCCGAACGGCCTGCGCGAAGCCGGCGGGCGGTTGCATCCCGAAACGCTGGCGCTCCACGGCGGCAGCTATCGTTTCGATCCGGCAAGCGGCGCCGTCGCCGTGCCGATCTACCAGACGACCTCCTATCAACTGCCCGGCACCGACGGCGCCGACAAGCTCTTTGCGCTGGAGGCGCCGGGGCATCTCTACACCCGCGTTTCCAACCCGACGCAAGACGCGTTTGAGCAGCGGCTGGCGGAGATCGAAGGGGGAGCAGCCGCGCTGGCACTTGGCTCCGGCCAGGCGGCATCGGCCTTCGCGCTCCTGAACCTTGCGCGCTCCGGCGACAACGTCGTCAGCGCCGCCGGCCTTTATGGCGGTACCTGGGCGCTGTTTGCCGCCACCCTGAAAAGTTTCGGCATCGAGGTTCGTTTCGTCGATGCGGCTGATCCCGAGGCGTTTGCCCGGGCGACGGACGACCGGACACGTGCCTACTATGCCGAGTCCCTGCCGAATCCGAAGCTCGAAGTCTTTCCGATCGCCGAGGTCGCCGAGATCGGCAAGCGCTTCGGCATTCCGCTGATCGTCGACAACACGGCGGCCCCGCTGACGATCCGGCCCTTCGACCACGGCGCTGCGGTAGTCGTCTATTCGACGACAAAATACATCGGCGGGCACGGTACCTCGATCGGCGGCGCGATCATCGACAGCGGCCAGTTTCCCTGGCACGAGCATGAGGCGCGCCATCCGAACCTGCACGAGCCTGACCCGAGCTACCAGGGCAAGACCTGGCTCGAAAAAGCGGCCGCGATCGCGTTTCATCCCTATATCCTGCGCGCCCGCGCGGTGCTGTTGCGCGACCTCGGCGCCGCGATCAGCCCGCTAAACGCATTCCAGTTCATCCAGGGTCTGGAAACGCTGCCGCTCCGGATCCGACAGCACAACGAGAATGCCATCAAGGTGGCCGAGTTCCTCCGCACCCACCCGAAGGTGGCGCGGGTGATCTTCCCGAAGTTCCAGGATGGCGAGGCGAAGGCACGCGGCGGGAAATATCTGCTGAACGGCCACTATGGCGCGCTCGTGGGCTTCGAGCTGACGGACGGTCGCGAGGCGGGCCGGCGTTTCATCGACGGGCTGAAACTGCTCTACCATGTCGCCAATATCGGCGACGCCCGCTCACTGGCCATCCATCCAGCCACGACGACGCACTCGCAGCTGTCGGAGATCGACCAGCTAAAGACCGGGGTGACGCCCGGCTATGTCAGGCTTTCGATCGGCATCGAACATTCGGACGACATCATCGCCGATCTCAGACAAGCGATCGACGCCGCCTGAGCGTAAGACGCTTTCGCATTTTCCGCGGGCTCGTCCGCAGCGGCGAGCCCGCGGAGCCGTTTGCGGCTCAAAACTCGTCTGTAGGCCTTTGTTTCGTTTCATGCGAAAAGAGCTTCTCGTCGCGCGTCAGCCGCCGCGGGGCATCGGGACACGCACAGGAGGAAAAGACTATGAGCAAGAATACCCAGGTCCTGCTTGCCGCGCGGCCATCCGAAAAACCGGTGCCGAGCGATTTCCGCGTCGTCGAAACGGCTATCCCGGAGCCGGCGGAAGGCGAGGTTCTCCTGAAGATCCTCTACCTTTCGCTCGACCCCTATATGCGCGGCCGCATGAATGCCGGCCGCTCCTATGCCAAGCCGGTGGAGATCGGCGCTGTCATGGAGGGCGGCACGGTCGCCCGCGTCCTCCGCTCGCGTCACCCGGATTTCAGCGACGGCGATTTCGTTCTTTCCCACTCCGGCTGGCAAAGCTATGCGCTGTCGCGTGGTACTGACTTGCGCAAGCTCGATCCGGCGGCCGCACCTCTTTCGACGGCACTCGGCATTCTCGGCATGCCCGGTTTCACCGCCTATGCGGGGCTGCTGACGATCGGCAAACCGCTGCCGGGCGAAACGGTCGTCGTGGCGGCTGCAAGCGGCGCCGTCGGCTCGGCGGTCGGGCAGATTGCCCGCATCAAGGGTGCGCGCGCAGTCGGGATCGCCGGCGGTGCGGACAAATGCGCCTTCGTTCGCGACACGCTCGGCTTCGACGCGGTGATCGATCATCGCGCACCTGATTTCGCCGAACAGCTCGCCGCCGCCTGCCCCAAAGGCATCGATGTCTATTTCGAGAATGTCGGCGGTCATGTCTGGGATGCGGTGTTCCCGCTGTTGAACGACTTCGCTCGCGTGCCCGTCTGCGGCCTGATTGCGCACTACAACCAGCCCGCAGGCGCGCAAGCCGGGAGCGACCGGTTGCCCGGCGTCATGCGCGAAGTGCTCAGCCGGAGCCTGCTCATCCGGGGTTTCATCCAGCGCGAGTTTGCCGATCAGAGGCCGCTCTTCTATCAGGAGATGGCCGGCTGGATCAAAAGCGGCGAAGTCCGCTACCGCGAAGACATCGTCGACGGGCTCGAGAATGCGCCGGAAGCCTTCATCGGTCTGCTGGACGGCCGCAATTTCGGCAAGCTGGTGATCCGGGTCGCCGCCGAAAACTAAAAGGGGCTCGGGCCCGGCCTTACTGCTGGGCGAAGCCGGCCTTGGCGAGACCGTCATCAAGCAACGCGATCAGGTCCGGCGCGTAGCCTCGAGCGACCAATTCCGTATCGTACGACTGCGACGCGCGCGTTTCGTTCAGGCGCAATCCGTCCAAAGCGCTGGTCGCTTCCCGCGTCAGGCCGAGTTGGCCTGCCGCTGCCACGCGCAGGAGATTGACCGCCATGTCCGCCGGATTGGCAAGTTCGCGTGCGCGCCTCAGCGCTTCGCGGTAGCGGCCGCTGCGGTAGTCTTCCAGCGCCAGGGTCAGCGCGGCATCGTGGTGAAGATACTCGCTGCCGGCATCCGCCACACGGGCCAGATTCACCCCTTGCGAATAGGCGCCGCTGACGAAAAGCAGCAGGCCTAGCCGCGCCGGAATGGCGTCGTCGAGCGGATTGAGTGCCGCCGCGCGCCGGCCGGAAATGAACGCCGCTTCCCTGTCGCCGGCTGCAAAGCGCGCTTGCATCTGGGCGACGTAGCTCTGGCTCGATTGCGGTGCCAGCGCAACGGCCTTGTCGGCGAGCTTCAGCGCACGCTCAGCCACCGTCGGCGCGGCGCTCGCTTCGCCGGTTGCCACCAACACCATCGCCAAGCTCGCCAAAACATCGGCGTCGGCGGCCTGGTAGGCGACGGATTTTTCAAGGCAGCCGTGGGCCGAAACCAGTCCCTCAGGGTCGATCCGCGCCAGTGCCACATCCGCCTGAAGCACGCAGCCGAAGCCGATCGACGGCGTCACCAGTTGCCGCGCAGCCTCCAGACTGACAATGACGCCCTCTTCGCCGGCAAGCGAAAGGGCCAGACGAGAAAGCAGCTTTTCCTGTATTTCCTGCGCGTCGCCGCTGTCGAGCGCCACCTTCGAGCTGCCGGACCTCAACGCCTCGTTGCTTTGCACATCGATCACCTGCCAGGAGACCTCATGCCGGCGCTCGTCGGTGCTGTAGGCGATGGAAAGCCTGTATTCCTTGCTGCCCTGCAGCTTGACCGGCGGCGCGGACGAAACCCACCCGGTTATCGACGCCACGTCGACACCCGCGGGCGAGACCGGCGCAAGGGTGCGGACGGCGGAAAACTGCGAGAGTGCGTGGACCAGATAGTCACCCGCCTTCTTCTGCACGTCGTCGTCGGCACCCTGCCGCGTCGGCACGTCAACGACGATCGTCGGCTTGGCCGAGAAAACCGGCTGCCAGGGAAGGTGGTCGGCAATGGACACGTAGAAGGCCCCGGCCATGACCGCCACGCCGGTTCCAAGTGCCGCGAAGCCCGCAAGCGGGCGCCATTTGCGGGCAAGAACGGCAGGCGCAATCGCGAGCTCGATGGGCTGCTCGGCTGCCGCCTCAGCAACCGGCGTCGTGCTCTCGAGCACCCCTCTCAAAGGCTCACCGCTGATCACGAATTGCGGAACGTAATTGCCTTTCGGCAGCTCGATGCGAAGCTCCGCTCTTTCGCCGAGCGCCTCGTAATATTGCGCCAGGGCCGCGCGCAGGCGCGACGCTTCCACACGCACGATCGGATCGGTCGCAGGATCGAAGGAGGCGGGCCGTCCGAAGACGTCAATGGCGATCGTGTAGGCTTTCACCTGGCCCGAACGGCCAGCGAAAAACTCGTCAACCACGTACCGCAACAGCTTGCGATGACGCTCGGTCGCGTGAAACTGGCTGTCGGCAAGAATGCGCTCAAGGGCGGCTCGCGCCTCGCATTCTGCAACGGCAATGCAGTTCGTTTGACCCGCATTTCTGCTGGCTTCCATGATGCGCTCCCAACTGCCACAACCCCAAAGAGAGTGCAACGCGAGGCGAACTCTAGACGAGAGCTTCTGTGGCGGAAAGAAGAATATCGCACCGTCACAAAATATTTTCATCGAAGAATTGAATCATTTTAAGTTGGAACAGGAACGCCCGATCATTCCCATAGAATTCTTGTGGGGTTTTCGTCGCTCTGACAAGCTCAAGCGAGCTATTTGTTAATCACAACGGACTACGCTCACGTCCCCGTATCGGCGATACAGACGGAAATGACCTCTTCTTCGATCTCGCGACAGATCAATTCATACTCCGAGATCATCGAATGATCCAGAGGGGCGAGACGCCTTTGCCGGTCAAGCATAGAGCTCGCTTCCTCATAGGCTTCGCAGAGGCTTGCCAGGGACTGGTTCTTGGCACAGAGCAATTGCAACTGGCCGCGCAGAGCCGGCAGCCTGAGCATAAGCTTCAGTAGTCCCCGTTGAGAGGCTGCGCTGGGCATGGTTTACCATCCGTTTGAACGACAATCGATGCTCATGCCTTTGCATTCCCCAAGGTGTCAGCGACGACCAGACACCGTTGCGGTCGGGGGGCCGGCTCGCCGGTCGGTGCTTGTGGCCAATCCGACCCTCGCTTACCTCTCCCCTGAGCGAAAAGTGGCACGAACGCCGATTTTCGGAAGTACGTAACAGTAACATTGGTCCGGATTGCCGGCACCTTGGCAATCTTCGCCTCGAATCCCATGATTCGGGCCGTCAGCGGCCGCACAGGCGGCACACGCGATATCGCGATCGGTGTTGAGAGATGTTCCGCGGCGGGAAAGACGAGCAAGAGCACCATCGTCCGCGCGACGATAGTCGACCACGGCCCCGCGCTAAAGTCGCGCTTGGCACTCGGCCCTCGCCCCAACATCGATCGCTGAGGCGCACGGCGCCAGCCGTGCAGCCACCTATTTGTCGAAGGCGTAGATCTTGCGCCAGTCGTTCTTCATATCGACCAGAAGCCAGTTCCGCTGCTCGGCCTCGGTCATCGCCTTGTCCAGCTTGCCGACAGGCGATTGCCGATCATAGGCCCATTCGCGCTCCCCGTCCGTATGGTGAACGATCATGCCGAAACGCGGGCCGGACCCCGCCGTTACCCAACGCAGCATCTCATAGTCGCCATCGGAATTACCGGCAGCGAAGATCGGGCGGCGGCCGATAAAGGTGTTGATCCCGACCGGCTTGCCGGCACCGTCGTCGATGAAGTCGATCTTGGGCTCCCGCATCAGCACCGGCGCGTCGCCGTCGAGTTCGTACTTCGTCGTGATGCTGCTGCCGACCACCTGCTCGGGTGGGATCCCATACATCTGTTCGGTCATCGGCCGCATGAATTCGATGCCGCCGCCCGAGACGATATAGGTCTTGAAGCCGCTTGCCCTGAGATAATCGAGCAACTCGCGCATCGGCAGAAAGGTGATCTCGTTATAGGGGCGATCGAAGCGCGGATGCCGGGCGGTCGCGAACCAATCCGTGACCGTTTTCGTGAACGCGTCCGTCGTCATGCCGGCATGGGTCGCCATGACCAACTCGACGATGCCTTTTTCGCCGGCGGCGGCAACGCCTGCCATGTCCCCCTTCAGCAGCGATGCGAAAGGCTCCTTGTCCTTCCATTCGGGGTGCTCGGGCGCCATCGCCTTGACGCGGTCGATGGCGAACATGCCCTGGAAATAGTTCGGCTGCTCGGTCCACAGCGTGCCGTCATTGTCGAAGACGGCGATCCGCTCTGCCGGCGCCACGAAATCGGCGCTGCCCTCGCTGGTGACCCGTGTGACGAAATCGACGATCTCGTTTTTCGCCTCGCCATCGTTCCACGAGGGCAGAATGTCGGCCGGCGCATCGGCCGCCACAAGGGCAACAGGTGAGGCGAAGGCCGCAACGAACGCGAGCAGCAGGCCAGCGAGCCTTGCGCGAAGCCGCGGTTTGCAAGCCCTTTCGTCCATCACGAACCCCAAACGCATCGCTGTTGCCGTCATCATCCATCCTCCTGGCGGAACGGTTTTCAAGTCCTCCGGCCGGATCAGGGCCGCCGAATGCAACGGAACCCAATATGGGTCGTCGCCGCGTTTTCCTCGTGCGCGTGACGCGCCGCCGGACGATACCGACGGCAATAGTTAGGCGCGCAGAGATGGGATCCGCCCTTCACGACGCGACGGGCGATATGGATCGTCGGCTGCCGCGGATCGAAACTCGCTTCCCGGTCCCCGCCCCGCGGATTGGCGGGTATGCAGCAGCTCTTTTGCGCCGGCGCAGGGTGGCGGGTGGACCAGTAGTCGCTGGTCCATTCCCAGGTATTGCCGATCATGTCGTAGAGGCCGTAGCCATTGGCGGGAAAGCTCGCGACCGGCGAGGTCCGCTCGAAGCCGTCGGGCTTCAGGTTTTCCGTCGGAAACATGCCGTGCCAGGTGTTTGCCATGAAACGTCCCTCGGGCACCAGTTCGTCCCCCCAGGCAAATTCCGCGCCTTCGAGCCCGCCTTTCGCGGCGAACTCCCATTCGGCCTCCGTCGGCAGGTCCTTTCCCGCCCAGGCGGCATAGGCCTTGGCGTCGAGGTAGGAGACCTGCACCACCGGATGGTCGAGTTTGCCGCGGATGTTGCTCTGCCGCCCATAGGGCCGCCGCCAGTCGGCGCCGAACTTGAAGTTCCACCATTGCGAAGGACTGTTGCTGGTCACCCGCTTCGGCGGGTCGAAGATCACTGAACCCGCCCGCATCATTTCCGGAAGCGCGCCCGGATAGTCCTTCGGATCGGGCGTCTTCTCCGCCTCGGTCACGTAGCCGGTCGCCTCGACGAAGGCGGCGAACTGCCGGTTGGTAACGGGCGTGACGTCGATCCAGAAGCCGTCAACTTTCACCGGATGGGCCGGCGCTTCCTCCGGATAGTGCTTGTCCGAACCCATGAGAAAGGTCCCGCCCTCGATCCAGATTTGCTCGCGGGCGCTGATCGCCGCGGGCGTTTCGTCGACAAGGGGCATTTTCGGGGACATTTGCATGTGGCTCTGATCTCCCTTGGCACCGTCGGCTAGCACGCGCGCGGACGGTCTGCACACGTTAGCGCCAAATGCCCGCTGCCCAAAGTACGTAACCGTTACGCAATCGCCCAAAGCCCTCGGGGCGCAGGCCGCGTGCCACAAGAGGTATCCGCCATCGCCGCTCAGGCCTTCGTTACTGTTACGTTCTTTCCAATTGGCCTGATTTAACAATAAGCTCTCGCGAAAGTTCATGACGACTGATGTTGCCGGCGGGGCAAGGGAGCAGGACTTCATGGGTGCACGCGACGATATCCAGCAACTCGGCAAGCGCATCGGCGAAGCGATCATCGGCCAGGAGGGCATGATCGAGCGCTTGCTGCTGGGGCTGCTCAGCAACGGCCATCTGCTGGTCGAGGGCCTGCCCGGACTTGCGAAAACCCGAGCGATCAAGAGCATGGCCAAAAACCTCGATGCGGAGCTTTCGCGCATCCAGTTCACACCCGACCTCTTGCCCGCCGACATCACGGGGTCCGAGATCTATTTTTCCGAGGGCGGCAAGGGCGCGTTCCAGTTCCAGGAAGGGCCGATCTTCGCCAATCTCATCCTCGCCGACGAGGTGAACCGGGCGCCGGCCAAGGTGCAATCGGCGCTGCTCGAGGCGATGGAGGAACGCCAGGTCACGATCGGCGGCAAGAGCCATGTGCTGCCCGATCTGTTCCTGGTCATGGCGACCCAGAACCCGATCGAGCAGGAAGGCACCTATCCGCTGCCCGAAGCGCAACTGGACCGCTTCCTCATGCACATCCAGGTGGATTATCCGGACGCAGCCTCAGAGGCAGACATCATGCGGCTCGTGCGCTCGGAGGAAACCAACGCCAAATCCAACAATCATGCGACGGAAAAGCTTGCCCAGGACGCGGTCTTTGCCGCACGCAAGGAAATATCGGCGATCACCGTTTCCGAAGCGATCGAGAACTACATCGTCGCGCTGGTGATGGCGACGCGCTATCCCGACAAGGTCGACAAGGATCTGGCCAAGTGGCTTCAGGTCGGCGTGAGCCCGCGCGGCGTCATCGGCCTCGATAAGGTTTCGCGGGCGCACGCCTGGCTGAACGGCCGCGATTTCGTCACGCCCGACGATGTGCAGGCGACCGTGCACAATGTCTTTCGCCATCGCCTGGTGCTTTCTTACGAAGCGCATGCCGGCGGCACCACCGCCAACCAGGTGATCGACCGCATCGTCGAGCTCGTCGCGGTCGCCTGAGGATGGAGGTTCGCCGATGGCCATATCCCTGCCGGCCCTCGCCCGCTCACGCGGCATCATAAAGCCACGCACCGCCGACGCCACCGGCGTCTACACCTCAGTGGACGCACTTGTCGGTCTCGAAGCGATGGCCCGCGATCTGACGTTCCTGCGCAAGGCGCCGGTGCGCCGCCTGCTTGCCGGCCGTCACGAATCACGCATGCGCGGCCGCGGACTTTCGTTCGAGGAACTACGCAACTACCTGCCCGGCGACGACATCCGCGCCATCGACTGGCGCGTGACGGCGCGCACCGGCAAGCCGGTCGTCCGCGTCTATGACGAAGAGAAGGACCGGCCGGCCCTCATCCTCGTCGACCAGCGCATCAACATGTTCTTCGGCAGCCGCCGCGCGATGAAGTCGGTCGCCGCGGCGGAAGTGGCAGCGCTCTCCGCCTGGCGCGTGCTGGCCCTTGGCGACCGTGTCGGCGGCTTCGTCTTCGGCGACGAGGAGGTGACCGAAACGCGCCCATACCGCAGCCGCGAAGCGGTGATCCGGCTCGCCGACAGCATCGTTCGCCACAATACCGCACTGCAGGCCGGTTCGCAGGCGCCGCATGGAGCCGAGCAGCTCGACGTCGTGCTGACGACCGTCGCCAACATCGCCCGGCACGATCACCTGATCATCGTCGTCAGCGACTTCGACGGCTACAGCCTCGAAACCCGCGACATGCTTTTGAAGCTTTCGGCCCACAACGATGTGATCTGCGTTCTGATCTACGATCCCTTCCTGCTCGAACTGCCGCGCAAGGGCGATATCGTCTTTAGCGGCGGGCTGCTTCAGGCCGAAGTGCAGTTCGGCCATGGCAATGTGCGCGAGGCGATCGACAGCTTTGCCCGCAAGCGCGGGCGAGCGCTGCGCGCCTGGCAGGAGGAGCTCGGCCTGCCCATGCTGCCGATCTCTGCGGCGGAAGAGGTGGCGCCGCAGCTGCGCACCATGCTCGGCCAACTCGCCAGCCGGCAGCGGAGGCGATGATGGCGACGGCGGCACCTGCGAGAGATCCGATGCTCGACGCCGCCCTTCGGCAGCTCGCGGATATCGCCTTGCCGCAGCCTGTCTCGATGATGCCCCAGACCAAGGCGTGGGCGGTGCTCGGCTGCATTATCCTTCTCATGGCGGCCTTTGCCTGCTGGCGCTGGTACCGGCGCTGGGAGGCCAACAGCTACCGCCGCGAGGCGCTCGCCGACCTCAGGAAGATAGAAGCCGGATTGGCCGCCACCGGATCGCGTGGCGAGGCGCTCGCGGCCCTGCCTGTCCTTTTGAAGCGGACCGCGCTCTCGATCTGGCCACGCGAAGCCATTGCCGGCCTGCACGGCACCGGCTGGACCAAATATCTCGACGCTCATTCCGGCGGTCCCGTCTTTCCGATCGCCTCTGCGCGTTTTTTCGAGGAAGCCGAGTATCGTGGCAGCCAGGCGCTCGCCGCGGTTCCGGAGGCTGAGGCAAAGGCCTACATCGCGGCAGCGCGGCACTGGATCGAGGCGCATCATGTACGTGCTTGACCACGCCTGGGCACTGATCCTTCTGCCGTTGCCCTTCCTTGTCTGGTGGCTGCTTCCGCCATACCGCGAGCAGTCGGCCGCCGTCAGGGTGCCGTTCTTCAAGGACATCACCGCGGCGGCCAATCTCGGTCCGACCGAAGGCTCCGTCGTTCCGAGAACCAATCTCGGCCAGAAGGTGATCGCACCCATCTGCTGGACGCTGATCGTGCTGGCGCTGGCGCGGCCGCAATATGTCGAGCCGCCGATCGAAAAGGTCGAACCGCAGCGCGACCTGATGTTGGCGATCGATCTGTCACAGTCGATGGACACGCGCGACTTTCGCGATCCCGCCGGCAACCTGCAGACCCGCGCCGAAGCGGTGCACGCGGTGGTCGCCGACTTCATCGACCGGCGGCCCAATGACCGGCTGGGCCTGATCGCCTTCGGCGATGCGCCCTATCCGCTGGTACCGTTCACGCTCGACCACAAGACCGTCAAGCTGATGCTGGCCGACAGCCTGCCGGGCATGGCCGGTCCCCGCACCGCCGTCGGCGATGCGATCGGGCTGGCGATCAAAATGTTCGACGCCAGCACCGCGCCGGACAAGGTGATGATCCTCTTGACCGACGGCAACGACACCGCCAGTAAGATGCCGCCCGACAAGGCCGCCGGCATCGCCGCCGAGCGAAAGGTGGTGATCCACACGGTCGGCATCGGCGATCCCAATGCTCAAGGAGAACAGAAGCTCGACACGGCGGCACTCCAGCAGATCGCCGAAGCGACGAAGGGGCGCTACTTCTTCGGCCAGGATCAGGCCGGTCTGCAGAACATCTACCAATTGCTCGACCAGTTGACGCCGGCAAACCAGAAGACGCTCTCCTGGCGGCCGCGCATCGAGCTGTTCTACTATCCGCTGGGTGCGGCACTCCTGCTGGTGCTCGCCTATCACGCCGTCATGTGGCTCCTATCCTCGCTCGGCGACCGGCGTCAGCGCCGGGAGGCAGCGCCATGATCGCGGATTTTCACTTTCTGCGGCCGCTGTGGCTGCTGGCGCTCGCCGCCGTCCCGCTGCTGATCTACCTCGTTACCCGGCGCGGCGATGTCCGCTCGCAGTGGCAGGACATGATCGCACCGCACCTGCTCGATCACCTGCTGATCGACAAGGGCGGGAAACGGCGTTTCCAGCCGGTGCACGTCACCGCCGCACTGATCGCCGTTGCGGCGATCGCAGCCGCTGGCCCGACCTGGCAGCGTGAACGGCCGCCCTTCGTCGAGGACACCGCACCTCTGGCAATCGCCATTGACCTCAACCCGACGATGAACGCGACCGATGTTTCGCCGACGCGGCTCGAACGCGCCAAATTGAAGGTCCAGGACATTCTCGACAGGAGGAAAGGCTCGCGCACCGCGTTGTTCGCCTATGCCGGCTCCGCCCACATGGTGCTGCCGCTCAGCGACGATGCCGCGCTGGTCAAATCCTACCTCGCCGCGCTGTCGCCGCAGATCATGCCCGTTGAGGGTAAGGACACAGCCAAGGCCTTGCAGGAGGTCGAAAAAGCGCTCGCCAACGAAACGGTGCCTGGCACCATCCTGTTCATGACCGACGGCGTCGAGCGTTCCGCCTTCCCGGCCTTCGGTGGGTATCAGGGGCGCAACTCGCTGATGGTGCTCGGCATCGGCACGGCAGAAGGCGGTCCGGTCAAGACGGCGGACGGCGGGTTCCTGACCGACGCCACCGGCGCGCATGTCAGGGCGAAGCTCGATGTCGACGGCCTCAAGGCGCTGCAGTCCGCATCCAAGGCCGAGGTGGCGTCGGTGACATCCGATGACGCCGACGTCAGCTGGATCATCAGGCGCATCCAGACGAATTTTGCAGCGAAGACGGCCGAAGGGCTGACGCGCTGGCACGATCTCGGCTGGTGGCTGACGATTCCGATTGCCGTCTTCGGCCTCTTCTGGTTCCGACGCGGCTGGACCATACGCTGGGCGGTCTATCTGCTCGCGGCCACTTCGCTCATGGGCAGCGAACGGGTGGAGGCGGCGGACAATCGCTTTATCGACCTCTGGCTCACTCCGGACCAGCAGGGCCGTCGCGCCTTCGAACAGGGCGATTTCCAGGGGGCCTCTGAAACGTTCGCGGATCCCGCCTGGCGCGGCGCAGCGCTCTACCGCGCCGGCCGTTTCCAGGATGCGATCGACGCCTTTGCCGAGAGCGATACGGCGGAAAGCTACTACAATCAGGGCAATGCCCTCCTGCACCTCGACAAGGCCGAGGAGGCGATCGCCGCCTACGAGCAGGCGCTAAAGCGCCGCCCCGACTGGACCGACGCCCAAAAGAACCTCGAGATCGCCAAAAAGCGCAAGGCCGACAAGGACAAGCAGGAACAGGACGCACAGCAGGAACAGGCGGGCATTGACCCGGACCAGGCCCAGTTCGACGACAAGGGCAAGAAGGGAACGGAAGCGACCGTTCAGGGCGGACCGCAGACGGCCGACATGTGGATGCGCAACATCCAGGTGTCGCCGGCCGACCTGCTGGCACGAAAATTTGCGATCGAAGCAAAGGAGGCGGCCCCGTGACAGCCCTCGCCGCCCTGCCGCGGCTGATCATCTGGCTCCTCGGCCTGTCGCTTTGGCTTGCAGGCACGGCCTTCGCCGCCAATCCCTTTGCCCGCGCGACGCTCACGACCAAGGCGCCGATTTATGCCGGCCAGCAGATCGAGGTCGACGTCGACGTCTTCGTGCCGAACTACTTCCTTTCGCCGCCGCAGTTTCCTCTGTTCGATCTTCCCGGCACTGTTGTCACCATGCCCGACGAACGCGGCATGAACCTCAACGAGACCGTCAACGGCGAGGCCTTCTCAGGCATCCGCAAAACCTACGCGATCACCCCGCAGGCGGCAGGCGACTACGTGCTGCCGCCCGCCGTCATTCCGTTCGGCTATGCCGCCGTACCCGGCCAGATGAGCAAGGGTCAGGTGACGTTGCCTTCGCTCAAGTTCACGGTCGAAGCCGTTCCGCAAGGCGCAGGTGGAGAGGCCGGCGTCACCGCCGGAGAAATCACCCTCACGCAGTCTTTCGACCGGGATCCCGCGGGGCTAAAGGCAGGCGATGCCCTGGTGCGGACCATCACCATCCGCGCCGCCGGCCTGGCGCCGATGATGATCCCCGAACCGACCTTCGACGCCCCGGCGGACGTGCAGCTTTACCGGCACGATCCGGTGCTTTCGGAGGAGCGCACGTCACGCGGGGATATCACGGCGGGACTGCGCAAGGACGTGGCAACCTACGTCTTTGCAAAGCCCGGCACCTACGCGCTTCCAGCGATCAGCCTGCCCTGGTTCGACCCGGCGAGCGGATCGATGCAGACGGCCGAGGCGGCCAGAGTGACCGTTAACGTCAACGCTGCCCCAACGGCTGCGCCCGCACTCGCCCCGCCTGCGCCGCCGCCCGCTGAGGAACCTTTCGACTGGTTGTGGTGGCTCGGCGTCGCGGCATCGATCGCCGCTCTCGCGGCGCTTATCCAGTTGGCCGCCAATCTGTTCGGTCGCCTCGAAACCTGGCTGGAAACCGCGCTCGAGCAGAGGGCGCAATCCGAGGCCACGGCATTTCGCCACGTGCTCGACGCCTGTCGGGATCACGACCCCACGCGGCTGGAGACGGCGCTCGACCATTGGTCACGCCGGACTGGCAACACGCCGCTCTCGCGCTGGCTCGACAGCTTCGCCGACCCGGCGACGGCAGACGCTTTTGCCGATTATCGCCGCAGCCGCTATGGCAGCAGCAGCTCCCATCAGGGCGGGCCAGATCTCCTGCGGTTACGCAGCGGTCTGAACGTGGCGAGACAGCGCTGGCTGGCGGAAACCTCCGCCGATGGCGGCGGCCCGACATCGGACTTGCCCGATCTTAATCCCGGTCTGGAGGCCGCGCCGCCAAGGCGCTTCGGAGCCGTGGGCCGGACCTGATTTACCCGCCGTCGCCGACCTTCGTAACTGTTACGTACTTACCCGCGGACACCCGCCGGTAGAAGTTGAATCGGTAAATCCGAAACTTTGCCTGCATTCCGAGAGCGATTGCTTGCTGCCTCAGGGAGACATGAGATGAGTATCGATCTGAAAAACCGGCTTGGCCGGCTCGCCGCGTGTACCATCGGGCATGCCGCGAAACCGAAAGCGCTGGCGCTCGCCGGCACCGTGCTTATGTCGTCGATTTCCGCCTCCGCGCTGCCGGCCTTCGCGCAGGATGCCGCCAAGCCCAACATCCTCGTCATCTTTGGCGACGATATCGGCCAGACCAATATCAGCGCCTACTCCTTCGGCGTTGTCGGATACAAGACCCCGAACATCGACCGGATCGCGCACGACGGCATGATGTTCACCGATTACTACGCCGAAAACAGCTGCACCGCCGGCCGCTCTACCTTCATCACCGGCCAGACCGTGCTGCGCACCGGCATGTCCAAGGTGGGCGTTCCCGGCGCTCCGGTCGGACTCCAGGACCGCGACGTGACGATCGCCCAGGCGCTGAAAGCCCAGGGTTATGCCACCGGTCAGTTCGGCAAGAACCACCTCGGCGACCAGGACCGTTTCCTGCCGACGGCACACGGCTTCGACGAGTTCTTCGGCAACCTTTATCACCTGAATGCCGAAGAAGAACCGGAACGCCCATACTGGCCGAAGGACGATCCGGCTTTCCTCAAGTCCTATGCCCCACGCGGCGTGCTGCACTCCTTCGCCGACGGCAAGGTCGAGGACACCGGAGCGCTCAATTCCAAGCGCATGGAGACCATCGACGACGAGACGACCGCGGCGGCAATGGACTTCATCAAGAAGCAGACGGAAGCAAAGAAGCCGTTCTTCACCTGGATGAACACGACACGCATGCATCTGTTCACCCATGTGCGCGACCAGTACAAGGGCCAGAGCGGAATGCCCGGCAACGACTATGCCGACGGCATGATCGAGCATGACGGGGACGTCGGCAAACTGCTGGACCTGCTCGACGAGCTCAAGATCGCCGACAACACCATCGTCGTCTACACGACCGACAACGGCCCCAACCAGTTCTCCTGGCCGGATGCGGCGACCACGCCGTTCCGCAGCGAAAAGGACTCGAACTGGGAAGGCGCCTTCCGGGTACCGGCAATGATCCGCTGGCCCGGCAAGATCAAGCCGGGCGTTTCCAACGAGATGTTCTCGGGTCTCGACTGGTTCCCGACGCTTTTGGCTGCCGCCGGCGACAAGGACATCAAGGAACGTCTGCTGAAGGGTACCGACCTCGACGGCAAGACATTCAAGGTTCATCTCGACGGCTACAACCAGTTGCCCTACCTCACCGGCGAGCAGCCAAAGAGCGCACGCAAGGAGTTCTTCTACTTCAACGACGACGCCAAGCTCGTCGGCATGCGCTGGGACAACTGGAAAGCCGTCTACTGCGAAATGCGCAAGCCGGGAGGTTTCGACGTCTGGCAGGATCCCTTCACCTGCCTGCGCGCACCGAAGATCTTCAACCTGCGGATGGACCCCTATGAGCGGGCGGACATCGTCTCCGATCAATACAACGACTGGCGAACGAAAAATGCCTATCTCTTCGCCCAAGCGGTCGGGAAATCCGCCGCGTTCCTCGAAACCTTCATCGAGTATCCGCCAAGCCAGAAGCCGGCAAGCTTCTCGGTCGATCAGATCGAAGAAAGCGTGCACCAGAAGATCGACGAGATCCTGGCGAAGTCCCAACCTGCCCAATAACACTCTCGAAGGCGGCGCCTGGTGTGCCGCCTTCTCTTCCTGCCTTTGTTAAGAGATGGCGTGCCGCAATGACGAAGACCGTTCCGCCCGCTCGATCGGTAATTTTCGAGGAGTCGAATGAGGGCACCTCGGCGGCAAAGCGGACGCACATCGCTCCGGCAGCCGCGGCATTCCTGCTCTTCCTCTCCGGCACCGCCGCTCTGGTCTTCCAAGTTCTCTGGATCAAGCAGCTTTCGCTGGTCACCGGCGTCGATGTCTATGCGGTCAGCACCGGGGTCAGCGCCTTCTTCCTCGGCCTTGCGCTCGGCAGTTTTGTCCTTGGCCGTGCCGGCGACCGTTCCCGCCAGCCGCTCCGCCTCTATGCCCTGCTTGAAACCGGGGTCGCCATACTCGGCGCCGGCGTCACCTTCATACTTTCCAGAATCGCGCCGGTCTTCGTCGCGATTGAGGGCACCAGCCCGCTCGCCGCCTGGGCCCTGCTGGTCCTGATCGTGGCGACGCCAGCCTTCCTGATGGGTGGCACCCTGCCGGTCCTGCTGCGGGCGCTAAACGCCTCAGCAGGCAGCGTCGCCGCGAAGGGCGGCAGGCTCTATGCCGCCAATACGCTCGGCGCGATCGCCGGGTGCCTGGCGGTCTCTTTCGTTCTCATTCCCGCCCTCGGCGTTCAGGCGACAGGGCTTGCGGCAGCGGGGCTCGGCCTTGTCGCCGCAGCGATCGCGCTTTCCCTGAATGTGCCTATCGCCCGGGAACCTGTTCAAGGGACACTCCCTGGGGAAACGCGTAGCGCTAACGGTTCGCGGCTGGCGCTTGTCCTCTATGCCATCGCCGGCGGTATCGCCCTTGGCTATGAAGTGGCCTGGTCGCAGGCGATCGTGCAGTTCATCTCCACCCGCTCCTTCGCCTTTTCCGTGGTGCTTGCCACCTATCTTTCTGGCCTTGCCCTCGGCGCCGCCCTTTTTGCGCGCCGGAGCGAGCGCCTGTCCGACCCCTGGGGGGCCTTCGGCTTGTTGATCACGCTCGCCGGCCTGGTGGCGCTCGCCGAACTTGCGCTGCTTGGCCCCTGGCTGACGGCGCTGCAGACCAGCGCTGAGGCCGCCGTCGCCGACGTCACCGGTAGCATCTTTGCCGGCATGTGCGCGCGCTTCCTCGTCGCCGCACTGACGATCGTCTTTATCCCGACGCTGATCCTCGGCGCCGCCTTCCCGGTCGCCCTCGGGCTCGCCGTCGACCCTGAACACGCCGGCCGCGACACCGGCCGGGTTCTTGCCTTGAACACGCTCGGCGGCATTTTCGGCACGCTTCTGACCGGCTTTGTGCTGATCCCGTCTCTCGGTATCGTCAGAAGTTTTTCCGTCCTCGCCATTGCCGCAGCCGCAATCGGGCTCGTCGCCGTCAGTCGCGGACAGGGCGGCTGGATGGGCCGGCGGCTACTCGCACCGGCTCTCGGCACCCTCACCGTGCTGATCGCCGTCATCGTGCCGTCGGATCGGCTGGCGAGCCTGCTCAACCTTTCGCGCGGCAATGGCACGATCGTTTCCTATGAAGAGGGTCTCGGCGCCACCGTCGCCGTCATCGAACAGGGGCAGCCCGACCGCCGTTTCCGCCGCCTTTACATCCAGGGCGTTTCCAACACCGGCGATGCCATGCCGTCGCTGCGCTACATGCGGCTGCAGGCGCTACTGCCGCTCGTCATCCACAAGGGCGAGCCGAAATCGGCTCTGGTCATCGGTCTCGGTACCGGCATCACCGCCGGTGCGCTGCTCGCCTATCCCGGCCTCGACCGGCGCGTTGCCGCCGAACTCCTGCCCTCGGTCGCCCGCGCCTCGACGCTCTTTGCCGGCAACTTCAATGCGGCTGGCGATAGCCGTCTCGACGTGCGCGTAGCCGACGGCCGGCGCGAACTGATGCGGAGCCAATCCCGCTACGATCTGATCACGCTCGAACCGCCGCCGCCCTCGGCCGCCGGCGTGGTCAACCTCTACTCGTCCGACTTCTATCGCCTGGCGCGTGAGCGCCTCGCGCCGAACGGGCTTGTCGCGCAATGGCTGCCGATCGCCACTCAGAACGACGAGGACACCCGCGCGCTCGTGCGCAGCTTCCTCGACAGTTTCCCGCATGCGACGCTCTGGTCGACCGAACTGCACGAGATGCTGCTCATTGGCTCCATTGAGCCGCAGGAGCTTGACGCTTCCCGCATTGCCGCCCGGCTCGCCGACCCGACGCTTGCAGCAGCGCTTCGCGACGTCGGCATTTCCGGACCGGCCGACCTGCTCGCGACCTGGATGTCCGATCGCACCGGGTTGGAGCGCTATGCCGGTTCGGCCCTGCCGGTCACCGACGACCAACCGCGGATCGAATATGCAAGCTGGGTTCGCCCCGACGAGTTGCAGCGCACGCTGCCGGCCCTGGTTGCCCTCCGCAGCAAGGCTCCGCTTCTCGGCGCGGACCCGGCGTTCGACAAATCCGTGACGGATGCCCACAACCGGCTGATGCTGTTCTACCAGGCCTCGCTGAATGCCTATGCCGGCTACCGCGACGAGTGGGCGCGCGACATGGAATTGCTGATGCGCGTAGAGCCGACCAATCCCTATTACCGCTGGTTCGTTTCAAGCAGCGAGCGCTGACGGCACAGCGCCGATTCCGGGCGCTACACCACGCGGCTATGCATATTCCCCAAAAAGCGGGAATGATTCCTGCGCGGTCGGAGATTGGCGCAAAATATTTGCACAGCATTCGATCGTTCCGGTACGGATTTGCAACACGGAAGCATCGACAGCGTAGTAAACTGCCCCTGTTCTTCTGCCCCTAGGCAGACAGGGAGGCATTGCATGGAAAAGACGGACAATCAAAACGCCGACTCGCGCGTCGCGATGGATGGCGAGATCGGAATTCTCGCGCGCCGCCGCATCGAGGCCGGCATCATCGCGCCAATCTATGAGGCGATGCGCGAGGAGATCGGCGAGGAGCGCGCCCAGGCGATCCTCGACAAGGCGATCACCAAGGCCGCGATCGAGGCGGGCCGGACCTTTGCCGCCAAGACACCCGGCGGCACCAACCTGCGCACCTTCCAGGAACTTCAGGATCTCTGGACCCAGGACGACGCGCTGGTCATCGAGGTCACCAAGGCGACGGACGAGGAATTCCACTACAACGTCAAGCGCTGTCGCTACGCCGAGACCTATCGCGAGATGGGCCTCGGCCATATCGGACACCTGCTGTCCTGCAACCGCGACGGCGTCTTCTGCACCGGCTACGACCCGCGCATCACGCTGGAGCGCACCCAGACTGTAATGCAGGGCGCCTCCCATTGCGATTTCCGCTATCGGCTCAACAAGGACGCGCCGGAGCAGCAGAAATGAGCGCCGAAGCCATGCGCAGCGAAACCAGCCGCATCAACACGCCGGCGACAAGCGGCGACCGGCTGTGGGCCGACATCGTCTCGACCGCGCGCTTCGGTGCTGCGGACAAGGGCGGGGTCACGCGGCTGACATTGACCGAGGAGGATCGTGAAGTCCGCGACTGGTATGTCGCGGAATGCCGCGCGCTCGGCTGCACGGTCGAGATTGACCCCATCGGCAACATCTTTGCGACCTATGCCGGCGAGGACATGTCGCTGCCGGCGATCGCCGTCGGCAGCCATCTCGATACCCAGCCGCAGGGCGGCCGCTTCGACGGCATCCTCGGCGTGCTCGCCGGTGTCGAAATCCTGCGCACCCTCAAGGAAAGCGCCACCCGGCTTCGCCATCCGCTCGTGGTCGTCAACTGGACGAACGAGGAAGGCTCCCGCTTCTCGCCGGCAATGCTGGGCTCCGGCGTCTTTGCCGGCGCGCTGGCGCTCGATGACGCCCAGGCGCGCACCGACCGCGAAGGTGTCACGGTCGGTTCGGCGCTCGATGCGATCGGCTATCGCGGCAAGGCCAAGATCGATCCGGCTTCCTTTGCCGCCTATGTCGAGCTCCATATCGAGCAGGGGCCGCTGCTCGAAGCGTCGGCGACCGAGGTCGGTGTCGTCACGGGCATCCAAGGGCTGCGCTGGTTCGATGTCACCATCACGGGCACGGAGGCGCATGCGGGCAGCACGCCGATGGCGCAGCGCGACGATGCACTTGTTGCGGCGGCCGAAATCGTCCTTGCCGTCCGCGACATCGCCCGTCAAAACCCGCCGGGTGTCGGCACTGTCGGTTTCGTCGAGGTGGGGCCGAATTCGCGCAATGTCGTGCCCGGTTCCGTTCGGCTCCAGATCGACATGCGCCATCTTTCCGAGACGGGGCTCAATCAGATGCAAGCGGCCCTTGAAGACGCTGTCTGCAAGACTGGGCCAGGTGTCGCCTTGAACCACATCTGGTCGAAGGCGCCTGTCGTTTTCGATCCGGCGATCGTGAACGCCGTGCGCGCCAGCACGGAAGCGCTCGGCTATTCGGCGACCGACATGGTCTCCGGCGCCGGGCATGATGCCGCCCATATCGCGACAATCACCCCGACTGCCATGATCTTTGTGCCATCCAAGGACGGGCTCTCGCACAACGAGGCGGAATATACCGCGCCCGAGGAATGCGCCCGCGGCGCAGAAGTGCTGTTCCAGACCATTCTGGAAATCGACCGCCGCTAATCATCAAGACAAAACACCCACGGCAGGATATCTGCCGTGGGTGTTTCATTCTCTTGCCCGCCGCGGGCCTTAGCCGCGCTGCGAGTCGAGCTGTTCCTGATCCTTCTCGACCTGCTGGGCCTTGAGGTAGCTTTCGATCAGCAGCTGATATTCCGGGAAAATCTTGGTGTAGATCTCGGCCCACTGCTGGGCGTCGTCGCGGTGCCATGTGCGCTGCAGTTCGGAGGCGACCGCTGCCGTATCCATCGGCACCACCCCGGCCTGAACGACACGGGCAAGGGTAATCTCCTCAGCCATCTTCGAGTAGGTGCCCGAAGCGTCGACGACCACGAAGACCTTGTAGCCGTCATGCACGGCGCTGATCGCCGGGAAGGCCATGCAGACGCTGGTGATCGTGCCGGCGATGATCAGGGTCTTGCGGCCGGTTTCCTTGACGGCGGCGACGAAGTCCGGATTGTCCCAGGCGTTGATCTCGCCGCGGCGGGCGACATACTTGGCATGCGGGGCATTGGCATGGATTTCCGGGATCAACGGGCCGTTCGGGCCCTGCGGCACGGAGGCCGTGGTGATGACCGGCATTTTCGTCAGCGTCGCCATGCTGGCAAGCGCTGCCGCATGGGCCCGAAGCTTCGGCATCGGCATGTCGTTGACGGTCTGGAACAGGCCGCTCTGGTGGTCGATCAAAAGCATCACCGCATCATCGGGATCGATAACCGGGCGCTGTCCGTTGAAGTTTGCAGGTGTCATGGTCTTGCTCCTTGCTGGCTTGATTGCATGGCTGCATTCGGGAAGCAGGCATGCGTTCGGGTTCCCCGAAGCGCATGCGCTTCGGCGTTGGGATTGAGGGGCGGCACCGCCCGGTCTCCTGTTCAGTCGTGGTTCATTCCGTGTTCGCGATGCGGTCTCGCGCGGCTAAACGCTCGCGATCTTGCCGAATCGACCGGACTGGAAGTCCGTCATCGCCTGCCTGATTTCCTGTTCGGTGTTCATGACGAAGGGGCCGTACATGGCGACCGGTTCGTCGATCGGTTCGCCGGTCAAGATGAGCGCCGTCGCATCCGAATTGGCGTCCAGCGTAATGCCGCCCCCGTCGCGGCCGAAGAGAACGAATTGCGCCTCTCCCACAAGATCGCTACCGTTGACGAGCACATTACCGCGCAGGACCGCGAGGCCGAGCGAATGGCCCTCGGGTAGATCGAGGCTGAGCGAGCCTCGCTGCTTCAGGCGCAGGTCCCAGAGGTTGATTGGCGTGAAGGTGCGCGCCGGCCCTTGCGTTCCGGCGTAGCTTCCGGCGATCACCCTGAGCGATCCCGCACCATCCGGCAGGCTGACCGTCGGAATGTCGCGATCGAGCAAGGTCTGGTAGCCGGGATCGACACTCTTGTGGGCGGCCGGCAGGTTGACCCAGAGCTGCACCATTTCGAGCGTGCCGCCTTCGCGTGTGAAGCGCTCCGAATGGAACTCCTCATGCAGGATACCGCCCGCAGCCGTCATCCATTGCACGTCACCCGGACCGATATGGCCGCCATTGCCGGCGGAGTCGCGATGGTCGACCTCGCCCTGGTAGACGATCGTCACCGTCTCGAAGCCGCGGTGCGGATGCACACCGACGCCGCGCGGCGTGACACCAGGGGCAAAATTCATCGGCCCAGCATAGTCGAGCAGAAGGAACGGGCTCACATGATCGCCGGCGCGGTCGCGCGCCAGCAGCGAACGGACCGGGAAGCCATCACCAACCCAATGCGGATGCGCATTCCCGAAGATGCCGAGTATCTTTCTCATGGCTGTTTCTCCTTGGTCTCGCCATGTCAGCGAGAGCGTTGGAGGGAAGATACGTCTGCACCAAATCTGGCGGTAGACAGCCATATCGGTCTACAGTGTCCTGAAAACAGGACAAACGCCCATGCAGGATTTGAACGATCTCAAGCTGTTCGTCGACGTCGTCGAACAGAACGGCTTTGCCGCCGCGGCCCGGAAACTGAACATGCCGCGCTCGCGCCTGAGCCGTCGCATCGGCCTTCTCGAAGCGCGCCTCGGGGTGCGGCTGGTGCAGCGCTCGACGCGCCACTTCGTCATCACCGAGATCGGACGGGAATATTACCGCCACTGCGTCGCCATGCTGGTGGAGGCCGAGGCGGCGCAGGAAATGATCGACCGCACCCGTTCCGAACCGCAGGGCGTGGTTCATGTCAGCTGCCCGTCGTCGGTCGTCTATTTCCAGGTGGGCGAGATGATCGCGCGCTTCATGGCCGAATGCCCGAAGGTCGAGGTGGTGCTCGAAAGCACCAATCGCCGCGTCGACGTCCTGCGCGAAAGCATCGATGTCGCCATCCGCGTGCGCTTCCCGCCGCTCGAGGAAAGCGATCTCGTCGTCAAGCGGTTCGCCGAGAGCAAACAAAGGCTGGTCGCCAGCCCCAGGCTGCTTGCCGGTTTGAGCAACCCGCCGGCACCGGCGGATCTCGGCGGCCTGCCGAGCCTTGCCTGGAACCCCGACCGCCAAAGCCACGACTGGCGGCTCGACGGTCCCAACGGCGCGACCGCGATCGTCCGACATCGGCCACGCCTCGTAACCGAAGACATGGTGGCCCTGCGGCTCGCCGCGCTCAACGGCGTCGGCATCTGCCAGCTGCCGACCATGGTCGTGCGGCAGGACCTGAAGGACGGCACGCTTGTCGACGTGCTGCCCGATTGGGCGCCGAAGGCCGGCATCATTCATGCTGCCTTCCCGTCGCGGCGCGGCCTGCTTCCCTCCGTCCGCGCCCTGCTCGATTTTCTCGGCACCGAATTTGCGGAACTCGCCCGTCTGGACGAACCCCGGACCTGATCGTCTAAAGCCGGCGGTCAGACGGCGGCGCCGGCCCGGGTCTTGAGGATCGCGGAAAAGCGCGGATCGAAGGTCCGGCTGATCGGCTCGGCGGCAGCGCCGATCGCCACCGCCCAGGGGTCGGTGAAGCCGACCTGCAGCCGAGGAAGTGTACGGTCTCGCCGGTCGGCGATCGACGGAAGCAGCGGCATCATCGCGTCGGTCAACAGGCGCGCAAGGCCCGGCGGCAGGCCACCGCAGAGGATCACCGTCTGCGGGTCGAAGATCGTTTCCAGCGCCTGAACAGCCGCGCGCATTTCAAAGGCAGCGGCGTCGATCCACCGCAGCAGCCTTTGGTCGGGGCTCTCTGCCACAGCATCGATGCGTGCATAGAGGTCCGGATCGGCCGGGTCGAGGTCGAGAAGCTTGCACAGCGAAGCGATCGAGGCGCGGTGTTCGAGCGGCATGCGCTCGTCGGAGCTGGCCCCGCGCGGCAGGCTGAGGATCATGCCGATCTCGCCGGCATTGCCGTTCGCGCCGCGATAGAGTTCGCCGTTGAGGATCAGGCCCGCGCCGAGGCCATAGCCGAAGTAAATGCAGATCGCATGATCGACGCCATGCGCCGCCCCGACCATACGCTCGGCGGTGGCGGCTGCAGCGGCGTCATTCTGCAGGCCGACATCGAGCCCGGTGCCCGCGGCAAGCGTTTCGAGCAACGGAAAGTTCTGCCAGGCGGCCATCATCCAGGGGTCGTCGGCATCGGCCTCCACGCCGAAGGGACCCGGCATGGCAGCACCAAGCCCGACCAGGCGATCCTCCGAATGCGGCGCAAGCGCCGTCAGGTCACGGCGGGTCTTTTCGATCAGCTCCAGGATGGTCCTGACCCCGGTCGCCGGCCCGCCGGCCGGCAGGTTGGCCTCGCCGCGGGCGAGCACCCGGCCGACGAGATCGACCGCGATCGTACGCGTCACGTGCCGGTCGATCTGCAGCCCGATTGCGAACGCGCCTTCCGGCACCAGCCGGTAGGGCGTCGAAGGCTGCCCGCGGCCATTACGCACTGCTTGCAGTGACTCGACCAGCCCGTCGCGCTCCAGATCCTCGATGATGTTGGAAACGGTCTGCTTCGTCAGCGCCGTCGCGCGGGCAAGTTCCGCGCGGGACAATTGGCCGTTCAGTCGCAACGCGTCGATCATGACGCGGCGGTTATGCGCGCTCGTCCCCTCCTGATTGGTGCCGCTCTTCGCCCGGATCAGGCGCATATCGTTCATCCAAAAACCCCTCTTGACACTGTTAGAATATTGAACAAAAAATAAGTCAAGACAATTGACTTAATAGAAGCCGAAAAGAGCTTCGGGGGAACGACAGCGGCGGCAGGACCGACCGCGAGCGCTCCAATTGTTATGTCGACAGCCGCTTTGTGAAGAGCGGACTTCTCGCATGCGGCGTGCCGCATAAGGCATGCCGGGAAATCTGAAACGCTTATGTCATTGGGAGGTAGGAATGTTGAAATCCATAAGAACGACGCTGCTTTGCGCGACCCTTGCCGGCGTCTCATTCGCTGGCCACGCGCATGCTGAAACGACGCTCAACGCACTGTTCATGGCGCAGGCCGCCTATAGCGAGGCGGATGTACGCGCCATGACCGAGGCCTTCACCAAGGCCAACCCGGATGTGAAGGTCAATCTCGAATTCGTTCCCTATGAAGGCCTGCACGACAAGACCGTGCTGGCACAGGGCTCCGGCGGCGGCTACGACGTCGTGCTCTTCGACGTGATCTGGCCGGCCGAATATGCCGCCAACAAGGTGCTCGTCGACGTCACCGACCGCATCACCGACGAGATGAAGTCCGGCGTGCTGCCCGGCGCCTGGACGACGGTCGAATATGACGGCAAGCGCTACGGCATGCCCTGGATCCTCGACACCAAGTACCTGTTCTACAACAAGGAAATCCTGGAGAAGGCCGGCATCAAGGCACCGCCGAAGACCTGGGACGAGCTTGCCGAACAGGCCAAGGTCATCAAGGACAAGGGTCTGCTCGCAACCCCGATCGCCTGGAGCTGGTCGCAGGCCGAAGCCGCGATCTGCGACTACACCACGCTTGTCAGCGCCTATGGCGGCAAGTTCATCGATGGCGGCAAGCCGGCCTTCACCTCTGGCGGCGGTCTCGACGCGCTCAACTACATGGTGACGAGCTACACCTCGGGCCTGACCAACCCGAACTCCAAGGAATTCCTGGAGGAGGACGTGCGCAAGGTGTTCCAGAACGGCGAAGCCGCCTTCGCTCTCAACTGGACCTACATGTACAACCTCGCCAACGATCCGAAGGAAAGCAAGGTCGCGGGCAAGGTCGGCGTCGTGCCGGCACCGGGCGTGGCCGGCAAGAGCGAAGTCTCGGCTGTCAACGGCTCGATGGGCCTCGGCGTCACCTCGACCAGCAAGAACCCGGACGATGCCTGGAAGTACATCGTCTACATGACCTCGCAGCAGACGCAGAACACCTACGCCAAGCTCAGCCTGCCGATCTGGGCCTCCTCCTATGAGGACGCCAGCGTCACCAAGGGCCAGGAAGAGCTGATCGGTGCTGCCAAGCTTGGCCTCGCTGCCATGTATCCGCGTCCGACGACCCCCAAGTACCAGGAACTTTCGACCGCCCTTCAACAGGCGATCCAGGAAGCGCTTCTTGGCCAAGCCTCGGCCGAAGACGCCCTGAAGACGGCGGCCGAAAACAGCGGCCTTTGAGCCGCCCTCCCAAGCCCCGGGCGGGAAACCGCCCGGGGACCGCGGGAATTGGCGGCGCCGCCGCAACGCTTTAACACTTTGATTTGGCGCATCATTCGCTTGGGTCGATTACGGTCCGGGGCAATATGCGATAGCATGACGGGGCTCCCTAGGCCCGAGAAGGTTTCCATCCTATGTCCGGCACCTGGATAACAACGCGCGCATGGCTGCTCATGCTGCCACTGCTGGCGGTGATGATCGCCGTCATCGGCTGGCCGTTGATCGACACGATCAGGCTTTCCTTCACTGACGCCAAGCTCGTCGGCACCGAAGGCACGTTCGTCGGCTTCGACAATTATGCCAAGATGCTTGGCGGCTCGAATTTCCAGCGTGCGTTCATCACGACGACCTGGTTCGCGGTCGTCTCCGTTACCGCCGAAATGGTGCTGGGCGTGCTCGCAGCCCTGCTGCTCAACCAGCAATTCCGCGGCCGCACGGCGCTCAGAGCCCTGATGATCCTGCCCTGGGCGCTGCCGACCGTGGTCAATGCCACGCTGTGGCGGCTGATCTACAACCCGGAATACGGCGCGCTGAACGCCGCCCTGTTGCAGTTCGGAGTGATCGACAGCTACCGCTCCTGGCTCGGCGAACCCGGTTCGGCGCTGGCGGCATTGATCGTCGCCGATTGCTGGAAGAACTTTCCGCTGGTCGCGCTGATCGCGCTTGCCGCCCTCCAGGCCGTGCCGCGAGATATCACCGCCGCCTCGCTCGTCGATGGCGCGGGGCCCTTCAACCGTTTCCGCTACGTGATCATGCCCTATCTCGCAGGCCCGCTGCTGGTTGCGCTGGTGCTGCGCACCATCGAGGCGTTCAAGGTCTTCGACCTCATCTGGGTGATGACGCGCGGTGGTCCGGCCAACAGCACCCGCACCCTGTCGATCCTGGTCTATCAGGAAGCCTTCTCCTTCCAGCGGGCGGGATCCGGCGCGTCGCTGGCGCTGATCGTCACCCTGCTCGTCACCGTGCTCGCCGTTGCCTACGCGGCCATGGTGCGCAAAGCCGCGGGAGCCTCGTGATGGAACGCCAAAGCCCACTCTTTACCGTTTTCGTCTATGCGGCAGCGCTGCTCTTGGCGGCAATCATTCTCGCCCCCATCCTCTGGCTCTTCGTCATGAGCATCTCGTCGGCCGCCGACCTCTCGGCGAAGCCGCTCAACTGGTGGCCGGAGGAAATCGACCTCTCGCGCTACCGGCTGCTTCTGTCGACGATCGAGAACAGCGCGGGTGCGGCCTTTACCGCTTCGCTGTTCAACAGCCTGAAGGTCGCCGGCATGGCGACGCTGGCAGCGATCGCGGTCGCCATTCCGGCCGCCTGGGCGGTGTCGCGCACGTCAAATGTCTCCTGGTCGCTCTATGCGGTGATCGCCACCTACATGCTGCCGCCGGTGGCGCTCGCAGTGCCGCTCTACATGGGGCTTGCCTATCTCGGGCTTCTGAATTCTGTGTTCGGCCTGGCCCTTGTCTACCTCACCATTCTGGCGCCCTTCACCACCTGGCTGCTGAAATCCGGCTTTGATTCCATCCCCAAGGAGATCGAGAGTGCCGCGATGATCGACGGCGCCCGCCTCGACCAGATCCTGAGGCTCATCACCCTGCCGCTCGCAGCACCCGTCATGGCGACATCGGCACTCTTTGCCTTCCTGCTTGCCTGGGATGAATTCTTCTACGCGCTGCTCTTCACGTCGGACCTGCGCGCCAAGACGCTTACGGTTGCCATTTCCGATCTCGCCGGCGGCCGTGTCTCCGATTACGGGCTGATCGCCACAGCCGGGGTGCTGGCCGCCCTGCCCCCGGTACTGATCGGCCTCGTCATGCAACGTGCCCTGATCTCCGGGCTTACCAGCGGCGGTGTGAAGGGATGACGGCCATGACCACTTCGGAACGCCCCGCAGGGCTCGCCGCAATCGATCGTGAAATGGCGTGGCAGGCCGCCGATGCGGTCGCCTCCGTCCGCGGCGCAGCGCCGCGCGCCGCAGAGATCGCCCGCTCGCTGAAAGCGACCGGCAAACTCTTGCTGCTCGGCATGGGCGGCTCGCATGCGGTCGGCCGCGCTGTCGAACCGCTCTACCGCGCTCATGGCATCGACGCCGTCGCCCTGCCGCTTTCAGAGCAGCTCGGCCAGCCGCTGTCGATCGAGGACAAGACGATCCTCATCACTTCGCAGTCCGGCGAAAGCGCCGAAGTGCTGCGCTGGTTCGCCGAGACCGATGGCGGAACGCCGCACACGTTCGGGTTGACGCTGGAAGGTGGCTCCTTCCTCGCAAGCAACGCGCCTTCGCTGGTCGGCGTCGGCGGCACCGAAAAGGCCTTTGCTGCTACCCGCAGCCTGACAATCAGCTTCGCCCTGCACCTCTCCGTCCTCGCAGCCCTCGGCGATGACACCGGCGAAGCGCTTTCCGCGTTGGAAAACCCGCAATCGCCGGATACGTCCGCAGCGCTTGCGGCCCTGAGCAACGTCCGCTCCGTCGTCACCTCAGGCCGTCGCCTGCAGGGCCTCGCAGAGGCGATCGGTCTCGGCTTGACCGAACTCTCGCGCCTGCCCTGTTTCTCGCTCGAAGGCGGTCAGCTCCGGCATGGGCCTATGGAAATGCTCGGCCCTTCGGTTGGCGTCGTTCTCTTCCGTGGAGCGGATGCAACCGCCGGGCTCGTTCGCGCTATGGCGATCTCGGCCGCCGAAGCCGGTTCGCCGGTCATCGTCTTCGACGCTTCCGGCGAGGCGGCGAGCGATGGTGTCACCACCATTCCCTTTGCGCCGGCCACTGGCCTCGCGGCAATCTTCGCCATGCTGCCGGTCGCGCAGTCCTTCATGATCGCCTTTGCGGCGGCCCGCGTCGAGAATGCCGGCACTCCGGTGCGCTCGACCAAGATTACCCGGAGCGAATAACGATGCGTCCTCTTGCCGTGGTCGGCAACGCCAATGTCGACCTCATCCTCGGGCCGGCGGCCCCCTGGCCGAAAGCCGGAACCGAAATCATCGTCGACCATGACGAGTTGCGCGTCGGCGGCTGCGCCGGCAACAGCGCGCTCGCCTGGGATTCGCTCGGCGTCGACTACGCAATCGCAGCCAATGTCGGCAACGACCAGTTCGGCACCTGGCTGAGGCAGGCCTTTCCCGAGCGGTCCGTGTCCTGGCCGGTCGAAAGCGTCGGCACCACGCTCTCCGTCGGCATCACCCATCCGGACGGCGAGCGCACCTTCTTCACCACGCGCGGACATCTGCCGCTCCTCACCTTCGAGGAAGTCTGGGCGATGCTCGACGGCAAGAAGCTGCGCGGCGGCTACGCGCTTCTGACCGGCTCGTTCCTGACGGACGCATTGACGGCCGAATACGATCGTTTCTTCGACTGGGCCGATGCGCACGACATTGCGGTGGCACTCGACACTGGCTGGCCGCTCGACGGCTGGACGGAGGCGAACTGCGCCGCGACCATCGGCTGGATGAAGCGCTGCCGGCTCGCGCTGTTCAACGAGGTCGAAACGACGACGCTGACAGGTGTCACCGACCCGGCCGAGGCGGCACGCGAACTCCGAAAACATATGCCCGAAGGCGCGATCGTCGTCGTCAAGCGCGGACCACACGGCGCGATCGCCATTGACGCGGAAGGCCGCCTTTCATCGTCGCCAGCACCCGTCGTCACCGTGGTCGATACGATCGGCGCCGGCGACGTCTTCAATGCAGGCTTCCTCGCGGCACTTGCCGCCGAGATGCCGCTCGAAGCCTGTCTGCGCACCGGCGTCGCCATCGCTTCCGAGGCGATCTCCACCCTGCCGCGCAGCTACGGCCAACCGCTTTCGTCCTACCTTCAGGAGACCGGCGCATGAGCGCACTTGCGATTGAGAACATTCACAAGCGCTATGGCGAAGTCGAGACGCTGAAGGGCATCGACATCGCGCTCGAAAGCGGCGAGTTCCTGGTCCTTCTCGGCTCATCCGGCTGCGGCAAGTCCACGCTTCTCAACATCATCGCCGGACTGGCGGAGCCAAGCGGCGGCGACATCCGCATCGGCGAGCGCTCAATTCTTGGCGCGCATCCGAAGGATCGCGACATCGCCATGGTGTTCCAGTCCTATGCGCTCTACCCGAACATGAGCGTTGCGCGGAACATCGGCTTCGGCCTGGAGATGCGCAAGGTTCCGGTCGCCGAACGCGAGAAGGCGGTAAAAGAAACCGCCAAGCTGTTGCAAATCGAGAACCTGCTCGAGCGCAAGCCAAGCCAGCTCTCCGGCGGCCAGCGCCAACGCGTCGCGATCGGCCGCGCACTGGTGCGCAATCCGCAGGTCTTCCTCTTCGACGAGCCGCTCTCCAACCTCGACGCCAAGCTGCGCATGGAAATGCGCACCGAGCTCAAGCGCCTGCACCAGATGCTGAAGACGACTGTCGTCTACGTCACCCACGACCAGATCGAGGCGATGACGCTTGCGACCCGTATCGCCGTCATGCGCGACGGGAGGATCGAGCAACTGGGCACGCCGGAACAGATCTACGACCGGCCCGCCACGCTCTATGTCGCCGGCTTCGTCGGCTCGCCGCCGATGAACATCTTGGATGCGACTGTTGCTCAGGGTCAGGTGACGATCGCCGGCGGTGATCAGGCAATCGCCCTGCCGTCCCATTTTCGCGGTGTGGTCTCCGATGGTCAGCGCGTCAAGATCGGCATCCGCCCAGAAGCGCTGCGGCTGGCCTCCAGCGACGAGACTGGGCCGCAATTCAAGGCGCGCGTCGAAGTGGTCGAACTGACAGGCCCAGAACTTGTCACCACGGCACGGATCGGTGAGCAGCGCATCACCGCCTGCCTGCCACCGCGCAGCTCGCTTCTGGCCGGTGACGAGCGCGCCTTTAGCATCGAGGCGGATGCGCTGCATCTCTTTGATCCGCAAAGCGGCCGGTCGCTGGCGAAAGGCTGAGCCTTTCGCGACGAACAAGAGCCGACCGTCGCTGCCGCGGCGGCCGGCCCGATCATAGCCCCCACATCAATTGAACGACGAGCTTTTCAGGAACTCCGCCAGGCGCTCGGTCTGCGGCTTCACGAACATTTGCTTCGGGTTGCCCTCTTCGCCGATGCGGCCCTGGTTCATGAAGATCACGCGCGTCGAGACCTCATAGGCAAAGCGCATTTCGTGGGTGACGAGCAGCATGCTCATGCCGTCTTCGGCAAGCCCCTTGATCACCTGCAGCACCTCGTTGACGAGTTCCGGATCGAGCGCCGAGGTCACTTCATCGAACAGCATCAGCTTCGGGTTCATTGCGATCGCCCGGGCGATCGCCACGCGCTGCTGCTGGCCGCCGGAGAGCTGGCCGGGATAGTGATCCATGCGTGAGAGCAGCCCGACACGGTCCAGCCATTTCTCGGCAACCGCCCGCGCCTCATCGCGTCCCATACCGCGGACCTTCATCAGGCCGAGCATGATGTTTCTGGCCGCGGTCATATGCGGGAAGAGGTTGAACTGCTGGAAGGCCATGCCGGTCATCGCCCGCTGGCGGGCGATTTCCTTTTCCTTCTTGCGGCGGCGTTGGCCGCCCACGGTCTCGTAGCCGATCTCCTGGCCGTCGATGCGGATCGAGCCGCCCTGGAACTCCTCCAGCATGTTGATACAGCGCAGCATCGTCGTCTTGCCCGAGCCGCTGGAGCCGATGATGGAGATGACCTCCCCTTGTGCCATGGTGCAGTCGACGCCCTTCAGCACTTCGACGGCGCCGTAGCGTTTGTGGAGGTCACGGATTTCAAGCAGTGTCTGGGTCATCGGAGCCGAAGCCTCAGGATGGGACAGCGGTCTTGCGTTCGACGTAACGGCCGAAACGCTCGATGCTGTAGTTGATGACGAAATAGAGGAAGCCGGCGAAGAAATAGAACTCCAGGCTCATGAAGCTGCGGGAGATCTGCTCCTGGGTGCGAAGCAGAAGCTCGGCGACGCCGATGATCGACAGAAGCGTCGAGGCCTTGACCATCTCGGCCGCCGTATTGACCCAGGCCGGCAGCGCCTGCCGCAACGCCTGCGGCCCGAGCACGTAGACGAAGGTCTGCGAGAATGTCAGGCCGATTGCTTTCGCCGCCTCCGTCTGCCCCTTCGGGATCGCCTGCAGGGCGCCGCGGACGAGCTCGCCGACATGCGAACTGCAGAAGACCGAGAGCGCCAGGATGCCGGCCTGGAAGGGCCCGAGATCGATACCGACGGTGCTAAGCACATAGTAGCTCGCCAGAACGAGCACCAGCACCGGCGTGCCACGGATGAAATCCGTATAGCCGCGCACGACCCATTGCACCGGGCGATAGCCATAGGTGAGCGCCAGGCCGACGAAGACGCCGAGCACCGTTCCGACGACGATCGACAGGAAGGAGATCGAGATCGAGACACCAAGCCCCTTCAGCAAGGGAATGCGGGCGAGCCAGAGCTGGTCGAGAAATGCTGGAAAATCCATGGCGATCACCTCGGCACGGAGAGACGGCGCTCGACCGCGCGCATCAAGGCGGCCAATACCGAGCAGGTGGCGACATAGAGGCAGCTCGCAACGATCCAAGTTTCGATCACCCGAAAGGTCTCGACATTGATCTTGCGCGCCTCGAAGGTCAGTTCGGGTACTGCGATCGCGGCTGCAAGCGAAGTGTCCTTGAACAGCGAGATCATCGTGCTGCTCAAGGATGGCAGGACGTTGCGCAGCATCAAGGGAAGGATGATCGAGGTGCGTATCTGCATTTCCGTGAGCCCGATCGCCAGCCCCGCCTCGCGCTGCCCCGGCGGAACTGAAAGCAGCCCACCGCGGAAGACTTCGGCGAGATAGGCGCCGGAATAGATCGCCAGCGTCAGCACGAAGCTCTCGATCTTGCCGAGCCTGACGCCGAGCTGCGGCAAGGCGAAGTAGCTGAACAGTACCAGCACCAGGATCGGCGTGTTGCGGATGACGGTCACATAGAGACCGGCCGGCTTGCGCAGGAACAGGTTTTTCGACACCAGCCCGAAAGCGGTGACGAGACCGATCAGGCAACCCACAAGGATTGCCGCGAAGGCGAGGCCGAGACTGAGCGCCAGCCCTTCGAGCAGAAGATCGAAAGAGCGCCAGACGGCGGCAAAATTCAGAGTATAGCCCATGTTTCAGCCACCCATGCCGAAGGACGCAGGACGACCCCGCAGGCGGCGGGATCGCCCCGGAGAGGCTTACTTGTACTCGACCGGGAATCCGATCTGCGGCGGAGCAAGGTCCTTGCCGAACCAGGACTTGAACGACTTCGCATAGAAATCGAACTCGACGCCGGTCATCGCCTCGTGCAGTGCGGTGTTGACGAAGTTCAGCCAGTCCTGGTCGCCGCGCTTGACGCCGCAGGCATAGGTCTGCGGGTTCCAGCCGTAGCCGGCATCCTTATAGCGGTTGGGGTTCTGCGTCATGTACCAGGCGAGCGACGACTGGTCGGTGGCGACCGTGTCGGCACGACCGGATTCCAGCGCCTGATAGATAAGGTCGACGGACTCGTACTGGTCGACCGTCGCTTCCGGCAAGGCGGCATGCACCATGGCCTCGGCATAGACGTTTTGCAGGACGGATACGGTGACGGACGAGCCGCCGGCCTTGAGCGCAGCGTAGTCAGCATATTTGCCGTCGGCCTTCAGCATCAGGCCCACGCCCTCGCGATAGTAGGGAATGGTGAAGGCGATCTGCTGCGCGCGCTCACCGGTCACCGTCATGAACTGGCAGGTGATGTCCACCTTGTTCGTGGTGATGTTCGGAATGCGGGCGTCGGACGACTGGTTGACGAACTCGATCTTCTCCGGATCGCCGAAGAGGGCCTTGGCGATGATGCGCCCCATGTCGACATCGAAGCCCTGCAGCTTGTCGTCGGCGCTCTTGAAATGCCACGGCGCATTGGTGCTGCCGGTGCCCATGACCAGATGGCCGCGGGCGATAACTTCGTCCAGCTTGCTCGCCGGCTCCTGGGCCAAGGCCGAGCCGGCCATAGCCATGACTGCGACGGCAGCCGCTGCAAAAACGGTCTTGCTCATTTCATTCCTCCCTTTTTTAGCCTCCCCACCATTATTCTATTACTATGCATCATAATCTTGAATAATGGATTGACGTATCAAAGGCCCGCGGTCATATCTTGTCAAGGGCAGTTGAGGTAGTTTCGCCCCGATCCTGCGCCGCCCAAGAGGAGTTGAGTCGCGATGCCCCTGCCGATCGAAACCCCGGCCGTTCTCGTCGATCTTGAAATTGCCAAGCGCAACATCGAGCGCTTTCAGGCCTATGCGGATGAGCACGGCATTCGCGTGCGCCCCCACATCAAGACGCACAAGCTGCCGCAGATGGCCGAGCTTCAACTTCAAGCCGGCGCCATCGGCATCACCTGCCAGAAGGTCACCGAGGCGGAGGCAATGGTTGCGGGCAGCGACCGGATCAAGGACGTGCTGATCACCTACAACATTCTCGGCGACGCCAAGATGGCGCGGCTGGAGCGGCTCAATGACCGCGTTTCGCTCTCGGTCGTCGCCGACAGCGAAACGGTCATCGACGGGCTCGCCGGCTATTTCGCCGACAAGGACAAGCCGCTGCACGTGCTTGTCGAATGCAACACCGGCGCCGATCGCTGCGGTGTCGGCTCCCCGGCAGAGGCCGCCAAGCTCGCCCGCCGGATCGAAGAGGCAAAGGGGCTCGTGTTCGGCGGCCTGATGACCTATCCGCCCGTCAACGGCCAGGCGAAGGTCCAGGCCTTCATGAGCGAGGCGAAGCAGTTGATCGAGGCCGACGGCATCACTGTCCCCGCCATCACCTCAGGCGGCACGCCGAGCATGATGCATGCCGACGGCGCGCCTGTTGCCAGCGAATACCGCCCCGGAACCTATATCTACAACGACCGCTCGCTGGTTTCGCGCGGCGTCGCCGGCTGGGACGAGTGCGCGCTGACGGTGCTTGCGACCGTCGTCTCGGTCCCCTCCGAGAACCGCGCCATCATCGATGCCGGCAGCAAGGTGCTGACCTCGGATCTACTCGGCCTCACCGGCTACGGCCACGTGCTCGGCCGCGACGACATCCGCATCGACCAGCTCTCTGAGGAACACGGCCGCCTCGTCACCGACGGGCCAATCGGGCTCAAGGTCGGCGAGCAGCTGAGGATCGTGCCGAACCACGCCTGCGTCGTGACCAACATGTTCGACGCCGTCCATATCGTCGAAGGCGACAGGCTGAAGGATATCTGGCCGGTAGTGGCGCGCGGCCACGTGCTTTAGCCGGTCGCCATAGTTGAGCGGCGCGTTTGCCGCGCCGCCACTCTTGACGCTCCGCGCTCAGCGGACCCGGTCATAAACGAGCGCGATCTTGCCCCGCTCACCCGTCTCCTGGTGCGCAACGCGCCACGTCGTGCCCGGCAGGCCGTCCTCGAAGAGCCGCGCGCCACCTCCTGCAATCTCCAGGCAGATCAGCAGATAGGGCCTGTCGATCATGTCGGCCGAAAGGAGCGACTTGATGAGGCTGGCGCTGCTGTTGACGAGAATGTCACCTTCGCCGGACGCCTTGAGGTCTGAAACGACGTCCATCACCGATCCATTCGCGATCCGCGTGCGCTCCCAGGGAGCTTCGGTCAGCATCCTCGAAAACACCACCTTTTCCGCCACGACCAGCCCGTCCGCATAGCCGCGGTCGCGAGAGCAGGCCGCTTCGTCCCCGGCAACCGCCGACCAGTAACCGAGGAAGTCTTCGGCGTTCAGCCGGCCGAGCACGGCCGTCGTCGCCTCCTCGCAGATGCGCGCCAAATATTTCCGCCGCCGCGCATTTTTTCTGGACAGCCGCTTCGCGCTCTCCATGTATTCTGTCGTTGGTTTGGCGCGGTCGCGGAGGCGGTTGCAGGCAAACCGTTCCCGAAAAGCCCGACAAAACGATAGGACATTTCCCCATAGCTGCTTCTGGCGTCATCGGTTTACGTTGTAGCAGTCGACAAAATTGATAGTTTTATCTGGTAACCAATGGAGGTCGAAATGGTCTTTGGACGAATTACCGGAATGGTGGGACTGGCAATCGTGCTCGGAGGCCTGCAGCTGGGAGCTGCAAGTGTTGCGTTTGCCGACACGACGATCCTGAACGTGTCTTATGATCCGACACGAGAACTCTACAAGGACTTCAATGCTGCCTTTGCCGAGAAGTGGAAGGCGGACACCGGTGAGACCGTGACGATCCAGACGTCGCACGGCGGTTCGGGCAAGCAGGCCCGCTCGGTCATCGACGGCCTGCAGGCCGACGTCGTGACGCTGGCGCTCGAAGCGGACATCGACGCGATCGCCAAGGAAACCGGCAAGATCCCGGCAGACTGGAAGACGAAGTTCGAAAACAACAGCGCGCCCTACACGTCGACGATCGTGTTCCTGGTGCGCAAGGGCAACCCCAAGGGCATCAAGGACTGGGGCGATCTGGTCAAGCCCGATATCCAGGTGATCACGCCAAACCCGAAGACCTCGGGCGGCGCGCGCTGGAACTTCCTCGCTGCCTGGGCCTATGGCCGCTCCGCCAATGGCGGTGACGACGCCAAGGCGCAGGAATATGTGACCGAGCTCTTCAAGCACGTGCCGGTGCTCGATACCGGCGCGCGTGGCGCTACGACGACCTTCGTGCAGCGCGGCCTCGGCGACGTGCTGCTCGCCTGGGAAAACGAAGCCTACCTGTCGCTCGAGGAACTCGGCCCCGACAAGTTCGAGATCGTCACGCCGTCGATCTCGATCAAGGCGGAGCCGCCCGTAGCGCTCGTCGACGGCAACGTCGACACCAAGGGTACACGCAAGGTGGCGGAAGCCTATCTCGGCTACCTCTACAGCGATGCCGGCCAGAAGATCGCGGCCAAGCACTACTACCGGCCGTTCAAGCCGGCAGCGGCAGACCCGGCCGATATCAAGCGGTTCGGCGAACTGAAGCTCGTCACCATCGAAGACTTCGGCGGCTGGAAAGAAGCCCAGCCGAAATTCTTCGGCGACGGCGGTGTCTTCGACACGCTCTACAAGCCGGGCCAATAAAACCTGAACAGCGCGCGCAGCCGGCGAGCCCGGCTGCGCGCGCTGCTTCGCGTCGCGCCGGGCCGAGCCCTCGAGCGAAGCGCGTTTCATCGTGCCGCGTAAAGACTGCAAAGGTAGTGCCATTGACGGATGCGACGAAGACTGCACCCTGGCGATTTCGCCAGCCGAGTGTTTTGCCTGGATTTGGATTGTCGCTCGGGATCACGCTGAGCTGGCTGGTTCTGATCGTGTTGATCCCGCTGTCGGGTCTGGTGTTTCGCGCCAGCGGGCTCGGCTGGGCGCAGTTCGTGGCGCTGGCGCTTGATCCGCGCACGCTCAATGCCTTGAAGATCTCCTTCGGCACGGCCTTTATCGCCGCCGTTATCAATCTCGTCTTCGGCGTCATCCTCGCCTGGGTATTGGTGCGCTACCGGTTCCCCGGCAAGCGGGTGATCGACGCCATGGTCGACCTGCCCTTTGCGCTGCCGACCGCGGTTGCCGGCATTGCGCTGACGACGCTCTATGCCCCGAACGGCTGGATCGGCCAGTTCCTGGAGCCGCTTGGCCTCAAGATCGCCTTCACTCCGGCCGGCATCGTCATCGCCCTGATCTTCGTCGGCCTGCCCTTTGTGGTCAGGACCGTGCAGCCGATCATGGAGGAGATCGACAAGGAAGTGGAGGAAGCTGCAGCCACCCTTGGCGCCAGCCGCTTCCAGACGATCAGCCGGGTGCTTTTGCCGGGGCTCTTGCCAGCCGGCCTCACCGGCTTTGCGCTCGCCTTTGCCCGTGGTGTCGGCGAATACGGCTCGGTGATCTTCATCGCCGGCAACCTGCCTTACGTCTCCGAGATCGCCCCGCTGCTGATCGTCATCCGGCTCGAAGAGTTCAACTATGCGGCTGCGACAGCGATTGCCGCTGTCATGCTGGCGATCTCGTTTGCCATGCTGCTCCTCATCAACTCGATCCAGGCCTGGAGCCGGCGGAGATATGTCTATGTCGCATGACCTGACCGCCGCCTCAGCACCCAGTCCCGGTCTCAGTCCGGCCTCCGGCCCTCGCGCCGCCCTGCCGGAACTGGCCGCTGCCACCTCCGAAAGCCGCTTTGCCCGGCTGACGCTGACGATCACGGCGCTCGCCTTCGTCGCACTGTTTTTGCTTTTGCCGCTCGCCGCCGTCTTTACCGAGGCGCTGCGCAAGGGCGTGACGGAATTCGTGCTGGCCCTTGGCGATGCCGAAACCTTTTCCGCCATCCGCCTGACGCTGATCGTCGCCGCCATCGCCGTGCCGCTCAACCTCGTCTTCGGCGTGGCCGCCGCCTGGGCGATCGCCAAGTTCGAGTTCAAGGGCAAGGCCTTCCTGACGACGCTGATCGACCTGCCGTTCTCGGTCTCGCCGGTGATCTCCGGCCTCGTCTTCGTGCTTCTGTTCGGCTCGCACAGTGTCCTTGGTCCCTGGCTGCAGAGCCACGGCATCCAGATCCTCTTTGCCGTGCCGGGCCTGGTGCTCGCCACCGTCTTCGTCACCTTCCCCTTCGTCGCCCGCGAGCTGATCCCGTTGATGCAGGAACAGGGCAGTAGCGACGAGGAGGCAGCCTTGTCTCTCGGGGCATCGGGCTGGCAGACCTTCTGGCATGTGACGCTGCCCAACATCAAATGGGGGCTGCTTTACGGCGTGCTTTTGTGCAACGCCCGCGCCATGGGCGAGTTCGGCGCCGTCTCGGTGGTGTCCGGCCATATCCGCGGCGAGACCAACACCATGCCGTTGCAGGTCGAAATCCTCTATAATGAATACAACTTCGTCGCCGCTTTCGCGGTGGCGGCGTTGCTGGCGCTGCTGGCGCTGATCACCCTGATTTTGAAGACGGCGCTGGAGATCCGCTACAGCGCCGAGATCGCCGCCAGCCGCAGGCACTGACCGGGAAAGCCGGCATTCGAAAGGTATTGTCATGGACGTGCGCGTTCACAACATCCGCAAGGAATTCGGCCGCTTCCCGGCGCTCGACGACGTCTCGCTCGACATCCGCTCCGGCGAGCTGATCGCGCTGCTCGGCCCCTCCGGCTCCGGCAAGACGACGCTTCTGCGTCTCGTTGCCGGGCTCGAAAGCCCGACCGAAGGCACGATCTTCTTCGGCGACGAGGATGCCTCGCAAAAGACCGTGCAGGAGCGCAACATCGGCTTCGTCTTCCAGCACTATGCCTTGTTCCGCCACATGACCGTGCTCGACAACGTCGCCTTCGGCCTCAAGGTGCGGCCCTCCAATCGCCGCCCGCCGTCGGCCGAGATCCGCAAGCGCGCCCTCGACCTTCTCGACCTCGTCCAGCTCTCCGGCCTCGACAAGCGCTATCCGGCGCAGCTCTCGGGTGGCCAGCGCCAGCGTGTGGCGCTCGCCCGCGCCATGGCGGTGGAACCGAACGTGCTTCTGCTCGACGAGCCCTTCGGCGCGCTCGACGCGCAGGTCCGAAAAGAACTGCGCAAGTGGCTGCGCGACATTCACGACCGCACCGGCCACACGACGATCTTCGTCACCCATGACCAGGACGAGGCGCTGGAGCTCGCCGACCGCGTCGTCGTCATGAGCAAGGGCGTGATCGAACAGGTCGGCACCCCCGACGAGATCTACGACCATCCGGTCTCGCCCTTCGTCTACGGCTTCATCGGCCAGTCGAACTGCCTCAATGTTACGCTGCAGAACGGCGAGATCTGGTTCGAGGATCGGCCGATCGGGCTGCGCGCCCCGTCCGAGCCCGACGGCCCCGCGAAACTGCACTTCCGCCCGCACGACATCGAACTGATCGACGGCTGCGGCGGTTGCCTTGCCGGCCTCGTTGCCGCCAGCCGCCGCGTCGCCGGCACCCGTCATCTCGAACTTGACCTTGGCCGCAACCATCCGCATGTCGAGATCGAACTCTCGCCCGAACGCGCCGCTGCCGGCGACCACAGCCGCATCGCCTTCCGACCGACAAAGTGGAAACTGTTCAGGGAGGAGCAGGCGAATGCGGCCGCAACGCCGGAGCCGCCGGCCGAAGTGGAGACCGCCGAACCGTTTGAACTGGCACGCACCGGCAGCTGACCGGTCGCGCTCCTAGCCCAGTTTCACCCGTCTCGTCATGCCTAGCGTGCAAGCGCGCCGACAACGACGGGCTGAGAGTCGCCGTGCGGATATCGGTTTGCTTCGCGATGCGCTAAGCAAGGATACCCGCTGCCGACAATGGCTGCGGAACCAGGAGAAGCGCATGACCATCGTCGACGACCTGAAACAAGCCCTCGGCGACATCGTGCTCACCGGCACGCAAATCGGCGAACGCCACCGGAGCGACGCCAGCCTGACCGGCCGGGAGCTGCCCAAAGCCGTGATCCGCCCGACAAGCAGTGGCGAGATCGCCACGGCCCTCCGGCTCTGCAACGAGAACGGCCAAACGGTCGTCGTCCAGGGCGGCCTGACCGGACTTGCTGGCGGCGCCAATGCCGGCAAGGACGCGGTGGTGATCTCGCTCGAGCGTTACACCGGCATCGAAGAGATCGACCCACAGGCAGGCACCATGACTGTGCGGGCCGGAACGCCGCTCGAAGTGGCGCAACGCGCCGCCGAAGACGCCGGTTTCCTGCTGCCAATCGATCTCGGCGCCCGTGGTTCCTGCCAGATCGGCGGCAACCTCGCCACCAATGCCGGCGGCATCCGGGTGCTTCGCTACGGCGTGACCCGCGACAACGTGCTCGGTCTCGAAGCGGTGCTCGCCGACGGCACGATCATCTCGTCGCTCAACAAGATGATCAAGAACAACACCGGCTACGACCTCCGGCAATTCTTCATCGGCTCCGAAGGAACGCTCGGCGTGATCACCCGCGCGGTCCTGCGCCTGCGGCCCTTGCCCGCCGGCCGGCTGACGGCGCTCTGCGCTCTCGAAAGCTACGACGATCTGGTCGCCTTCCTCACGCGCTGCCAACGCCGCCTGCCCGGCCTCTCGGCCTTCGAGGCGATGTGGGAAAACTACTTCCGCTTCAACGCCGAGGCGGAGAAGCTGAAGTTCTTCGATGAAATCCCGCCCTTCGCGGTGATCGTCGAGCAGGATCTGCTCGGTGATGCCAGCGAGCGTGACGGCTTCGAGGCCTTTCTCGGTGAGGCGCTTGAAGATGGGATCATTGCCGATGCGCTGATCGCCCAGTCGGAGAAGGAAAGCCGTTCGTTCTGGAGCGTGCGCGAAGGCCACGCGATGGACAGCCAGCTGCCGGCGCTCGTCAACCTCGACGTCAGCCTGCCGATCGGCGATATCGGCCGCTTCGCCGCGGAATGTGGTGCGGCTCTATCTCAACGGTTCCCGGCCGCCCATGTCTCTTTCTTCGGCCACGTCGCCGACAGCAACCTGCATATCGCCTTTTCGGAGCCTGACAGCGACGCGGACACGCCGCATATCGTCGACGGCATCGTCTACGAAATCGTGCGGCGCTACAAAGGCTCGATCTCGGCCGAACATGGCATCGGCACGCTGAAGCGGGATTTCCTCGACCATTCGCGCAGCCCGGCCGAACTCGAACTCATGCACCGGATCAAACGGGCGCTCGACCCGAACGGCATCCTCAATCCGGGCAAGGTGATCTGAGGCAGCCTCATCGCCACGCAAACGGCTCAACTTCAGAGCCAGGACGCCGGCGTTTTCGGCAGGCGCCCTTCGGGATCGATAACCTTCAGTTCGGAACCCTCGCCCGCGTTCCAGTGCCACAGCGCGACGCAGGTGCCGCCGGGCGACATGAAGGACGGATAGATCAGGCCATCGAAGCCTCGGTCGCTCAACGCCAGTTGCAGCTGGTGCGTCTCCGGCACCAGACCACGATCGAGCGCATCGCGCCATTCGCATCGGTGGATTTCTTCGGTGAGACCAAGGTCGGAAAGGATCTCCGGCGCCGTCAGATCGGCAAGACGGGCAAAGCGGAGTTCAAGCTGGGCGATCAGCGCCGGGTGTTGGACGAAACCCTGATTGTATTCGGCCCAGGCGGTCGAGAGCTCGCGGGCGGCGTAAATCGTCGGCGTTCCAACGGGATTCCACCTCCCACCGTACCGCCCTGCCCCTTCGCCCGAGAGCGGCGCATGCGCCCAGCGCGGCACATAAGCGCGCCAGAGGCGCACCGGCTCACCAACCGCCATCAGGCGTAGACACCGGAACGCACGGCTTCGAGATAGGCGAGCACCTTGTCGGCCTTGCCCTCGCCGACGAGATCATAGGCGGTCTTGCCGGCCCAGCCGGGGATCGGCTGGTGCTTGAACCAGATGACGGCGCGGCTATCGTCGCCCGCCATTTCGCCGGCTATGGCAAGGATACGGACGACGCTGCTCAAGGCCGCATCGACCTTTCGGGCACTGGACTTCGCCGTCAGCGTGTTGCGCGCGACACCGATCAGCTTCGCGAGTTCGGCAAGCGTCACGCCAAGGCGTTCGGCGACCAGCCGAGCGGACAGGAAGGACGACTGGCTCTCGCCGTAGTGGGCGGTGGAGATGTTGAGACCGACAGCAGCCATGACAGGATCCGCACTTGTTTTGATCATCGTGTTATCAAAGTAAGATCAAAACATGCCCAAATCAAGGACGCCTATCGCCGCCAGGCGGGCTCGCGCTTGTCGAAGAACGCGCCGACACCCTCACGCGCCTCATCGGATTCCCAGCAATCGGCAAGCTGTTCGATGGTCGCGGCAATGGTCTTTTCGGTGATTGGAGCCCCAAGCGAGCGAGCCAGTCGCTTGGCCCGGCCGGTGGCCTCCGGCGCGACCGCCAGATAGGGCTCGATCTCCGCTTCGATCGCCGCATCCAGCGCGTCGGCGGTGACAACGGTGGTGGCGAGCCCCAAGGCGCGCGCCTCCTCCGCACCAAACAGACGGGCGGACATGAACAGCGGCCGCGCCTTACCCTCGCCGATGCGGGCGACGACATAGGGGCTGATGGTCGCCGGGATCAGGCCGAGACGTGTTTCGGTCAGGCCGAACTTGGCGTCGGTCGAGGCAACCGCCGCGTCACAGATGCTCATGAGGCCAACGCCGCCGCCAAAGGCATTGCCATGCAGGCGGCCGATCATGGGCTTCGAGATCTCGTTCAGCCCCTTGAACATCATCGCCAATCGCGTCGCCTCAGCAATGCGAGTCGCCCTGTCTGCATCGAACTGCTCGCGCATCCAGCCGAGGTCGCCGCCGGCGCAGAAGCTGCGGCCCTCGCCCTCAAGGATAACGACGCGGACAGAACGGTCGGCCGAAAGCTGCTCTGCCGCCTCGGTCAGTTCGCCGATCATCCGCGCCGAAAGCGCGTTGTGCTTCTGCGGCAGTGCCAAGGTCAGCCGCGCGACACCGCGTGCATCGGTTTCGATCCGGATCGTTTCGAAGGTCATGATCCCGTCCTTAAGGTCCGCGCGAAAGCGGCGGCCTGTTCGAGCTTCGCTACGTCGAGCCCCGTCGCAAAACCCTTGGCCGTTACGAAGGCGTTGACGGCGAGCGTGTCGACATTGCCGGCAGCACCCGGCGCATAGGGGCAGCCACCGAGACCGCCGGCCGAACCGTCGAAGACCCTGAGGCCGCGGTCGAGCGAAACGGCAATGTTGTCGAGCGCGCGGCCGGAGGTGTCGTGGAAATGCCCGGCGAGCCTGTTGGCCGGAATGCGCTCCAGCACCGCGGCCAGCATCGCGTCCACCGCCTCCGGCGTGCCGCGGCCGATCGTGTCGCCGAGACTGATCTCGTAGCAACCGAGATCGTCGAGCAGGTCGGCGACGCGGGCGGGGCTCGCTGGGGCGATCGCACCCTCATAAGGGCATTCGACAACGCAACTCACATAGCCGCGCAGCAGAATTCCTTTTTCCCGGCACAGTTCGGCAACCGGTAGGAACCGCTCGATGCTCTCGGCGATCGAACAATTGATGTTCTTTTGCGAGAAGGTTTCGGAAGCCGACGCGAAGATCGCCACCTCGTCGGCGCCGGCTTCGAGCGCGGCTTCAAGACCGCGCATGTTGGGCGTCAGCACCGCGTAGCGCGTCCCGGGCCGCCTCCGGATGCCGGCCATCACTTCGGCGGCGTCGGCCATCTGCGGCACCCATTTCGGGCTGACGAAGCTCGTCACCTCGATCCGCTCGTAGCCGCAATCCGAGAGCATATCGACGAGACGTATCTTCTCAGTCGTTGGGACGAGCGCGCTTTCATTCTGCAGCCCGTCGCGCGGCGCCATCTCGACGATCGTCACATGCCCAGGCGCCGCTCCGCTCATTCCGCGCTCTCCGGCTGGAGCATCACCAGCACGGCGCCGGCTGTCACCTGCTCGCCTTCGCTGACCTGCACGCTCTCGACCACGCCGGCGCGCGAGGCCGACAAGGTGAGTTCCATCTTCATCGCTTCCATGACCGCAAGCGCCTGGCCCTTCTCGACCGCATCACCGGGGCGGACCCGGATGAGCTTGACGATGCCGGGCATCGGCGCCGAGACCGCGTCGTCGGCGACCTCGCTTGAGTGACCGGCACCAAGCGCGTCCGGCAAGCGAAGTCCGTAGGTCTCACCGTTCAGGAACAGCGTGATCTGCTCGCCTTCGCGCAGGAAACGGAACTCCTGCTGCGCGCCGGCGATTTCCGCCCGGGCGCCATCGGCAGAGCGATGGAGGATAACGACCGGCAGCGCCGCCGTCCCGGTGTGGACGGCGAACTGATCCCGGCCACGGGCCGCCAGCGCCACGGTCGTCCGTCCACCCAGGTGCTCGATCGCGATGTTGCGGTTTGCGTCACCCCAAATCTGCCAATGGCCGAGCGAAGACCAGGGATCGGCCGATCCGTCCGGCTGCAAGGCTCCGGTCGAAATGATGGCCGCAAGCGCGAGGGCCGCATCGTTCGGCACCGGCGACGCCGATAGCCGATCGATCGAACGATCGATCAGGCCGGTATCGGGGTGCCCGGCGCGAAAATCCGGTTCGGCCGCAAGGCGGGCCAGAAAATCGAGATTGGTGACCGTGCCACCGATGCGGCAGGCCCTGAGCGCGTTCTCGAGCCTGGCCAGCGCCGTCGACCGGTTGGACCCGTGCACGATCAGCTTGGCGATCAGCGGGTCATAGAACGGCGTGATCCTGTCTCCCTGCCGGACACCGGCATCGACACGGACGCCCTCCTCCGGAAAGCTCAAGGTCGTGAGATGCCCGGTCGCCGGCAGGAAGCCGCGCGACGGGTCTTCCGCATAGATGCGGGCCTCGAAGGCCCAGCCGTCGATGGCGATCTCGCTCTGGCGTTTCGGCAGCGCTTCACCGGCTGCAGCCCGCAACTGCCACTCGACGAGATCGATGCCGGTGATCGCCTCGGTGACCGGATGCTCGACCTGCAGCCGGGTGTTCATTTCCATGAAATAGAACTGATCCGGCCAGAGTCCGTCGGTCACGTCGGCGATGAACTCGACAGTGCCCGCGCCGACATAGCCGATCGCCTGCGCCGCGCGAACGGCGGCTTCGCCCATGGCGCGCCGCACTTCCGCGGTCATGCCCGGCGCCGGCGCTTCCTCGATCACCTTCTGGTGGCGTCGTTGCAGCGAGCAGTCGCGCTCGTAAAGATGCAGGATGTTGCCGTGCCGGTCACCGAAGACCTGCACCTCGATATGCCGCGGCTTCGTCAGATATTTCTCGATCAGGACCGCGCCGTCGCCGAAGGCCGCTTCCGCCTCGCGGCGCGCCGCCTCCAGCGCAGCCGGAAAGTCGGCGGCGCTGTCGACCCGCCGCATGCCCTTGCCGCCGCCGCCGGCGCGCGCCTTGATCAGCACGGGATAGCCGATGTTCACCGCTTCCCCGGCAAGGAAGTCCGGCTCCTGTGTCTCGCCGTGATAGCCCGGAACCACCGGCACGCCGGATTGCTCCATCAGCGCCTTGGCGGCATCCTTCAGCCCCATGGCGCGAATGGCCGACGCCGACGGTCCGACGAAGGTGATGCCGGCCGCCTCGACAGCTTCGGCAAAGTCGGCATTCTCCGACAGGAAGCCGTAGCCGGGATGAATGGCGTCTGCGCCGACGGAGTGCGCCGCCGCGATGATGCGTTCGGCCACAAGGTAGCTGTCGAGCGCCGGCGCCGGGCCGATGCGGATCGCCTCGTCGGCCAGCGCCACATGCAGCGCGCCGACATCGGCATCGGAGTAGACGGCGACCGTGCGGATGCCGAGGCGCTTGGCTGTGCGGATCACCCGGCAGGCGATCTCACCGCGATTGGCAATCAGGAGTTTGGAAAACATCGGCATCTCCTGGCCCTATTGCGCTGCGATCACATCGATTTCGAGCAACCATCCGGCATCGAAGATGCCGGCGATCGCGACCGTCATGGCGGGTGCTAGCGCGCCGAGATATTCGGCGCGGGCCGCGCGGTTGGCCATGGCGTGTTGCCGATCGGCAAGCAGCACCGTCACCTTGACGATATCGACCTTGGTCATGCCCGCCGCGGTCAATTGCGCGTCGATGTTGGCCCAGACCTGGCGCGCCTGCGCCTCGAAACCCTTCGGCAGCGCGTCTTCAGGCGTCAGCGGCACCTGCCCGCTGACGAAGAGCAGACGCTCGAAGTTCTCCAGGCGAACGGCCTGCGAGTAGCCTCCACGCGGCTGCGGTGCGTTCGGGGCATTGATGTTTTCGCGTTTCATGGCGGTGTCCCTACATCCTGAAGAGGCCGAAGCGCGTGTCTTCGATCGGCGCATTGAGCGCCGCCGACAGCGACAGGCCGAGCACGTCGCGCGTCTTGCGCGGATCGACGACGCCGTCGTCCCAAAGTCTGGCCGAGGCATAGAGCGGATGGCTCTGGCGTTCGAAGAGATCAAGGATGGGCTGGCGGAAACGCGCCTCCTCCTCCTCGCTCCAGGGCGTTCCCGCCCGCTTCAGGGCCTCGCTGCGCACGGTCGTCAGGACGCCGGCCGCCTGCTCACCACCCATGACGGAGATGCGGCTGTTCGGCCAGGTCCACAGGAACCGCGGCGAAAACGCCCGACCGCACATGCCGTAGTTGCCAGCGCCGAAGGAACCGCCGACCAGCATCGTCACCTTCGGCACACGTGCCGTCGCCACCGCCGTCACCAGTTTGGCGCCGTGCTTGGCGATGCCTTCCGTCTCATATTTCCGCCCGACCATGAAGCCGGTGATGTTCTGCAGGAAGACGAGCGGGATCTTGCGCTGGGCGCAGAGCTCGACGAAATGCGCGCCCTTCAGGGCGGATTCCGAAAACAGCACGCCGTTGTTGGCGATGATGCCGACCGGGATGCCGTGCACATGGGCAAAGCCGCAGACGAGCGTGGTGCCGTAGCGCGCCTTGAATTCGTCGAAACGGGAACCGTCCACGGTGCGGGCGATGACCTCGCGGATGTCGTAGGGCGTGCGCAGATCCGAGGGCACGATGCCGGCGATCTCGTGCGGGTCGTAGAGCGGCGGCTCAGGCGTCACCAGCTCGACCGTCAACGGCTTCAGCCGATTGAGTGCCGAAACGGCCCGGCGGGCGAGCGCCAGTGCATGAGCGTCATCGCGCGCCAGATGGTCGGCCACGCCGGAGAGCCGCGTGTGCACATCGGCGCCGCCGAGATCCTCCGCCGAGACGACCTCGCCGGTCGCGGCGCGCACGAGCGGGGGGCCGGCGAGAAAGATCGTGCCCTGGCCTTCGACGATGATCGTCTCGTCGGACATGGCCGGCACATAGGCGCCACCCGCGGTGCAGGAACCCATCACCACGGCGATCTGCGGGATGCCGGCGGCCGACATATTGGCCTGGTTATAGAAGATCCGACCGAAGTGATCGCGGTCCGGAAAAACCTCGTCCTGGTTCGGCAGGTTGGCGCCGCCGGAATCGACCAGATAGATGCAGGGCAGATTGTTTTCCGCGGCGATCTCCTGCGCGCGCAGGTGCTTCTTGACCGTCAGCGGATAGTAGGTGCCGCCTTTGACCGTCGGGTCGTTGCAAACGATCATGCACTCACGGCCAGACACCCGGCCGATGCCGGTGATCAGCCCGGCCGCCGGCGCATCGCCGTTGTACATGCCGTGCGCCGCCGTCATGCCGACTTCGAGGAAGGGTGTTGCCGGATCGATGAGGCTGGCCACCCGGTCGCGCGGCAAGAGTTTGCCGCGGCTGACATGGCGTTCGCGCGCGGTATCACCGCCGCCGGCGGCCGCCACCTTCACCGCGTCTTCGACAGTCGCGATCGCCTCCGCCATGGCCGCCTGGTTTGCCTTGAACGTATCGGAGGACGGAGAAATGTGAGATTTCAGAAGGGTCATCAAGTCCTCTTTCGATCGAGTTCGGCCGTTTCAGTTGGCGGCGGCTACCGCGTCTCGGTGAACAGCTCCCGCCCGATCAGCATGCGGCGGATCTCGCTGGTGCCGGCGCCGATCTCGTAGAGCTTGGCGTCGCGCAGCAGGCGACCCGCCGGGTAGTCGTTGGTGTAGCCGTTACCTCCGAGCGCCTGGATCGCTTCGAGCGCCAGCGCCGTCGCCTTCTCCGCCGCATAGAGGATGCAACCGGCCGCATCCTTGCGCGTGGTCTCGCCGCGATCGCAGGCCGCCGCCACGGCATAGACATAGGCGCGCGCCGCATTCGCCGTTACATACATGTCGGCGAGCTTGCCCTGCATCAGCTGGAACTCGCCGATCGCCTGGCCGAACTGCTTGCGCTCATGCAGATAGGGGACGACCACATCGAGGCAGGCGGCCATGATGCCGAGCGGCCCGGCCGAAAGCACGACACGCTCATAGTCGAGCCCCGACATCAGCACGCGCACGCCACCGCCGATGGTGCCGAGCACGTTTTCTTCCGGCACTTCGCAGTCCTTGAAAATCAGCTCGCAGGTATTGGAGCCGCGCATGCCGAGCTTGTCGAGCTTCTGGCCGGTCGAAAAGCCGGCATAGCCCTTCTCGACGAGGAAGGCGGTGATGCCGCGCGGGCCGGCGGTCGGATCGGTCTTGGCATAGACGACGAGCACGTCGGCGTCCGGACCGTTGGTGATCCACATCTTGTTACCGTTGAGCACATAACGGTCGCCGCGCTTGTCGGCTCTGAGCGTCATCGAAACGACGTCGGAACCGGCGCCGGGCTCCGACATCGCCAGCGCACCGACATTCTCGCCGGAAATCAGCTTCGGCAGGTAACGCGCCTTCTGGTGGTGGTTGCCGTTGCGGTTGATCTGGTTGACGCAGAGATTGGAATGGGCGCCGTAGCTAAGGCCGATCGAGGCCGATGCGCGGCTGATCTCCTCCATCGCCACGCAATGGGCGAGATAGCCCATAGCGGCCCCGCCATGCTCCTCGCCGGCGGTAATCCCAAGCAGACCAAGCTCGCCCATCTCGCGCCAGAGCGGCATCGGAAATGCGTTGCTGCGATCGGTCTCGTCCGCCAAAGGCGCGATACGGTCCGTTGCGAAGCGCCGCACACTCTCGCGCAACGCGTCGATGTCCTCGCCAAGCGCGAAGCTCAATCCGCCCTGAAACATGTCTATCCTCCCATCGTGCCGGCCAGTGCGGTCTCCTCCCACAGCGGCCGGACGATAACGCTCCATCCTCTACGCGGATCGCAGCGAATGCAATGAGATCAACGCCGCGACATGGCCGGACGATAGCACCGCGTTTCGCTAATTTCCTTCCAAAGAGGGGCAAAGCCAAGCACGATATGCAAATCCGGAACCGCCTGCCGATTGCATCCTGTGCGCGAACGAGTTGGCGGGCCCTCGCGCCGAGTCCGGCGGCAGGCGTTCCACTCCTGGTACGGCAGCAGGTGTCGCCGTGACATCGCGGGATCGACGATCAGTTCTTGTTCGGCCAGATTTCCTGGCTGGCCTCGACGGCCGCAAGGCCCTGCATCGCGTCTCTATTGCCGGTGGCGGCAAGCGCCTCGAAGATGCGTCGCGCTTCCGCGTGGTACTTGAGGTTCATGTAGGCGTAGCCGCGCAGCACCATCAGGTCCTGGCGGCGGGTCGAGATCTGCCCGAGCTGATCGAGAAAAAGGATGGCCTCGCGGTAGCGATTGGCATTGAAGGCGGCAATGGCACGGTCGGCGAGGATCGCCGTCTGCAGCTCGTCGACCCGCCCCCGGCTCTGCGTCGACTTGGTCGCCGACACCGCGGCCTTGTTGGTGAGACCAGCGCGCAGGTAGGCCAGGCTCTGGCCATAGGCAGCGTCTTCGCGCATCTGCGACGCAGGCGCCTGCAAGGCCACCTCGAATGCTTCGGCGGCCTCCAGCGGCCGGTTGAGGTCCATCAGGCACCAGCCGCGCGCGAGCGCCGCCTGCGGCGCCATGCCGGCGGGATTGATGGTGGTTCGGCAGCCGGCCCCGCTGCGCACCGATTTCTGCACGACGCCGCCCGTGCGCGGCCTCTGAGCGGCAGGTTGCGCGACCACCTCTGTGACGACGGTGGTACGGGCCGTCGGCTGCGGTTGCGTCCGTTGCACCTCGGCCGTCGGAAGCGGCGCGCGGCTGACTTCGTCGAGCTTCTCCTTGACTTCGCCAAGCCGGGCGATGCGTTCGGAACGGCCCGACCACAAACGCTGGACTTCGACGACGCCATCCTTGTCGTTCAGCTGGTCACGGCTGAGCGCAAGGCCATAGGCCGACGGCTCGTCGTCCGACTTCCAGCGCAGCGCCGTTGCAAACCATTGTGCGGCGGTTGCCGGCTGGTTGAGGGCGCGCGCATACCAGCCGAACTGCTGGGCCGTGGCCGGTTCGCGGGCCTTGGTCGTTTCCTGAGCGATCCGCGCCAGCACGGCGGCATCGAGGGCGACCGGCGGATCGATTGCCAGCAGATTGGCAGTCGCCGCGAAATAGGTCGCAAGGGCATCGGGCGAGCTATCGCGCCACGGGTAGAGTACTGCCTCGGCCTCGAGCGGTGCCTTGCGCGCGATCAGCGTCAGCGCCAGCCCCTGCGCGGCGGAGGCGCTGTCTTCCTTGTCATGGGCACGGCGGAACCATTGCTCGGCGGCGCTCATGTTGTCGCGGCGCAGCTGATACCAGCCCAGCAGCAGAGCGTCGCTTGCCGTGCCACCGGTCTCGGCCAGTTTTTCGACGCGCTGGACGTACTTGGGATCAACCGCAAGCGCTTTGTCTCCGTCACCTTCGGCAACGAAGCGCCGGGCGAGATCGTCACGGATGCTTTCGAACTCCGGCACGCCCTCCGGCGTGGTGCGCTCGAGCGCGAGCAGATCCTGCAGGGTCGCGTAGGACAGCACAGCGGCAGCCTTCTGCACGGTGGCGAGCCGTTCCGGCGCATTGTCGCAGCTCTTCAGCACATAGAGATAGGCATCGCGGGCCCGGTCCGGCCGCTTGGTCTCGGCAAAGGCCTGCGCCACATGCCAGAGCACATCCACTTCCGAGCAGGTCAGAAGGCTCGGCGTGCTCGCAGCAATCGAAATCACGGTTTCATACTGCTTGAGCTCGGAGGCGTTCACCAGCCGGGCGCGAGCCTCGGCGACGTTGAGGCGCTCGAGCAGGTCCGATGGCGGCTGCCAGGCGGCTTCCTTCGCCTGACGCTCGGCGATCGCCTTGCGCACTTCGGCGTAGCGGCCTTCAGAGTAGAGCCGCCACATGGTTTCGAGCGCGACGTCGTTGTTGCGCGGCACAGCCAGCGGATCGGCGGGCGGGACCCAGTCGGGATAAAGCGAGCGCAGGCGCGAGATTTCCGCCTGCAGCCGTGCGGTATCGCCCTTGGCGGCAAAGTAGCGAAGCGCCGATTCGTCGACGACCGACTGCGGCTTGCTTGTGCTTTGTGCTTCCTCCGACGGCCTGTCGGCCTGGGCCACCTCGGTGAATTGCGGCGGCGCGCCGCGCGCGCCCTGGCCGGCGCTGCCGCCGACGGCGGGCGCCTCCTGGCTCTCACCAGTCAAGCTGCCGAGTTTCTTGTTGTCCTGGCGCAAGAAGCCGCCATCGGTCAGTCCGGCAACCCCGATCGCCGTAGTCATCACAGCGGCAATGGCAACGATTGAGGACTTCATAGACACTCCGGACGCTTCTCCCTCACGTAAGACAGCCCTAACAGGTGCAGCGTGGAAGGGTAATATTGCGTCGGGCTGAACACCTTGACGCTGTCGGGTATCGGAACCCTGTCCAAGACACAGGCCAGAATATGGTTAACAAATCGATAACCGGGGTCCGTGAGGCTGGTTTGAACGGCCCCCGTAGAGGCGTCGCTGAGGACCAATGCGTCGTTGTCGCCGGCCATTCCCGCCCGCAGCCGCGCCATCAGATCGCGGCCACCCATGTCCGCCCGGGCGAGGTAGAGCGGGATCCGCAAAGCGTTATAGCCGAACTCGGCGGGAAAGCCCTGGGCTGGCTTCGGCATCGCACGCAGGCTGACCCAGTCGGCCGGCAGTTTTCTCGGGCCTGATTGCAGGGCATTGATAAAGGCCAGGCCGTCATCCGAGAGCGCCTTCCAGCGCGGCGACGGCGCTACCCGATCAAGTGCGGGAAAAGCCTCGAAGATCCAGTAGGACGGATTGACCACCGGGCCATCCGGGCGATCGGTCGTGCCGAAGCCCGTAACGCCGGGCAACAGCAGCGTTCGCCCGCCATGATCGAGCAGGGTGTTGTCGAGGATGGCCTTGGCGATCCTCGATGCGGCCTGCAGGTAATCCTGCCGCTTCCAGCGTTCACCGGCGAGCACCAGCGCATAGGCGATCAGGATGTCGCCGTCGGTGGCATTGTTGATGTCGATAATGTGCGGCGTTTCGGTGGCACTCCACTTCCACGCCGCCAGCCCATCGTCGCGCAGCAGCAGCTCACGGCGCGTGAACGACCAGATCAGCGCGAAGTCGGCCGGGTTGTCGGCCAGCACGGCGAGAAGCAGGCCATAACCCTGTCCCTCGCTATGGCTGACATTGCCATTGGCGTCGTCGATGATCCGGCCACCGGAATCGAGGAACCGCGCCTTGTACTGGTCCCATTCCCCAGCCTTCACCGAGCCCGCCTGTTCGTCGGCTCCGGCCGCCATCGGCAAAAGGAGCGCAAGCAATCCGGCGAGAAGCGCGGTCCGCCACTTCATTGGCGCCGCCCCAGGCGGGTCAGCATCGAGGATGTTGCCAGCCCCAGAAGCACCGACAGCACGATCAGCAGCAGGGCATAGACCATGATGTTGCTGGACAGCCAGTTGGCAAAGATCAGGCGATAGTTGGTGAGCGACGGCGGCTGCGTCTGGACGAAATCGAATCCGGCGACCGGCGTCGCCTCGATCTTGTCTGTCGCCGGCTCATAGGCCGAGACCCGCCCGGCAAGCTGTTGCCAGCGCGTGACGTCGGCGATCGCCGCCGTGCCCTCACGCAGACGCTTTCCGGTTGGCGCCGTCAGCAGCGTCCAGGTCGCGTCGTCGCTCGGATTGGCGCCTTGCGCAATCACAAGCCCGGCACTTTCCGGCGGAATATAGGCGGCTTGCGCTTCGGGCAGGATACGCAGCGAGCTCAGCGAAATGTCGAACTCCTGCTTCACCCAGGTCTGAAACCCCGTGACCTGGTTGCGCCAGGCGCCGCCGCTCAGGCGCGTGCGCCATTCGTCGATGGCTTTCTGGGTGTCGTCAGGACGGCCGGTGTCCTCCGCATTGCCCCAGGACATCTGCCTGGCGGGGTCGATACCGACCTGTGTCAGCACCGTCTTCGGCAACTGCGGCATGGCGCCGATGAAGATCGCGTTGCGGCTGCCGGCTGCAAGCGGCGATGTGATCACCTCCACCAGCATCGGCCTGCCGCCGGCAACAGCCAGGCGGGCAAGGAAGGTCGCGGCCGCCGACAGCGTGTCCTCGTCGGCACGGTCGAGGAAAAGGGGAACGGCGGCGCTATCACTGCGATAGGGGGCGGCAGCACCGGAAATCGCAGCGATATTCGGCCGGCGACCGATGCGCGCGAAGTCCGGCATTCGCAGTTCGGACGTATCGAAGAGCGCGAAGCGCGGATCGTTGGAGGCCGGCGTTCCCGGCGCGCAGGCCTTGTCCGGCTCGGCGGAGAGCACCGCCTCGATCTCGATCAGGTTCGGACCGGGCTTGAAATGGCGCATCGTTACTTTGATCGGCAGGTGGCGCAGGATGTCGCCTGTGGCCGAGTTCAAAGGGATCGTCGATGCGATGTTGCCGTTGATATAGATGTCGATGTGGCTGCCTGGAAGCACGGCATCCGTATAGGCAGCGTCGAGCAGAAGCGTCGCGTCGCCATAGGCGTCGGCATAGAAATCCGACGGCACGGCTACGGAGAAACGCGTGCGAAAGCGCCGGCCGGTAAATTCGCTGGTCTCCACCCCGAGTTCGGAGAAGCGCAGGCGCGCATTCGTCACGACCAGCGGCGTCTCCGGCAACTGCCAACGCCCGGTGGCGATGACGTCGCGCGGCACGTTGCTCGGGCGGTCCATCGGCTGCGTGATCCCCTCGATCGCCTCCTGAACGGCGGACCAGTCTGGACCGCTGATCACCAGCACCGACGACTTCGTCTTGCCGTCGCGCACGAACATGGCGACAGGGCCGCTCGACGCACCTTCCGGCAGTCGCTCGAGGAACGGCGCCACTTCCTCCGCGGTGCCGACGAGCGCAGTCATCTGCCCGGGTTTCGCGAGTTCAGGCATGGTCTCGCTGAGGGCGAATTCCTGGGCGGGCATCTGGCCGCGCAACGCCATGCCTTGCGCAAGCCGCATCAGAGCTGCCGTTCGGCTCGGCTGCTGGAGGCCGGGTACGACCAGGTTGAACTGCGTCCGGCCGCGCGCATCGAGCCCGACTGCGCGTACGTCGTCGAGACTGGAAAGCGTCGCGCTGTCGCCGGAGGAAAACCGGATGAAGGCCGATTCCGGTGCGATCTCAGTCCACAGTTCATAGGTCGATTCGACCGTGCAGTCCGTGCGGTGGCGTTGGCGAACCTTGACGCGAATATCGTTGGATCCGGCGCGCAGCAACCCGGGCTTCAGGTCGTAGCTCAGCGGCGTGGCGGCCTCCGCCGAGCCGATCGGCTTCTCGCCGGCCAGTTCGCCATTGACGAAGATCGAAAGCGTCGACGCTTCCGGCGCAACGACGATCGCGTTCTGATAGGCGAAATTAAGCGAGGCGGCAGATTGCGCCTGCGCCGGCGTCAGATAGACGGACCAGGTGCGTTCATCGACCTCTCCGGTCAGCGACAGTGCGCTGAACGGGATGATGAAGCGCTTGAAGTCGTCCGGCGGCTTGAGCGTGACGATGGGCTCTGCCGGCCCGGCGTTGCTTCCGGTGTCTGCCGGCGGCTGCAGGATCGGAGCATCCGCCGGGCGCTCGCCGGACATGTCGAAAGGCGACGGCTGCGCCGACACGCCGGTTGCAAGGCTCGCAAGCAAGAGGGCTGGGAGAACGAGGCGCCTGAGCATCAAGCGCCCTCCTTCTGCGCCTCGGAGCCACGCAGGCTGCGAAGGAAGTAGATCATGCCGCGGCTCGTCTGATAGAGCGCCAGCCAGAGGAACCAGAACGTTCCGCGCACCAGTCCCGGATTACCGCGCCGGGCGCTTTGAAACTCGCTCCATTGCCGCGAATTGGCAAAGATCAGGTCGGCGACCAGGCTGTGATGGCGGGCGACCTGCGGCAGGTAGCGGCAGCCCATGATGGTGATATCGCCGGCAACCTCCTTGTTGCGGATCGCGACAGGCAGCGTCTCGGCCACGCCGCTGCCGCTATAGGGCTCGAAGCGGATCCCGCCCTCGGTGTCGGTCGGCAGCGTCGATGCGTCGATGCCGTAGACCTGGACGCGCGCGCCGTGCGCCGAGACATCCTCGATCGTTGCCGGATACCATTTGTCGGCGACCCCGAACTCGCAGCGGCGGCTGACCTTGACGCGCCGGGAGGCTGCCCGCTCGCCGCGCTCCGACACGACGCCGAGCACGCAGCCGGCCATGATCAGGTTCAAGAGGTTCCAGCCGCCGACGACGAGCGTCACGTCTGCCTTGTACGGCTCGGTGTAGACCCGGTAGACCGTCATGAGCAGGGCGACGAAAAGCACCGCGAAGATGACGAAGAACGGCCGGGCGATCTCGGAGAGCCGGCTTTCCAGGATCGATTCATCCTTTGCCGTCACCTTGAAGGTCGGCCGGCTCGGCCGCAGCAGCACAGAGATGACCGCCGGCAGCAGATGCACCGTCTGGGCGAACTCGTAGAGTTCAGAGATCCAGGGCCAGCGGAACGAGCCGTAGAGATAGTTCTGCATCATCAGGTTCACGACCATGTAGGCCAGCGTATAGGCGAGGAACTCGCCGCCAGACGCCGTGAAGATCTCAAGGTCGAAGAACAGATAGAAGAGCGGCGCAAAAAGGAAAATCGTCCGCGGGATCGGAAACAGCCAGAACAGCGTCGACGACATGTAGCAAAGCCGTTGCGGGATCGACAGTCCGCCCTTGAACAGCGGAAAGCGGAATATGAGGATCTGCATCATCCCTTGCGCCCAGCGGCTGCGCTGGCCGATGAAGCTGGCGAAGGTCGCCGGTTGCAGGCCGGCGATCAGCGGGCGGTCGACATAGATGCTGTTCCAGCCGCGTCCGTGCAGCGCCAATGCCGTTTCGCAATCCTCGGTGATGCTCATGCCGCTGAAGCCCTCGGTATCCTCCAGCGCCTTGCGGCGAAGAACGGCGGCCGAGCCGCAGAAGAAGGCGGCATTCCACTTGTCGAGACCGCGCTGGATGATGCCGTAGAACATCTCGTTCTCGCTCGGCATTTTCTCGAAAGTGCGCAGGTTGCGCTCAAGCGGATCCGGGTTGAGGAAGAAGTGCGGCGTCTGCACCAGGAACAGCTTCGGGTCCTGCTCGAAATAGCCGACGGTCTCCAAAAGGAAGTCGCGCGCCGGCGCGTGGTCGGCATCGAAGACCGCAATCAATTCGCCGTCGGAGTGCAGCATGCCGTTGTTGAGGTTGCCGGCTTTGGCGTGCTCGTTGCGCTCGCGCGTGAGGTAGCGCACGCCGAGATCGTCGCAAAGCGCCTGCAGTTCGGCATTGCGGGCGGATGCGCGCTGCGCTTCGACAAGGTTTGCCGAGTTGCGCTTCTGCAGGGTGCCGCCGTCGTCGAGCAGCCACACCGTCAGCTTGTCGGCCGGATAATCCATCGCCTTGGCGGCGGCAAGCGTATTGGCGAGCAGGCCTGCGTCCTCGTTGTAGGACGGCACGAAGACATCGACCTTCGGAAACTTGCCGGGAGAGATCGAACTCGCCTTTCGCGGCGGCAACGGCATCGCCACTACGAACAGGCTGAGCGACAACATCATCACGCTATACATTTCAGCGAGGTAGAGCAGGAAGCCCGGGATGAAGTTTTCAAGCTGGTTGAGCGGCGGCAGCGTGCTTGTAGTGCGCCAATAGACATAACGCAGCACGATCGCCGTACCGAAGGCGAGCGCGATCAGCCGCCAGCGGCCGCCGGCATTGGCAAGCTTGAGCACGGCCATGAAGGTTACGATGAGAACGCTGACGATGAGCTGCGTCTGGAGGTTCACCGGCAGCGTGATGACCGCCATCACACAAAGCGAGAAAAACGCCCAAGCGGCAACCGATCCGATCCTGCTCATACATTTGCCTTCCAGCGTTCGGCATCATGCCACTGGTATTGCCCGACCCATATTCGACCGAGTCTCCCCTACCGACACCAGCCCATAACAAAGGATGGTTAGCGGTCGATTAAGGGCAGGCTCCTCCGGTCTGCTGCCCTGCGCACGCAGGAGCCGGCACGATCACGTTCGGCAAGGTTTTCGCCGTGGTTTCCGCCTGCGCCTGCGGCATTGAGACGGTTCCGTCCGGCTGCGGAACCGGGATCGACGTCACCGCGGTGGGCGCAACGACCTGCTGTTCGACGCGTGCCGGAACGCTGCTGACTTCACGCCGTGCCACGGGCTGCACCTGGCGCCGCGGAACCACCACCGGAGCGCTCGTGGTCACCGCCTCTTCCTTGCGGTAGATCGGGCTGCCGGTTCGGCCGAGACCCGCCTCCAGCGGCGGCGGCGCGCCATAGGGGTTCCAGGCAGGATCGCCGAAGGTGCCGGTGATCGTGTAGCCGTAGACCGGGGCCAAAAGCTCGGTCTCGCTGGCGCCTGCCGCGCAATAGCGCAGCCTCACCTGGATCGTGCCGTAGCCCTTGAGCGGCGAGCGATGGTTCTCCGCCTGGCGGATCTGCTGCCAGGCAAAGATGCAGGCGTCGTTCGCCCGGCCCTGACCGAAGGCATAGCCGAACGGCCCGTAATTGTTCTGCAGGAAGTAAGGGTTGAGCGACAGCGAAACGCCGGGCAGCGCCCGGCGCGCCTCAGCCATCATCTTGTTGTCGCGCACAGCGACATAGTTCGAGCGGGACTGTTGGTCGAACTTGGCGTTCATCGGGCCGAAGAACTTGGCCCGCAGCAGGTTCTGACCTGGGGTCGCCGCCGACGTGTAAAGATAGATATCCTGCTCGATCGCGTTGGTGCTGCGCCGTTCGACGACGTTCAGAACCGCAGGCCCGCCGGGCGGCGGCAGGATCAACGCGTTTTCCGAGGGAACCATGATACTGCCGGTCGGCGTGCCGACGTCCTGGCGCGTGTTGCAGCCCGACAGCACGGTCGCGGCCACCAGCGACACCGCAGCCACGCGCCAGCCGTCCGCAGGGCGCAGCCGTCTCTCCGACGTGCCGAATCTCCGACTCAGATATCGTTGCATCATGGCTGAGCATTAGTTGATTCACCCCATTTCGCAAACCCGCGAAGAATGGGGGCAGAGATGCGACCGGGCGACGACGCACGGCTTTGTCCCCTCAAAATCGATTGTTTCAGGGCGGGCCGGCGCGCTTCCGCGGCGCCGCGACCAGTCGCCTCAAACCGCTTCTCTGGGACGGGCAAGATCGTTGACACCCTCGTCATCCGGGGCCTGCCCGTAGCTCATGCGGCGCATCTGCGCGATGACGCGCTCCATCTCGTCGTCGGGCAGAACCGGCGGCTCGCCAAGCGTCAGCGCCTGAACATACATGCGCGACAGGGTCTCGATCTCGATCGCCAGCCACAGGGCGGACTCGAGCGTCCTGCCGAGCGAGATCTGGCCGTGCTGGCCAAGCAGGCAGGCCGTACGGTCCTTGAGCGCCACAAGCGCATTGTCGGACAATGCCTGCGTGCCGAAGGTCGCATATTCTGCACAGCGGATCGTCGTGCCGCCGGCAATGCCGGTCATGTAGTGAAAACTCGGGATGGTCTTGTGGTGGCAGGCAAGCGTGGTCGCATAGACCGAATGGCAGTGCAGTACGACGTTGATATCCGTGCGTTCCCTCAGGATATCGCGGTGGAAACGCCATTCCGACGACGGACGAAGACCGACATAGGTACCGTCGAAATCCATCTCGACCAGATCCTCAGGCTGCATCGTCTCATAGGGCAGCGACGACGGCGTGATCAGGAAACCGGTCTCGGTACGAACAGAAATGTTGCCCGCAGTCCCCTGGTTGATACCGTTCGAATTCATGCGGCGGCAGATGTCCACCATCTCGCGGCGGAGCGACAGAATGTCGGCCTTGGTCATCGATATGTCCTTTCGAAGTCGCGACTGAAACCATTGTTGTGCCCAGCCCGGGCGCGGGCTCGCCATTGCGACGCATAGACGGCGACAGCAGGCGAGAGGTAAGACACGTCGCCGGGATCGGCGAGCGAAAGCGGCGCCGGGCGCCGGCGCCGGCCCTCGCTTGCAAGCAGTGCGGCGCCGGAGGCCACGCCATAGGCATCGAGATTGAAACGCACACGCCGGTTCGGCATCAGTGCGGCGACGAGGCGGGCATAGAGCGGGTCGCGCAGGAAGCTTCCGTCGAGTACGACCAGCGGCCCCGGCCCCAGCGCCTCCACGCACTCCGCCGTTAGAAGCGCGCAATAGAGCAACGCCAGCGCCTTGCGTTCGATCGGCGTTTCCGGCGGTGGCCCGCTGATGCGACCGCGACCGGCACTTCCCGGAAAGAGGCCGTCATCGTCGCCGAACGACGGCAGCGCCATGCTGCGTCTGGCGATCAAGCCGAGAACGACGTCGTCAGGCACCGCGGCGTCCGGCGGTTCGCGGCCCGCCACATGGGAGAACTCGCGGCCGCCCATCGTGAGCACGCCGCCGAGCGGGCGCCCGAAGACGTCGCTGTTCAGCGTCATGCCGCGGCGTTCGTCGAGCCGGTCGAGCGCCGTGCGGCCGGAAAAGCCGACGATCCACGTTCCGGTCGAAACGACGATGAAATCGTTGAGCCCGCCGGCGTGATAACGATAGTGGTTGAGGCTGCTGTCGTGGCCGCCCGTAAGCACGCGCAAGCCTTCCGGCAACCCGTGGCGCCGGACAAGCTCGGGACGAGCGGAGCCGAGGACCTGCCAGGCATCGGCAAAATCCGGCATCAGGCTCCGCCAGCCGCGTGTCCCGACAATGGGCGCGAAGCGGCGTTCGGCGACATTCCAGAGATGCGATTGCGCGCCGAGCAGGCTCGCCTCGGATGCAGCAACGCCCGACAGCCGCCACGCCCAATATTGCGGCAGGCCGAGATACCAGCACGCGGCGGCGACGGCATCGGGCGCATGCTCCTGCATCCAGTAGAGCTGGCGCGCCTGATGGGTGGCGCTGTGCATCGTCGCGCTGCCGCGGTCGAAAAACGAGCCGGAGAGCGGCGCGTAGCCGAGCTGGATTTTCTCCGGCACCGGCTGCTCGTAATCGATCATCGGTAGAGCCGCGCCAGCGGCCATATCCGGGTCATCGCCGACGAGTACGCCGCCGGACCCGTGACCGGCGGCGACGAAGGTTTGCAGCGGATGGCGGCGACCAAGATCTGCGAGACTGGCGAAGATCCATTCGCCAAGGCTTTCGAGGTCGTGATGCCGCCAGGGCGGGCCCGGCAGCACTGGGTTGGCAACGCTCAGCGTTTCCAGGACGAAACCGTCTGATGTGACCGCGTTCAGCTTCACATTGGTCTTGCCGACGTCAAGGACGGCGACCGTCCCCGTGTCCGCATCCGCTGAAACTGCCATACCGAGACCCTCCGTCCTGATAGAGGCGGCGCTTAAAGCGCGCGCACCTAGATCAATCCGTATTGCCGGGCCTTGTTCCTAAGGAACGGCAGGCCGTTGCCCATCACTTCCTCTTCGTCCCTGGCGACCGGCCGCCAGACCGCAAGGCCATAGGCCACTTCCGGCGGCATGTTGATGAAGCTTTCCATCGCCAGTCCACCCTTGAAACCGATCGCAGCCAGCGTCGCGAAAATCTCGTCCCAGGCGCAGTTGCCATAGCCGGGTGTGCCGCGGTCGCTTTCGGACAGGTGGATGTATTTGATGAAGTCGCGTGCATCGAGGATGCCGGTGCCGATGCCCTTTTCCTCGATGTTCATGTGGTAGGTATCGAGATGCACGAAGACATTGTCGGCGCCCACTCGCTTGATCATGTCGACCGCTTGCCAACCGGTGTTGATCAGGTGGTTCTCGTAGCGGTTGACCGCCTCGACGCCAAGTTCGATGCCACGGGTTTTGGCGTGCTTGGCGGCGGCCTGCAGCACACGGGCGATGTTGTCGTACTCGGCTTCAGTCGGCGGCACGCCGGTGCGCTCGCCGATGCCGCCGTAGATGACGCCGGACAGCGCCTCGCCGCCGAGATCGGCCGTCTTGTCGATCGCCACCTTCAGATGCTCGATCGCGGCATCGGGTCGGACGGATGCCCAGGCGCGCTCCGGCAGGCCGAGCGAGCAGACCGCGCGCAGCTTGTTTTTCTCCAGCAGCGCCTTGGTATGGGCAGTATCAACCGCCGGCGGATTGAGCATCGGGATCTCGATGAAGTCGACGGCGTATTTCACCGCCGCCGCAACGGCGCGCTCCGCACCGGGGCGATCCCAATTCATGGTCCACATGCTCGTATGGACGCCAAAACCCTGCATGGTCATGTTTCCTTTCTGACAAATGAAATCTTGAATTTCGTCGCGACGAAGCGCAGCACCATGACGCCGGCGAGCAGCAAACCCCAGACGGCGGTCGCCAGATGCTGGTTGGCACCGACGAGGTTGAGACCCGAAGAGAGAAGCTGCAGCACCACCAGCGCGACAAAGACGGGGATGACCCGACCGAAGCCGCCGAACGGATTGACGCCACCCAAGAAGCAGGCGAGCACCGTGATCAGCAGGTAGCTTTCACCGTGGCCGATGCGCACGGAATTGAAGCGCGCCAGCATGATGATGCCGGCAATCGCGCACATGGCGCCGGAGAGCGCATAGACGAGCACGATCACCTTGCGGGTGTTGATGCCGGAATAGCGGGTCGCCTCGAGGTTGGAGCCGATCATGTACGTGTTGAAGCCGAGCTTCGTGCGGGTCAGCAGCACGTTCCAGGCGAGCAAGCAGACGATAAAGATGATGAGCGGGATCGGCACGCCGAGAAACGAGCCGTGACCGAGCGGACCGAGGAAGGCCGGAAAGCCGGATACGTCGCCGCCGCGCGTCAGGAACTCGCCGAGGCCGCGCAGGAAGATCATCATCGACAACGACACGAGGATCGGATGCGCGCGGGTAAAGGCAATCACCAGTCCCATGATCACGCCGCTCGCCGCCCCAACGAGAATGGCGAGCACCGAACCGAGCAGGAAAGCGCCGGGGCCGGCCTCCACCCCGCCATTGGCCTGCAACACCCAGGCGAGCGTCAGCCCGGCGATGTTGGCCGTGAAGGTGATCGCGAGATTGAGCCCGCCCGTCAGGATCGGCAGCAACATCGCGAGCGTCAGAAGGCCGAGCTCCGGCAGCTGGAAGGCGACCGAACCGAAGGTGGCCGCGCTGAGGAACTGCGGCGAGGCGATGCCGAACACCAACACCACGGCGAGAAACGCCAGCCCCGGCCCGGCCATTTCCGGACCGATGAGGGTCTTCACGCGTTCGACGATCGCACTCATCGTCCGGCTCCTTTCTGGCTGACGAAGGGCAGAAGTCTTTCGATGCGGGTGTTGGAGAGCGTGATCGCCCCGAGGATGATGGCGCCGATGATCATCTTGAAAGCGAAGGGCGAGACGCCCATCAGGTTGAGGCCGTTCTGGGTGATCGAGATCAGGAGCACGCCGAGCACGCAGCCGAGCACCGAGCCCTTGCCGCCGCCAAGCCGCGCGCCGCCAAGGACGACCGCCGCAAGCACGTCGAGTTCGCGACCATAGAGCGCGTTCGGCACCACCTCCTGCGCATAGTGCGCCTGGATGAGCCCACCGATGCCGGCCATCAGACCGAGCCAGCCGAAGGCGATGAACTGCATGGCGCCGATGTTGATGCCGAAGCGGCGCGCGCCTTCCGGATTGTCGCCGAACGCATAGAGCTGGCGGCCGGTCGTGGTGCGGGTGATCAGCACCCAGGTGGCGATGACGCAGAGCACCATCACCAGCACGGGAAGCGTGATCTCGATCCAGGTTCCGTCCGGCATCTCGTGTTCGAACAGGATGAGGCGGTCCGTCAGCCAATCCGGCAGGTCGTAGATCGACACGCCCTTGGTGAAAAACATCAGGAGGCCGAAGTAGATGTTGAAGGTCGAGATCGTCGCGACGATCGAGATGACGCGGAAACGGTGGATCAGGAAGGCGTTGATGGCGCCGAGCAGGATGCCGAGCGAGCCGGCAATCAAAAGGCCTGAGATCCAACCTCCCCCGCCAATCCAACCAAGAGCAATGGCCGTACCGTATTGCACGACAGAGGCGGCAACAGCGAAGGAGATATCGATGCCACCGGCGATCAGCACGACGAGCAGCCCGACGGCGAAGATGATGTTGACCGAGCTGATGTTCAGCAGGTCAAAGGCGTTGCCGAGCGAGAAGAAGTTGGCGGTCGAGACCGACAGCACGGCGCTGATCGCGATGATGACGGCAAGCAGCGACACTTCCGTCGCGTGGGTGCGGACGAAGCTACGCATAGACCGCTCCTTCGATCTCGGCGAGCGAAGCGCTGCGCGGATCATAGCTGCCGACGATGCGGCCTTGTGCCATGTGCAGCACACGGTCGGCGTTGAAATAGACCTCCGGCACCTCATCGGAGATCAGAATGATCGCAAGGCCGGTCTCGGCAAGCCGCGCGACGATGTCGAAGATGCCAGCACGCGCACCAACGTCGACGCCGACAGTCGGGGCGTCGAGGATCAGGAGCTTCGGATCGGTCGCCAGCCACTTGGCGATCGCCACACGCTGCTGGTTGCCGCCGGAAAGCGTCGAGATCGCATCCTGCTGCAGCCCGATCTTGACGCCGAGATCGGCGATCCAGCGCGCGACAAGACTGCGCTTGCGATCCTCGGAGAGCAGTCCGCCTGAAAGGATCTTGTCGAGCGAACTAATCACGAGATTGTCGGCGATCGACTGCGGTTGGATGAGGCCAAGCGACAGCCGGTCCTCGGAGAGATAGGCGACGCCCGCCGCAATCGCATCGCGGTTGGACGAAAAGCGGACCGGCTTGCCTTCAAGCGCAATGGTACCGGATGCCGGCTTCAGCATGCCGAAAAGCGTCAGCGCCAGTTCGGTGCGCCCGGCGCCGAGCAGGCCGGTAATCCCAAGTGTTTCGCCGCGCCTGACCGAGAGCGAGATATCCTCGAATTGCCCGGGGCGGGACAGGCCCTTCACATCGAGCACGACGGGCTGACCGTCGCGGAATTTCGCGCGCACCTGCTGGTCGAAGGTCTTGCCGGTCATCAGTTCGGTGATGCGCGACTGGGTCATGCCGGCGGCGGGGTAGACGCCCACCAGCGCACCATCGCGCAAGACCGTGATGCGGCTCGAAATCTCCAACACCTCGGCAAGCCGATGGCTGACGAAAACGACGGCGACGCCGGAGGCGGAGAGCCCGCGAACGATATCGAGCAGATGGTCGGTTTCCGATTGCGTCAGCGACGCGGTCGGCTCGTCCATGAAGACGAGCCTCGCTTCACCCACAAGCGCCCGGGCGATCGCCACGATCTGGCGCTGGGCAATCGCATATTCCTTGAGCGGCAGGTCGACGTCGAGCGTCACGCCAAGACGGGCGAGCGCATCGGTCGCGATCTGGCGCATTCGGCCATAATCGACCAGTTTCGGCCAGCGGCCGAGCACCGTCTGGAAGGCGATGTTTTCGGCGACGCTCATTTCGGGAAACAGCGCCAGGTCCTGCCAGATCACCTGGATGCCGCGATCCTGCGCGGTCACCGGTGACATGTGGGAATAGGTTTCGCCATCGAACTCGATCGAGGCGCCATCGGCGGGGCGGTAAACGCCGGTGATGATCTTGATCAGCGTGCTCTTGCCGCAACCGTTTTCGCCGGCAAGGCAATGAACCTCGCCCGGTCGGACGTCGAAGCTCACATTCTTGAGCGCACGAACCCCACCAAACGTCATGTTGATATCGCGCAGGGCCAGAAGCGGCTTCTCGCCTCCTCCCGCGGTCGCAAGCTGGTGCATGGACTGCCCCTAAATCACGTTAGGTCCGAGCAAGATGCGGGCAGAAACCGCAAACACCTTTCCTCATCCGGCTCCGGTACGGTTGAGGGACTTGCCAGGCCGGCCGAAGCCGGCCCAGCAGCCGGGAGAACCCTTGAGGATCAGAGACCCATGGCCGCGAGATCCGCGACCGTGTCCTTGTTGATCGGCACGAGCTGATCGACGATGATGTTGCGGTTTTCGAAGTCCGGCTTGACCTTGCCGAGACCTTCGATCTCGTCACCGTCCTTGACCTCCTCGCCCTTCATCAGCTTGTCGGCGAGTGTGACGAAGACTTCGCCGGCCTGCTTCGGATTCCACATGAAGCCGCCGGAGATCGCGTCGGACTTCACCAGCTTCTGGCCTTGGCCGGGAGAGAAGGGACCGAGCACGAAGATCTCGCCGACCTTGCGGCGCTCTTCGACGGCGCGGCCGGCGCCGATCGGGCCCTGGCTGCCGAAGGCAAGGAAGCCTTTCAGGTTCGGATGGGCAGAGATCAGGTCGAGTGCAGTCGACCGGCTCTTGTCGACGTCTTCGGCAACACCGTAGCGATCGCCGACCAGCGTCATGTCCGGATGGTTCTTCTTGATGTAGGCGATTGCCGCATCGGCCCAGGCATTGTGCAGCGGCACGGTCAGCGAGCCGACGAAGACGGCATATTCGCCCTTGCCGCCCATCTTCTCGGCCAGCAGCTTGCCATGCGCCTCACCGAAACCGGTCGAGGATGCGAGCTCGAAGTCCCAGTCGGCACCCTTCTGGCCCGGGGATTCGTGGGTGATGACGATGATGCCCTTTTCCTTGGCCTTGGTCAGCACCGGCTCAAGCACCTTGGCGTCGTTCGGCACCACGCCGATGACCTTCACGCCTTGGGCGATGAGATCCTCGATGGCGCGCACCTGCAGCGCCGGGTCGGCGCTGGTCGGGCCGACCATGAAGGCGTCGATACCGAGCTTCTGGCCGCGTTCCTTGATGCCGGCTTCCATGGCGTTGAACCACGGAATGCCGCCGATCTTGACGACGACGCCGACCTTACCGGCATCCTGCGCAAAGGCGGCCGCCGAACTCGCAAGCGCCAGCGATGTCGCCAGGGCGGCGACGAGAATTTTCCTGATCATGTTCTCTCCTCCACTCGTTCCCATAGGGGGAACGCGCCCGGTCGCCTCAGCGCCGGCCTCCAGTTTCAAATCATCACTGGCGAAGTGTTCCTCGCCTCCCTGAAACGCCGCCTCCTCAGACGACACCATCAAATGTGCACAATCGATATTTCTTGTTTGCACAATCGATGGTGCAAGAACTATTGTGCAGACTTAATCTTTCGTCAAGGGGAAATCGGCACTAAAACCACCAGGGGGAGAAACCGATGGCCAGCAGCAGCAAGAAGAAAGCGACGATCTACGACCTGTCGGTGTTGTCAGGAAGCTCGCCTTCAACCGTAAGTGCGGTCCTGAACGGCACCTGGCAGAAGCGCCGGATCAAGGAGAGCACGGCGGAACTGATCCGCAACCTCGCCGAGACGCACCAATACACGGCCAACCGCCAGGCGCGCGGACTGCGCAGTTCGCGCTCCGGCCTGATCGGGCTGCTCCTGCCGATCCATGACAACCGCTACTTCTCGTCGATGGCGCAGACCTTCGAGGCGCATGTCCGAAGCAAGGGGCAATGCCCGATCGTCGTCAGTGCCAGCCGCGATCCGGAGGAAGAGCGCAAGACCGCCGAAACGCTGATCTCCTATTCGATCGACGAGCTGTTCATCTGCGGCGCGACCGACCCCGACGGCGTGCACGAGGTCTGCGAGGCGGCCGGCCTCAAACACATCAACATCGACCTGCCCGGCACCAAGGTGCCCTCCGTCATCAGCGACAATTACGAGGGCGGGCGAATGCTGACCGAGGCGATCATCCGCCACTTCCAGGCATCAGGTCCGCTTGCGCCGCACGATCTCTACCTTTTCGGCGGCCGCAACGACCATGCCAGCCGCGAGCGCATCCGCGGCTTCCGTGCCGTCAAAAGCGAACTGCTCGGCGCCGATCCGGACGAATGCATCCAGCCGACGGGCTATGCGCCGAACAATGCCCGCCTCGCCTTCGAGGCCTTCTACGAAAAGCACGGCAAGCTGCCGCGCGGTCTCTTCGTCAACTCGTCGATCAACTTCGAGGGGCTGCTGCGTTTCATGGCAGGGCATCCGCACGAAAACTTCGCCGACCTCGTGGTCGGCTGCTACGATTACGATCCCTTCGCGTCCTTCCTGCCCTTCCCCGTCATCATGATCCGCCAGGACGTCGAGGGCATGATCACCAAGGCCTTCGACGTCATCGAGGAAGCCCGGCCGCAGCCGCGCATTCACCTGATCCAGCCCGAACTGGTGCAGCCGCGCACGGCACTGACCGGCCCGCTCGACGCCTTGAAAGACATCGAATAGCCCCGGCGACCAACGTTTCCGCGGAAACTGCAGCTTCATACAGAAAAATCATCTGTACATTCTATTAGAAGCAGCGTATTCATTGGAAATGGATGACGTTGACAGAAAAATCGTCGAAATTCTCGCTGACGATGCGAGGCGATCGCTGACCGATATCGGTGCTGCGGTGGAGTTGTCGCCGTCGGCCGTCAACGAACGCATTCGCCGGCTCGTCGCCAATGGCGTGATCCGAAATTTCACCGTCGAGGTCGATCATCGCGCGCTCGGCCTCGACGTACTCGCCTTCGTCTGGGTCGGCCTTGCGCCGGACGCGGACGAGGAAGCGTTCCGCAGCTTCATGGCCGGTCACCCTGCCGTAGCGGAATGCCACCATGTCACCGGCGCCTGGTCCTATTGCGTCAAGGTCCGGATGCCATCGCTCGGCGACCTCGAGCCGTTCCTTGCCGAAATGAAGCAACGGCGGTTCCTGGCGCGAAGCGAAACGGTGATCGCGCTGTCGACCGTGCGGGAAAGCCTGGTAACGACCGTGCTGCGCGCCTGACCGGACGCGCAAACTGCTGCAACATTTTTTGTTTGCCGGGCATGCACCGTCCTCGAAGCGAACGGCGCAACCATGCCCCGGCCGGAGCCCTATGCCATGTCCACATTGTTGTTTGGAAAAAGCCTCCTCGTCGGCCTCGCGGTCGCAGCCCCTCTAGGCCCGATCGGGGCGCTCTGCATCAACCGCACGCTGGAGCGCGGCTTCTGGGCGGGCGTGGCCGGCGGCCTCGGAACAGCCGCCGCCGATGCCACCTATGCGGCACTGGCTGCGATCGGCTTCGCGGCCTTCGCAGCAGTCCTTGCCATCATCGCCACGCCGCTTAGCTTGGCCGGCGGACTGTTCATGATCTGGCTCGGCTGGAGCGGATTACGGCCAAGGGCGGTGACGGCAGCCGCCGATGTCGGCGGACGCGATCTCATTCGCACAACCATCGCCACCTTTTTCCTGACGATGACGAGCCCGGCGACGATCCTCTCCTTTGCCGCGATCTTCGCCGGCCTCGGCCTTGCCGAAGCGGGCGACGCGCTCAGCGCTGCCGTCGTGGTCATGGGCGTCTTCCTGGGATCGCTCGGCTGGTGGTTTTTCCTAAGCGGCGGTGTTGCGATCGCCCGGACGCGACTGCCCGACAGCTTCGTCGTCTGGGTATCGCGCATTTCGGGGCTGGTTCTGATCGCTTTCGGCATCATTGCCATCGGAGCCGCCGTGAAGGGGCTGCTCTAGCCCCTGTCGACGCAGCCTCTACCGGCTGCGTCAATCACTTTCGACCCCTGCTCGTCAGGTCGTGGGCTTCACCGCCTCCACGTGCCACCACTTGGGTCGGGCAGTGCGATAGCTGTGGCTCTTCGGGATCAGATCGATGGCACTCGTCTTGTCGAAGACGCCGAGCAGAAGGGCAACCACCGGCGCATCGTCGATCGCACCGAGACTGCTGCCGCAGGCCGGGCAGAAGGCGCGGCTGGAATAGTCCGAGGAGCGATAGACCGATGGCGCGCCGCCCGGTCCGGTCCAGGTTACGGCTTCGCTCGGGAATTCGACCCACGCCAGGGTCAAGGCGCCCGAATGGCGCTGGCACATCTTGCACGAACACGTATGCGGCTTTCCGGCCGTCCCCTGCGCCTCAAACCGGATTGCTCCGCAGAGGCATCCGCCCGTGTGCGGCTTAAGCCTCTTGGCAACGGCCCGCGTCATACTTGCCTCCAGTTGTGGTTTCGAATCGGCGCCAGTATAAAGAACCGCGACAAAATTGGAGGCATCCATGCGTGCAATTCGGGTGATATCTGCCCTTGTGGTTGTCGACGGCATCGCAGGCGAGGCGATGGCTGAGGATGGTGTGCGCCCGTCTGCAGCCGGGCCAACGCCGAAGGGCCGGATCGTCTCCGGCGCCTTCGAGATGGACTTCACGAAGATCCCGTAATCGCGGCAGCTTACATGCCGGTACCGGCTCAGTAGAACCACGCGCCGATGTCGCGAAACGCGCGTTTGCTCTGATCGCGCCTGTTGCCGTCCCGCGCCGCCGGGTCGTCGCCGATCGGCAGACTGAAGCCGAAAGGCTCGGCCGGCACGCCGCCGCGATCGCACCAATAGGCATCGAGGTCGGCCCTCATCATGCGGCGCCGCTTCAAGCGGCGGCGGTTGATGACGTGCTTGTCGTTCGAGACCGCAAAGACGTGGCCCGCGTGGCCTTCCGTCACCAGGCCATTGAGGACGAGCAGCGCCGCATCCTTCGGCCGGAGCCCGCCGAGATCGCGAGTTGCCGTGATCAGGGATCGCTTGGCCTCTTCGCCCTTCGGCCCCTGCATCCCGCCGATGGCGAGACTATAGGTGTCGCCTGCGCAACGCACGAAGATGAAGCCGACAGTGCAGAGCGCATAGCCATCGCTCTGCCGGCGCAGCCGGATCGCGAATGCCCCCTCATGGCGGGCCCCGCCATGGTCGGCCAGTTGCAGCTGGATGCGATAGTTCTCGCTGCGGCCGGAAACCGTGCCCATTTCCAGCGTGCTGCCGCGCCAAAGGGCCATCAGTGAACGGCGCGACAGGACCTCGCTTGCGACATCGAAGTGATTGAGCAGCAGGTCGAGCCTTGCTGTCGACGACGCGCCGTGCAGGAAGAATGTCGGGATCGACTTGCGCACGAGATCATCGTGCGGCAGACCCAGCCGGTAGCGTTCGGCGAATTCGCCTAGAAAGCCGATCCAGCGCGATGTCAGGAACGGATGGCGCGCAAACCGCATGGAAAATACGACGGCGCGCTTCAAGCTCACCCTCAGGCCGAGTTTGAGCACATGGCTGGTGATCGACGTCTCTCCCGAGCCTTCACCGACGACGGGCGCAGAAACCGGCCGGCCCGAAGGCGTCAGCTGTTCGCCGACGAATGCCTTGCCATCGACCGGCAACCGCAGATCCGCGCTGTATTCCTGACTGAATTCCAGGGACATGGTGCTATCCTTGAGAGCAAACGCTGTTGGCCGAAGGACTCGGCCGAGCTCAGGTTTGCCCGGGCACTGTCAAGGATTTGCGGAGAACCGGTGGGCAATTGCACGCCGATTCTAAGCGGGCGCGAGGGCGGCGAAGCCGCCGATGTTCCGATCGGGAAAAGCGGAAAATTGCTTGGCGCAACGGCTGTTGCGCCAATCGCTCACAGGGCGATTTCCCGCGGCAGGACGAGCGTGATCACGGCGCCGCCGCCGGCACGCGCGGAAAATTCCAGCCGTCCGCCATGCGCCTTGGCGATCGCCTGGACGACGGAAAGCCCAAGGCCCGTGCCGCCCGTCGCGCGCGACCGCGAGGCGTCGCCGCGCCAGAACAGGTCGATCGAATGGATCGAAACGTCGTCCGGAAGACCGGGACCACGGTCCAGCATCCGGATAAAAGCCTCGTCGGCACCCCGCCGCCCGGTCTCGCAGCGCAGGACACGGCCGTCTGCGGCGTAGCGTGTAGCGTTTTCGATCAGCGCCAGCAGCGCCTGGCGCAGACGCTGCGAATCGCCGGAGACCCGCACCGGCTCAAGCGCGACCTCCACCGACATGCCAACAGAGCCAAGCAGGGTGTTTGACGCACCAAGCACCTGGGTCGCCTCCACGGCGAGGTCCACCGTCTGACGCTGGGTGACCAGCTTCTGGCCGGCGGCGAGCGAAAGCGTACGCAGATCTTCAACCAGGGCGGAAAGCCCCTCCACCTGCAGCAGCAACTGCCGCACCCTTTCCGGCTCGAGAGGAAAAACACCGTCGGCCATTCCCTGAAGGTTGCCCTGCAGGATCGTCAGCGGCGTACGCAGTTCGTGCGCCACCGCCATCGTATTGAAGCGCAGCCGGTTCTCCATGTTTTCCAGTTCGGCTGCCAACTCATCGAAGGTCTTCACGAGCGTCGCCACCTCCTTGGCACCCTTGCGAAACGATCCGACGCGCACCGCGAAGTCACCCGTCCTGAGGTCCTGCGTCGCCTGCGCCAGCACTTCCAGTGGCCGGCTGATCTTGCGCGCCAGCCAGTAGCCCACCAGCCCGCAGAAAGTGACTGCCGTCGCTCCGAAACCGAGGATGATCTTGTCCACCTCCCAGTTCGCCCAGTCTTCGAGTTCCGGCATCGTCGAAAGTAGCTTTTGCAGCGACTCCTGGCGCGGCAACTTGCCGGCATTGATGTCCTTGTAAGCCTGGGCCGCCTCCGCAGGCATCCGCTCCAGCAGTCTCGCCTCCAGCCGCGGCTCCATAAATTCGACGCCGGCATAGATGATGAACACGCTGATGATGAGCAGCGCGATCGTCACGAGCGCGGTGAGAATGCCGAGCGGCAGGCGCGAGAGACCGATCTTCATCTGGGCTCCACGAAACGGTAGCCGACGCCGCGCACGGCACTGAAGAAGCCGCAGGCACCGAGATCTTCCAGCTTGCGCCTGAGATTGGCGATATGGGTATCGACCGTGCGGGCGAGCGCATCGCTGTCCGGCAGGCAGGCGTCGAGGATATCGGCGCGATCGAAGGCATGCGTCGGGCGGCGGATCATGTGGGCAAGGATGCGGAATTCGCTGAGCGTCAGCGGCACCGACTGGCGATTGCCGGCCTTTTCGACGAAGGCGACATGGGCATCGAGATCGACCTCGACACTCTCGAAGCGAAGCACGGTGGCGCCGGCGCCGTTGCGGGTACGGCGCAGCACCGCGTTGACGCGCGCCACCACCTCCTGCGGGTTGAACGGCTTGATCACGTAGTCATCCGCGCCGAGCCTCAGCCCGGTCAGCCGGTCGAGATCTTCTGCCAGTGCCGTGACCATGATAACCGGCGTATTCCCCTCGCGGCGAAGGCGGGCGAGAACCTCGAACCCATCGAGCTTCGGCATGCGAACGTCCAGCAGCACCAGGTCCGGCGACAGCACCGCATGGTGGGTCAGCGCCGTCTCGCCGTCGGCGGCACGCACCGTCCGGAAACCGTCGCGCACGAGATAGGCATCTAGGATCTGCGCAATCTCCGGCTCGTCCTCCGCCAGAAGGATGAGACCCTTATCGACCATGAACTAACTCCCTGGGTCTGATGTTGTGATCAGCAGCTTATGTGACGAATAGGCCCGCGTTGCAATTCGTCCGCGCGGCCCAATGGTCGCTTGATCGGCCCTCCGGATAGAGCTCCGTACAAATCTTCGCCGTTTCTTGACAATTGGCGACGGACGCGCCGCACAACCGACAAACCGGGCCTCTCCCCGCGGCCGAAATGCGGGGCAGAGTGCCGGAGACCTCCGTCCCGCATGTCGGTCGCGCTCGACCAGAAGCTGTATCGGCCAACCATTCGGTCTTGCGCATCAAGCGCTCCCAGTTCCTCGACGCAGCCTTGACAGAGCGGCGCAAGTGTCCGGCCCACACACAGACAACTTGCGAGCGACCGCATGCCCAGCCTTTATTCATCCACGGCGACCTCTTCAGACAGCGGCCGATGGTCGCGCGCCAATCCTCGTCTCTGGCCGGGGCAGGCGCGCGCGCGCCTGGAACACCGGCCAATCGCGGCCGCCGGCGCACTGACCATTTGCGCGGCCTTCGTCTTCATGGCCTTTCCCGGCATCGATCTTGCCGTCTCGCGCTGGGCCGCCTTCGCCACCGGCGACTTTCCGCTCTCGCGGGAGCCGGAGCTGCGGGCCCTTCGCGACTTCAACCGTATCTTGCCGGTTTTCATTCTGCCTTGCGTTCTGGCGCTTCTGGTTGCGCAGGCCATCGCACCCCGCCCATGGCTGCCCCGCCCGCACAAGGCACTGTTCTTCCTGACCTTCTTTGCGCTCGGACCTGGGCTCCTTATTCAGGCGCTGAAGCGGCTGATCGGACGGGCGCGCCCCCATGAGATCACCGATTTCGGCGGCAGCCTGCCGTTTACGCCGGCCTGGCAAGTGTCCGGCGCCTGCTCGCGCAGTTGCTCTTTTGCGTCGGGCGAATCCGCCACCGCGATCGCGCTCGTGGCGCTCGCACTGCTGTTACCGGTTCAATGGCGACGGGCGACAATCATCGCCCTCGTCCCCCTTGTCCTCGCCTTCTCGCTGAACCGGATCGTGTTCGGCGCGCATTATCTGTCCGATGTCGTTCTGGCGTGGTGCCTGATGCTGTGGCTGATGGCGTGGCTGTGGGCCGTATTTGCCGACAACGGCGAACGGATCGATGCCGCCGTTATGCGCCTTTCGCGCCGAAGCGCGCCATAGAGCGCCCGAGAAACCGGTATCGCTTCAGCGCGGAAAGACAAGTTCCACCGTCGTTCCGCGCCCAGGCTGCGAGAGAATGCGGGCATCGCCGCCGCTTTGCCGAACGAAGCCGTAGACGACGGCGAGGCCAAGTCCGGCACCGCCCTCCTGGTCACGGGTGGTGAAGTAGGGCTCGAACGCCTTGTCCACCGCCCCCGGCGACATGCCGATCCCCGCATCGGTCACCGAGACGACGACATCACTCTCGACGCAGCCGGCGCGGACGAGGATCGTGCCGCCGAGCGGCATCGCCGCGGCGGCATTGAGGCAAAGGTTGAGGATCGCCTGCTCGAAGAGCGCTGCATCGAGATTCACGTTGGGCAAGCCGTCCGCAATCTCGAAGGCGAGCCGGCATTTTTCGCCGACGGCGATTTCAAGCACGTCGGCCATGCCGCGCAGCACCGCGCCGATTTCGAGCGCGCCCGGCTGGAGTGGATGCTGGCTGCCGACAGACAACATGCTCGAGGCCAGCGAACGCCCTCGGTCGGCCGCCTTGCGAATGCGGGCGATATGGCGTTTCTGCCGGTCGCTGAAGCCTGTCTCGCGCTCCAGCAGCCCCAGGCTGCCGGTGATGATACCGATCATGTTGCCGACCTCATGGCTCACCTGGTGGGTCATCCTCATGATCCCGTCCAGCCGCTGCGCCTTCGCCGCCTCGGCCTCCTGCCGGTCGATCTCCGTCACGTCCCGCGCCAGCAGCACGATGCCCCGGTCCGGCTGCCGCGACAGGGAGACTTCGGTCACCCGGCCCATGTCGGAGCGATGGCGCAGCACCAACCGGTCGTCGAGCGATCCCGCGTCGCGATCGGCGGGCAAGAGGGTTGGATCGATCTCCGGCATTGGGCTCACGAACCGGCGCAGCGGCAGCTTCCGCGCCGAGCCTGGCCAGCCGACGAGCTCCATGACGCGACGATTCATCGTGATCGGTTTGCCGCCGGGATCGAAAAGCGCGATCCCTTCGTTCATGTTGCGGAAGGTCGAGCGAATGGTGCGCGCCGCCGCCTCGGCCGTCCGACGAAGCCGCGACACGCGCTCGACGCTTTCGCGGAAGGCGCTGAAGGCTTCAAGCAGCCGCAGGAACTCGGTCTCAGTCCCCTTGTAGCTCGGTGTATCGACGTCACGCCGCCCCTGGGCAAGCGCGTTCATGCCCTTGGAGAGCGACACGATCCCGCGCGACACCCGCATGACGGAGCGGATCGAGAAGATCGCCATGACGAGCACCAGCAGGGCGGAGACCGCGACGATGACGAGCAGTCGGCTCAGCGCATCAGAGGTCGAGGCGAGATCCTCGTTGAGCCCCCGGGCAACGGCCTCGCTTTGTGTTTCCGTGGCGTGCGAAAGATCGCGCGAGACCGTGTGCAGCCGCGCCACCGCGGCGCGGATGGCGAACATTTCCAGAAGATAGTGGGTCTGCGCCTCGAACACCCGTTCATAGGGCGTCAGCTCGGCTGCCGAAATCCGGCTATCCGGCCCGGCGGGCGCCAGCCGGGGCGTCGTTACGGCAACGTAGCGGCGGCGCAGTTCGCCAAGCTGGAACAGGCTGTCGGAATTGGATGCCGATTGCACGATCGCGTTGAGGCTCTGGCGAACCTCTGCGTCGGCTATGCCGTTGCCGGTGGCGATCTCTCCGAGCGCTGCTGCCGCATCGGCCTTGTACTGCTGGGCCGAATCCGCGTCGGCGGCGAGTGTCACAGTCTGTGTGCGGATCGCATCCAGCAACTCGACGATGTGCGCGCTGGCAAAGCCCTCGACCGCTATCTTGCCGGTCTCCGGCGCCATGGTCTGAAGCAGGACGTCGACCTGCGCGACGACCGAGCGGCTTTCGCTCGACACCCGATAGGGCGAGGTTGCGTTCATCAGGAACGGCGCGCTGGACACGAGATCGGAAACCTGGCGCGAAACCAGTGAGGCCTTGGCAAGGCTCGAAAAGGCCTGCAGCCCGTAGGCCGCCATCTCGTCACGCGCCCGTTGCAGGCCGAACACGGCGACCGTTGCCAGGCTGAAAACGAGCACGCAGATGAAGACGATCGCAAACGGCAGGCGGAAGGCGATCGACGAAAGGAACGGGCGGCTGATCACGGCCGGGCCTCGTCGTCGTCGGTATCCAGCACATAACCCTTGCCGCGCCGCGTCTTGATGTGGCGCGGAAGGTCCGGATTGCGCTCGATCTTGCGCCGGAGCCGAAGCACGAGCACATCGACGTTGCGGTCGATATAGCGATCGCTTTCGGCGCCCAGCCGATCGAGGATATGGGCGCGGGTGACTGGCGTGTTCGGCGTTTCCGCGAGAATTTCCAGCAGAGCGAACTCGGCGCTGGTGAGCGAGCGGGTCGCATCGGAAAGGCAGACCGCGCGCCGGCTCTTGAGGTCGATCGACCAGTCGCCGAGTTTCAGCGCCGCGGGCTCGTGCTCGCGCTCGGTCTCCCGCTCCGGCTTCAGCGACGGGTAAGTCCGTCGAAGCACGGCCTTGATCCGGGCCGTCAGTTCGATCGGCTCGAACGGCTTGACGACATAATCGTCGGCGGCCGTCTCCAGTCCCAGCACCCGATCCGCGGCGCTGCCTGCCGCCGTTACCATGACGATGCCGATATTGGTGCGCGCCCGCAGCCGCTGGGCAAAGGTCCGGCCCGAGGCTCCAGGCAGGTTGTGGTCGACGAGCACCAGGTGCACCGTTTCCCGCTCGAGGACGACAGCGGCGGCCTCCGCCGATGGCGCCGTCAGCGGCATCCAGCCTTCGGCCTCCACCAGATCGGAAACAAGCTCCGCCATGTCCGGATCGTCTTCGACGATCAGAATCCGTATTCTCTCACTCAGCATGCACGTCCTCCCGCCGCCATCATAGGCGGGGCTGCCCCAATGATCAAAGCGGCTCGCGTTATCCGCATTGTCACATTTGTAATCTTTGTAATCTTGAAACGGCAAAGCCGCATCCGTGTTGTAAGAACGGTAACCATTCTGCGGGTTGCGACCCGCAGGGAATACCGACATCCTGATTGCGGAGATTGGGGCGGCAACGCTCCAAATGGGAGGACATCGTGAAAGGCATTACCGCTATCGGCGCGGGCGTGGCCCTATGGCTGTGCGCCGCCACGTCAGGCATGACGGCACCGGCGCTCACCGTGCTTTGCGGTGTCGACGAAGCGTGGTGCGCGACGATGAAGGCCGCTTTCGAGGCGAAGTCGGGCATCGAGGTCGCTATGACCCGAAAGAGCAACGGCGACATCCTCACCCAGATCCGGGCCGAAAAGGACACCCCTACCGTCGATGTGTGGTGGGGCGGGACAGGCGACACCCATCTGCAGGCGGGATCGGAGAACTTGCTCGAACCCTATCGGCCGGCGCATGAGCGCGACATGCTGCCTTGGGCGCAGAATTTCTTCGCCATCTCCGGCGGACGTTCGGCGGGCATTTATGCCGGAGCGCTTGGCTTTGCCTACAATGCCGACCTGCTGCATACGCTGAAATTGCCGGCCCCGACCTGCTGGAAGGATCTCGCCGACAACGCCTATCGCGGCCGTATCCGCAGCGGCAATCCGAACTCGTCGGGCACCGCCTTCACCACGCTTGCAACGCTGGTGCAGCTCTTCGGCGAGGATGAGGCCTTCCGGTTCATGGGCGCACTCAACCGCAACATAGACCAGTACACCACGGCCGGCTCGGCACCGGTCAAGGCGGCAGCACGCGGGGAAACCCTGATCGGCATCTCCTTCATGCATGACGCGGTCACGCAGAAGCAGGCGGGCTTCCCACTCGTCATCGTCGCGCCGTGCGAAGGGACCGGCTACGAAATCGGCGCCGTCAGCATCGTCAAGGGCGCGCGCCATCTCGAAAACGCGAAAAGCTTCGTCGATTTCGCGCTCACCCCGGAAGGCCAGGGTACGGGTGCAGCTGCCGGCCAGAACCAGGTCCCATCCAACGCCCGCGCGGAGTTGCCGCCTGGCGCACCGGACATATCGCTGATCAAGATGGTCGATTTCGACTTCGCCACCTTCGGCTCGCCGGAGGAACGAAGTCGATTGCTCAAACGGTTCGACGCGGAGATCGCCGCGACGAACTGAGCGCTTCGCAGAAGCGTAGCAAAATCCACAGCACCGAAATCGTGAACGTGCCGCCCGGCGGGCAGGCCGATGGCCGCGCCATGCCCGTTCGCGCCCAAGTTTCAAACAGGCAACAGGAGGATGCCCCAATGAAAACAACGACGCTTTCCCTCATGCTCTTTGCAGGCACGGCGCTTGCCGCCCTGCCCGCCCAGGCTGCCGGCAGCCTCAACCTCATCTGCTCCGCAGACGTGGTCATCTGCGAACAGATGACCGGCGACTTCCAGAAGGAAACCGGCATCAAGGTCAACATGGTTCGCCTGTCTTCGGGCGAAACCTACGCCAAGATCCGCGCCGAGGCGCGCAACCCGAAGACCGACATCTGGTGGGCGGGCACCGGCGACCCGCACCTGCAGGCAGCCTCCGACGGCCTGACGCTCGAATACAAGTCGCCGATGCTGGACCAGCTCCAGGATTGGGCGAAGAAGCAGGCTGAAGGCTCCGGCTATCGCACCGTCGGCGTTTATGCCGGCGCGCTCGGCTGGGGCTACAACACCGAGATCTTCCAGAAGAAGGGCCTGAAGGAGCCGAAGTGCTGGGCCGACCTGCTCGACGCCTCGCTGAAGGGCGAGATCCAGATGGCCAATCCGAACTCTTCCGGCACCGCCTACACGGCGCTTGCCTCACTGGTGCAGATCATGGGCGAGGACCAGGCCTTCGATTACCTCAAGAAGCTCAACGGCAACATCGCGCAGTACACCAAGTCCGGCTCAGCGCCGGTGAAGGCAGCCGCACGCGGCGAAGCCGGCCTCGGCATCGTTTTCATGCACGACGCCGTGGCACAGACTGCCGAAGGCTTCCCGATCAAGTCGATCGCGCCTTGCGAGGGCACCGGCTACGAGATCGGCTCGATGTCGATCATCCGCGGCGCCAAGAACCTGGACAATGCCAAGGCCTGGTACGACTGGGCGTTGAAGCCCGAGGTCCAGTCGCGCATGAAGGACGCCAAGTCCTTCCAGCTGCCGTCCAACAAGTCGGCCGAAGTGCCGAAGGAAGCACCGAAGTTCGAGGACATCAAGCTGATCGACTACGATTTCGCCACCTTCGGCGATGCCGAGAAACGCAAAGCCCTGCTCGAGCGCTGGGACCGCGAGGTCGGCGCGAGCGCCAACTGATCGCGGCCTGAACGGTTCGGCCGGGTGATTGATCCGGCCGGCACCGCCCAACGGTCCCAACCGTCGTTCATCGCTTCCGGCAGGCGCCGCGGCGATGCAATGTCACATCATCTTTCATTCCAAATTGCGCAAGGACCGTCATGGAACATCGCAACCGCAGGCTCGACCTCACGCTCGGGCTCGGACTGGCCGCCTTCTTGGCTGTCCCCTGGTATCGCATCGAAGGCGGCTTCTTCGGGCTCGGCTGGCTTGCCGATTTCCCCGGGGATTTAGCCGTTGCCCCCGGCCTGATGCAGATTTTCGCCCATGATAAGCCGTGGCTGATCGTGGCGCTGGCGCTGCTCGGCATCTGCGTCGCAGCGCGTTTCGTCCGCGATCCCGCGCGTCGAGGGCTTCTGCTTGCCGTCGCCGGCGCAGCGGGGGTTCTGTATCTCGCTCTCCAGGGGCTGGCGATCGGCTTTTCCGGCTGGACCTGGACGATCAGCGAGACCCTGTTCGGCACGCTTTCCGACGGTCAGCCGTCAATGGGCGCCGGCGCCGTGCTTATGGCACTCACCTTCGTTCTTCTGTTCGCCTTCGGGCTGGCCGAGCGCGGCGTGCTCAAGGGCGACGCCTTCATCGTCGCGGCGATTTCCCTGCTCGTGACCCTCGTCATCGTCTTCGTCTTCTATCCGGTCGGCAGCATGTTCGCGGCGTCGGTTCAGGATTTCGACGGCTCGTTCAAACCGGATGGTTTCATCCGCAATATCCAGGACGCCTCGATCTGGAGCCTGAGCTGTGTCGTCGGCGAAGGCCGCTGCGGCGTCGCCTGGCGCACCCTATGGCTGGCGCTGATGACGGCGTCCGGCTCGACGCTGCTTGGCCTTGCCTTCGCGCTTGTCGCCACCCGCACCCGCTTCCCCTTCAAGAAGGGCATGCGGCTCTTGACGGTGTTGCCGATCATCACGCCGCCCTTCGTCATCGGCCTGGCGTTGACGCTGCTCTTCGGCCGCGCCGGGGTCGTTACCGAATTTCTCTCGGATGCCTTCGGCGTCGAACCGGGGCGCTGGCTCTATGGCCTTACCGGCATCTGGATCGCGCAGGTCCTCTCCTTCACCCCGATTTCGTTCCTCGTGCTGATCGGCGTCGTCGAAGGGGTCAGCCCTTCGATGGAAGAGGCGTCGCAGACGTTGCGCGCCGATCGCTGGCGCACCTTCTGGACCGTCTCTCTGCCGCTGATGAAGCCGGGCCTGGCGAACGCCTTCCTCATCGGCTTCATCGAAAGCATGGCCGACTTCGGCAATCCGCTGGTGCTCGGCGGCAGCCATGGCGTGCTCTCGACCGAAATCTTCTTCGCCGTCGTCGGCGCGCAGAACGATCCGTCCCGTGCGGCCGTACTCGCCATCATCCTTCTCTGCTTCACGCTCACGGCCTTCGTGGCGCAACGCTACTGGCTCGCCGGCAAGAACTATTCGACCGTGACCGGCAAGGGCGATTCCGGTGCCCACAGTGCATTGCCACGCTCGATCTCGATCGGCGTTCACGCCATCGTCATTCCCTGGATGATCTTCACCGTCGTCGTTTACAGCATGATCCTCTTCGGCGGCTTCGTGAAGACCTGGGGTCTCGACAACTCGCTGACGCTCGACCACTACGCCAAGGCCTTCTCGATCTCGTTTGCCGACGGCGCAATCGCCTGGACGGGTGTTGCCTGGAACTCCTTCTGGACGACCATGGAGATCTCGCTGATCGCAGCACCACTGACGGCTATGGTCGGGTTGCTGACGGCCTATCTGATCGTGCGCCAGCGTTTCGCCGGCCGTGATGTCTTCGAGTTCGCGCTGATGCTGAGCTTTGCTATCCCCGGCACCGTCATCGGCATCAGCTACATCATCGCCTTCAACCTGCCGCCGCTCGAAATGACCGGCACGGCGCTGATCCTCGTCGCCTGCTTCGTCTTCCGCAACATGCCGGTCGGCGTGCGCGGCGGCATTGCGGCGATGAGCCAGCTCGACAAGAGCCTCGACGAGGCGTCGCTGACGCTTCGGGCAACGAGCTTCCGCACGTTGCGCAAGGTCATCCTGCCCTTGCTGCGTCCGGCGATCGTCGCGGCACTCGTCTATTCCTTCGTCCGGGCGATCACCTCGATCAGCGCCGTCGTCTTCCTCGTCAGCGCCGAGTACAACATGGCCACCGCCTACATCGTCGGCCTTGTCGAAAACGGCGAGTTCGGCGTGGCGATCGCCTACTCCTCGGCCCTCATCCTGGTGATGATCACCGTCATCACCGGCCTGCAACTCCTCGTCGGCGAACGCAAGCTGAGGCGCGAGAACCGCGTCCTCGGCGCCGCTCCGGTCCGTTCGTCCAACACCATCTCCCAGGAGAAAACCGCATGAGCACCTCCATGAGCACCCCGCGCACCGGCTCGGTCGTCTTCCAGAACGTGCGCAAGCAGTTCGGCAGCTTCACCGCCATCCACGACCTGTCGCTCACCATCGAGCCGGGCACGCTGGTGACCCTGCTTGGCCCCTCCGGCTGCGGCAAGACGACGACGCTGCGTATGCTGGCCGGCCTCGAACACCCTTCCGCCGGCCGGATCCTGATCGGCGGCAAGGACGTGACCATGCTGCCGGCCAACGAGCGCGACGTGTCGATGGTCTTCCAGTCCTATGCGCTCTTCCCGCACATGTCGGCGCTCGACAATGTCGCCTACGGCCTCGAATCCTCGGGAATCAAGAAGAAGGAAGCGCGTGAGCGCGCCGAAGAAGGCCTGCAGCTCGTCGGCCTCGGCGGCCTCGGCCAGCGGCTTCCGGCCGAACTTTCGGGCGGCCAGCAGCAACGCGTCGCCGTTGCCCGCGCGCTCGTGCTCGAACCGCAGGTGTTGCTGCTCGACGAACCGCTGTCCAACCTCGACGCGCGACTGCGCCGCAAGGTGCGCACAGAAATCCGCGAGTTGCAGCAGCGCCTCGGGTTCACCGCCGTCTACGTCACCCACGACCAGGACGAGGCGCTTGCCGTTTCCGACCGCATCATCGTCATGAAAGATGGCGCGATCGCGCAGCAAGGTGCGCCGCGCGACCTCTATGAAGCGCCGGCCTCCACCTTCATCGCCGACTTCATGGGCGAGGCCAATGTGCTGCCCTGCGAGGTGACCGCGACCGACGCCGGCCTGGCGACGATCCGCATCGGCGGATTTGAGCACCGCCTGCCCTCCAAGGGCACCCGGACGGGTCCGTCGAAACTCGCCGTACGGCCCAACGCGGTAACGCTGACGCCAGCCAAGGGTGCGGCCCTTTCAGGCACGATCAGCAGCGCCGCCTATCTCGGCGGCCACGTCGAATACGAGGTCGAAACGCCGGCGGGTCTCCTCTTTGTTGTCGATCAGGCGGTGGAGGAAATGCTATCTCCGGCAACGGAGGTCGCGATCGGTTTCCGCAGCCGCGGCCTCGCTTTGATTGACGCATGACTTTTCACAACTGGATACGAGAAGGACACTTGCATGACTGCTGAAATTGCCGGCCTCGATGCCCGGTTCGCGCTTGCCAAATCCATGGCCGAGGAGGCCGGCCAGCTCGCCTACGATTACTTCCTGAAGCGGGAAACACTCGTCATCGAAACCAAGCGTGACGCCCACGACGTCGTGTCGATCGCCGACCGCAACGTCGAGACGTTGATCCGCGACAAGATCGCCGCCGCGTTTCCGGACGATGGCGTGCTCGGAGAGGAGCATGGACTTCTCGACGGCACATCCGGCTTCACCTGGGTGCTCGATCCGATCGACGGCACCACGCCCTTCGTCAACGGCATGCCAAACTGGTGCGTCTCGATTGCGGTGGTCTATGCGGAGAAACCCGTTATCGGCGTGATCCACTCGCCCTGCCACCAGGAAATCTATGCCGCTGCAACCGGCCGGGGCGCGACGCTGAACGGCAAGCCGCTTCGTCTCGACGGCACGCGCACAATCCGCAACGCCGTCACCGGGCTTGGCGCCAACGATCAGGTGAAACCTGGCGAGATGGGTGCCATCGTCGAGCGCCTGCTCTCGAATGGCGGCAACTTCATGCGCAACGGTTCCGGCGCACTGATGATCGCCTATGTGGCGGCAGGTCGCCTCGTCGGTTATTACGAACCCTACATGCATGCCTGGGACTGCCTTGGCGGCTATTGCCTGGTGACCGAAGCCGGCGGCTGGACGCTGCCTTTCCCCGCGCGGGGCGAGGCGCTGACGCATTGGGCGCCGGTGTTGGCCGCAGCCCCGAGCGCCGTCGATGACCTGCTGAAGGTCGCCCAGCTTGACCGGGCAGCAGCTTGATCACTCTTGCGTCGAGCCGGTGGGTTTGTCGGGCTTGAACCCCAGCAGACCACCGAGTTCCATCGGGAATGGGAAGATCACGGTCGAGTTCTTCTCGCCGGCAATGACGTTCAAGGTGCTCAGATAGCGCAACTGCATGGCCTGAGGCTGCCGGGCGAGGATCTCGGCGGCCTCGAGCAGCTTGGCCGCGGCCTGCTGCTCACCCTCGGCATTGATCACCTTGGCGCGCCGCTCGCGTTCGGCCTCCGCCTGACGGGCAATCGCCCGAACCATGCTCTCGTTGATGTCGACATGCTTGATCTCGACGGTCGCCACCTTGATGCCCCAGGCATCCGTCTGGCTGTCGAGGATCTTCTGGATATCGTCGTTCAGCCGATCACGCTCGGCCAGCATCTCGTCGAGATCATGTTTGCCAAGCACGGACCGCAGGGTCGTCTGCGCCAGCTGGCTCGTCGCCATCATGAAGTCCTCGACCTGGATCGTCGATTTCTCGGCGTCGATCACCCGGAAATAGATCACGGCGCTGACCCGAACGGAAACGTTGTCATGAGAGATGACGTCCTGGCTCGGCACGTCCAGCACCCGGGTTCTGAGATCGACCCGCACCATCTGCTGCACATAGGGCACAAGCAGGATCAGCCCCGGCCCCTTGACGCCGGTGAACCGGCCGAGGGTGAAGATCACGCCCCGTTCATATTCACGCAGGATCCGGATCGAATAGGCGATGACGAGAATGACGAGCACCAGCAACGCAGCAAAAGGAGCAAGGCTCCCGAACATGTCCATGACCATTCCTCCATTCCGGGCGCCTTCACCGCGCCCTCACCAGATCCGCGGGCGCTATGTCTTTGGTCCGTCGCGGATCACTTCGAGCGTCAGTCCGTTCCGCCCGATGACCTTCACGTTCTCGCCCCTCGACAGCGTCTCCGTGCTGACGGCCTGCCAGCGCTCGCCATGGGCGATGACGTAACCGGCCGCGCCGGTCCAATTTTCGACCGTGCCGGCAAGGCCGATCATCTGTTCGCTGCCGGTCACCACCGCGTGGCGGCTCGAACTGAAGGCGAGCCGAGCGACCAGAAGGCTAAAACCGAGGCTTGCAACCGCAAGCGCCGCCAGCACGGACCAGGAAACCCCAAAACCCGGCGTATCCGTATCGAAGAGAATGGCCGCGCCCAGAACCAGTGCAAAACTGCCGCCGGCGCCGAGCACGCCGAAGGATGGCGAATGCGCCTCGGCGACCATCAATCCGATCCCGAGCATGATCAGCCCTATGCCGGCATAACTGACGGGCAGCACCGAAAGCGCATAGAGCCCGAGCAACAGGCAGATGCCGCCGATCGTTCCCGGCGCCACCGACCCCGGCGACAGGAACTCGAAGATCAAGCCGTAGATGCCGATCATCATCAGGATGACCGCGATATTGGGATCAGTGACCACTGAAAGCAGCCGGGTGCGCCAGTCGGGCACGAAGTCCTCGGTCGTAAGACCTGCGGTATCGAGCACGATCTCTCGCTGCCCCACGCGCACCGTCCGCCCGTTCGCCTGCTTCAGGAGATCGGTAACGTCGGTCGCGGTGAAATCGACGGCCTTTTCCCGGACGGCGGCCTCGGCCGAGAGGCTTGCAGCCTCGCGCACCGCCTTTTCGCCCCAGTCGGCATTGCGCCCGCGCAACTCCGCCAGCCCGCGGATATAGGCCACGGCATCGTTGACCATTTTTGCCTCGCCCGGGCTCTGCGCCGCCGGCTGTTTGTCGCCGTCCTTACCCTCACCGAACATGTCGCCACCGATCGCAATCGGCGTCGCGGCGCCGAGGTTCGTTCCCGGCGCCATCGCCGCAATGTGGCTGGCATAAAGGATGTAAGTGCCGGCGCTCGCCGCCCGCGCGCCGCTCGGCGCAACGTAGGTTGCGACGGGTATGGGCGAGCCAAGGATCGCGCGGATAATCTCGCGCATCGAGGTGTCGAGGCCGCCGGGCGTATCCACCTGCAGGACCACCAGCGGCAGGCGGCGCTCTTCCGCCTTCGTCAGGCCACGCCTGACATATTCGGCGGTCGCCGGACCGATGGCGCCGTTGACATGCAGCACCAAGGCGACCCGATCGTTTTCGGCCCGCGACGAAGCTGGAAACGCGAAGGACAAGATCAACAAAAACAACAGCGTGAGGGTTCGCAACATCCGTCGTCAGAACCTCGCATGCTCGACACCTGCGAAGAGGGCCACTCGCCGCATGATAGCACAACACAAGGTTAGCACGAAGCGAAGGCCTCTACTGCGCCCGCGGGTCCGCACGTCAGAGCACGGGACGCCGGCGGCCTCTCGGCTGCGACGGGATGACAACGGCGGCGATCGGCGGTATCTGCTAGATGTTCATTTGAGCGGCAACGCTTCGCCGCCAATTCGAGGCTGCCTTCGTGGCGCCTTCCGGTTTCAGCAGAACAGGATTTTTGGGTTTGGAGACGACCCTCTACCAACCGATCAAGAGCTTCCTCGAAACCCGCGGCTACAGCGTCAAGGGCGAGATCGGCGGCTGCGATATCGTCGCGCTCAGCGACGACGAACCGCCGCTGGTGGTCGTGTGCGAACTGAAGCTGAGCTTCAACCTCGAACTGATCCTGCAGGCGGTCGATCGCGCCACCGCCGGCGACGAGGTGTGGGTCGCCGCCCGTGTTTCGGCCAAGGGCAAGGGGCGGGAGAGTGACCGGCGTTTCCGCGATCTCTGCCGCCGGCTCGGCTTCGGGATGCTGGCGGTCGCCGACAATGGCATGGTCGATGTTATTCTCGCGGCTTCCGCGGTGATGCCGCGCAAGAACAGCAGGAAAAGAGCGCGCCTGATCAGCGAGCATCGCCGCCGCAAGGGCGATCCGACCGCGGGTGGCGCCACGCGCACACCGATCATGACCGCGTATCGGCAGCAGGCGCTCGCCTGCGCTGCCGCCCTGCAAGTCGGCCAGCAGCGCCCGCGCGATCTGCGCCCGGTAGCACCCGATGCCGCCAAAATCCTGCTCAGCAACGTCTATGGCTGGTTCGAGCGGGTCGACCGCGGCATCTACGCGCTGTCGGAACAGGGCGCCGAAGCACTTCGCCGCTGGCCTCCGCTCGAGACCGCAACGGTCGTGATCGAGGCATCCGAAGCATGACACAGCCTGGAGCCCGCCGGTGAACCCCGCGCTTCGCCTTCTCTATCTTTGCCTCGCATGGCTGATGGTCGGTCTCGGCGTCATCGGCGCCTTTCTTCCGATCCTGCCGACGACGCCGTTCCTGTTGCTGGCAGCCGGGCTCTTTGCCCGGGCCTCGCCCCGGCTGGAGCAATGGCTGCTCAACCACCGGGTCTTCGGGACCTCGCTTCGGCTGTGGCGCGAAAAGGGGGCGATATCCCGGCGGGCCAAGACCGGTGCGGTCAGCCTGATGGCCGCCAGCTTCGGCCTCTTCCTTTTCTTCGGCAATCCGAGCCTCTCGCTCGCCGCTATCGTCGCAGCCGCAATGGCGCTTCCCGCGCTTTTCATCCTGACGCGTCCAGCGGAGTAGCCGGTCGGCACGGCCAACGAACCAGGCCGGTGCAAACGGGAAACGATACTTTTCCTCTCAAGAAATACTTGATTGCGCGCGAAAGGTCGAAATATTCTCCGGGGGCACACGCTATAAGCGTATACATCCATACTTAGTGTTTTTGTAAATCAAAATATACTTCGAACAACTCAAGAACAAAGTTGTACAAATGTGCAATTTCCGCGGCCGCGCAGCGGCTCGCTCTCTTGCTCGACCGTTGTTCCGCATCCACGCAATGCACGATCGCGTGAATTTATGCATCGCGAACGGCCGTGGAAACGTTTCATCGGCTCACATAGGCACCTGCTGAACGCAGATAGACCCCCAAAACTGACGATTGGCGATTGACAAGCCGGTCCGGTTGGCTCCATCTATTGCATTACAAAGGCAGCAATTCCTTAATAAAGGAATATGTGGAGGAGCATATGCCTGACATGCTGGTGAGCTTGTATTCGCCGATCCTCGGTGAACTCAAGCGCAGAACAAAAACCGACAAGGTGACGATCCGTCCCGCCTTGCCGCCGGAAATGGGCCTGGTCGTCGGCTGGGTTCGGGAGAATTTCAGCGAGAACTGGGCGAGCGAGGTGACTGTCGCCTTCACGCGCAGGCCCGTCGCCTGTCTTATCGCGGTTGACGACGGCAAGCTCGTCGGCTTCGCCTGCTACGACACGACCGCTCCCGGCTTCTTCGGCCCGACTGGCGTCGATCCCGTCGCCCGCGGCAAGGGCATCGGCGTCGCCCTGCTTTCCGATTGCCTCGACACCATGAAGACGCTTGGCCACGCCTATGCCTTCATCGGCGACGCCGGCCCGGTCGATTTCTACGCAAAGACCGTAGGCGCCGTGCCGATCCCCGCCCCCGACAAGGGGATCTACCAGGGCATGCTGCGCCGCCCCTCCAAATAATTCCAATCTCGGAGCCTCTGAATGTCCTCGACACCCCTCGCCCTTTTTGTCGGTCTTCCGAACCCTACGCTTTCGGACGACGAGTTCGCCCTGTTTCGCGAAACCAACCCGCTCGGTCTCTTCGTTGGCCGCCGTAACCTGCGTGATCCGCAGCAGGCAAAGGCTCTGATCGAACGCTTCCGCGAAGCCGTCGGCCGCGAAGACGCTCCCGTCTTCACCGACCAGGAAGGCGGACGCGTTCAGCATCTCGACGCCGGCCCCTGGCCGCTGTTCCGCTCCTTCGGCGAATTCGCCGAACTCGCCCGCCGTGACTATGCCCTCGGCAAGAAGGCCCTGCGCCTGTCAAGCCAGGCCATGGGCACGATGATGACCGATCTTGGCCTGACGAGCGGCTGCTCGCCGGTGCTCGACCTCGTCTTCTCGACGACGAGCTCCGTCATTGGCGCCCGCGCCTTCGGCGCCGACCCGGACTTCATCGCCGCACTCGGCCGCGAAGTGGTCGACGGCCTGCTCGAGACCGGCAACATGCCGATCATGAAGCACATTCCCGGCCATGGCCGCGCGACGCTCGATTCGCACAAGGAGCGCCCGGTCGTCGACGCCTCGCGTGAATTGCTGACGTCCACCGATTTCAAGCCCTTCGTCGCCCTGCGTGACACGCCCTGGGCCATGGTCGCCCACGTCGTTTACTCGGCCTTCGACAAGGAACTGCCGGCGTCCATCTCGCCGATCATGCACGACGTCATCCGCAACAACATGGGCTATGACGGCGTCCTCATCTCCGACTGCATCTTCATGGAATCGCTGCGCGGCACCCTGCCGGAGCGTGTTCGCCAGGTGCTCGATGCCGGCTTCGACATCGCGCTCCACAGCCATGGTGATCTCGCCGAAAGCGAAGCGGCAGCCAAGGCGGCAAGCCCGCTGACCGCCGCCGCGCAGAAACGCATCGACGCCGCCAACGCCCGGCTCGGCACGCTCAAGGTCGACGTGCGCGCCGTGCATGCGGAAGTCGAGGACATGTTCAACAGCGCCCTCGTTGCCTGACCGAAACAAGAAATCCTAGCGATCTAAAAGGGGAACTACCGTGAAAAAATCGCTTCTCGGCGCAGCCACCGCGCTCGCCCTCATCGCCGGCCCGGCGGCGGCACAAACGGTGCTGACGGCCAATATCGAGCCGGCGACCACCTGGGTTCGCAACTTCAACCCGTTCAACCAGACCTCGGCGCGCCAGAGCACGCTCGACTTCATCTACGAGCCGCTGGTCGTCTTCAACCGTTTCGACGGCAACAAGCCGGTCTTCCGGCTGGCCGAAAGCTTCAAGCTCTCGGACGACCTGAAGTCGATCGAGTTCAAGCTTCGTCCGAACCTCAAGTGGTCCGACGGCAAGCCGCTGACGGCGACCGACGTCAAGTTCACCTACGACTACCTGAAGAAGTTCCCGGCGCTCGACTTCGTCAGCATCTGGACCTTCATCACCGGTGTCGATGCCGTGGACGGTGAGACCGTGCGCTTCACGCTCGCCAATCCGAGCTCGCTTGCAGCCGAACAGCTGGCGCAGCTGCCGATCGTGCCCGAGCACGTCTGGAAGGACATTGCCGAGCCGGTCACCTTCGCCAACGAAACGCCCGTCGGCAGCGGTCCGCTGACCGAAATCCCGCGCTTCACCGGCCAGACCTACGACCAGTGCCGCAACCCGCACTACTGGGACGCAGCAACGCTCAAGGTCGACTGCGTGCGCTTCCCGCAGCTTGCCGACAATAACCAGATCCTGACGGCGACCGCGTCGGGCACGCTCGACTGGGGCGTCTCCTTCATCCCGGATATCGAGAACGTCTATGTCGCCAAGGATCCGGAACACTTCCACTTCTGGTATTCGCCAAGCAGCATGGTCGCCTTCCTGTTCAACCAGGAAACGGCGAACGAAAACAACCGCAAGGCCTTCAACGACGTGAAGTTCCGCCGTGCCGCCTCGATGGCGCTCGACCGCGGCACCATGGTCGACGTCGCCGGCTACGGCTACCCGACGCTCAACGAAGACCCGGCAGGAATGGGCGAGCTCTACAAGAGCTGGGTCGATCCGTCGGTCGCCGCCGATTTCGGCAAGTACGGCAAGTACGATGCGGATGCCGCCAAGGCGCTGCTCGACGAGGCCGGCTACGCCGACAAGGATGGCGACGGCTTCCGCGACAACCCGGATGGCAGCAAGATCTCGTTCTCGATCATCGTTCCGAGCTCCTGGACCGACTGGATCGACACGGTGACGATCGCCGTCGAGGGCCTGCAGGCCGTCGGCCTCGACGCCAAGATCGAGACGCCCGAGGAAGCGGTCTGGACCGGCAACCTCATCAACGGCACCTTCGATGCGGCGATCAACAGCCTGCCGGCATCGGCCTCGCCCTACTACCCCTACAAGCGCGCCTTCAGCGCGTCGGACAAGGGCAAGACCCGCTTTACCTCGCAACGCTGGTTCAATCCGGATGTCGAAGCGCTTCTGACCGAGTTCACCCAGACCGCGGACCCGGCCAAGCAGAAGGAAGCGATGAACAAGGCACAGCGCATCGTCGCCGAAAACATGCCGATGATCCCGGTGTTCAACAACCCGAACTGGTACCAGTACAACACCAAGCGCTTCAAGGGCTGGGCGACGGCGGAAAACCCCTTCGTCAACCCGTCGATCACCCGCAACAACCCGGCGCGTCTTCTGCACCTGCTGGCGCTTGAACCGGTGAAGTAATCCCTGATCGAAGGCGCGGCGCCCTTTCGGACGACGACCCGGGAGGGCGCCGCATCTCGATCGGCAACGGTGGCGGGCGCCTTTCGCCCGCCACGCAATCGTCCTTGGGGTCAGTCTCCACGGGCGGTTCGACAAGAAGACAGCCCTGCCGCCTGACGCGCGCTTGCGGCAGCCGCAGTCGATGGAGTTCCCTATGGCTTTTCTGCTACGCCGCCTCTGCTTCTATCTGGCGGCCTTCGTCGCGGCGGCGACGATCAACTTTTTCCTGCCGCGGCTGATGCCCGGTGACCCGGTGCAGATCATGTTTTCGAGCGCCGGCGCTGAACTGCCGCCCGAAAGCCTGCAGGCCCTGAAACTCACCTTCGGCTTCGTCGATGGCCCCCTTTGGCAGCAGTACCTCACCTATCTCGGCAGCATCTTCAGCGGCGACCTCGGCCGTTCCATCAAGTATTTCCCGCTGCCGGTGACCACCGTGCTCGGCAACGCACTCGTCTGGACCGTCGGCCTGATGGGAACCGCCACCATCGTCAGTTTCGCGCTCGGCACCTTCCTCGGCATTCTCGCGGCCTGGCGCCGTGGCAGCCTGTTTGACGTCATCGTTTCCGTCGGCGCGATCTTCGCGACCTCGGTTCCCGCCGTCGTCACCTCGCTGATCGTCGTCTTCACCTTCGGCTTCACGCTTGGCTGGTTCCCGACCGGCTATGCCGCCGATCCGGCGCTCGATCCCGCCTTCACGTTCGAATATTTCGGCAGCATCCTCTACCACGGCATCCTGCCGATGCTGACGCTCTGCGCCGTTCTGACCGGCGGCTTCGCCGTGACCATGCGCAACAACATGATCAACCTGCTCGGCGAAGACTACATCGTCATGGCCCGCGCCAAGGGGCTTTCCGACACCCGCGTGATGATCTGGTATGCGGCGCGCAACGCCCTGCTGCCGACCGTCTCGAGCCTTGCCATCGCCATCGGCACGGTGCTCGGCGGCTCGCTGGTGACCGAGGTGGTGTTCAACTATCCGGGCCTCGGCAACATTCTCTACCAGGCGATCCTCGCCCGCGATTACCCCGTCATCCAGGGACAGCTCTTGATCATGACCGCCACCATGCTCATTGCCAATTTCGTCGTCGACGTCAGCTACGTGCTGCTCGACCCGCGACTGAAGAGGGCGTGATATGAAAACCTCCTCCTTTCCGCTCATCCACAACCGCAAGGCCATGGTCGGCGCGCTGATCGTCGCCTTCATCCTGGCTGTCGCGATCGCAGCCCCCTTGCTGACCTCCTATGACCCGGGCGCGCGCGTCGGACGGCCGCATCAGTCACCGTCGCTCGAGCACTGGCTCGGTACCACCCGTATCGGCCAGGACGTCTTCGCCCGCCTCATCTACGGCGCACGCACGTCGCTCGCCGTCGGCTTCGGCGCCGGGCTTCTGATCACCATTGTTGGCACAGCACTCGGCATCATCGCCGGCTATCGCGGCGGCAAGATCGACGAGGTCATCAGCTTCTTCACCAACATGGTGCTGGTCGTGCCGAACCTGCCGCTGCTGCTCGTGCTTGCCGCCTTCATCGGCCAGGCAAGCCCGTGGGTCATCGCGCTCATTCTCGGCTGCACGTCCTGGGCCTGGGGTGCCCGCGTCACCCGCGCAGAGACGCTGTCGGTCAAACAGAAGGACTATGTGAAGTCCGCCGAGATGATGGGCGAGCCACGCTGGCGCATCATGACCTTCGAAATCTTCCCCAACCTCATCTCGATCGTCGGCATCAACTTCATCGGCAGTGTGATCTTCGCGATCATCACCCAGGCGACGCTCGAGTTCCTGGGCCTCGGCGATCCCAAAGTCGTTTCCTGGGGCACGATGCTCTATGCGGCGCAGAAGGCCTCCGCCCTTTCGGTCGGCGCCTGGTGGGACATCCTGACGCCCTGCTTCGCGCTCGCCTTCCTCGGCATCGGCCTGTCGCTGCTCAACTTCGCCGTCGACGAAATCGCCAATCCGCGGCTTCGCACCGGCAACCGGCTCGGCCGCTGGTCCGCGCTCATCCGCTCCGGGGAGGGCCGCCTGTGACCGCACCTTTGCTTTCGGTCAAGAACCTGACCATCGATTACATTGGCGAGACCAACGATTTCCGCGCCGTCGACAATGTCAGCTTCGACGTTGCCCCCGGTGAGGTCTTCGGCCTTGCCGGCGAATCCGGCTGCGGCAAGAGCACGATCGCCTTTGCCATCAGCCGGCTGCACAAGCCGCCGGCGCTGATCCGCAAGGAAAGCGCCATCCTGCTCGACGGCCGCGACGTGCTCGACCTCGACCAGAAGGATCTCGCCGACTTCCGCTGGCGCGAAGTGGCGATGGTGTTCCAGAGCGCAATGAACTCACTGAACCCGGTGTTGCGCATCGAACAGCAGTTCTACGACGTCTTGAAGACGCACAAGCGCATCACCCGCGCACAGGCGCGTGATCGCACCGCCGAGATGCTCAAGCTCGTCGATATCTCGCCGGACCGGATGCGCGATTATCCGCACCAGTTTTCCGGCGGCATGCGCCAGCGCATCGTCATCGCCATCTGCCTTGCGCTCGATCCGCGGCTGATCGTCATGGACGAGCCGACGACGGCGCTCGACGTGGTGGTGCAGCGCGAAATCCTGCAGCGGATCAACGAACTCCGGCGCAAGCTCGGTTTTGCCGTGCTCTTCATTACCCACGACCTCGGGCTGATGGTGCAGTTCTGCGACCGCATCGGCATCATGCTCGGCGGCAAGCTGGTCGAACAGGGCACCGCCGACGCCATCTACCGGACACCGGAGCACGACTATACCAAGAAGCTCTGGGCCTCCTTCCCCTCGCTGCACGGAGGCGTTCTTCGATGACCGGCATGTCCGCACCCATTCTTACCCTGGACAAGGTCAGCAAGACCTTCGGCAATGGCCCCGCCGCCGTGCGCGCGGCGAGGGCTATCTCGTTCTCATTGCATGCGGGCCGGGCGCTTGCCGTCGTTGGCGAATCCGGCAGCGGCAAGACCACCTGCGCCCGCATCGCCATGCGCGAATACGAGCCGAGCGAAGGACGGCTGCTCTATAAGGGCAAGCCCGTCGACGCGGCCGGATCCAAGGAAATCGCCGACTATCGCCGCTCGGTGCAGATGATCTTCCAGGATCCCTTCGCTTCGCTCAATCCGGCCCACACCATCGCCTACCACCTGAAGCGGCCGCTGATGCTGCACCGTGCTGACATCAGGGGTGCGGCGGTCGACGAAGAGATCAAGGCCCTGCTTCGGCAGGTGAAGCTCGATCCTGAGATCGTCGCGCCGAAATACCCTCACGAACTTTCCGGTGGCCAGCGCCAGCGCGTCAACATCGCGCGGGCGCTCGCGGCCAAGCCCGAAGTCATCGTCGCCGATGAGCCGACCTCGATGCTCGACGTTTCCGTGCGGCTCGGCGTGCTCAATCTCTTGAGCGAAATGAAGCGCGAGATGAATCTCGGCCTGCTCTACATCACCCACGACATCGCGACGGCCCGCTACGTCGCCGAGGATATCGCGGTGATGTATGCAGGCCAGATCGTCGAATGGGGCAACACCGGCAAGGTCATCGACAACCCGGCCCATCCCTATACCAAGCTGCTGCTCTCGGCGGTGCCGGATCCGGACATCCGCTTCGACGATCCGAACGCGCAGGTCAGTTCCGCTGAAGCCGATGAAACGCGCCGGCGTTCGGCGGCGACCCAAGAGACAATCCGCGAAGTCGAGCCCGATCATTTCGTGCGCGCGGCCTGAGCCGCCCACCGACTAGCTAAAGCAAAAACGCCCGCTTACCGCGGGGCGTTTTTGTTTGGTCGCGAAAAGCGCAACCCCGTCGATTTTTGGCCCGGCGCCCTCGTGCGCCGGGCCATAAAATCAGGCGGCTTCGCGCTTTTCGACGTCGGTCGGAACGGTGGAGATCGTCTTCAGGATCTGCGAAGCGATCTGGTAGGGGTCGCCCTTGGAGTTCGGGCGGCGATCTTCGAGATAGCCCTTGTAGTCGTTGTTGACGAAGCTGTGCGGAACGCGGATCGACGCACCACGGTCAGCAACACCGTAGCTGAACTGGTGGATCGAAGCGGTTTCGTGCTTGCCGGTCAGGCGCATGTGATTGTCTGGGCCGTAGACGGCGATGTGATCGGCACGAGCTTCGGCGAAAGCAGCCATCAGCTCTTCGAAGTATTCCTTGCCACCGACTTCGCGCATGTAGGCGGTCGAGAAGTTGGCATGCATGCCCGAGCCGTTCCAGTCGGTGTCGCCGAGCGGCTTGCAGTGGTATTCGACGTCGATGCCGTACTTTTCGGTCAGGCGCTGCAGCAGGTAGCGGGCAAGCCAGATTTCGTCGGCAGCCTTGCGCGAGCCCTTGCCGAACACCTGGAATTCCCACTGGCCCTTGGCGACTTCCGCATTGATGCCTTCATGGTTGATACCGGCAGCCAGGCAGATGTCGAGATGCTCTTCGACGATCTTGCGGGCCACGTCGCCAACGTTGCTGAAGCCGACGCCGCAGTAGTAGGGGCCTTGCGGCGCGGGGTAACCGGCATCCGGGAAGCCGAGCGGGCGGCCGTTCTGATAGAAGAAGTATTCCTGCTCGAAACCGAACCAGGCGCCGTCGTCATCCAGAACCGTAGCGCGGGTGTTGGACGGATGCGGCGTCTTGGCATCCGGCATCATGACTTCGCAAAGGACGAGAACGCCGTTCTTGCGCTCCGGATCCGGATAGACGGCGACCGGCTTCAGCACGCAGTCCGAGCTGCTGCCTTCGGCCTGCATCGTCGACGAACCGTCGAAGCCCCAGAAGGGCAGCTGTTCCAGCGTCGGGAAAGCATCGAATTCCTTGATCAGGGTCTTGCCGCGCAGGTTCGGGGTGGGCTTGTAACCGTCGAGCCAGATGTATTCGAGCTTAAACTTTGTCATTTCGTTCTCTCACATGACGCCAGGAATGGCTTGGTTCCGAAGCGGTTGGGCAATCCAGACTGGCTGCCCGACGACCGATGAGCGTTGAGAAGCATTAATCGTGCCAACTCGGATTGAGCGTCGAGAATCCAGAAAAAAGGGTCACTAGAGGCAGGTGCGAGCGCGGCCGAACCGATGGCACAGCGCAAGGAAGCAGCGATTCGCACAAAAAATAGGCAAAACCTGCCCGACTCCGCGGCAAAGCAGGGCGGCAAGTCTGCGATCAAAGATCCAGCGTCAGTAGATGCCGGCGATTGCCTGCAAAACGTGCAGTGGCGCAATGAACCGGACAGGTCAACTTCAGCGCCCGACGACGCATTGGCGCATGATCGCGGGCAGGACCTTGAACAGCCGCGCGTCCTCGCACTGGGAAACATTGAAGCGCATGAAGCCGTTGGCGGTTCCGGCGTGAGAGAAGACGTTGCCGGGCGCCAGCACGATTTCCTGCTGCAGCGATTTCTGCGCCACCTCGGCCGCGTCGATGCCATCGGGCAAACGGCACCAGAGAAACATGCCGGCCTGCGGCTCGATCCATGGCGTGATGCCGATCTCGCCGAGCCGCGCCGCCGTCTCGTTCATCGACCGTGCCAGGCGCTCGCGCAGCGCCTCCATGTGCTTGCGGTAGCTGCCGTCCTTGAGCATCGCAAAAACCAGCTCCGCCGCAAGGCTCGGCCCGCCGAACGTGGTGGCGATCTTCAGGTCGACCAGCCCCTCGATCCACCCCCGCGGCGCGGCGATGAAGCCGCAGCGGATGGAGGCCGAGAGAGTCTTGGAGAAGCTGCCGATCTGCACGACACGCTCGAGCCCGTCGAAGGCGGCAAGCCGCGGCGCCGGCGTATGCTCGAAATCGGCGAAGATATCGTCCTCGACGATCGTCAGCCCGGCCTGTTCGGCGAGCTTCAGCAGACGATGGGCAACGACCGGCGAGAGCGTGGCGCTTGTCGGATTGTGAAGCCCGGAATTGGTGATGTAGAGCCGCGGCCGGTGGGTTGCGAGAACCTCAGCGAATTTCTCGAGATCGGGCCCCGAAGGCGTATAGGGCACGCTTACGACCTCTGCCCGATGGGCGCGCAGCAGAGCATGGAAATTGAAATAGCAGGGGTCGTCGACCACGACCGTATCGCCTGGCTCAATCAGGAAGCGGCAGAGCAGATCGATCGCCTGCGTCCCGGATTCCGTCAGGATGATCTGGTCGGGCGATGCCTCGACACCGTGCTCGCCGAGACGCCGCGCCAGAAGCTGGCGTAAGGGCCGATGGCCAAGCGGCGTTCCGTAGTCCGTCAGCCCGCTCGCCTCCAGCTTGGATGCCGATTTAAGAGCACGGCGGATTGCAGTTTCCGGCATCCAGCTCGGCGGCAGCCAGCCGCAGCCGGGCTTCAGCACGCTATCGCCCGTTTCCAGCGCCTGGCGCGACACCCACAGCGGATCGACGGCCCGGTCGAGCCGCGGACCGATCTCGGCCAAAGACAGAGGCGCCAGCGGCGCCGCCACGAAGAAGCCGGCGCCGGGCTTCGAGCGAATGACACCTTCGGCCACCAGCCGTTCATAGGCTTCGACGACGGTGGATTTCGAAACGCGCATGGTGTTGGCGAAGGCGCGGATCGACGGAAGCTTCGCCCCCGGCGTTAGGACACGCCCGGCGATCCGCTGCCGGATCGTCGCCATCACGCCTTCGAGCAGCGTTTCGCTGCCGAGCTCCAACTCCTGAACCGTCATCCGTACTGCTCATACATCCAATACAGTTTTGCAAAACTGTACCGCATTGTCTCTGGCAGAGCCAGTCCGTTCGACGGATACAGACGAAAAAGGAGAATGCTATGGACAAGACGGCAGACGGTTGGATGAGCGGTTTTCTCGGGGTGCTGATCTTCAGCGGATCATTGCCAGCGACCCGCGTCGCAGTGATGGACTTTGATCCGGTGTTTCTGACAGTCGCGCGCGCGGCGATCGCCGGCCTGCTCGGCCTCTTGCTGCTTCTCATCTTCCGCCAGCCGCGACCGGCGAAGGCCGATCTCGTTTCGCTGGCAATCGTCGCCTTCGGCGTCGTGCTCGGCTTTCCGCTGCTAACCGCGCTGGCCTTGCAGCACGTCACCTCGGCGCATCTGATCGTCTTCGTCGGACTTCTGCCATTGGCAACCGCGATCTTCGGCGTGCTTCGTGCCGGCGAGCGGCCGCGCCCAGCCTTCTGGTTCTTTTCCTCGCTCGGCAGCGCCGCGGTCGTCGGTTTCGCGCTGGTGCAGGGCTTTGCCGCATCGCCCGTCGGCGACCTCCTGATGCTCGGCGCCATCATTGTCTGCGGCCTCGGCTATGCCGAAGGCGCCAGCCTTTCGCGCAAGCTTGGCGGCTGGCAGGTGATCTGCTGGGCGCTGGTCCTGTCCTTGCCGATCATGCTGGCGCTGACGCTCTTCACGCTGCCGGCCTCCTTCGCAGCCGTCACCAACGGCGCCTGGGCGGGCCTTGCCTATGTCTCGCTCTTCAGCATGCTCGTCGGCTTTGTCTTCTGGTATCGCGGCCTTGCGCTCGGCGGCGTCGCCGGCGTCGGACAGTTGCAGTTGCTGCAGCCCTTCTTCGGCCTGGCACTCGCTGCAACACTTCTCGGCGAGCCGGTCAGCTGGAGCATGCTGGCCGCGACCGGCGCGATCGTGCTCTGCGTTGCCGGCGCCAAGAAATTCGCGAAATAGGCGGCTTTTCACGGGGCGGCGCAGCCCAAGCCCTTCAGAGGCGGTCGAGCTTCAACCGCGCGCCGAGCAGATCGAGAAAGCGGCGGATCTTTGCAGATGGGGTCCGCCCTTCCAACCACAGCGCATGGATCGGCACCGGGGCCGGCTCGAAGTCTTCAAGCACGGTTTCGACCTTGTCGGCATCGATCAGATGTTTGATCTGCCAGAGCGGCGAAAAGCCAAGGCCGAGGCCCTGCTCCACCGCCGCATAGATCGCATTCATCGAGTTGGTGCGAAACCCGCCGCTCACCTTGACGGCGCGAGCCCGCCCGTCGATGCTGAACATCCAGACGCCGGGTCGCTCGTCGCCCGTGCGCGTGACGCAACGATGCGCAGCGAGTTCCTGCGGATGAGACGGCCGGCCGAAGCTCGCAAAATAGGCGGGCGAGCCGAAGACGACGCGGCGAAGCGCGCCCAGGCGCTTGCCGGTCAGGCCAGAATCCTGCAGATCGCCGATCCGCAAGACCAGATCGAGTCCGCTCGCTGCCAGATCGACGAAGGCATCGGAGAGGTCGAGATCGACCTCGACTTCCGGATATTTCGCCATGTACTCGGCGATCACAGGTATCAGGAACCGCGGCGCAAACAGATTGGGCGCCCCAAGGCGCAGCACGCCTGACGGCTCGGAGCGCCGCTGTGCGGCCTCCTCGCGCGCGTCGTGTATCTCCTCCACCGCAGGCTTGATGCGCAGATAAAAGCTCTCGCCCGCCTCGCTCGGCATTGAGCGGCGGGTCGTGCGATGCACCAGCTCGACACCGACATCGGCTTCGAGCATGGCGAGCGACCGGCTGATGGTCTGGAGCGGTCTGCCCAGGCGTTTCGCCGCGGCCGTCAGGCTCCCCTGCTCGACGATGGCCAGAAAGGCCTCCAGATCTTCGATGCGGCTCATTCGATAATCCCGTTTTGCTGGAGAATAAATCACATTTTGCGTCGATTGTCCGCATTGTTGTGCAGCACTAGCTTGAGATCGTCACATCACGACGGCTCGAAAGGCAGACCCCATGAACCAGCGCTCCAACACGATCCTTGTCGTCGGTGCCACCGGCCGCTTCGCCGGCCTTGTCCTTCCCGAACTGGCGCGGCGCGGCGCCAGGGTCCGTGCCCTCATCCGCGACGAAGCGCAGGGCACGATTGCGAAATCGCTCGGTGCATCGGAGATCGCGATCGGCGATCTGCGCGAGCGCACCAGCCTTGACCGGGCACTTGAGGGCGCTGACGGCGTCTTCCACATCGGCCCGGCCTTTGCGCCGGACGAGGCGGCGATGGGCGTATCGATGGTCGAAGCCGCCGTTCGCGCCAGCGTCCGGAAGTTCGTTTTCTCCTCGGTCATCCAGCCAACCCATGTGCGGCTGAAGAACCATGCAGCCAAGATCCCGGTGGAGGACGCGCTCTATTCCTCGCCGCTCGAATACACCATTTTGCATCCGGCAAACTTCATGCAGAACCTGCGGTCGGCCTGGGCGAGCGTGCTTGCCACCGGCAGCTTCGCCGAGCCGTTTCCGACAGCAACGCGCATCGCCCGTGTCGACTACCGTGATGTCGCTGAAGTCGCGGCCATTGCCCTCACGGAGGACCGGCTCGCCTATGCGACGCTGGAACTTAGCGCCGAGGGCCGGCACAACCGCGAGGAAATCGCCCGAATGATGAGCGCCGCGCTCGGTCGGCCGATCGTTGCGGCAACCATCGGCTTTCACGAATGGGCAAAACCGATCGCCGCGAAATACACCGACCACCAGCTGGAGCTGCTGTCCAAGGTTCACGCCCACTATGCCGAAGTCGGACTTGGCGGAAACAGCCTGACGCTGCGCGCCGCTCTTCAGCGCGAACCGCGCAATCTCGAGAGTTTCATTCGCGAGCTGGCGCAGGCCTAACGGTCGGCGGCCACACCTATTCCCTTACCCCCGGAGTTCACCTCATGTCAAAAAAGCTTCCGCATCGATACCAGGCCATCGTCATGCCGCTTGTTCTTTCCGTCCTGATGTCGGGCATCGTCTCCTTCGTCTCGACGGCCATCGGCAACGGCATCCATCCCGATATTCTCGCACTATGGATCAAGGCCTGGGCTTTCTCCTGGCTGGTCGCCTTTCCGAGCCTGCTCGTGGTTCTTCCGCTCGTGCGCCGCATCGTGGCGGCGACCGTCGAACAGCCGCGCAGCAACTGACCGATCTCGCGCTATTCACCCCGAGCCGACCTTTCGGTCGCAACCGATATTTTTAGGATATCTAAAAACGATTGACAGGAAATCGGGCCGCGCCCTAGCTTGAGGAGAGACGAGAAGGGGACAGACAGTGACGACGGACCATGCCAGCGGCGCTTCGACCGGCGAGGCAGAAACGCCGCCGCTCGGCGATCGCCTGCGCCAACGGCGAAAGGCCCTGAAGATGACGCTTCAAGAGGTCGCCGACGAGGCCGGTTTTTCCGTCGGCTTCATCTCGCAGATCGAGCGCGGCATCACCGTCCCGTCGCTGACCTCGCTGATCGCCGTCTGCCGGACCTTGAAAGTCGAGGCCGGCAGCTTCCTCAATCCGCCGAAGGTGGCGACGCCATTTACCCGGCGCGAACACCGTCCGGTCTATGGGCTCGGCGGAGAAAGCGGCAAGGCCGTCTCCTATGAGCGGCTCTCCGCCTCCTTTCCCGGCAACGTGCTCAGAAGCACTATTATCCACGAGCCGCCCGGCCATCGCAGCGAGCCAATGTCGCATGAGGGAGAGGAAATCTTCTTCATCCTGAAGGGAGCGTTGACGCTGGAGGTGGACGGCGAAGCGATGGTTCTCGAAGCGGGCGATTCCGCTCATTTCCCGTCGCTGCGCACCCATACGATGTGGAACCACACCAGTGAGCCGACCACGATCCTGCACACCTGCACCATGGACGTCTTCGGCGACGGAGCGCCCTCAGGAAGCCCCACCGACAGCCTCGCCGTGACCCGGGCCGAGAACCGGCTCGAGGGGATCGCCGAAGGCAAGTGACGGGCGCCACAGCCAGCGCCGTCACGAGTTCTTAGAACATATCGCCCCATCGCTGGCCTTACGGCAGGAGCACCAAGGCGCCTGTCGTCTGGCGTCCTTCGAGCCGGCGATGCGCCTCGGCTGCCTCGGCCAATGGCAGACGCGCGTGCACGCGGATATTGACCGCGCCGCGCGCGACAACGTCGAAGAGATCCTTGCTCATCGCCAGCACGTCCTCGCGTCGCGATAGATGCGCAGGTAACAGCGGCCAGGTGGCATAAAGCGATCCCTTCTGCGCCAGCGTCGTGATGTCGAAGGGAGGGATCGAGCCGGAAGCGGCGCCGAAACTGACGAAATGACCGAAGGGGCGCAGGCTGTCGAGCGAACCTTCGAACGTCGCCTTGCCGATGCTGTCGTAGACGACGTCGACCCCCTCGCCTTCGGTGATTTCGAGCACGCGCGTTGCAAAGTTCTCCTTGCCGTAGTCGATCACGTAGTCCGCACCATTGGCCCGCGCCAGTTCGGCCTTCTCCGGCGAACCGACGGTGCCAATGACCTTTGCCCCAAGATGTTTCGCCCATTGCGTCAGGATCAGGCCGACACCGCCCGCGGCCGCATGAACGAGGAGGGTGTGGCCGGCCTCGACCCGGAAGGTGCGACGCAACAGATATTGCGCCGTCAGCCCTTTCAGCATCATCGCCGCACCCGTCTCGAAGTCGATATCCTCAGGCAGATGCACGAGGACACGGGCCGGCACATTGTGTTCCTCGGCATAGGCTCCGAGCGCCTCGGCATAGGCAACGCGGTCACCCGGCTTGAAGCCCTCGACATCGGGCCCGACAGAGACCACCTCTCCGGCTCCCTCCTTACCTGGGATGAATGGAAGCTGCGGCGGCGGGTAGGCGCCGCTGCGCAAATAGATGTCGACGAAGTTGACGCCGATCGCCCGGTTGCGCACGCGCACTTCCCCCGGGCCGGGTTCGCCGAGTTCGAAATTTTCGTAGGCGAGCACATCGGGCCCGCCGTGCTGATGCACGCGGATAGCTTTCATGGATCTGGTCCTCTGGTTGAGTTGGCTGGTCCTGGCAGCCTCCAGGCGGCGGCCGATGCCGATCTGCCTGATGCTGCCTCGCCTTCGTCGCTGATCACATCTGACAGATAGCCATGCGTGAGTTACCCGTGTAGACTGATATCAATGACAACAGAGTTCAAACTTCATGATATCTGACCAGATTGGCATCGACCTCCTTCGCAGCTTCGTCGCGGTCTGCCGACAGGGTAGCCTGAACCGCGTCGCCACCCAGACCGGCCGCACGCAATCGGCGCTGAGCATGCAGATGCGCCGGCTCGAAGATCTGCTCGGCCGACAGCTCTTCACCCGCACCGGTCGCGGCGTCGTGCCGACACCCGAAGGCGAATTGTTCCTCGGATACGCCACGCGCATGCTGGCGCTCGGCGACGAAGCGGCGGCGCGGCTGCGGCAGGCCGACCTGAGCGGTGGCGTGCGGGTCGGCCTGGCCGAGGAAGTGGCAACGACGGCGCTGCCCGAAGCGCTCGGTCGACTGCGGCGCGGCTACCAGGAGATCCGGCTCGACGTGGTGGTCGAGCAATGCGTGGCGCTTGGAAAGACCTGGCCCGAAGGCGACCTCGATATCATGGTCGTGCCGACCTCCGTGGTCGCCGCCGACGCCCTCACCACCTGGAATGTGGAGCTGCAATGGGTCTGCGCGACGGACTACGCCTTCGACGAGACCCGACCGATCGACCTTGTTGCCTTCGCCGCACCCTGCCTCTGGCGCCGCCGCATGATCGAGACCTTGGCCGACCAGGGCCGGGAACACCGGATCACTTTTACCAGCCAGAGCATCACGGCGCTGCAGGCCGCGATCGAGAACGGGCTCGGCATTGGTTTGCTTCCGCCGGAAGCGATACGCGCGGGCACGATGCGGGCACTGCCCGCCTCGCCAGCCGTACCGAAGCCGTTTGCCGTCCAGTATGGGCTTTTTGCCCGGGATCGGCGATCGGCCGTCGTCGATTGCGCGATCAGCGTGCTGCTCGAAGGCTTGCCGATCGCTTCAAGGACCTAACGTCCTTCGCGGCTGAGCGCGGCGCTCACCCGCCCCAGGTTGTCTCCAGCACGCGGATCCAGTTGCCGTGGCAGATCTTTGCGAGGGCCGCATCGTCATAGCCGCGGGTGCGCAGCAGGTCGACGAGCAGCGGCAGATCGGCCGCGCTGCGCATCGCAGCAGGGATGGCCGTACCGTCGAAGTCAGAGCCGAGCGCCACATGATCGATACCGATACGCTCGACGATATAGTCGATGTGGTCGACAAGGAGCGAGAGCGGCGTATCCGTGTTCCTGGTCCCGTCCGCGCGCAGGAAAAGGACGCCGAAGTTGATGCCGGCCAAACCGCCGGTGTCCCTGATCGCGTCGAGCTGACGGTCCGTCAGGTTGCGGCTATGCGGGCAGAGCGCGTGCACGTTGGAATGGGAGGCGACGAGCGGCGCCTGCGACAGCGCGGCGATGTCCCAGAAGCCCTGCTCGTTCATGTGCGAGAGATCAAGCATGATCTTCAGCTCGTTGCAGGCGCGCACGAGATCCTTGCCGGCCTCGCTGAGGCCTGGACCGATATCGGGTGAAGAGGGAAAGCGGAAGGGAACGCCATAGGCAAAGAGGTTCGGCCGGCTCCAGACGGGGCCGAGCGTGCGCAGACCCGCGGCGTGAAGCACATAGAGCACGTCGAGATCGGCGCCGACCGCCTCGATACCCTCGATGTGCAGCACCGAGGCAAAGGCACCCTTGTCCATGGCGGCGCGGATATCGGCAGCACTGCGGCAAATCTTCAGCCGGCCCTCCGACTGGCGTTCGATCCGCATCAGCAGGCTCGTCATGCCGAGCGTGGCTTCGAGTGCGCTTTGTTGATCGGGCGTTGCAAACTCGCCGCTGCCATCCTTGGCAAGGCCCGGCGAGGCGACGTAGACGGCGCAGAGGCCGCCGGCAAGGCCACCCGCCGCGGCCTTGTCGAGATCGATATGCCCGGTATCGACGCCATCGAGGAAGCGGCGCTCGGCAGCGCCGCCCGGCGAACGCCAGAGCCGCGACAGCACGTCGTTATGTCCGTCAAAGACCGGGATTTTCGCTTGCGTCGCCAATTCTGGATCGCCTTCTCAACCTGTTGTCCTCAAGTGCGACTCATGGATAGTCGCCGACGGACCATAGACATTGGGTGCGGGAACCGCACCCTTTTTCCCCGCCGGCCTAACGCAATGCAGGCGGGCCGGGCAAATGCAAACCGTGCATAGGCCCTGCCGGAATCGGAATTGGCGGCACGAGGTTCTGTCGTGCTTAGTCGGAGATACGCGTGGGAAACCACTGCGACCAGAACTGGAGAATGGACATGACGAAGCCGACATCGCTGGATTGGCAAGCCGCCGAAGCGGCTGCGAGACGCCTGACCGCACAATGGGTGGCAGACGAACCGGGCGGCGCGGTCATCGGCTTCGATGCATCCGGACCGCGCTTCTCGCATGCGGCCGGCGTCGAGAGCCTCGCGACATCCGCGCCGTTCACGCTCGACAGCGTCGTGCGCTATGCGTCCCTCACCAAGCACGTCTTCTCAGCGATGGTGCTCGCCCATGCCGACCTTATCGGTCTCGACGATCCGCTCGGCCAGCATCTTCCGGAACTGCGGTCGCCACTTGCGGACGTGACGGTCGGGCAGGCGCTCGACATGAGTGGCGGCCTGCCGGATACCCGCGAATGCCTGTCGTTGCTCGGCCTTTCCGTCTACACGGAGACCACGGCCGGACCGCTGCTGGAGTACCTCTCGCGCCTGGAGCGGCTGAACTTTGACGCCGGCACCGAGGTCTCATACTCCAACACCGGCTATCGCCTCATCGAAGCGGCTTTGGAGCGCAAGGGCTTCCGCTTCGACGATTTCGTCCAACGGGAAATCGCGGCCCCGCTTGGCATCGCGCTGAAGGCGCCGGATGTCTGGAACGATCCGGTGAGCGACCTCGTTCCCGGCTACTGGCACTCGGGCGAAACCTGGCAGCTTTCTGCCGCTGGCCTGCACATTTCCGCATCGGGCAGCCTCACCGGCAGCGCCGGGGCGCTTGCCACCTGGCTGCAGGCGCTGCTCGGTGGCGAAGGCCGCTTCGCCGGTCTTCTGCAGAAGTTGCAGGCGCCCCGATATCTCGCCGACGGGCGACCAACAGGATACGGGCTCGGCCTGCGCAACTCGTCGCTCGGCGGCCGCGAATTCGTTGGCCATGGCGGTTCACATCCCGGCTACAAGACCTATTTCCTCCTCGATCCCGAAACGCGCGCCGGCTTCGTCGTGGTCTCCAACCGCGAGGACACCAACGGTTACAAGATCGCGCTCGAAAGCATGGCAGCGCTCACCGGCATTCCTCTGCCGACCCCGGCAGCCGATCTCGGCGACGGTCTCTACGTGACGGAGGCCGGTCCGTGGTGGGTCGAGGTCAAGGGCAGCACCTGCACCTATCTCGATGCGGATGAGACGCTCTATGAGGACGGCGACGGCTGGGCCTCGTCGCGCTCGGCCTCATCCCCTCTCCGGCTGCGCCGCGACGGCTCCGCCCTTGTCGGCGAGGTCGGCCATGCCGCGCGACGCTTCCTTCCAGCGGCGACGCATGAGCCGCTGCCGGCGTCGCTCTCCGGGGTCTGGCGCTCCGACGAAGGGGCGGAATTCACGGTCGAGAACGGCGCGGTCCTGATGGGCGTCGGCCCCGTGCGTCAGACCATGAAGCTCACTCCCCTTGGCAATGGTCGCTTCCTGTTCACGCTGAGCGATGGGCCCTGGGTCAAGCGCATCTGCCTGCATCTCCTCGGGCCAGATCACCTCGAACTGGTGACAAGCCGAGCCCGGATGATCGAATATCGCCGCCGCGCCTGATTTTTCTTGATGACGCGCGGGCGCTGCCACAAAAGAAGTCCGGTCGCCGGCGAATGACGGACCGGACTTCAGGAGTGCATGCCCGTGGAAATCAAATGGCTTGAGGACTTTCTGGCGCTCGCCAGCACGCTGAACTTCTCAAAGGCGGCGGACGAGCGCCATGTCACCCAGTCCGCGTTCAGCCGCCGCATCCGGCAGTTGGAGGCCTGGCTCGGCGCCACGCTCGTCGACCGCGCGACCTATCCTTCGCGCCTGACGGAGGCGGGGTCGAAATTCGTGCCGGTGGCGCAGGAGACTCTGAAACAGCTCTACCAGGCAAGGCGCAATCTGCAGCAGGAGGAAGGCTCCGACGCCCGCACCATCAAGCTGACAGCGCTGCACACGCTCTCCTTCACCTTCTTTCCCGCATGGATGACACGGGTCAACGCCCGGAGCGGGCCGCTCTTCTCCCGACTTCGCCCCGATTCCGGCAGCATGGAGGAAAACCTCAATTCGCTTGTCGACGGCGAATGCGACTTCCTGCTGACCTACGCCCATACCCAGGTCCCGCACCTGCTCGACCCGCAGGCCTTCGAACATCGCGTGCTCGGCCACGAACGCATCATCCCCGTTTCGGCGGCGAATGAAGCGGGGGAGCCCCTGCACCGGCTGGAAGGCGGCACGAAACCGTTCCCGCATCTGAGCTACGAAAAATCGTCGTTCTTCGGCCAGCTTCTGGATGATCTGATCGGGCGCGAGCTACCGCCGGCGCAAAGGGTGCACGAAGGCAGCATGTCGGTGGGGCTGAAAGCCATGGCCGAATCCGGATGGGGCATCGCCTGGGTGCCCGAAAGCCTGATGACGGATGAGCTGGCGAACGGCTCGCTGGTCAGGGCCGCCGACCCGCGCTGGGACGTCAGTGTCGAGATCCGGCTCTATCGCGCCAAGGAAAACCGCCGCCCGATCGTCGGCCGCGTCTGGCAGAGCCTGGAAGCTGTCGCCTAAGCGACAGCCCTGACCCACACGGGCGAGCTAGATCGCCGTCTGTCGTGCGCGCTCCAGATAGAGCTCGCGCAGGCGCTTGACCACCGGGCCAGGCTCACCGCTACCGACGGCATTGCCGTCGATGCGGGTGATCGGCGCAACGAAGTTCGAAGCGCTGGTGAGGCACGCTTCGCGGGCGTTGAGCGCCTCTTCGAGCGTGAAGGGGCGTTCTTCCAGCGTCATTCCCTGTTCGGCGGCGAGCGCGAGAGCGGCGAGCCGGGTGCAGCCGGGCAGCGTCTTGTGGCTGTTGCCGCGCGTGACGATGCGGTTGTCCGCGGTGACGATGTAGGCGGTGGAGGAAGCACCTTCCGTCACGAACCCGTCCTCGATCATCCACGCCTCATCGCAGCCTTCAGCCTTGGCGATGCGCTTGGCGATCACCTGCGGCAGCAGGCACACACTCTTGATGTCGCGGCGCGCCCAGCGCTGGTCGGGCACGGTCTTGACCGACAGCCCCTTGATGGGGGCAGTCACCAGCGTCTTTGCCTGGGTGAAGAGCACCAGCGTCGGCTTGATATCCTCGGAGAACAGAAAGTTCCGGTCCTCGGCGCCTCGGGTGAGCTGCAGATAGACCATGCCTTCGACAAGGCCGTTCTCTTCGATCAGCCGCTTTTCGATCGCGACGATCTCGTCGGTCGATACCGGCAAAGGCACATCGATTTCACGCGCGCAGCGCTCCAGGCGCGCCATATGCGATGCGCTGTCGATCAGCCTGCCCTCAAGCACGGCGGTGACCTCGTAGATGCCATCACCGAAGAGGAAGCCGCGATCGAAGATCGAGAGGCGCGCCTCGTTCTCGGGCAAAAACTCGCCGTTGAGATAGACGGTGCGGATGGACGGCTGGGACATGTAGGCTCCGTAAAAATTGGTTTGGCAGAAGCGCATGGACCGCAACACCGAACGCGATCCAGGGGCACAAATCAGTGTTCGCTGAGCGCGCGAAGCCGTTCGAGCGAGATCGCCTCGACCGTGCTCGGCTTGCCGTTCGCGGCATTGAAACCATGCGTCGTGCGGGCCATGGTCAGCGAATTGAGGATGGCCTCCTCCGTCGCCTCGATGGCCGCTTCGAAGAGCGGCGATATTAGGTCGTTTGGAAGATCGGGATAGTCGGCAATCGCGGCCCGGCGCGCCTTGGTGCGACGAACGGCGGCAGCCGTCGAGAAGGCGAGCGCATAATCGCCGGAACCATTGCTGAGCGCGGCGCCGGTGCGGGCCAGGCCGCCGAAGGCGCGTTCGGCCAGACGCTTGAGGTTGCGGGAAGAGAGCGGCGCATCGGTCGCGATCACGATGACGATCGAACCGTCGCGGTCGTGTGCCGCCGGCGCCTCGTAGGCACGACCGCAGACGGTGAGCCGGCCGCCATAATTGGATTGGACGAGCACGCCGAGCGTAAAGACCTCGCCTGCCGCCTTCACAAGTCGCGAGCTCGTACCGATGCCGCCCTTCAGCCCGAAGGCCACCGTGCCGGTTCCGGCACCGACAGCCCCCTCCTCGACGGCACCGGTCTTCGCGGCGGCAAGGGCAGCGCCGATCTCGTCGATCGTCGGGCGACCGGCGCGGATGTCGTTGAGGCGGGAGTCGTTGGTCTCGCCGACGACCGCGTTCAGCGACACGACCTTCTCGTTGCCCGGCTGCGCCAGCGTCCAGCGATTGACGGCCTCGATGGCGCGTCCCGTCGCCAGCGTGTTGGTGAGAACGACGGGCGTTTCCAGCTCGCCGAGCTCCTCTACCTGGGTGGAGCCCGCAAACTTGCCGAAGCCGTTGAGCACGGCGAAGCCGGCCGGCACCTTGTCCTGAAACAGGTTGCCGTCATGAGGCAGGATGGCGGTGGCGCCGGTGCGGATGCAGTCGGCCTCGACAACGGTGGCATGGCCGACCGCGACACCCATCACATCAGTGATCGCATTGAGCGGTCCGGGTTCGTAAGCACCCGGGTGGAAACCGATGTCGCGAAGCCGTAAACGCTTGATATTTGTCATTTTTCGCCGTTTTCCTCACCCATCACCGCGGTCGCGAAGCAGTCATTTCGTCGCAGGCGACCCTACCTGTATCGGCGGCAAAACGGCATCGCAAAAATGGAATAGTTTCATGAGAAGCCTGCAACGCCGCCCTTCGCGGTCGGTCGTGGAGCTATGAGCCGAATGAGACTTTTCCGCATGGACCCATGGGTCAGCGCGGCGACTGATAGTCGAGTAAAATAAAGCAGTTGCAACCATAAGAAACAGTTCATAAGTTCGCCTCGTCTTTGGCAAGGGAGCCTCCCATCCATGACGAAGCCGCTTGATGCAACCTCAGGCAGGTCTCAGCAGACGACGCCCGAAATGGCGACACGGCCGAGCCTCGGCATCTGGGCTTGCTCCGCGCTCGTCGTCGGCAACATCATCGGCTCCGGCTTCTATCTCTCTCCCGCCGCACTCGCGCCCTACGGCGCCGCAGCCCTCGTCGGCTGGGTCTGCATGGCGGTTGCCGCCATGTGCCTCGGCCTTGTGTTTGCGCGGCTCGCAGGCGTCAGGCCCGCGACCGGCGGCCCCTACGCCTACAGTCGCATGGCTTTCGGTCCGTTTGCCGGCTTTCTGGTCGCCTGGGCCTACTGGATCTCGATCTGGGCGTCGCTGCCGGCGATCGCCATGGCCTTCACCGGTTATCTCGGCGTGTTCTTCCCGAACCTTCAGCATATGCCGGGCGGCTTCACGGCGGTTTCGCTCGCCGCCATGTGGCTGGTTGCCGCCATCAACATGTTCGGCGTCAGGAGCGCCGGGCGTTTCCAGATCGTGACCGTCGGATTGAAACTCCTTCCCTTCATCGCGATTGCGCTTCTCGGCCTCTTCTGGATCGAGCCGCAGAACCTGACACCCATCAACCCGAGCGGGCTGTCCATGCTCGGTCTGATCTCCGCGACCGCACCGTTGACGATGTTCGCCTTTCTCGGCATCGAGTCTGCCACCGTTCCGGCCGGCGATGTCGACGATCCGAAACGCACGATCCCGCGGGCGACCGTGCTCGGCACGCTCTGCTGCGGCCTCATCTTCATCCTAGGCACGCTCGTGGTCATGGGCACGGTCCCGCGCGAAACGCTTGCGCGTTCCGCCGCTCCCTTCTCCGATGCGGCCTTCATGATGTGGGGCTGGTGGGGGAGCACGCTGGTTGCGGCCGCCGTCGTTCTTTCGTCGATCGGCGCGCTCAACGGCTGGACGCTGCTGATGGCTCAGGTGCCGATGGCAGCGGCCCGCGATGGGCTGTTCCCTCCAGTTTTCGGGCGCCTTTCCAGCCGTGGCGTGCCGCAGTGGGATATCGTCCTGTCGATGCTACTTGCTTCGGCCCTTCTCGTTCTGCAGACCTCGGGCGTGTCGGGACTGATGGTCGTCTATAGGTTCGCCGTCGACCTTTCGACCACCGCAGCCATGGTGCCTTACGTCTTCTGCAGCCTCGTCGAGGGCGCGCTGTTCCTGGCACTCACACGTCCGCGCGACGGGGAATGGGGCGGCTTCCGCCTTGGCCCCTACAAGCCTTATGCCCTGGTCGCCTTCATCTTTTCGCTTTGGACGGTCTACGGCAGCGGACCTCAGGCGGGCCTCTGGTGCCTCCTGCTGCTGCTCGTGGCACTGCCCGTCTACCTGTCAGTCGAAAGGAAGGAGCCGTCCACTGGCTGACGTCAAAAAGAATACCCCCACCTGCACCTAGCACCGAACTAGAGAGAGGATTGGATATGAGCATGTTAAACAGGGGTCACCGCCGTCTCGGCATGAAAGCACTCGTCCTGGATGACGAAATCAGCGAGGAAAGTGCGGCCGGCCGCGCCGTCCGGTCGCTGATCGCGGAACTGGAGCGCCGCCAGATCGAGGTGGTGACCGCAGAAAGCGCCGATGACGGCATCGCGGTGATCCGGTCGGACCCCGCTCTCCAATGCGTATTGGTCGACTGGGATCTCGGGTCGGACGGCCACGAACAATCGATCGGCGTCGTCGAGGCGCTGCGCAAGCGCAACGGCACCGTTCCGCTGCTGCTGCTCGCCGACCGCAGCGTCGCCTCGTCGGTTCCGGCCGATATCATGGCGAAGGTCGACGATTTCGTCTGGATGCTCGAAGACACGATGGACTTCGTCGGCGGCCGTATCCAGGCGGCAATCGAGCGCTATCGTTCGACCGTGCTGCCGCCGATGTTCAAGGCGCTCGCCCAGTTCTCCCAAGTGCACGAATATTCCTGGCACACGCCCGGACACACCGGCGGCACGGGTTTCCTGAAGTCGCCGCCCGGCCGCGCCTTCTTCGAGTTCTTCGGCGAACCGCTGCTGCGCTCGGATCTCTCGATCTCGGTCGGTGAACTCGGATCTCTGCTCGACCATTCCGGCCCGATCGGCGCCAGTGAAAAATACGCTGCCCGCGTCTTCGGCTCGCACCGCAGCTATCACGTCACCAACGGCTCCTCGACCTCCAACCGCGTCATCCTGATGGCGAGCGTCAGCCGCGACCAGATCGCGCTGTGCGACCGCAATTGCCACAAGTCGGCCGAACACGCGATGACCATGTCGGGCGCCGTGCCGACCTATCTGGTGCCGACCCGGAACCACTACGGCATCATCGGGCCGATCCCGCCGGAACGGCTGACCGCGGTCGCGATCCGCAAGGCGATCGACCAGAACCCGCTTGCCGCGGACCTTTCGGACAAGGAGCCAAAGCACGCCATCATCACCAACTCGACCTATGACGGTCTTTGCTACAACGTAACCCGCGTCGAGGAACTGCTCGGCGCCAGCGTCGACCGCCTGCATTTCGACGAGGCCTGGTACGGCTACGCCCGCTTCAACCCGATCTATCGCGACCGCCACGCAATGCACGGTGATCCGAAGGCGCATACGGCCGACAAGCCGACGGTCTTTGCCACCCAGTCGACGCACAAGCTGCTGGCGGCCCTTTCTCAGGCGTCCTTCATTCACGTACGCGACGGCCGCAAGCCGATCCCGCATGGCATTTTCAACGAGACGTTCATGATGCACGCCTCGACCTCGCCGAACTACGCGATCATTGCCTCGAACGACGTCTCGGCGGCGATGATGGACGGGCCCGGCGGCGCGGCGCTCACCAACGAGTCGATCGAGGAAGCCGTGGCGTTCCGCCTGATGATGTCGCGGCTGGCCAACGACGCGGCAGAGCGCGGCGACTGGTTCTTCGATTGCTGGCAGCCGGATACGGTGCGCGACCCGAAAACCGGCCGCACAAGCCCCTTCCATGAAGCCTCGCCGGAATCCCTCGCGACCGATCCGTCCTGCTGGGTGCTGAAGCCCGGGGCAGCGTGGCACGGCTTCGGCGAGATCGAGGACGGCTATTGCATGCTCGATCCGATCAAGGTCTCGATCGTCACACCGGGTGTTGCGCCCGGCGGCGGGCTGATGCCGGTGGGCATCCCCGCAAGCCTCGTCACCGCCTATCTCGATGCCCGCGGCATCGTTGTCGAGAAGACGACCGACTTCACCATCCTCTTCCTCTTCTCGCTCGGCATCACCAAGGGCAAATGGGGCTCGCTTGTCAGCGCGCTTTGCGACTTCAAGCGCGACTACGACGCCAACCTCACGCTCGAAGTGGCCATCCCGTCGCTGATCGAGGACCACCCGGAACGTTACGCCGGCATGGGTCTCAAGGATCTCGCCGACACAATGTTCCAGGCGATGGACCAACTGAAGACCACCGCCTCCATGGCCGCCGGCTTCTCTGTCCTGCCACATCCGGACCTGAGCCCGGTGCGCGCCTATGAGCGGCTGGTGCGCGGCGAGGTGGAACAGGTGACGCTCGACCATCTGGCCGGCCGCACGGTCGCAACGGGCGTCGTGCCCTATCCGCCCGGCATCCCGCTTCTCATGCCGGGCGAAAACGCCGGGCCTGCCGATGGTCCGGTCCTCGGCTACCTCAAGGCGCTCGAGGCCTATGATCTCCGGTTCCCGGGCTTCACCCATGACACGCACGGGGTGGAGGTCGAGGACGGCCTCTACCGCGTCTATGTGTTGACCCGCTGACCCGGCTTCAGGAGCGAGAACAATGGCTGCTGTCGATACGGCTTCCAAAACCACATCCGCGGGCGTCGCGGAATCCGCCAAGATCGGCCTCGTGCCCGCGACCCTGATGGTCGCGGGCAACATGATGGGCTCCGGCGTCTTCATGCTGCCGGCAAACCTTGCCGCAGTCGGCTCCATCGCCGTCTTCGGATGGCTGATCACGATCGCCGGCGCGATCGCGCTGGCTTTGACCTTCGCCAAGCTCGCGGCGATCGATCCCGCCGCCGGCGGGCCTTACGCCTACACGCGCAAGGCCTTCGGCGACTACATGGGTTACCAGACCAACCTGATCTACTGGCTCGCCAATGTGGTTGGTAACGTCGGCCTTGCGGTCGCCGGTCTCGGCTACCTCACGGCCTTCTTCCCGATGTTGCGCGACCCGCTGGTCTCGGCGCTGGCGCAGGTGGCGCTGATCTGGTTCTTCACCTACGCCAACATCCTCGGCCCGAACGTTGTCGGACGGCTGCAATCCTTCACCACCTCCTTCGCGCTGGTGCCGATCCTCGGCATGGCGATCTTCGGCTGGTTCTGGTTCTCGCCGGCGACCTTCTCCGAGGGCTGGAACGTATCGGGCAAGGACAGCTGGGCGGCGATCATGGCGACGCTCAACTTCACGCTCTGGGCCTTCATCGGTGTCGAAAGCGCGTCGGTCTCGGCGGGCGTCGTGCGCGACCCGCAGCGCAACGTGCCGATCGCAACCGTCGGCGGCGTCATTCTCGCGGCCGTTGCCTATATCCTGTCGTCGACGGTGATCATGGGCATGATCCCGAACAAGGAGCTGATCGCGTCTTCGGCACCTTTCGCAGACGCCGCGCGGTTGGCGCTCGGCGATACAGCAGGTGCCGTCGTTGCGATCTGCGCCGCACTCGGCTGCCTGGGCTCGCTTGCAGGCTGGACGCTGCTCGTCGGTCAGACGGCAAAGGCCGCCGCCGATGACGGCCTCTTCGGCTCGATCTTCGCCAAGGTCAATTCCAAGGGCGTGCCTTCGGCCGGCCTTGCGATCGTTGCCGTGATCATGACTGTGCAGGTCTTCGCCACGATGTCGCCGACCGCCAGCGAGCAGTTCGGCAAGATCGCCTCGATCGCAGTGATCATGACGCTGCTGCCCTATATCTACTCGGCGATCTCCATCAAGGTGCTCGGCTATAAGAAGATGCCGGCAAGCACCTACAACTGGTACGTCATCATCGGCCTCGCGGCCGCGATCTATAGCCTCGTTGCGCTGATCGGTTCCGATGGCGAGCAGACGCGCTGGTCGCTGATCTTCGTGATCTCGACGATCGTCTTCTATTCGGCTGCGATCACCCGCAAGCGCGAGATCGACGAGAAGCACATCGACCCCGGCGGCCACGCCCCGACCTGGATCCGCTATGTCACCGTGACCGTGACGATTGTCGCCCTCGTCGCGCTGTTCTGGGTTTCGGTCGGCCGCCATCGCGCCGAGACGCTGCGCACGCGCTCACCGGTGCCACCGGTGGAAAGCACCGTGCAGCCCGCGCCCGGTTCGCCTGCGGCCGTGCTGCCGGCTGAGAGCCAGCCGGCACAGTGAAACAATGAGGAGGGGCGGTGGATGGATTCACCGCCCTTTCTGACTATCCACCAATCTCGTGGGATCACTGAGCGCGGTGACGCAAATAGCCTTTATGTGCCAACGGGCCGCGCGTCAGAACGCCGTTCGATCGCAGACACGGCATGCAGTCACGATCAGCAAGTGCGACGAACCACACCTCCCGCCATGCGACCAGCAGTCCGACGAAATACGGCAACTGCCGTATTTCGTCGGACGGTTGCCAAGGATAGTTTCGCGCGGCCCGCGTCGTGAACTCCATGTCCTTTCAACGTCTTGCGCGCCCCGCGCCACGTCGCCGGCCATTGGGGACTGCTTTGAACAAGAATTTCCGCACCGCCATCCACCTTACCACGCTGATGCTATCGACCGCCTTGTCATCTGCCGCGCCTGCCGCAGAAGGTGGCGACCCCCGCGATCCGGTGACCTGGCGCACGCCGGAATTCAATACACAATGGGGACTGGCGGCGATCCATGCAGAGTATGCCTACATGCTGGGTTACGACGGCAGCGGCATCAAGGTCGGCGTGGTCGACAGCGGCCTCGACATCACGCATCCGGAATTTGCCGGGCGCTATGCGGAAGGCATTACCTTCAACCCGGACAAGCCGTGGAATTCGGTCGCCGAGGGCCACGGCACCATGGTTTCCTCTGTCATTGCCGCCAATCGCGACGGGGTCGGCATGCATGGTATCGCCCCCGGCGCAACGATCGTCGCCGTGGGGGCGTCGGACAAGCCGGGCTATGTCGATTTCGATGCGACCAATTATGGCATTCGGGCGCTGGTAGATCAGGGCGTGCGGATCATCAACAACAGCTACGGCGGTGGGTTCGCAGGCGAATTGTCTGCCGAACAGTTTGAAGCAGAAATGCCGGGCAATCTCTCCGCCTATCGCTATGCGGCATCCCAGGGGGCGCTCCTGATCTTCGCAAGCGGTAATGCGGGCGGAGCAGAGCCCTCGTTGTTGGCAGGCGCGCCATACCTGTTTCCGGAACTGGAGCCAGGCTTTCTGGCCGTCGTTGCGACCGGCCCCTCGCGCATAGCCAATTGGTCAAACCGATGCGGTCTCAGCATGAATTGGTGCCTCGCAGCACCTGGGGGCGACGATGTCGAGCGATGGGACGAAGAGAAAGGCGAATGGGTATGGGCCAACCCGGAGGGCAATATCATGGTCGCAACGCCCGGCGGCGGCTACTCCAGGAAAACCGGCACGTCGCTTGCGGCCCCTTTCGTTGCGGGCACGGCAGCCTTGGTTGCAGAGGCTTTTCCTTACATGACGATGCACCAGGTGCGGCAGGTCTTGCTGGGGACGGCGACCGATTCCGGTGATCCGGGCGTTGACGCAATCTTCGGCTATGGCCTCGTCAGCGCCGGCAGGGCGGTGCGTGGCCCGGGCAAGTTCGACTGGGGCGATTTTCACGCGGGCGTCCCCGACGGCCAGAGCAGCTGGTCGAACGACATCACGGGCCAAGGTGGCCTGATCAAATCAGGCGATGGCGTGCTAATGCTGCACGGGTACAATACATATCAAGGCGACACGCGCGTAGACGGTGGTGTGCTGGCGATCAGCGGTAGCGTCGCCTCAGACAGCTTCGTCGGCGAAAAAGGCACCCTCTCCGGCAATGGCGTGATCCACGGCAACTTAGACAATGCGGGTGCCGTGATAGCAGGCTGGGGTCGGGACGGTGGGACTCTCACCGTCGAAGGTGACTATCGCCAGAGAGCGGGAGCGGGCTTGCTCGTCCATCTCGATGCGCCTGACGGCACAAGCCGACTGGACGTCACCGGTACCGCGGCAGTCGCCGGGGTGGTCGACGTCAAGGTGCCCCCGGAAAACTACAAGGGTGATGGCCGCCACACCATCCTCTCCGCAGCCGGTGGCGTGACGGGCCGCTTCGAGGACGATTGCGGCTGTTACGCGTTCCTCGATCTCGCGCTCGCCTACGACCCGACCACCGTCTATCTCGATGTCGCCCGCAACGGCGTCGCCTTCGCGGATATTACGGCAACCCCCAACGGGGCAGCCGCTGCTCGAGCGATCGAGCGCCTCGGCCTTGGCCGATCGCTGCATGATCTCGCGGTGACCCTTGATGCCGGCACCGCCGCCGATCTTTTCGGTCAGCTGCCCGGCGAAGTCTACGGCTCGACCGTGACCGGCCTGATCGAGAACAGCCAGATGATCGGCAACCAGATGAACGACCGGCTACGCTCAACCTTCGAAACGGTCGGCGCGAAGGCGCGGCCGATCGTGGCCACCGATGACCTCACGACCGGGTCGATCGCGGCCACGGGGCAGTCGGGGGCCTGGGGCTCGGCCTTCGGCGCCTGGGGCCATACGGATAGCGACGGCAACGCCGCCGAGTTATCACGTTCCACCGGCGGCCTCGTCGCCGGTCTGGACGGCCTCGTTTACGATGACTGGAGGCTCGGTTTCCTCGCCGGCTACAGTTCGTCGAGCTTCAAGGTCGACGACCGCCGTTCGTCGGCCTCCAGCGACAACTATCACCTCGGCGTCTATGGCGGCACGCAGTGGGGCGCCCTGTCGTTCCGCTCCGGCCTTGCCTATACGTGGAGCGAAATCGACAGTAGCCGCAATGTGTTGTCGCCGGCGCTCGTCGACAGCCTGACCGCCGATTACCGCGCTGGCACCACCCAAGTGTTCGGCGAAGTCGGCTATGGCCTGGAGGCGGGCAGTCTTTCCTTCGAGCCCTTTGCCAATCTCGCCTATGTCAACGTGCATACGGACGGCTTCACGGAGAAGGGGGGCGCAGCGGCCCTGTCTGTGCGCGGCGACTCCGACGACATGACCTTCACCACGCTCGGCCTGCGGCTCGCCACCGATTTCGATCTTGGAACAGCAAAAGCGACGGCCCGCGGCCTCATTGGTTGGCGACACGCCTATGGCGACGTTACACCAGCCGTCGTTCAGGCGTTTTCCGGCAGCGACGCCTTTTCCGTCGCCGGCGCACCGATCGCGCGCGACAGCGCCCTCATCGAGGCTGGCGTCGATTTTGCCATCACTCCGGCGGCAACGCTTGGCATCGCCTATCAGGGGCAAATCGCCTCGACGGCTCGCGATCACGGCGTCCGGGCCGATCTCGCCATCAGGTTCTAGAGCATGTCGCGCAAAAGTGCGCAGCGGCTTTGCGACTACGACATGCGACAGATCAATCACCTAAAGCGCACGGAGTGGATCTGAAAGATCGCGGCGCGCTTTAGTGTCCTCCAGCCGCGTCGTTCACGAAGCGATCTGCTCGGACGGGGGCATCAGGTTTCGTGAATGGCTCGGCGGCGCGCCCATGATCTTGCGGAAGGCGCGGCTGAAGGACGCCTCGGAATCATAACCGAGCCGGTTGGCGACATGGGCGACCCGTTTTCCTTCGCGCAGCCACTGATGCGCTTGGTGCATGCGCATGCGTGCCACGTAGCGGGCCGGTGTCTCACCGACCGTATCGGCGAAGCGCTGGGCAAAACCGGAGCGCGACGCCCCCATGAGCTTTGCCAGTTCCGGCACCGTCCAGTCCTTCGTCGGGTCGAGATGGATGGCGGCGAGCACCCGGCCCACCTCCGGATGGCGCACGGCGGCAAGCCAGCCGGTTGACGTGCCGCAACCGTGTTCCACCCAGGCGCGGATGATCGTGGCGGTCAGCACGTCGGCAAGGCGCGCCAGGATACCGCCCGCACCGACGCGCTGCATCGCGGCCTCCCGCGTCATGGTATCGAGAAGCGACGGGATCGACGGCTCGCTCTTGGCAAGATCGCTGGTGCGCATGACCGACGGCATCAGCTGCAAAAGCGGATGCAGGCGGTCGACGTTGAATTGCATCACTGCGAAGAACAGCAGGTTCTGGCTGTCCGAGTTGGGGCACTGCACATCGACGATGCCGTCGCAAAGCTGCCGTTTCGGCAGGTCGCGGATCGATATCGTCGGCAGGCCGGGCTTGCTCGCGAGCACATGCGCATCGCCCCGCGGCAACAGCACGGCATCCCCGGGCGTCAACTCCATCCACGAACCATCTGGCGATTGCAGATGGGCGGAACCGGAGGCAAGAAAATGAAATCGTGCCGGTTCCTGTTCGGGATAGGAGGTCGCCCATGGCGCGCAGGGCTGGCAGCGCCCATATTCGACACCGTCGAGCCTGAGGCCGCGCAGGATCTCCGTCAGCGCATCGCTCATACTACATCTCACCTTTGGACAAACAGCACAGTGTTTTGGATTTTCTAGCATAGAAACTCCAGAGAGCCATGCATATTTTCATCATCACATGCAATGGAGATGAAAGTCATGGATGGTATTGTCGCCAAGCCCACGGGACAGGCGGATGAACGGGACAAGCCCTTGTGGGCGGCTGTCGTTTCCCTGTCGCTCGGGGTCTTCGGCCTGGTCACGGCAGAGTTTCTGCCGGCAAGTCTGCTGACGCCGATGTCGGCGGATCTCGGCGTGACCGTCGGCGCCGCCGGCCAGTCGGTCACCACGACGGCCGTGGTCGCGGCCATCGCCGGCCCAGCGATCGTCGTCTATACCGGACGTTTCGACCGCCGCAACGTGCTCTTGTCCCTAACCGCGCTGCTCATCGTTTCCAGCCTGATCGCCGGTTTCGCGTCCAGCCTTTCGATGCTGCTCGTCGCCCGTTTCCTCCTCGGCATCGGCCTTGGCGGTTTCTGGGCGCTGTCTTTGGCGCTCGCCATGCGGCTCGTTCCCGGCCGGCTGATGCCGCGGGCGATGGCGATCGTGATGTCCGGCGTTTCAATCGCAACCGTCTGCGCGGCCCCGGTCGGCGCCTGGATCGGCGCGACGCTCGGCTGGCGCTACGCCTTCCTGCTTGCCGCCGCCGTCGGGATCGTCACCTTCATCGTCCAGGCGCTAACGGTTCCGCGCCTGCCTCCCATCGGCACAACCGGCCTCGACACGATCCTCAACGTCCTGAAGCGCCCGGCGATCCGGCTCGGCCTTGCGACCATCCTCTTGGTCGTCACCGGCCACTTTGCCGGCTTCACCTATGTCCGCCCGTTCCTTGAACAGGTGCCGCAGTTCGGCGTCGAGGCGATAACCGCGATCCTGCTCGCCTTCGGCATCGGCGGCTTCTTCGGCAACATTGCCGGCGGCTTCCTCGCCGAGCGCAGCACGCGGCTCTCGATGATGTCGGCGGCCGCCGGCGTCGCTGCCACCACGCTGGTCCTGGCCCTGGCGGGCGCGCTGCCGGCCGTCGCCATCGTCGCCACGGCGGCCTGGGGCTTCGCCTTCGGCGCCCTGCCGGTCAGCGTCCAGTCGTTCCTGAGCCGTGCGGCCGGTGATGAGGCCGAAGGTGCTGGAGCGGCGACGCTCACCACCTTCCAGATCGCCATTTCCACCGGGGCGATCCTCGGCGGCCTCCTTGTCGAACTGCAGGGCCCGGCCGGCGTCTTCCTCTTTGCGGCGGTTGCCGCGATGCTCGGCACCTCACTGGTTTCGGTCTATCGCGAGCGGGCTCTTCAACCGGCGGAGTAACAACATCCGCGCCAGCTTGGTGCGAGAGTGGCAACTCGCACTCGCGCCTGCCGGGCTCGGAAGAGTCCGGCAGGCAAGAATGTTCTAGGTGCAGCGCGGCGATCCGTGACGTCTGGCAACAGGCGCTGCACGCAGTGGGGCGCTGTTGCGGAAGGGGGTTTGGTCAGGACAACGACATGCCCCCATCCGTGTCGGAAGGATCAATTCCCCGGAAGCCGCCGCTCCTTCCAGGCAGCTTTCGGCACTTCGCCACCGATGGCAATGCTGAAGGAGGTCACTTCGGTCGCATCTTCATTGACGACGCAATTGAAGTCGACGTCGTACCAGTTCGATTTGTTCTGGTAGGCCCCACCGCTGGCGTCCATACGGTTTTTGGCGATGAAGCCACCCCTCGGCCCGAAGGGCACCAGTCCTTCGGGCGGGGTATCCGGCCGCTGGCTGCGGATCTGTTCCAGCGCCTCGAGATTGCACAGTTGCAGGATCCGCCTCTTGACCGGCAGGTTGATCAGGGCCTGTTTCACCCGCGGATCGGCAATCGATTTTGCAGAATAAAGTTCTTTTGCTTTCGTCAATTTGCTTGGAACGGGCTTGAGTTCGACCTTTGCCGCAGCATCGGCCGGCTTTGCCTTTGCCGTCCCGTCTTCCGATTTGACCGTCTGCGGCTTGGCGTCAGGCGTTTCTTTTGCTTCAGGCTTGGCTTCGGCTACCGTCGCCGCTGCCTTTTCATCCGCCTTCTGTGTGGCGCTGTCAGTGGATCTCGCAGGCACGGCAAGCGTTGACGGGGGTTTCGGTTCCTTGACCGGTTCTTTTTTCTCGGTCGAGGACACGGTTGCCGGCTTATCCGCCGGCTTTGCCTTGTCATCCACCGCCTTTGCCGGCTCGGACGCCTCCGTCTTTTTCTCCGTCTCGCGCGCAGCCGGCGGAAGCTCTGCCTCCTTGTTGTCCTGCTTGGTCTTGGCCATGGCCGAGGCGAAGGATTGCGGCAGTTGCTGCGCCGGCTTGGGTTGCGGCTTCGGGTCTGCCTTCGGCTGGGGCTTGGGTTTGGGCTGCGGCTTTGGCTGTTCAGCCTTCTTCTCTTCGCCCTTTTTCGGCCCCGCCTTCTTCTGCTCTGCCTGTTTCTGCTCGGCCTTCTTCGGCTCCTTCGCCTCTGCTGGCGGCGGAACGAGCTCGACGTTGACGGTCTGCTCCTTCGGCGGCGTCGGCAGCTCGAAGGGCAGATCGTACAAAAGAAAAAGGGCTACGACGAGGTGCAGGGCGACCGACACCGGCGCGCCCCATCCCATCCGTTCCCGCCAATTTCCCGCAAAAAGCTGCATCGCCAAGGAGATAAACCAATCGACGGGCGGAACCTAGGAGCTTCCGCCGATCTCAACAAGAGGCATAGGCCTGCATATGCAGCCGGAGGTTCGCGCTGCAGCTTGCGGGCCATCGATCGTGGGCGAATGAAATTGACGCCTTCGGGGGTCGCCGCCATCAATCGCTGGCTTCTTGTCAAAAACGTTCCCGGCAAAAACGAGGCGGCGAAATCTGTTTCGGGCCACGCGCCAATTTCGCACAAAAATACCTATTATATAATTTCTATAGATTTAATTTTTACTCACGCCCGAACGGCTTCGCCCGGTGGCGCAATGACATTCTTTTGGCTTTGGGGACCCTCATGCAGCGAACTTCCACTCACCGAAAACTTTTCACAAAAGCCTTTGCCGCGACGGCAGCGCTGGCGGCGGGCCTCATCGCCACCTCGGCGCTTGCCGGCGAAACGCTTGACAAGATCAAGGCGCGCGGCGTCATCAAGGTCGGCGTCGGCACCACGCCGGGCTTCTTCTCACCCGACAGCAACGGCCGCTGGCAGGGCTTCTTCGTCGATTTCGGCCGCGCCATCGCCATCACCGTCTTCAACGATGCCGAAAAGGTCGAGTTCACCAACTCGTCGCCGCAGCAGCGCTTGCCGGCGCTGCAGTCCGGCGAGTTCGACATCCTGCTGTCCGGCGTGACCCAGACGGTGAGCCGCGCCTTCAAGCTTGGCTTCCACTTCGGCCCCGTCGTCTTCTACGACGGCCAGGGACTGCTGGTGCGCAAGGACCTTGGCGTAGCCAAGGGCGAGGAACTCGACGGCGCGACGATCGGTGTCCAGAGCGGCACGACCGGCGAACTCAACATCGCCGACTTCTTCCGCAAGACCGGCAAGGCCTTCACGCCGGTCACGATCGAGGAAACCGGCGAGTTCCTGAAGGCGCTCGACTCGGGCCGCGTCGACGCCCTGACCCAGGACGCGACCGACCTTGCGGCCAAGCGCACCCAGCTTTCCAAGCCCGACGATTACGTGCTTCTGCCCGAGCGCCTGTCGAAGGAGCCCTTGGCGCCGGCGATCCGCGCCGGTGACGACCAGTGGCTCGAAATCGTCAACTGGACGGTCTACGCGACGATCCAGGCCGAAGAGTTCGGCATCACCAAGGAGAACGTCGACACGTTCCTTGCGAGCGAGGATCCGGCGATCAAGCGCTTCCTCGGCGTCGATCCTTCGCTCGGCGAAGCGATCGGCCTTGATCCGAAATTCGCCTACAACATCGTCAAGACCGTCGGCAACTACGGCGAGATCTTCGAGCGCAACGTCGGCAAGGGCACGCCGCTCAACTTCGAGCGCGGCTACAACCAGCCCTGGACGGCCGGCGGCCTGCTCTATTCGCCGCCGTTCCGTTGAGCCGTTTCATGGTCCTTCCCATGACACGCCAACTCCAACCGGGCCCTTCGGGGCCCGGACCCGTCTCGCGCCTCCTGTCCTGGATCGGACCGCTGTCTTTGCAGCAAGGCCTGCTCTTTGTCGGCGTGCTGCTGCTCTTTGCCTTTCTCGGCCAGAACACCGCCGAGAGCATGCACCGCATGGGACTGACGCCGGGCTTTGCCTTCCTCTCCCATCAGGCCAATTTCGAGATCGGCGAAAGCGTTCTTCCTTACGCGGCCGGCGACAGCTACGCCCGGGCGCTTGCCGCCGGCATCGCCAATACCGTCAAGGTCGCGCTCGTCGGATGTCTGCTTGCAACCGTGCTCGGTGTCGCACTCGGCATCTTCAGGCTGTCCGGCAATCTGCTGCTAGCGACCTTCGCCCATGGCTATGTCGAGCTTCTGCGCAACACGCCTTTGTTGCTGCAACTGTTCCTGTGGAGTGCGATCATCCGCGCGCTTCCGCCGCCGCGCGGCGCCTATACGTTTCTGGGCAGCGTCTACCTCAGCAATCGCGGCGTCTTTCTGCCCTCGCTTTCGGTCGACGGTCTGCCGGCCTCCGTATGGCTGCCCGCGGTGCTCCTGACCGTCTTCGCGGCACTCGTCATTTCCAGGCGCCTGCTGGCGGGCGCGACGTTCTATCTGCCGAAAACCGCCGGCACCGTACTCGGCGCGTTGGCAATCTTCTATTTCGCTCTCGTATCCCTCGGCTTCAGCGCATCGGTCGAAGTGCCTGCCAAGGGCGGCTTCAACATTCGCGGCGGCCTATCGCTGACCCCGGAATTCGCCGCGCTGCTGATCGGCCTCGTCGTCAATGCCTCCGCTTCGATTTCCGAGATCGTGCGCAGCGGCATCCAGTCGGTGGCATCGGGTCAATGGGAAGCCGCTCGCGCACTCGGGCTGAAGCCCGCGCAGATCATGCGCCTCGTCGTACTGCCGCAGGCGCTTCGGGTGATCACGCCGCTGATGATTTCGAGCTTTCTCGATCTGACCAAGAATTCGAGCCTCGCGGTCGCAATTGGTTACCCCGATCTCGTCAGCGTCGCCAACACGACGGCCAACACCACCGGTCAGGCTCTAGAAGCGATCATCATCATCGGCGTCGTCTACCTGACGATCAGTCTTGCGGTTTCGGCCCTCATGAACCTCTACAACCGGCGCGTCGTTCTGCGCGGAGAAGGAAAACGATGAGCCAGATCGAACTTGCGCCGCCGGTCGCGCCCGACTGGCACCGCTGGCGTGAAGGCCTCTTCAACGGTTGGGCCAATGGCCTCGTCACGCTGGCGACGCTCGCCGCAATCCTCTGGATTGCACTTCCCTTTGTCCGCTGGGCCGTCATCGATGCCGTCTGGACCGGCACCGCGGCCGATTGCGCCACGGAAACGGCGGGCGCCTGCTGGGCGTTTGTCGGCGCCAAGTTTCGTTTCATGCTCTTCGCCTTTTTCCCGCCGCCGCTGCAATGGCGCCCGGCGCTGGTGATCGCCCTCATTGCTGCGCTCCTGACCGTCTCCGCCATTCCCCGTTTCTGGAGCTTCCGCCTGGTGCCGGTCTGGTTGCTGGCGCTCGTCGGCATCTGGCTGCTGATGGCGGGGACGTCGGGCTTGGAACCGGTCTCGACCAATCATTGGGGCGGGCTGCCGATCACGCTCACAGTCTCGATCGCTGGCCTTGCCTTCGCCTTTCCGATCGCGCTGCTGCTGGCGCTTGCCCGCCAGTCGGACATGGGGCTCGTGCGCTCCCTGGCCATTGCCTTCATCGAAGTGCTGCGCGGTGTGCCGATGATCGCCGTGCTCTATGTCGCCATGCTGATCGTGCCGATGGCGCTACCGAGCGGCGCGGCCATCGACAAGCTGCTTCGGGCGCAGATCGGCGTCACCCTGTTCTTCTCGGCCTACCTCGCCGAGATCATCCGCGCCGGATTGCAGGTGATCCCGGCGGGTCAGAAGGAGGCGGCGCTGTCGCTTGGCCTCAGCCGGATCCAGATGCTCCGGCTGGTGGTGCTGCCGCAGGCGCTGCGAGCTGTCATCCCGGCCATCGTCAACCTGTCGATCGGCATCGTGCTCAACACCTCGCTGCTTGCGGTCATCGGCATCTACGATCTGCTCAATGCCGCCAAGACCTCGGCCACCGATCCCGCCTGGCTCGGCTTTTACAGCGAGGCCTATATCTTCGCGGCATTGGTCTATTTCGCCATCTGCTTTTCCGGTTCGCGTTACAGCCTGTGGCTGGAGAAGAAGCTCAACGGCGCCCATCGCCGATAGCGGCATCTGACGGGGGTTGCGTGCCACGCGCCGCCGGGCCAAGAGTGCGCCGAAGCGAAATCTGTGACCGGGCAAAGCGCATGGGACAAAAGAACATCGCCGTCATTGGCGGCGGACCGAGCGGCTTGATGGCCGCCGAGGTGCTGTCCGAGCGCGGCCACGCGGTCACCGTCTATGACAGCATGCCGACGGTCGCGCGCAAATTTCTGCTGGCCGGCAAGTCGGGCCTGAACATCACCCATTCGGAGCCCTATACGGCCTTTGCGGAGCGCTTCGGCAATGCCTCGCCGCGATTGCGTGCGGCGCTGGACGCCTTCACGCCCGATGACATCAGGCAATGGGCGGCAGACCTCGGAACCAGGACCTTCGTCGGCTCCTCGGGCCGTGTCTTCCCGGAGGTGATGAAGGCGTCGCCGCTCCTGCGCGCCTGGCTCAAGTCGCTGGAAAGCCGAGGCGTTCGTATCCTGACGCGGCACCACTGGACTGGCTTTGAAGGCAAAGCACCCGCGTTCGATACCCCGGACGGCAAGACGCTTGTCAGCGCAGATGCGACTCTGCTCGCCCTCGGCGGCGCCAGCTATCCGCGTCTCGGGTCGGATGCCGCCTGGGTTTCCTGGCTGGAACAGAGGGACGTGTCTGTCGCCAAATTCCAGCCCGCCAATTGCGGCTTCGACGTCGACTGGAGCGAGACCTTCCGCGATCGCTTTGCTGGCGCCGCGCTGAAGGGCGTCACCGCAACGTCGGAAGCCGGCACCGTCCCGGGCGAATTCGTCATCAGCAGGACCGGCATCGAAGGCAGTCTCGTCTATGCGCACACGAGCGCGCTCAGGGACCGGCTGTCGCGCGGCGAACTGGCCGACCTGGTGGTCGACCTCACCCCGGGACGTGCCGTCGGGAAATTGGCAAAAGACCTTGGCCGCCTCGACACCAAGACCAGCTTTTCCAACCGCCTGCGCAAGGGGGCCGGGCTCGAAGGAGTGAAAGCGGCGCTGCTGCGTGAGGTTTCGCCTGATGCCGCGCGCTTGCCGCCTCCAGAACTTGCGGCCTTGATCAAGGCGTTGCCAATCCCGCTCATCCGCCCACGCCCGATCGCCGAGGCCATCTCCTCCGCCGGCGGCATCGCCTGGTCCGCGATCGATGACGAATACATGTTAAGAGCGCTGCCCGGCACCTTCGTCGCCGGCGAAATGATCGATTGGGAAGCGCCGACCGGGGGCTATCTGCTGACCGCCTGCTTTGCCACAGGGCGTGCGGCGGCTCGCGGCCTCGATCGTTGGCTTAACCGGCCAGCATAAAAGATCGCCGCGCCTTTGGCAGGCGCGGCGATGGTTTCAGGTGGCGTCAAAGCCTTACTGGTCGTTCAGCACCAACCCCTTGGTCAGCTCCAGCGCCTGGCGCTCGAAGAGACCGCGGTAGATGCCACCGTCGAGGCGGATCAGCGCGTCGTGCGTGCCCTCCTCGGCAATCCGGCCGTGGTCGAAGACCAGCAGCCGGTCGAGCGCCCGCACCGTCGAGAGCCGGTGCGCGATGACGAGCGTCGTGCGCCCCAGCATCAGCCGCTCCATCGCCTGCTGGATCAGCACTTCCGATTCCGAATCGAGGCTCGATGTCGCCTCGTCGAGGATCAGGATCGGTGCGTCCGCGAGGAACGCGCGGGCAATTGCGATGCGCTGGCGCTCGCCGCCCGAGAGCTTGACCCCGCGTTCGCCCACCAGCGTGCCGTAACCTTTCGGCAGAGCCGTGATGAAGTCGTGGGCGCTCGCAAGCCTTGCCGCCTTCTCGATCTCGCTCTGCGTGGCGTCCGGCCGCGCATAGGCGATGTTCTCCGACAGAGAGCGATGGAACAGGATCGGCTCCTGCTGGACGATCGCGATCTGCTGGCGCAGCGACGTCTGCGTCACCGATGCGATGTCCTGACCATCGATCCGGATCTCGCCGGCCTTCAGGTCATGCAGACGCTGGATCAGCTTGACGAAGGTCGTCTTGCCCGAACCTGAGTGCCCGACAAGACCGACGCGTTCGCCCTCCCGGATCGTCACCGAGAAGCGGTCGTAGAGCGGCTTGCGGTGCGCACCGTAGTGGAACGTCACATCCTTGAACTCGATGCGGCCGTCGGTGATGCGGATCGGCTTGGCATCCGCCTTGTCGTCGATGCCGAGCGACTGGCCATGGATGTCGACAAGCTCTTCCATGTCGTTGATCGAGCGCTGCAGGTTGCGGATGTGCTGCCCGACTTCACGCAGGTAACCCTGCAGGATGAAGAACGAGGTAAGCACGAAGGTGATGTCGCCGGCCGTCGCCTGGCCATTCGACCAGAGGAACAGCGCAAAGCCGATCACCGCCGCGCGCAGGATGAGCAGCATGGCGCCCTGCGACGTGCCGTTGGTCGTGCCGCGGATCCAGGTGCGGCGCGTGCGGTCACGCCATTTGGCGAGCACCTTGGCAAGGCGTGCGTCCTCGCGGCTTTCGCCGCCAAAACCCTTGACGACGATGTTGCAGCTCACGGCGTCGGCGAGCGCCCCGCCGAGCTTGGTGTCCCACCGGTTGGCAAGGCTTGCCATCGGCGCGACGTAACCGAGCGACAGCACGATCGTCATCAGAATGAAGACGATCGACCCGATACCGATGATGACGCCCATCATCGGCCAGTAGAACGACATCAGGATTGTCGATCCGACCAGCATCACGACGGACGGAAACAGGGCGACGAGCAAGGTGTCGTTCAAGAGATCGAGCGCCCACATGCCGCGCGTCACCTTGCGAACCGTCGATCCGGCAAAGCTGTTGGCATGCCAGTCGGTCGAGAAGCGCTGGATGCGGTAGAAGGCAGCCGACGCGATGTCGGTCATCATCTTGAGGGTCAGATCGGTGACCCCCAGGAAGGTGAGGTGCCTGAGAATGATCGCGCCGAGCGACAGCGCCATCAGCATCCAGAAGGCGGCAAGCGCCGCATCCCAGGCAAGCTGATCGGTCGCCACACCGGAAACGACGGCATCGACGAGCCGGCCCGAATAGAGCGGCGTCAGGACGTCAGCGAGGGTCGACAAGAGAACCATGCCGAGAATGACGCTGATGCGCAGCGGCTGCGCTTTCCAGTGAGACCAGGTGAATCCAAGAACGCTGCGGAACGCACCGCCGCGCAGGTCAATACGAGTAAAAGCCATAACAATCGCCCGATGCGCGACGCATCGGCCTCAAACAAGATCAGAATGGAATATGCCGTTAAAAGGAACCCAGCTTCCGATGCGGCATCATTGGAGTGACCAAATCCTCCGGAGAGGAAGGGCCAAGGTCAGCGAAACGAAATCCGACCTGGAAAAGACGAAAAGGCGAAAATGCCCTTCCCGGCCCAGTTCAAGACTGCACGCCGCCCCGTAGGGAGAAAGAAAAAGCTGGCATCTTTTGAAACCTCCCTGATTGGTTGCCGGAAGACGACCTATAGGCGAATCGCGCGCAACCGCCAAGTGCAGAAATCTTGCCATGGCGCCAATCGTCGCGGCTGCGACCTGTTTGCAACAGTCTCCGACATGCCTCCCGGGGTTTACGGCGGTGGGCTCTTCGTAGCAGAGTACGCCGCGATCGCCGACCGTGCATGCACGAAACGGCGGCATCTTGGGGAGGGTCCGCGACAACCGGCACCGGCAATGACCGGACGGCGATGCGCGGTGGGAGTGAATTGACAAGGTTCCGGTTCGATATCGTCGCGGCACTGCTGCCGCTGATCACACTTGGCTTCATGGCGTTTGCAGGGCCCGCGCGTGCTGTCGAGAAGCAGGAACTCGTGGTGGTCACCTCCTACCCGCCCTCCTTCTTCGAGCCCTTTCGCGCCGCTTTCGAACGCGCCAATGCCGACATGCGGGTGACGATCGTGCAGCGCAACACGGCGAGCGCCAGCCGCTTCGTCATTGAGAAGGCGGACGTGCCGGCCGACATCTTCTGGGCCTCGGCGGCCGATGCCTTCGAGCTCTTGAAACGCAACGGAAGCCTGCGCCCGATCGCGCCACGCAACACCGGCGCACCGGATCATGTCTTCGGTTATCCCGTAAACGACCCACGGGGCTACTATCTGGGCTTCGCGCTGTCGGGCTACGGCTTCGTCTACAATCCCGCCCATCTCGCCCGGAGCAAACTGCCCGTGCCGGAGGACTGGCAGGATCTGCTGAACCCCGTCTATTCCGGCCAGATCGGCATCACCACGCCTTCCCGCTCGGGCACGACGCACCTGATCGTCGAAGCCTTGCTGCAAACCTACGGCTGGGAGAAAGGCTGGGCGATGCTGTCGCAGCTCGGCGGCAATCTCTCAACGGTTACCGCCCGCAGCTTCGGGGTTGCTTCGGGCGTGGCGCAGCGGCGCTTCAGCATCGGCATCACCATCGATTTCCTCGCCACCTCGCCGGATTTCGCCGGCGCCGGCAATGTCTTCGTCCTGCCGCCCGACACCGTGTTCGTGCCGGCAAGCATCGGCATTCTGTCCCGGGCGCGCAACGTGCCGGGAGCCGAACGCTTCGTCGATTTCGTGCTTTCGGAGGCTGGCCAGAAACTCCTGCTGTCGCCGGCAATCGCCCGTATTCCCGTCAATCCAGCGCTCAACAGCGGCCTGCTGCCGCAGGAAGACGGCGAGCGCCTGCTGAAATCCGGCGGCTTCGACGCCGCCCTGTCGGCGCGCAGATATGGCCTCGTCAATCTGATTTTCGACGACTATATCGTGCGCCGCCGGGCAACCCTTGCCCGCCTGTGGAAGAGGGCTGCGGATCTGGAGGCGATGAACATCGAAGACGCGCAACGGCTGAGCATGCTGGCTCGGGCGCGGCGGCTGTTGGGTCAGCCTCCGCTTTCGGCAAGCGAAGTCGCCAATGTTGCTGAGGCCCTGCAAGGCGAATGGCCCCGCGGCGTCGCCCGCTCCCCTGCCCACGCAGAACTCGCGAGCCGCCTGCGCGCACTGATCGAACAGAACCTCAACGAGGCGGAGCAGCTGCTCTCCTCGGCGGCGCGATCTGGCGGTCCCGTCAATCTCCATCCGTGGCGGCAGTGACGATGGCGGTTCTCGAAACGACCGCACAGCAGCCGCGCTGGCGCTTCGGCATCGGCGCCCGCCTCGTGCTGGCCTTTGTCGCGATCGTCGGGCTCGCTGTCGGCGCCTGCCTGGTCGGTTGGCTTTCCTACGAGCGGCTGTCGGGCGAACTGTCGCGCATGGCGGATGAGCAGATGCCGCAGCTCGCCTTCGCGTCGCGACTCTCCAAGGCCGGGGCCGACATCGGCTCCGTGACGTCGGTACTTGCCGGCGCCGAAAGCCGCGCCGAGTACAACGAGATCCGCGCCGTCTACGCGACGCGCCTCCAGACCCTTCGCGCCCTGCTCGAAGAAAACACGGCGCAGTCGAGCACGGCGGCGCTGCTGCCGCTCGCCGAGGCCATCGGCACCAATCTGAAAAAGATCGACCTTGCCGCGGGCAAGCGCTTCACGCTGCGCGAGGCGATGCGGTCGGACATCGACGAGTTGCGCTGGGTCCAGGCCGATCTTCTGGAAGAAGCCGATCCGTTGGTCGACGACATCCGCTTCAACATCGAAGCGGAGACCCGCAAGGGTCAGGGTGCGGCCGCACTCGCCGAACAGCACAAGAGCGAAGCGCTGCTGACCGTCGTCTCCCAGGCGAACCTTGCGACAGGCCTGATCGGTCGGCTGGTCAACGCCACGACCGAAGAGGAAATGCAGGAGACCAACGCCTTTCTCGGCGACAGCGCCGACGAACTGGCAAGCCGCATCCGCTCGCTCGACAGCTGGCCCGACAGCATCACCGTTCGGCAGCTTGCCGGGCGCATTCTCGACCAGTCCAACGCCTCGACGGGCATACCCAATCGCAAGCGCTCGGAAATGCTGCAGGCCAGGACACTTGCCGAACTTGCCGGCGAAAACGGCCGGCTCGTCGAGGAGCTTGGCCGCAAGATCGAAACGGAAGTGATCGCGATCGAGGCAAGCGCCGGGGACGCCGCCCGGCGCGCGGCTGCGGCAATCGAGACCGGGCGAAGCCTGCTGGTCGCGATCGCCATTCTCTCGGTGCTCGTCGCAAGCGCGATCGGCTATTTCTACGTCCACCGCAACCTCATTGCCCGTATCCGCCTGCTGGCGACGGCCGCCGGCGCGATCAGCGGGGGCCGGCACTCCACGGCGATCCCGCCGCCCGAGGCCGACGAACTCGGCGACCTCTCGCGTGCGCTCACCGTCTTTCGCCAGACCCGCGACGAGCTGATCCAGTCGGCAAAGCTTGCGGCCCTCGGCCAGATGGCGGCCGGCATCGGCCACGAACTCAATCAGCCTCTAGCCGCCCTTCGCGCCCATATTCACAGCGCCGCCACTCTAATCGGCCGCGGCAAGGGCGAGCAGGCCGTCAACAACCTCGACAAGATGAAAGGGCTGACGGGACGCATGGCAGACCAGATCAGCCATATCCGCCGCTTTGCCCGGCGGCCGGACGCGCAGCTGCGGCCGGTCGATCTCACCGCGGCGGTGCGGGACGCCCTCAGCCTGCTCGAACACCGTTTCGAGGAGGAGAACGTCGCCCTCGATCTTTCGTTGCCGCAGGACAGTTCGGCAATGGTCATGGCCGAACCGGTCCGGCTCGAGCAAGTCGCCGTCAATCTCGTCGGCAACGCGCTCGACGCCGTCGCTGGCCAGCCACTTCGGCGCGTGAGCGTCAGCGTTGAAGTCACCGGCGGCGTCGCCCGGCTGATCGTCGGCGATACCGGGCACGGCATCGCCGCGGAAAACCTGCCAGCCGTGTTCGATCCCTTCTTCACCACCAAGCCGGTAGGCTCGGGGCTCGGTCTCGGCCTGTCGATATCCTACAACATCGTCAAGGATTTTGGCGGCGACATCACGATCCTCGACACCGGCCCGGCCGGCACACGATTCCTCGTATCCCTGAAAGGCCCGGAATGAGACCGGAAGCGGACATCATCCTGATAGACGACGACGCCAGCGTGCTTGAGGCCTGCTGCCAGGTGTTGGAACTGGAGGACTTCACAGTCTCCCCGCACGGTTCCGTCGTCGCGGCGCTCGCCGGCCTTCGCGCCGACAGCGACACCGTCATCGTCTCGGATGTGCGCATGCCCGATCATGACGGCTTCGACCTGGTCGCCGCCGTGCGCAAGGTCGATCCCGATATCCCGATCGTGCTGATGTCCGGACATGGCGATATCCCGATGGCGCTGCGTGCGATGCGCGAAGGCGCCTGGGATTTCCTGGAGAAGCCAGCCGATCCGGTGCACCTGATCGAAACCGTGCGCCGGGCCCGCGATCACCGTCGCCTGCTGCTGGAAAATCGGCGGCTGCGCCTCTCCGTCGACAAGGACGGCTGGGAGACGCGGCTGATCGGCCATTCGGCACCGATGGTGGCGCTGCGCGAAAAGCTGCAGCGCATTGCTGCCGCCTCCGCCGACGTGCTGATCATCGGCGATACCGGCACCGGCAAGGAAGTGACGGCAAGGGCGCTGCACGATTTCAGCGGCCGCAAGGGCCGTTTCGTCGCCGTCAACTGCGGCGCCATCCCCGAGACCATGCTCGAATCCGAGCTTTTCGGCCATGAGGCCGGCGCCTTTACCGGCGCGCGCGAAAAGCGCATCGGCAAGATCGAATATGCCGATGGCGGCACGCTGTTTCTCGACGAGATCGAGTCCATGCCGATCGCAGCCCAGGTGCGGCTGCTACGCGTCCTGCAGGAGCGCGTCATCGAACGGCTCGGATCGAACGTCGAACTGCCAGTTAACATCTGTGTGGTGGCGGCAACGAAAGCCGACCTGCACGATGCCGCGCGGCGGGGAGAATTCCGCGAAGACCTCGCCTACCGCCTCGACATCGCCCGGGTCGAACTGCCGCCGCTCGCGCGCCGCAAGGGCGATGTCGGCCTCCTGTTCCAGCACTTCCTCAGCCTTGCCGCAAAGCGCCAGGGGCGCACTGCGCCGCCGGTCGGCGTCGATCTGCTGGCCGATCTCAACGCCCGGCCCTGGCCCGGCAACGTGCGTGAACTGCGCAATGTCGCGGAACGCTTCGTGCTCGGGCTCGAAGAGCGCCCGGACAGCGAAGCCACGACCGCAGGCGGCGAGACGCTGGAAGCGCAGATGGACCGGCTGGAGCGGACCATCATCATCAACAGTCTCGCCAGACATGAGGGCCGCGTGGGTGCGACCGCCGATGCGCTCGGCATTTCCCGCAAGACGCTCTATCTGAAGATGCGCAAGTTCGACATCGACGCCCGGGCCGATGGCGACGAGGGGTAATGTTACCCTTTTGACCCCGCCTCGCCCGCCCCGATGTTACCTTTCTTACCCATCCCGACGTGAAACTGGCTGGTTTTGCCGGGTTTTTCGATCTGGCACGGGCCTTGCTCTCAATAGGACAGCCGCCAAGCACTGGCGGTCTATTGGGAGGAGATACCTATGTTGAAAACCATCGCAGCAGCGATGCTGATGTCGGCTGCCTTTACCGTGACGGCCCACGCCCAGGACGGCGGCAAGGTGACGATCGTCACTTCGTTCTCCAAGGACGTGACCGATCCGTTCAAGGCGGGCTTCGAAGCCGCCAATCCCGGCTTTACCCTTGACGTCCAGAACAAGAGCACCAGCTCGGGCGTGAAATACATCGACGAGACCAAGGTCAACAACCAGGTCGACCTGTTCTGGGCGTCGGCGCCTGACGCCTTTGACAGCCTGAAGAGCAAGGAGCTGCTGGCCAAGTTCACCCCGTCGGTGACGGGCCTGCCCGAAAAGGTCGGCTCCTATCCGGTCAACGATCCGGACGGCTTCTATTTCGGCTTTGCCGCGTCGGGCTACGGCATCATGTCGAACGACCGCTACCTGGAAGCCAACAACCTGCCGAAGCCCGCCGAATGGGGCGACCTCGCCAAGCCGGAATACTTTGACCACGTCGCCATCGCCGCCCCGTCGCGCTCCGGCACCACGCACCTGACGATCGAGACGATCCTGCAGGGCGAAGGCTGGGACAAGGGCTGGGGCACGCTCAAGGGCATCGGCGGCAACCTGCAGCAGGTAACCGAGCGCTCCTTCGGCGTTCCGGACGCCGTCAACTCCGGCCAGACCGGCATCGGCATCGTCATCGACTTCTTCGCCTTCTCGGCCCAGGCGAGCGGCTTCCCGGTGAGCTTCGCCTATCCGTCGGTCACGACGGTCGTGCCGGCCAATATCGGCATCGTCGCCAATGCGCCGAACCAAGCGGGCGCTGAAGCCTTCGTCAACTACATCCTGTCGGAGAAGGGCCAGGAAGTTCTGCTCGAGCCGGCGATCCGTCGCCTGCCGATCAACCCGGCGCTCTACGCCAAGGCGCCCGAAGGCTTCCCGAACCCCTTCAAGGATCCGCGCTTCCAGTCGATGATCACCTTTGACAGCGACGTCTCGAAGAAGCGCACGGATGTCGTCGACACGCTGTTCGACCAGCTCATCTCCTTCCAGCTCGAAAACCTGAAGGGCGCCACCCAGGCGATCCATGCGGCCGAAAAGGCGCTCGCTGCCAACGAACAGCCGGCGGCCCGCGCGCTTCTTGACGAAGCCAAGGCCCTGGCTGCCGCCATGCCGATCACGGCGGAGGAGGCAGCCAGCAAAGAAACGCGCGACGCCTTTACCGGCGGCGAAGAGAAGACCGCACGCCAGGCGGAACTGGAGCAGAAGTGGGCCGCGTTCGCGACGGAGAAATATGCCGCCGCCAAGGCCAAGGCTGAAGAAGCACTGAACCTCGTCGACTAACGCGCGACAGCGACCGCCTGCCCAACTGGCGGGCGGTCATGCTCCCAAAACATCATAGCTTCGCCGACCCTGGCGCGCCTTGCGCGCGCCAGGTTGGCCGAACTCATTCCGGAGTCTGCCCCATGGCGCTCGTCGCTTCCGTTCCCATCAGGCCCGCCGTGGCCAAACCAGGCCAGATCCTGGCGGTCTCGGTGATCGCCCTGTTCCTGGCGATTTTCCTGGTCATCCCCGCCGGCACGGTCATCTACACCGCCTTCACCGAGAAGGGCACCGGTGCGCTGACCATCGTCAACTTCATCGACTTCTTCAACACCGACCTCTTCCGCCGGTCCTTCTTCAATTCGGTCTATGTGTCCGGCATGTCGGTCGTCTGGGCGAGCGCCATTGCGCTGCCGCTCGCGGTGCTCACGACCCGCTTCGACTTCCGCGGCTCGCTCATCATCCAGACGCTCGGCTTCGTGCCCCTGATCATGCCGCCCTTCGTCGGCGCGGTGGCGATGCAGCTTCTCTTCGGCCGCAACGGCACGGTGAACCTGCTCTTGAACGACTGGTTCGGCATCCGCATCCCCTTCATGGAGGGGCTGAACGGCGTTATCTTCGTGCAGTCGCTGCACTATTTCCCCTTCATCCTGATCAACCTGTCGACCAGCCTGCGCAATATCGACCGGTCGATGGAGGAAGCTGCCCAGAACCTCGGCTCCTCCGGCTTTCGCCTCTTCCGCCGCATCGTCTTTCCGCTTGCCATGCCCGGCTATCTCGCCGGCGCGTCGCTCGTCTTCGTCAAGGTCTTCGACGATCTGGCGACACCGCTGCTCCTCAACGTCAAGGACATGCTGGCGCCGCAGGCCTATCTCCGCGTCACCTCCGTCGGCCTCACCGACCCGATGGGCTACGTCATCTCGGTCATCCTCATCGCGGTCTCGATCTTCGCCATGTGGCTTTCGGCGGTCGCCATGCGCGGCAAGGACTATTCGACCGTGCAGCGAGGCGGCGGCGGCCTTTCCAGGCGCAAGCTCAGCCGCGGCGAAAGCGTCATCGCCTATGGCGTCGTCGCTCTGATCCTTCTCCTGGTGCTCTCGCCACACATCGGCCTGCTGCTGCTGTCTTTCGCAACCGTCTGGTCGTTCAGCCCGCTGCCGGACGCCTATACCGTCGCGCACTACGGCCGGGTTTTCGGCGAGAGTTCGCTCTACATCAAGAACACGCTGATCTACGCCAGCCTTGCGGGCCTGATCGACGTCGTCATCGGCGGCGCCATCGCATATCTGGTGCTGCGCACCAAGGTCGTCGGCCGCCGCTGGCTCGATTGGGCGGCCACCGCAGCGCTCGCCATCCCCGGCGTCGTGCTCGGCATCGGCTATCTCCGGACCTTCTACGGCATCACGCTGCCCGACGGTACACCGCTTGCAACGCTCTGGGTCATGGTGGTTTTGGCGCTTGCCATCCGCCGCCTGCCTTATGCGCTGAGGGCCTGCTACGCCGCCCTGCAACAGGTGTCGGAATCGCTCGAAGAAGCGGCTGAAAACCTCGGCGCCACCAAGCAGCGGACCATCCGCCGCATCGTCTTGCCGCTGATGACCGGCGGCCTGCTTGCCGGCTTCGTCACCAGCTTCTCGACGGCCGCCGTCGAGCTCTCGGCAACGCTGATGCTGATCCAGAGCAACTCGGACGCGCCGATCGCCTACGGGCTCTACGTCTTCATGCAATCGCCGGCCGGTCGCGGTCCGGGTGCGGCCCTCGGCGTCATCGCCGTGATCATGGTCGCGCTCTGCACGCTCCTGTCCCACTACGTCATCGAGCGCCGCCAGAAGGCGCTCGGGACGGCAAAATAATTCGGGAGGAAACAATGACAGCGAATATCAACAGCGCCGCACTCGCCGCCGGCCCCGCCAAGGCGATCAGCATCAGCGACGTCAATCTCTACTACGGCGCGCTGCACGTCCTGAAGAACATCAATCTCGAAATACAGCCGGGGGAATTCTTCGCCTTTCTCGGCCCGTCCGGCTGCGGCAAGACCACGCTTTTGCGGTTGATCGCCGGCTTCAACAACGCCCGTCAGGGCAAGGTCGTGATCGGCGGACAGGACGTGCTCGACATGCCCGCATGGAAGCGCGACATCGGCATGGTCTTCCAGTCCTACGCGCTCTGGCCGCACATGACGGTCGCCGCCAATGTCGCCTTCGGCCTTGAAGAACGGCGCCTGCCACGCGCCGAGGTCGACCGTCGGGTCAAGGCGGCGCTGGACCTCGTCGGCCTCAAGCACCTCGCTGATCGCCGCCCGTCGCAACTTTCCGGCGGCCAGCAGCAGCGCGTGGCGCTCGCCCGCACCATCGCGATCGAACCGAAGGTGCTGTTGCTCGACGAGCCGCTGTCCAACCTCGACGCCAAGATGCGTGTCGAAGTCAGGCGCGAACTGCGCGAGTTGCAGCAGCGGCTGCAGCTGACGACGATCTTCGTCACCCACGACCAGGAAGAGGCCAACACCGTCTGCGACCGGATCGCCGTCTTCAACGAGGGCAGCATCCAGCAGGTGGGAACGCCGATGGGGCTCTATGAGAAGCCGGCCAACCTCTTCGTCGCCAACTTCCTCGGCACGGCCAACATCCTCGACGGCAAGGTGGCCGGCAGCGGCGCTGCCAGAAGCTTCGAGGTCGTGGGCGGCGGCTCCATCCCGATCCCTTCGGGGACCGAGGTCCCCGAAGGCGCCAAGCTCGTCTTCCGGCCGCAATATGCGACGATCGGCAGCCTCGAGCCCGGCGCCGTCGCGCTCGAGGGCATCATCGCGCATCGCGAATTCCTGGGCGCGACCGTGCGCTATGGTGTCAGGATTGGGGCGGCGACGGTGCTGATCGACGCGCCGTTCCATTCCGGCGACGCGCTTCTCGAACCCGGCGCGACGACGACGCTCGGCCTCAAGCCGTCGTCGGCGCAATGGCTCGCCCACTAGAGCATACGACGCGCGTCCGCCGGTCTCGCCGGCGGGCGCCAGCTTCCCCATTTCAAGCAGCGCCAGATCGCTGACACCCGAGTTCCGCATGAAAAGAGATCTTCCAAGCCTCATCCTCATCCGCCACGGCGAAACCCAATGGAACGTCGCCGGCCGCCTGCAGGGCCGCAAGGACACGCCGCTGACCGCCAATGGCGTGCGCCAGGCACTCGCCGTCGGCCTGCGCCTTGCCGAACGGATCGCCGAGGAAGAAAAGAACCTGACCTTCTGGGTGAGCCCGCTCGGCCGCGCCCGCCAGACCGCATCGATCCTCGCCGACACCTGGTCGATCCCCTTCGATCGTTTTGCCGAGGCGGCTGCCCTTGCCGAACGCTCCTATGGCGCCTGGGAAGGGCTGGCCCATGACGAGATCGAGCGCGATCTTGCCGATCAGTACGATGCGCACAGCGCCGACCCGTTCGACTATTCGATGCCGGGCGGCGAAAGCCGGACGGCGCTTTCAGCGCGCCTTCAGGCCTGGCTCGACACGCTCGACCGCGGCCGCCGCCATGTCGTCGTCACCCATAGCGGTTGCCTCAGGGCCCTGCGCGGCATCTACACCGCCGCCTCGCGCGACGAGATTCTTGCCTATCGCGAGCCGCAGACCGCCTCGTTCCTTCTGACCGCGGGTCGCGAGACCATGCTCGACGTGCCCCTCAACATCCTGCGCGCCCTTGGCTGCGATGGCGCAGGGAGGACCGTCTGGATCTGATCGACAAGGCCGCCGCAACCAACCCAAAGAAACGCCGCGCATGGAAACCATGCGCGGCGTTCGATGTTCAGAGCGATGTGTTGCCGCCTCAGAAACTCACCTTCAGCTTGGCGTTGACGCCGTGGTCGGAAACGCCTGAGGCGATCTGGCCGGTGTAGTTGACGCCGAAGGTCGCGGCCGGAGCGATCTTGAAGTCGATGCCCGCTTCGACGAGTGCCGCATCCCGGGCAATCGGCGCACCGCCGACGGTAAAGCCCTGGCCGCCGGCAAAGGCAAGCGTGGAGGTCGGCACGACATCGCCGAAGGCATGGCGCCAGCCGACGGTGCCGCTCAGAACCGCCGCCGTTTCGCCGAAAGAAACGTCGGTCGAGGTGCGCACGCCAATCGTCGTGAAGGTCGTGTCGTTGTTGTTCGAGCGACCGGAGAGCGCCGCTGCCCCGCCCTTTTCACGGAAACCGTCCGTGTCGACGTTGAGATAGGCGAGATTGGCGAAGCCTTCGAAATCGAAGCGACCGGCACTCGCGGCATAGCTCGCCTCGCCGAAGATCTGGGCGGTGCGGGCGTCATAGGCCGCCGACAGGCTGTCGTCGAAACCGCCGAAGGACACGCTGCGCGTCGTTTCGATGCGATGCCAGCTATAGGTCGCACCCGCTGTCAGCGACAGCGCGCCAAGCCCGGTCCCGGCATAGGCACCGATGTGGTAGTTGTCGCTGTCCCCGGAGGAACGACGGTCGACCACATCGAAGGACGAGCGGCTGTAGCCGCCGAAGAGACCGGCGCGCCAGTTGTCGCCGACGAGGCCATCGGCGCCCATGAGAAAGCCGCCGACGTTACGCTGGAAGCCCGCCGCATTGCCGTTGCCATCCGTATCGCCCCAGGTGCCGAAGGCCTGGCTCCAGAAGGCGAAGCGGTCCGTATCGGCAGCAACGCTTTCGATGCCGCCTTCGCCATAGGCAAGCACTGGCGTCGCCTTGGTGCTGTCATCGCCGAAAGCCGCGCGGATGCGGTTGGTGGCTGCAGCGTTCAGGAGCAGGCCGTCCTGCAGCAGCATACCCTTGGTCGAGGCATGGATTTCACCCGAGAGCTGGTCGAAGGCAAAACGCGCCTGCGCGCGGTCGAGGTTGGTGAGCGCCGAATAGGCTGCATTGGAGAAGCCGAGGCTTTCTGCGGCGATCGCCGTTGCCCGCTGGTTGGCGGTTTCCGTGACATCCGCGAAGCGGATGTCGTTGCGGCTGAGTGTCAGCGTCACGTTGTTGGCGTCGTAGCCGAGCGTCGGATCGAGGAAGACGAGGCTCGATGCGACGTCGGCAAAGGTACCGGTCACGCCGCCGGCCGCCGTCAGGATCGTGTAGTTGGTCTGCGGCGCATAGCTGCCATTGGCTGCGAGCGCCAGGACAGAGCCGCCGTTGAGCGTCGCCTTGCCTGACGCGACGATCTTGTCGCTCTCGCCCTTGTCGTTGGCCTCGACCTCATAGGTCGAGCCCGCTGCAAAATTGATATCGCCGGCAACGTTGAGCGTGCCGATCGAATTACCGGGGGCAATCACGCCGCCGTCGGCAATCATGATGCTGCCGAACGTCCCGATGCCGCCGATGGTGCCGTCCTTTTCGATGGTCAGGCCCGATGACGAGGCGATCGACCCTTGCACCGAAAGCAAGCCGGACTTGACCACGGTCGCGCCGGTATAGGTGTTCTGGCCGTTAAGCACGAGCGCGCCGGCGCCGAGCTTGGTGAGACCGCCGCTGCCGCTGATCGACTTGTTGACGGCAACCACGTTGGCGGCGTCCGCCACATCGAGCGCGCCACCGACGCCTTCGAGAACGATATCGCGGTTGATCTGATGCATGTCGCGACCGGCGATCCTGAGGGCCCCGCCATCGAGCCTCAGCTTGGCCGCAGCGCTGCCAAGCGCAGCGTCCTCTTCGACCACAACGGTACCTCCGTCGGTCACCAGCGTTTCGCCGATGAACGAATGATCGTCGATGCAATAGTCGCGGATCGCCTGCTGGAAGCGCGGATCGCTGCTCTTGCAATCAAGCAGCGTCTTCTTCTCCTGGTCGGTCAGACCGGCCAGAATTGGCAGGCCGTTCTCGTCGGCGATCTGGCCGAGATAGACGTCGTTGCGCATGTTGTTGCGGCTAAGGTTGAAGACCTTGCCCTTCTCGGCGAAGGTCGATGCTTCATCGCCCCAGACGATCCGGGTCCTGGGCGTCGCTGTCGCCGGATCCGTGTAGTTCTGCAGCACCGGACCGACCCAGCGCACTGTGTGCGCAACCGGCTCGTGGTCCGAAAGCGGCGTCTTCGATCCATTCGGATTGGTCACGTAGCTGACGTCGGTGATGACGCCCGAATAGGGATCCTTCGGATCGTCGGCGAGCGTCCACCACTTGCCGAAGGGACGCGACGCCAGGAAGTGATCGATCTTGACCCGGTGCCAGCTTGCCCAGGTGTTGGTGGCGTCTTCGCCGTGCGACGGCCAGGTGACACTGCCGTCGTTCAAGCCATGCGGCGAGAACTGCTCGCGCTCGTTTGGAAGCTGCAAGATCTGGAACTGCTTCTTCAGGATGTTCATCGTCTGCGGCAGGTTGCCGGCAACCGGATACATCTCGTCGGCAAAGAGGCCAGAGGGAACCGTCGAGGCGTTGATCGCCGAAGCACCCTTGCCCTTCCACTCGGCGATATAGGCGTCCAGCTTCTGCTGGTCTTTTGCATAGTCGCGCAGCAGGCTCATGTAGAAGCTGTTGGTCGGGTTCTTGACGTAGGTTTTCAGCAGCAATTCCTGCTGGCTGACAGAATGCAGGCCGCGCTCGGAGACGTCGCCGGCGTTGAAGTCGCCGGTGAGGATGATGGGCCGCGTCTCGGACTTGGCCCATTGATTGATGCCCTTGGCTTCGTTGATGCGGGTCGTCGGCGGGTCGTAATAGTTGAGGTGCGTGGTGCCGACGACCACCTGCGGCTTGCTGACGGTAGGGTCGACCACCGTGTAGGTCACGATGTCGCCGAGCGTGCTGGCGCCGAAGGTGCCGGGGAGACGCGAGAACACGCCGGTATCGCTGTCCTGACGCGTCGCGTAGGTGCCAAGGCCCGCATTCTTCAGGATGCCCGGGATGTCACGGGCGTAGGTGCTGTTGGCGCGAAACTCCTGGAAGGTCAGGACGTCGTAGTTTCCCTTTATGAAGAAGTCCGACATCACGCTCGGGTTGGCCTTGAAGCGGTCCAGCCAGGTGTTGAGCGTCAGGATCTTCATGCTGTCGTCGGCGGCGCGCGCCTCCGCCGCCGAGAGCGTCAGGCTCGTTCCGCACAGAAGGATCGCCGTCGCCAGGCGCAACGGTTGCGTGAGGCGCGCAAAAGCCCGCACCCCGCGGAGGTGGTGTCCACGTTGTCTCATATCTTGCTCCAATGTCGCGATGCGAACACGCTCCGTCACAATACCTTCATGGCGATGATGTTGATGAGCGGAAGAGTTCACTGAAATGTACGATTGCGGACATTAAGCGAGTCAAATGTCAGTTTTACAACATTTCATGGGGCGCCATAAAATTTCGCGCGGCCCATAGGTGCTGCGCTGATTTCCTTGGAGATCGGCGTCGGCCCTATGGTAGCAAAGCGTGCTGAGGGGCAATCAGGATGAGGGTGATGGACGATCGGGATATTGCGGATGGGGACAAGAAGACGCGCCGGCAGGCGCAGCTTCTCAGCCACCTCGAGAAGAACCACTATATCTCGATCGAGGAGATCACCGGCCTGTTCGGCGTCACCACCCAGACGGCACGGCGCGATATCATGGCGCTCGAACAGGAGGGCAAGGTGCGGCGCCTGCACGGCGGCGCGACCATTGCGACCCCGGTTGATCCCAACATCTACCGCCAACGGCGCATCGACAACGCGGAGGTGAAGGAACGCATCGGGCAACTGACCGCCGAGCTTGTTGCCGACGGCGCTGCCGTCTTCCTCGACACCGGCACGACCTGCGAAGCGGTGGCGCGCGGCCTGCTCAAGCGCCGCGATCTTCGTGTCGTCACCTACAGTCTGCGCGTCGCAACCACGCTCAGCGAAAGCAGCAGCTTTGCCGTCGCGGTGCCCGGCGGCTTCGTGCGGCAAGTGGATGCCGGCGTGTTTCGCGAGGAGACCGCCGACTATATCCGCAAGTTCAAATTCGACGTCGCCATCATCTCGGTCAGCGGCATCGATCAGGACGGCGATATCGGCGACGACGACCATGCCGAAGTCGCCGCCGTCTCGGCCGCAATGCGCCAGGCCGAGCGGGTGATCCTCGCCGTCGACAGCAGCAAGTTTGGCCGGCGTGCGCTGGTGCGCCTGGCTTCGCTTGCCGATATCGATGCGCTGGTAACCAATGAATTGCCGGAGGAGCGTCTCGTCTCGCTACTGCGCGAACACGGCGTCAGCATTCATTGCTAGTGTAAGGGCCGAAGCGATGGAAGCCCGCGGCGATCTCTTGCCAGGGGCTTGAAACCTTTGGTGCGGCACCACACATAGGCATCAAGAAATTGCCCGTGGAGCCTGACGGACATGATCAACCGAAGGCTCCGGGCGTAGTTCGCGCGCAAACGCTGACCACGGATGTACTGGCAGTGTGACGCAGCGAGCGGGAAAAGGTCGGCATTGCCGGCCTTTTTTGTTTTGAACGCCGGCGAAGGCTCATATGGCCGGCCCTACCAGCGAAGCGCCCAACGGCCGCCCAACGCCCCAAGCACCGTCAGCATGAGGACCGCGATCGTGTACCAGGTCGCGACGAAAAGCGGTGAATCGTCCGGGCAGTGGGCCGCGTAGAAGGTCGCGGCGATGCCGCCGGCCGCGAGCCCTGCCAGGGCGCCTGCAAGCCCGGGACGCGACGGGGCGCCATGGCGCAGTGCGAGAAGGAACAGCGCCAAGGGCGCAAGGCCGATCAGCGGAATGAAGGTCATGCAGACCAAATAGTTGGTTCCAACGAGTTTCGTCACCCAGCTACCGGATGGCACTGCAAGAAGCTCGAGCAACACACCGCCGACAACGAGCGCCGGCGCGACGGCAAGGTAGGGCACCAGCTTGCGCGGATCCGCGTCGGGCCATGCGGCAACGCGCATGGCCGCAAAAGCGGCCGTGGCGAGCGCGATAGTCACCACGAATTTGAACAGGAACCGCACCGTCTCGGCGGCAGCGGCGATATCCGGCCGCGGCCCGAGCAGGATCGAGAACACGACACCGGCAAGGACGAGTGCGCCGATGGCGACGCCGGACCATACGGTGTTCATCGGCAGGCCGGGTCGCCGATTGTCCGCTGCGAGAGCCTTGATGAGGTCGTTCGTGTCCATGGTCAGTTTCGTCCAAATCGGCGGGCGATTGCAGCAAGGCCTCGGTGAAGCGCCACCCGAACCGCCGTTTCATTCATGTCCAGTTTCTGCGCCGTCTCAGCCACCGTGAAACCCTCGATCGAAATCGCGTTGACCACTGAGCGCTGCCCAGGTGCCAGCCCTTCCAGCGCCCGGCCGATTTCCCAATCCCTGGCCTTTTCCGTCTCGACGCTTGCCAGCGTGTCTTCAAGCCCCTCAATGCCGACCGTCGGGCGGCGAGCCTGACGACGCACGGCATCGACGTATTTGTGCCTGGCAATGGCATGCAGCCACGGTATGACCGGCGCATCCTCCCGCCAGGTGTGGCGCTTGACGTGCACTGCCAGCAGCGCCTCCTGCACGACGTCCTCAGCATCGACGCCTCCGCCGATGGTCCAACGTCGGGCCCAACCACGGATCGCCTGCGCTGCGTCCCGCAGGAAGTCGGCATAGGCTTTTTCGTCGCCGGCCACGGCCGCGCGGAGAAGTCTTGCGAGATGTTCGTCGTCCGCGCCGCTCACCCGCGCCTTTCCTTCCCATTCGCCGATTCCCGGCGTTTGTTACACGGCTATCTCAAATTCGCGGCCGCTGTCTGCTCAGACCGACCTCGCGAGCCCATCACGAAAGCGTGTTGCCAACGTTATGTAACGCCCGGTGTCGCCGCGGCGAAAGACCCGATGTGCGCCTCAGACAGGACGCACGGGAACAGTTCAACACGGAGATAATATGATGTCCATGAAGTCCACGATCAGCAGCGCAATGCTGGCAAGCGCGGTCGCCGCCGCCCTGTCGTCGCTCGCGGTTGCGAGCCCACTGACTGAAGCGCAGGTCAAGTCCGCCATGGATGCCGGCAAGGAGAAATGCTTCGGCGTCGCGCTCAAGGGCCAGAACGATTGCGCCGCCGGCCCGGGCACGACGTGCCAGGCAACATCCACCGTCGACTATCAGGGCAATGCCTGGAAATTCGTCGACGGCGGCACCTGCACGACGATGAAGCTGCCCGACGGCCGCATGGGTTCGCCCGAGGCGCTTTCGCGCGACATGCCGTCCTGATCGATCGCAATTCAGGAACGGGACGCGGGGCGATCGCGTCCCGTTCCGCCTCGGTTTTCAAGGGGTAGCGGTCCAGGGACGTTCCCACCCGCCATCCAGGGTCTCAGGATTATGACGGGATTGGCAATGCGCACATCAACGGACGACGGCAGCAGACTTGCCCCGGTAGGTCCTCACCTGCCGAAACACGAAATCGCCGGGCTCGCCGGAACGAGCTTCAAGCATCAGCACCTCCAGGCGATCCTTGCCGATGATGCCTGCGGCGGCTTCTTCGAAATTCATGCGGAGAACTACATGGGTGCCGGCGGACCGCCGCATGCGGCGCTCGCCCGCATTCGCCAGGATTTTCCGGTGTCTCTGCATGGTGTCTCCATGTCGATCGGCGGCCCACAGCCACTCGACAAGGCGCACCTGGGGCGGTTCAAGGCACTGGTCGACCGCTATGAACCGGCCCTCGTCTCCGAGCATCTCGCCTGGTCGACCCACGAGACCACCTTCTACAACGATCTCTTGCCGCTGCCCTACACCGAGGCCACCGTTGCCCGCGTATCCGATCATATCGACGAGGTCCAGGACGCGATCGGCCGCCGGCTGCTGCTCGAAAACCCGTCGACCTACGTCACCTTCCAGGATTCGACGATGAGCGAAACGGTATTCATCCGAGAACTGGTGAAGCGCACCGGCTGCGGGCTGCTGCTCGACATCAACAATGTCTTCGTTTCCGCCACCAACCAGGGCTATTCGGCGCTTGCCTATCTCGATGACTTCCCACTTGAACATGTCGGAGAAATCCACCTTGCCGGGCATGCGGAGCAGCAAGACGACGAAGGCGACCTGCTCCTGATCGACAGCCATGACGGGCCGGTTGCCGACGCCGTCTGGAAACTCTACGACATCGTCATCGCCCGCGTCGGCGCCATCCCGACGCTGATCGAGTGGGACAGTGCCATTCCGGACTGGCCGGTCTTGAAACGCGAGGCCACTGCGGCGCAGACGATCCTCGATGCCTACGGGCAGCGGATGCCGCGGGAGAATATCCGTGTCCGCGCCTGAAGGCATGCTCCCCATGCCTCTTGACCGCATCGGCAATTATGCCGCCGGTTTCGTGCCGCCGCTGCTCGCACCTGACCGGCCGACGCCGGCTCTGGTCGCCGGCCCGAACGGCAAGGCGGCGGTGAAGCGCTTCAATGTCTACCGCAACAACGTCACCGTCAGCCTGATCGAAGCGCTGGCGGCGACCTTCCCGGCGACCGAACGCATTACCGGCGAAGCTTTCTTTCGCGCCATGGCCCGCTTTCACGTGCGCGAAACACCGCCAGTCTCGCCGCTGCTCTTCGAATATGGCCGCGACTTTCCGGGTTCCATTGCCCGCTACGAGTATGCCCAATCCATGCCATGGCTTGCCGATGTAGCAAGGATCGAACGGGCCTGGCTCGACGCCTATCACGCCGCCGACGCCCCGGCGCTTCCGCCTTCTGCACTTTCCCTGATTGCGCCCGAGCAGCTCGGCGGCGTCGTCTTCGATCCGCATCCGGCGACCAGGCTTGTCCGTTCCGATTATCCGGCCGTCACGATCTTTGCCGTCAACCGCGAGAGCGGGCCGGTCGGACGAATCGAAACGGCTGATGCGGAGAGCGCGCTGATCACCCGCCCCGACCTGGAGGTCATCGTTCGCCGTCTCGCGCCCGGCGCCGATCTTCTGCTTTCGCGGCTGCTGGCAGGCATCCCCCTCGCCGCGGCTGCTGCGGATGCTGCCACGCAATGCCCCACGCTTGATCTCGCAGCCGCAATCGCCACCGCGCTCGAAGCCGGTGCCTTTACGGCAACTCATCACGGAGGATGAAACCATGATGTCCGCATCCAGATTTTCGCAAAACGGCCACACAGCCGATCTGTCGCAATGGACCCGTCGGGCGAACCGAGCCGTCGGCGCGCTCGCGCCGCTCTGGCTCTCCCAGCTTGTCCTGCGTTTCGGCCTTGCCGTTCCCTTCTTTCGGTCAGGCATGAGCAAGTGGGACGGGTTCCTGCAATTGAACGACGTGGCGGTCCTGCTGTTCAGCTCGGAATTCCGGCTGCATCTACCCGGCGGCCCCTATCCCTATCCGGCTCCCGCCGTGACGGCCTTTGCCGCCGGTTCGGCGGAAATCATTCTTCCCATCTTGCTTGTCTTCGGCCTGGGAACGCGTTTTGCCGCCCTCGGGCTGCTGGTCCTGACGATTGTTGTGCAGCTGACCGTACCGGACGGCTGGCCCATCCACATCACCTGGGCTGCCATGGCGCTCGCGCTGATGACCTCCGGTCCCGGCAGTCTGTCACTGGACCACGCACTGTGCGCCTGGCGCAAGGGCGAGCGATAGGCCGCGCGCGATCCCGGCGCCTGCTTTGACCGCAGGCAGCGCCCTTCAATTCGGGCGCAGCCGAACCGGGGTATCGACGATCAACTTGGTCCAGTCGTCAATGAACCGGGAGCGCTGCAGCCGGTCCTGCGCGGCAAGCAAGGCCGGGCCGATCCGGATCGGCCGGCCGATCCCGGACTCCACCAGTTTTTCGGGTCCGTCGACCTCGGCCGGCAGTGCGCCGCTCCGCGAGAAGAAAAACGCTTTCTCCCGTGCCACGTCCTGTCCTCGTTCGGACAGCAGATAATCGAGGAAGCGACCGGCAAGCTCGGGGCGCTTGGCGCCCGTCGGAACCAGGGCGCCGCGGCTGAGGATCAGCGTGTAGTCGCGCGGCAGCACAATCCTGAGCTTGCCATTACGTCGCGCCGCGGCATAGGCGTAGGAGCCGAGGATGTTGTAGCCGATATAGACGTTGCCGCTGTCGAGTTCAGACAACACCGCATTGTTGCAGCAGCGCAGCACGGCTTCGGCGCGGCTGAGGCTCTCAAGCAGGCGGCCGTAGGTCGTCGAGGCCTGCTGGGCATCGAGGAAGGCGAGCAGATAGCCGATACCGGACTGGCGCAGGTCGTAGGTGCCAATGCGGCCGCGATAATAGTCCGGCTTGAAGCGCAGCAGGTCGGTGAGCTCTCCATGGGTGTGCGGCACATCCTCCGGCGGCACGAAATCCTTGTGGTAGACCATGACGGAGGGCTCGAAGGTAAAGCCGAAGACCTCGTCACGCCAGTTCGCCCAGGCCGGCACGTCGCGGGTTTCCGGCGAGACATGCGCGAGCGCACAGCCGTCGTTTGCAAGCTTCACCAACTGATCGACGGACGAAGACAGCAGGAGATCACCGAAAGGCTGCTTCAATCGGCAGGCGATGTCGGCGTCCCGATAGAGATCGTTGGTCACGTAGTCCGTATAATCGATGGCGACATCGCGCGCCGTCTCCTGAAAATCGCGGATCAGCGGCTCCATCGCCTCGATGTCGGTCGCGCCGTTGATGACAAGCCGGCCGCGCTCGGCTTCGAGCGCCGGAAAGAACGCCCGCGTGCCCTCGACCGCGCCGGCCGGGCTGGCAAAGCCAAGGACCGCAACAAGTGCGATCGGTCGAAGTTGCCGCCACATCCTCATGTTCCCTCCCGATAAAGGGGAACATCGAGAATGACCGTGAAGTCGCGCCCGCCTTTCTCCAGAAACCGAACTGTGCCGCGATGCGCCAGCGCCACCTCCGCCGCGATTGCAAAGCCGAGCCCCATGCTTCCCTCTCCCGTCTTGGAACTGACGAACCGCGTCGTGACCGCCGCCCATTCTGCTGGCGGAATGCCGGGACCGTCGTCGGCGACCTCCACCAGGGCCCGGTCATCCTCGCGCCTCACGCGCACGGCCAGCCGTTGCTCGACACCATGCTGCAGCGCGTTGTCGATGATATTGGCTATCGCCTCACGCAGGCTCACCGCATCGCCGCGCACGAAGACCGGCTCGGCACTGTCCTCGAAGGAAACGACGACGTCCGGGTCGACTGTAATCGGCACCGTCGAGCGGAAAGCCTTCCGGGCGATATCGCCAAGGTCGACGGGCTTGAAGCGCACGGAATCGGACCGGTGGATGACCATGGCATGGCTGAGCAACTGGTTGGTGAGGCGCGCCAGCTGGCTGACGCGGTCCCGCACGCGCCCGAGATGCCGCTTGCGGTTGACGTCGAGGTCGTCGTCTTCGAGCATGTCGACCTGTGCCGAAAGGGCTGTCAGCGGCGTGCGTATCTGATGCGCCGCATCGGCGATGAAGCGCTGAAGCAAGGTGACGCGCTCGTCGAGGCGGCCCATGAAGTGATTGATCGACCCGACGAAAGGCTTGAGCTCCCTGGGCATGTCGGCCTCGACGGGGGTCAGATCCTGCGGATCGCGGGCACGCAGCGTCGCGGCAAGGGCATCGACGGGCAGCAGTGAATAGCGGATGGCAAGCACGGTGCCGGCAAGCGCAAGCAGGCTCATGATGCCGACGAGGATCATGGCGCGGGTCGTCAATTCCCCGGCAAGCCCGCGCCGCGCTTCGGTCGTCTGCGCCATGACCACATAGGCCCAGCCGGAGAAGGACGGATCCGAAAGCGCCCGCGAGACCACGGCCACGCGGACCGGCACGTTGCGATATTCCGTCGTCAGGAACACCGGGCCGGCCCGCGCCGCGGTGACGTTTATGCCGATTTCGAGATCGTCGTAGCCGGTCAAGGTTCGGCCGTCGGGGCCAACCACGCGATAGAAAATGCGGTCGCGCTCGGCAAGGCCGAGCAACTCGAAGGCCGACGACGGAAGCGTTACACCCAGATTGCCCGCATCCACAGTCATGTTCGCAGTGATCTGGATCGCCGCCCCGAGGAGCAGCCGGTCATAGGCATCGTCGGCGGCCGCGCGGGCATAGTACCAGGCGGCGGCGGAAAGCAGCGTCGCACCACCACAAAGCACCAGCGCCACGCGCAGCACGAGCCGCCAGAAGAGCGAGGTTTCACGCCGCTTCATCGGCCACCAGTTGATAGCCGAGTCCGCGGATGGTGACGATGCGTACCGACGAGCCCTCGATCTTCTTGCGCAGCCTTCCGACATAGAGTTCGACGGCGTTGGGGTTGACGTTTTCGTCGAAACCGAAGAGCCGATCGAGCAGTTCGTCCTTGCTGAAAACCCGGCCCGGCCGGGCGGCCAGCACTTCGAGAAGCGTGATCTCGCGCCGCTTGAGCTGGACCTCGCGGTTGCCGACCCGCACGGAGCGGCTGTTGCGGTCGAGCACCAGATCGCCGCACTCGATGAGGTTGGTCGGGTCGCCCTGGCGGCGGCGCAGGAGCACGCGCGTGCGCGCTTCGAGCTCGCGGAAATCGAACGGCTTGACGAGATAGTCGTCGGCGCCAAGGTCCAGCGCGCCGACCCGGTCCTCGATTTCAGAACGCGCCGTCAGCACCAGCACCGGCGTCGTCTTTTTCCGGGCGCGCAGATGGCGCAGGATCTCAAACCCGTCGAGCCCCGGCAACATGACGTCGAGGATCACGAGATCATAGTCGGTAAATTCGAGTATGTCGGCGGCGGCTTGACCGTCCGTCTGCCAATCGACGGTGTGCCCGACCTTTTCCAGTCGCCGGCTGATTGCCTCCCCGACATCCCTCGTGTCCTCCACCAGAAAGATGCGCATGGGCAAGCAGTGACACGGAAGATTTCACCGATCAACCCGGCGGATTTGACCGCTTTCGTGACAGCGTGGTGACAGGTTCGCGGAGGAAAGAGGACTGCCTGATCGCCACAACGGGAGATGCGGCCAGGGTCTGGAGGACAATCATCGCCGAGGCATTTTCAGGCGGCCGCCACGCGGTCCGTCGATGCGGGTCGATGCCGTCCGGATCCTGGATGTCACGGTGGAGGCAGGCGCGCGATAGCGCCTTTGAAAGAAGACCTCATGGATGGGAGAGAGACCATGACCCGAACCTTTGTGAAGACCCTTCTGGCGGCCGGCTTTTTCGCCGCCGTGGCATCGCCCGCCGGTGCGGAGCCGTCGAAGCCCGAGTGCCTGGCCGGCGCCAAGCCCGGCGGCGGCTTCGACCTGACCTGCCGGCTTGCCGCCAATGCGCTGCTCGAAGCCAAGATCATCGGCAAGCCGATGGCCGTTACCTACATGGAAGGCGGCGTCGGTGCGGTTGCCTATAACCACGTCATCGGCAAGCGCGGCGCCGACAGCAACCTGATCACCGCTGCTTCCTCCGGCTCGGCGCTCCTGATCGCCCAGGGCAAGTTCGGGCAATATGACGAAACCGCCGTGCGCTGGCTCGGCGCGCTCGGCGCCGACTACGGCGTGCTCGTGGTCGCCGCGGATTCCCCCTACAAGAGCCTCGGCGAGCTGATCGCCGCCTACAAGGCAAGCCCGACCGACTTCTCGGTCGCCGGCGGCGGCGCTGTCGGCTCGCAGGACTGGATGAAGGGCTCGCTCTTGGCAAAGGCTGCGGGACAGGAGCCGAAGCAGATGCGCTACGTCGCGCTTGAAGGCGGCGGCGCGGTACTGACGGCGCTCGAAGGCGGCCACGTCAAGGTCGGTGCCGGCGATGCGGCGGAGATGTCCAAACACCATGCGGCCGGCAAGGTCCGCGTGCTCGCGGTCATGGCGCCCGATCGCCTGCCGGGCGAACTCGCCGAAGTGCCGACCGCCAGGGAACAGGGCGTCGACATCGAATGGCCGGTCTGGCGCGGCTACTACGTCGGCAAGGACGTCTCCGACGCCGACTACAAATGGTGGGCCGATGCTTTCACCAAGCTCGCCGCAACGCCGGAATTCGTGAAGGAGCGGGAGGCGCGCGGCCTCTACGAATACACTCAGGTGGGCGACGCCTTCGACCAGCAGGTCAAGGCGGACGTGGCACGCTTCAAGATCATCGCCAAGGAAGCCGGCATGTAAGCCGGACGGTGGAGCGGGACAGTCTCCCGCTCCGCTTGTTTGCCACCACTTTACGGGCTCCCTGCCGATCGTCTCATCCGGCCGGATTGAAGACCCGTTCCCTGGCGTAAACATCTGGAACAGAACCATGTCAGACACCACTTCCTCATCCTCCCGCATCGGCAGGGTCGGCGGGCTCTTGATGCTCGCGCTGGCGATTGCCTATGGCATCGGCGGCAGCCAGATCGAATATGCCTTCGCCTCGGACCCGCTCGGTCCACGCGTCGTGCCGGTGCTGCTCGCCATCACCCTCGCGGTGCTTTGCCTCTTCTACCTGAAAAGCCCCGGAACGACCGAAGCCTTTCCGCAGGGGCGGCTTCTCGTGAAGATCATTGCAGTACCGCTCCTGCTTCTTGCATCGGCACTGCTTCTGGAGCCCGCCGGCTTCGCCGCCTCGATCTTCCTGCTGACCTTCGGCGTCGGCTGGATCTTCGGCGCGCCGCTGCGTCTCGCGCTGATTGGCGGCGTCGGGCAAGCCGCCCTCTGGTGGTTCGTCTTTTCCTACCTGCTCGACGTCTATCTGCCCGCCGGCCGGCTGTTTGGCTGATCCGCCGGCTATGGAGTGATCTCAATGAATCTCGATTATCTCTGGAACGGTTTTACCGTCGCCCTCACCCTGCAGAACCTGCTCATCGGTCTTGCAGGCTGCTTCATCGGCACCCTGGTCGGCGCCCTGCCGGCGATCGGGCCGATCAACGGCATCGCGCTGCTGATCCCGATCGCCTATACGATGGGCCTGCCGGCCGAAAGCACGATGATCCTGCTCGCCGCCGTCTATTGCGGGGCCGAATATGGCGGCCGCATTTCCTCGATCCTTCTGAACGTGCCGGGCGATGCCGGCGCGGTCATGACGGCGCTCGACGGCAACCCGATGGCCCGCCAGGGCCGCGCCGGCGAAGCGTTGATGCTCTCCGGCCTCTCCTCCTTCGTCGGCGGGGTCTTCGGCGCCGTCGGGCTGGCGCTGTTCGCGCCGCTGCTTGCGGGCCTCGCCATCGGCTTCGGCCCGGCCGAATACTTCGTGCTGATGGTGTTCGCCTTCGCGACCCTCGGTTCCATGGTCGGTAGCCAGCCGGTAAAGACGCTGATCGGCTGCACGCTCGGCCTGATGCTTGCGACCGTCGGCCTCGACGCCACCTCCGGCGCCTATCGCTTCACCTTCAACGAGCCGGAACTCGGCGACGGCATCGAATTCGTCGTGCTGGTCATCGGTCTCTTCTCGGTGTCCGAGGCGCTGCTGATCCTCGAACACCAGGCAAGCGGCGTCACGGTCATCCGCGAACTCGGCCGCATGACCGCCCGCCTCGACGATATCCGCAAATCGATCGGTGCGACGCTGCGTGGTTCGGTCATCGGCTTCATCGTTGGCGTGTTGCCGGGCACCGGCGCATCGGTTTCGAGCGCCGTTTCCTACACCACGGAGAAGCGCATCTCCGACACCGAAGGCACCTTCGGCAAGGGCGACGTACGAGGTCTCACGGCCCCTGAGGCTGCCAACAACGCCACCGCCTGCGGCGCCTTCGTACCGATGCTGACGCTCGGCGTGCCCGGCTCCGGCACGACCGCCGTCATGCTCGGCGCATTGATGCTCTACAACATCCAGCCGGGCCCGATGCTGATCACCGAGCGGCCGGAAGTGGTCGGCGGTCTCGTCGCATCGCTCTTCATCGGCAACGTGCTCTTGCTTCTCCTCAACCTGCCGCTCGTCAACATCTTCGCCCGCGTCTTGACGGTACCGAACTGGCTGCTGGTTCCGGGCATCCTCGTGCTGTCGGTTGTCGGCGTCTATTCCACCCACGCCTCGGTTTTCTCGATCCTCCTGATGCTCGGCATCGGCATCATCGGCTGGCTGCTTCGAAAGGCCGGCTTCGACATGGCGCCGATCATCCTCGGCTTCGTGCTCGGCCATGTGATGGAGGTGAACCTGCGCAATGCGCTGGCGATCAGCGGCGGCGATATCTCGATCCTGTTCCAGAGCAAGATCTCGATCATTCTCTGGATCCTGGCGGGCGCCATGGCCGTGATGCCACTCGTCGCCGGCTGGAGGCGGACGAAGGTCGTCAAGACCGCCACGAGCTAGCTGATCCCCCTCCCCGGTCGGCTGCTTGGACAGCGGCGCGCGAGCCCATCGCGCGCCGCTGTTGTCGTTTTGAGCGGTGTGCAGACTATAAATCCAATATAGACTTTTTCGTCTACGCGTGATTTATGGATTGCTATCGAGGAAGAGGAACGCCGTGACCCCAGAACTCCGCCCCTATTGCCTGGTCTGCGACGCGATCGCCTTGCTGTTCCAGCCCTATGCCGAGGTCGTGCTGCACGATCTGGCGACTGAAACCGTCGTCCAGATCGCTGGCAACTTCTCCAAGCGCGAGATCGGCGAAGCTTCGCTGCTGAGCGAAATCGGGTTCAGCCAAGGCGAAGCGATCATCGGCCCCTACGAGAAGGTCAATTGGGACGGACGCTCGATCAAGGCGATCAGCGCCGTGCTGCGAAACGCGGACGGCAAGGCGATCGGCGTGCTCTGCATCAATGCCGATGTCTCCGACTTTCATGCGGCACTCAGGACGCTCAACGCGCTCGTCCGCGTTCCCATCGACGCAGACAAGCCCGAGAGCCTGTTCAAGGAAGACTGGCACGAGCGCGTCAACGAATATGTCCAGCAATGGACCGTGGCGCGCGGGCTGACAGTCTCGAGCCTGAGCCGCAACGACAAGCAGGCGCTGGTGATCGCCCTTTCCGCTGATGGCGCCTTCGGCGGCAAGAATGCCGCCTCCTACATCTCGCGCATCCTCGGCATGGGCCGGGCGACCGTCTACAAATATCTGAGCCAGGGGAGCGCGCCATGATCGTCATCGATCGAGAAAGACTGGCCGAGCTGCGGTTGCTGACGCTCGCGGCACCGGCCATCCGCGACGCCTATATCGCCGTCACCGACGGTCGCGCCAATCTGCCGCCGGTCGGCTATCTGCCGCTTCCCGGTCGGAATGCGGATTGCCACATCAAATACGGCTACATCGAAGGCGATCCGATCTTCGTCGTGAAGATCGCCTCCGGCTTCTACGACAATCCGGCCAAGGGACTGCCGTCGAGCACCGGCATGATGGTCGCAGTATCCTCTGAGACCGGCGACGTGGTGGCCGTGCTCGACGACAAGGGCCTGCTCACCGATCTTCGCACCGGCCTCGGCGGTGCGATCGCGACCATGGCGCTCTGGCGCAAGGACGCCTGCTCGATCGGGATCGTCGGCGCCGGCACGCAGGCGCGCATCCAGATCCGGGCGCTGGCCTCCCTCTCGGATCGTCCATTGCGGTTCACGGTCTGGGGGCGGTCCATGGAAAAGGCAAATGCGGTGCTTACCGACCTGACAGACCTCGACCTTTCTATGGAGGCGGCAACCGATCTCGAAACGCTCTGCCGCCAGTCCGATGCGATCGTAACCACGACGCCATCGAAGGAGCCGCTGATCCGATCGGAATGGATCGGGCCTGGCACCCATATCACCGCCATGGGCGCGGACGCACCCGGCAAGCAGGAGCTCGAAACTGCCCTCGTTGCCCGCGCCGACCGCCTCTTTGTCGATCTCGCCGAGCAATGCCTGGACCACGGTGAATTTTCTGCGGCGTCTCGGGCCGTGGTGATCCAGGAGGAACGCTGTGTCGCCCTCGGCGCGGTCCTTTCCGGTGCGGCCGAAGGTCGACGTTCGGACAACGACATCACCATCGCCGACCTGACAGGGATCGCGACGCAGGACATCGCCATTGCCCGCACGGTGCTTTATGAACTCGGCTTGCTCGGCCGCTCGCAAGGAACAACCGCATGACCAGAGACGTCTTCGAAACGGCCGCGCGCGCTGTCCGCGCACGCCAGCGCATCCGCCCCTTCATCTACGAGACGCCACTGATCCCGTCGCGCGCGATCGGGCCGCAGACAGCCTCGACGGTACTGTTCAAGGCGGAAAACCTGCAGCTGACCGGCTCCTTCAAGATCCGCGGGGCTGCGAGCAAGATGACCTCGCTGCCAAGAGACCAGCAGGTGATCACCGCCTCCTCCGGCAATCACGGCATCGGTGCTGCCCACGCAGCAAGTGCGATCGGCCAGAAACTGACGGTGGTGCTGCCCGAGATTGTCAAGCCGGCGAAGCTGGAGCACATCCGCGCCTACGGCGTCGAGGTCGTCCTTCACGGTTCCGAAACCGGGCTTGCCGAACAGCATGCGCAGCAGCTGGCCGCGACCGAAAAGCTCGGCTACGTCTCGCCCTACAACGACCCGGAAATCATCGCCGGCCAGGGCACGATCGCACTTGAACTCCTGGAGCAAGCCGAACGCATCGACAATGTCTTCATCGCCATGGGCGGCGGCGGACTGATCAGCGGCATCGGCTCGGTGCTGAAGAGTTTCCGCCCGCATACTCGCGTCATCGGCGTGTCCGCTGCAAATTCGGCAGCGCTTGCGGCCTCGATAAGGGCCGGCCGGGTGGTCGAAACCGAACACCTCGAAACGCTCGCCGATGCCGTTGCCGGCGGTCTCGACGAAGACAGCGTGACCCTCCCATTGTCGATGACCGTGGTCGATGAGGTCGTGACCTGCTCGGAAGCAGAGATCGCGGCCGCAATGCGGGACCTGCTGCTCGACGAGCATATGCTGGTAGAGGGGGCGGCAGCTCTCGCACTTGCCGGCTTCCGGCAGATCGCGGCGAGGTGCACCGGCCAGACCAACGTCATCCTGCTTTGTGGCGGCAATGTCGACGGCGCCAGCGCGCTGCCTTCGTTGCTGGGCTAGAGACGCCGCTGCATGGCGCTGCCCCGCCTCGCCTCGCCTCGCCTCGCCTCGCCTCTAGAGGCTCACGCGCTCCACGTAGTAGCGCGGGATCTTCACCCGGTCCCGGTCGCGGTAGAAGTCGATGCAGAAGTCGACGAAGGCCTTGAACCGCTTCGAGACGTGCCGACGGCGCGAATAGATGAGGTTGATCGCCGTCTGCGGCGAGCGCCAGTCCGATAGCACCGGCTCCAGCAGGCCGGCTTGCCGCTCGGTCTCGACGAAAAAGTCGGGCAGATAGGCGATGCCCTCACCGGCGACGGCGAAATACTTGATCGTCCAGTAGTCGTTGGTTGTGCAGGTCGCCGTCGGCAGCAGGTCCACCTCGTCTTCGCCTGACTGTGTCAGATACCAGGACTGCAGCCGCGTCGGCTGGCGGAAGACGAGGCCGCGATGGCCGGCGAGCGCATCCGGATTATCCGGCTGGCCATGCCGGGCGATGTAGTGCGGGCTGGCGAAGAGGCCATAAGACGAGACCGAAAGTCTGCGGCTGATGTAGTCGACATCGGACGGCTCGCCCCAATGGAAGATGCCGTCGAGCGCCTGTTCGGTAACGTCGGAGAATGGCTGGCGCGAGGACAGGAACACAACGTCGAGATTGACCTGCGGATATTGCTGGCGAAAGGCATAGAGCAGTTCCGAGGTGATCGTCGTGCCGAACTCGCCGGTCGAGCCCACGCGCAGGGTGCCCGCCACCTCCTGGCGCATCTCCGCCATCGCGGTTGCCGCATCGTCGCAATTCGACTGAATGAGCCGGGCGTAGCGCAGGAACTCCGCGCCCGCGTCGGTCACATGCAACTGATGACCCTCGCGCACGAAGAGCTCGATGCCGAACTCATCCTCCAATTGCCGGATCTTGTGGCTGAGTGTTGATTTCGGCAGGCGATGGCGCCTGGAAGCCGCTGAAATCGAACGGGAATCCGCAACTTTCACGAAACAGTCTATGAGCGAAAGATCCATATTTCGTCCAAAATCTTGCACGATATGTCCAGAGAATAGCCTATTTCGGCCCATTGTGTAAACGACTGGGAATTGGGAATATTCACTGGAGCTAAGGGAGAAGAGGTTCCAGTGAGCGATATCAGAGAATTCATTCGCGCCGCATCGGGCACCGGCGGCAAGGCAACGTTGGCGATCCGCGGCGGTCGCCTGGTCAACGTCGTTTCGGAAGAGATCTACCAGGCCGACGTCGCGATCTATGGCGAACGCATCATCGCCGTCGGCGACATCTCCGACTATATCGGGCCAGAGACCAGGATCGTCGATGCCACCGGCAAATACCTGGCACCCGGCATGATCGACGGGCATCTGCATGTCGAATGCTCGAAGATGTCACTGACGAGCTTTGCCAAGGCCGTCGTGCCGCTCGGCACCACCTCGATCGTCACCGGCCTCGACCAGATCATCGTCGTCGGCGGCCCGGCCGCGGCGCGCGAGTTCCTCGACGAGGCAAAACAGACGCCACTCAAGGTCTTCTGGGGCGCGCCTTGCAAGACGCCCTACACCATGCCGCGCTCGACCGTCGGCCACTATTTCAGCCCGGCCGACCACCAGGCGACGCACCACTGGCCGGAATGCGTCGGCATATGGGAAACCGTGCGCGAGTTCATCCAGGAGGAGGACGCCGACGTGCTCGCGGCGCTCGAACTCGCCGAAAAGAGCCGCCTGCCGGTTCTCGGCTGCTGCCCGATGACCCGTGGCGCGCGGCTCAACGGCTACCAGCAGTCCGGCGTTCGCGCCGACCACGAGAGCTACACGCCGGAAGAAATGCTCGAAAAGCTGCGCGCCGGCATGCATGTCGTTGTACGAGAATCCTCGATCTCGCACTTCCTCGCCGACAACCTGCGCATCGTCACGGAAATGGGCGTTAAGGCGCTGCGCCGCATCAGCTTCTGCACCGATGACGTGGTAGCAAGCGACATCCTCAAGCGCGGCCATCTCGACCACATGGTGCGCATGGCGATCGCCATGGGCATTTCGCCGATGGCGGCGATCCAGATGGCGACGATCAACGGCGCCGATGCGCTCCGCATCGACGACAAGGTCGGCTCGATCTCGCCCGGCCGCGCGGCCGACATCCTGCTCGTCGACGACCTGCGCAACTTCACCATCGAAACCGTCGTCGCCAAGGGTGAAGTCGTCGCCCGCAACGGCAAGATGGCGATCGAACTGATCCCGCCGCAGCGCAGCGTCGCACTTCTGAACTCGGTGAAGGTCGCGCCGCTTCAGCCCGGCGATCTCAAGGTCGCCTATCACGGCGCCGGCGAGACGGCAGACGCCATGGCGATCGCCGTCACCCCGGAAAAGATCTTCGTGCGCACTCGCCGCGACGTGACGCTTGCGGTCAAGGACGGCCAGGTGCTCGCAGATCCCGCACGGGACGTGCAATACGTCACCGTCGTCGAACGCTACGGCAAGACGAGCAACCGTCCGGTCGCCTTTGCGTCGGGCTTCGGCCTCAAGCAAGGCGCGATCGCCAGCTCCACTGCGCCCGATGACAACAACATCATCTGCATCGGCGCCGATCTCGAGGATATGCGTATCGCCATCAACCACCTGATCGCCAACCATGGTGGCCAGGTCGTGGTCAGGAACGGCAAGGTCGAGGCCTTCCTGCACCTGCCGATCGGCGGCATCGTTTCCGACATCGAGCCGGCCGAGATGGCAGCGCTGGAAGACCAGCTCGACGACGCGGCCCGCGCCCTCGGCTGCCCGCTGCCCTGGCCCTTCATGTACATGTTCGTGTTGCAGATCACGGCGATCCCGGAATATGCGATCACCGATCTCGGTGTCGTCGACTGCGTCGGGCTGAAGGTGATCTCGCCGTTTTCGCCCGCCGGCGGGGACGAGCGCGCCGTCGCTGCGGAATGATGCCTTGGAAGGGGGCCGGTCATGCCGGCCCCCTTCTTCGTTCAAAAAAGGGGAACAAGATGAACTATCAGAACAAGTCCGTGGAGGCGGCACCAAGCCCGGAGACATCCTGGCTCGCAGCGCTGCTCGACCGCTACTTCCAGATTTCGCGGCTCGGCTCGACCATCCGCACCGAGATCCTCGCAGGACTCACCACCTTCCTCGCCGCCTCCTACGTCATCGTCGTCAATCCCTCGATCCTGGCGCATGCCGGCATTCCATTTTCGGCCGGCGTGACGGCGACGGTGCTCGTCAGCTTCATCGGCAGCTGCGCCATGGGGCTCTATGCGCGTAGCCCCATTCTGGTGGCGCCGGGCATGGGCATCAACGCGCTCTTTGCCTACACCATGGTGGTCGGCGCCAAGGTGCCGCTCGAGGTCGCGCTTGGCTGCGTCTTCTGGGCCGGCGTGCTCTTTACCGTCATGGCGTTCTTCAATCTGCGCCAGACGATCATCGAGGCGATCCCTGTCGATCTGCGCTATGGCATCGCCTGCGGTATCGGCCTCTTCATCGCGCTGATCGGCCTGGAAAACGCCAAGTTCATCGTCGCCAACCCCGACACGATCGTTGGTCTCACGCAGTTCAACCCGGTCACCCTCACCTTCATCGCCGGCTTCGTGCTCACGGTGGCGCTGGTGGTGCGGCGGGTTCCGGGCGCGATGATGGCCGGCATGATCCTCACCACTATTCTCTCGATCCCGATCGGTCGCTGGTGGGGCGACGGCAGCGCGTTTTGGCCGGAGACGCCGGATGTGCACACGCTGGTCAACTGGAGCGGTCTCTCCGCTGCACCGGATTTCAGCTTCGTCGGCCAGATCGATCTCCTGGGCGCACTGAACCTGATCTACCTGCCCTTCATCTTTGTCTTCCTGTTCACCAACTTCATCGAGGCGCTCTCGACCTTCCTTGGCCTCGCGGAAGCGGCAGACCTCAAGGATGAAAACGGCATGCCGCGCAACATCCGGGAATCGATGCATGTCGACGCCATCGCGGCACTGATTTCCGCACCGCTCGGCACCAGCCCGGCGACCGTCTATCTCGAATCCGGCGCCGGCATCCAGCAGGGTGGACGCACCGGTCTCGTCGCGCTGGTCGCGGGTCTGCTCTTCGTGCCCTTCCTGTTTTTGTCGCCGCTGCTTTCTCTGGTGCCGGCGGTTGCGACCGCCCCGGTGCTGATCCTCACCGGCCTCTTCATGTCCGAGCCTATCAGCAACATCCGCTGGAGCGCGCTCGACGAGGCGATCCCGGCCTTCCTTGCGATCGTATTGATCCCGCTCACCTTCTCGATCACGCTCGGCCTGTCGCTCGCGATCATCGCCTATGTGCTGATCAAGCTGGTCTGCGGCCGGGCTGGCGATGTAAGACCGGTCATGTGGTTCGTGGCACTGCTCGCCGCAGCGCTCGTCGCCCAGACCCAGTAACCGCCAGAAAATCCGACGGCGCCCTTAATGCAAGGGCGCCGACATCGCCCATCCGAAGGAAACAGTCATGCTTCAATCCTGGTCGAAGACCGCACCCGAACTGGTCGACGTCGCCATGGGCCGCAAGCCCGCCGATCTCGTGATCCGCAACGGCAAATGGGTCAACGTCTACTCCGGCGAAATCATCCCCGGCACCGATATCGCCGTCAAAGCCGGCCGCTTCGCCTATGTCGGTCCGGATGCCAGCCACACGATCGGCGAAGGCACCAAGGTCGTCGACGCCGCCGGGCGCTATCTTGTTCCCGGCCTCTGCGACGCGCACATGCATGTGGAGAGCGGCCTCGTCACCGTTACCGAATTTGCCCGCGCGGTCATTCCGCACGGCACCACCACCATGTTCATCGACCCGCACGAGATCGCCAATGTGCTCGGCCTCGACGGCGTCCGGCTGATGAACGAAGAAGCCCAGAGTCTGCCGATCAACGTGTTGGTCCAGGTACCGAGCTGCGTGCCGAGCGCCCCGGGTCTTGAAACTGCCGGCGCCGAGCTTTCAGCACAGGATGTCGCCGAGGCGCTTGCCTGGCCGAACGTCATCGGTCTCGGCGAGATGATGAATTTCCCCGGCGTTGCCGGAAACGATCCGAAGATGATGGCCGAGATCGCCGCCACCCAGGATGCGCGGCTGACCGTCGGCGGGCACTATGCCTCGCCGCATCTCGGCCGCGAGTTCCACGCCTATGCCGCCGGCGGACCGGCCGACGACCATGAAGGCACGACGGTCGACGACGCAATCGCCCGTGTGCGCCAGGGCATGCGCGCCATGTTGCGCCTCGGCTCCGCCTGGTACGACATTGCCGCGCAGATCAAGGCCGTCACCGAATCCGGCCTCGACCCGCGCAACTTCCTGCTCTGCACCGACGACAGCCACTCCGGCACGCTGGTTCACGACGGACACATGAACCGCGTCGTGCGCCATGCCATCGCTCAGGGTCTGAAACCCGTGACCGCGATCCAGATGGCGACGCTCAACACCGCCCAGCATTTCGGCCTGGAGCGCGAAATCGGCTCGATCGCACCGGGTCGCCGGGCAGACCTGATCGTCACCTCGGACCTCGCCGCGCTGCCGATCGAAATGGTGTTTGCCCGCGGCGAGCTGATGGCAGAGAACGGCACACTCGCGCGCGATATCCCGGCCTATGTCTACCCGGAAAGCGCCCGCAACACCGTCCACCTTGGCCGGTTACTGGCCGCCGCGGATTTCGACATCCCATCCAACGCACGGGCGACGCGCGCGCGGGTCAACGTCATCGGCGTCGTCGAGAACCAGGCGCCGACGCGGGCGCTTCAGGCCGAGGTGGCGATCGAGAACGGCCTCGTGCAGATGGACCGGGCCAACGACGTCTGCCAGATCGCGCTCGTCGAGCGCCACCGCGGCACCGGCGACGTGGTCAACGCCTTCGTCTCCGGCTTCGGCTATGACAGCGATTGCGCCATGGCGAGCACGGTCGCCCATGACAGCCACCATATGATCGTGGTCGGCACGAACAAGGCGGACATGGCCAAGGCCGCCAACCGCCTGCACGAGGTCGGCGGCGGCATCGTCGTCATCAAGGAAGGCCGCGAACTGGCCCTGGTCGAGCTGCCCGTCGCCGGCCTGATGTCGGATCAGCGAGCGGAGATCGTCGCCGAGAAAGCGGCCGCCATCGTCGAGGCCATGCGCGCCTGTGGCTGCCGGCTGAACAACGCCTATATGCAGCACTCGCTGCTTGCGCTCGTCGTCATTCCGGAACTGCGCATTTCCGACAAGGGCCTGATCGACGTCCGGACCTTCCAGAAGACCGACGTGATTCTGAGCACGCACTGAGCTTAATAGCGATTGGCCACCGGCAACCCGGTGGCCAACTCGCCCGTGGTTCTTAATTCCGGGTGATCGCGGGATGGGTCAAGCCACATAATCCCCTGAAAACTTCCTTTATGGTTAACCGAAACTTAAACGGAGCCCAACGGCCCCGTTGCCCGGGCGTATCTGCCGTTTGCTTAACCGCGACCGGCCGCAGTAGACGCCCGAAACCCTTGCTGATATGGCGTCCCACAATGGGACATGCGTATAGGCGGAGCTGAAACGCCCACAGCTGTTCCGCCCCAAATTGCATGCAATGATGGCAAATGATACAAGAGGAAGCTTATATACAACCGTGTGGGGCAAAGGATATCGAGCAGCGCTCGCCATGCTCCGAAGCGAGGTTTCCACAGGTAAGATCGCAGGCAGCCTATTGGCATTGACCCGGGCGGGCGACGCGGTAGCTTTGCAGAAGGACGAGCCGAACCGGAGCGCCGCTGGAGCGGGCTTTTATATTCTTCCGGCGCGTTCGAAACAGAGAGGGAAAGGCAAGCATGCCGGACACTGATGCAACCTTGTCTGCTTCAGCTTCAGTGCAGGATCCCGTTGCGGCTCATATGGACGAGGTTCTCTCGTTCTATGACGAGGCCTTTCATCTGACCAGCGCCTCGCCGGCGCTGCAGGAAACCTACGAAGTCGGCACGCTTGTCGATGCCACCCTGTGGCATCTCTATCCCGAACTGCTTGCGCCCGTTTCCAAGGCGGCGGTGGAATCCGTCATCGCTTACGGCGTGCCGCGCAGCGTCGAGGTGGTCGACGCCGCCACCAAGTCGCGGCGCACGCTGCTCGTCTTTCGCGCCATGCGCGGCATCGGCGTGCTCGAAACGAGCGGCCGCGCGACCCGCCGCGAGATCGGCAGCCATGGCGAAAGCGAACGCGCGCTGCTGTTGCACCAGGCGACCCACGACGTGCTGACGGGCCTGCCCAACCGGCGGCAGTTCAGCGACGACCTGCAGAGTATCCTGCCGACATCCGGCGAGAAGCTGGCGCTGATGCAGATCGACCTCGACGATTTCAAGCCGGTCAACGACACACTCGGCCACGGCGCCGGCGACGCCGTCCTCAAGATGGCGGCCGAGCGCATTCGCGGCGCCCTTCGCGACGGCGAAGTCGCCTATCGCCTGGCCGGCGACGAATTCGCCGTCATCCAGCGTCAAAGCGACCAGCCGGCGGACGCCGAGTATCTCGCCGAGGCACTGATCGAGGCGTTCAGCGAACCTTTCACCATCGATGGCATCTCCGTCTTCGTCGGCGCCAGCATCGGCATTGCCATTGCGCCGAACGACGGAAACGACATCGAGCAACTGATGAAGGCGGCGGACATTGCGCTCTATGCCGCCAAGAAGGATGGACGAGGCAGGGCAAAGACCTTCAGCCGTTCCATGCTGATCGTGCTGGAACAGCGCGAGATGCTGCGCCGCAGTCTGCGCACCGCGCTGCAGGACAAGCAGTTTTCAATCGAATACCAGCCACTCGTCGAGCCGCCATTTTCGATCGTCGGCTTCGAGGCGCTGGTGCGCTGGCATCATCCGCTGGTCGGCACGATCCCGCCCAACGTCTTCATCCCGATGGCGGAAGCCGACGGCCTGATGAACGAGATCGGCCAATGGGTCCTGGAGGAGGCCTGCCGGCAGGCTGCCACCTGGCCGTCGCATTTCACCGTCGCCGTCAACCTGTCGCCGGCGGAGTTCCTGCGCGAGGGCCTGACGGACCGGATCGCCCAGGCAATCGACATGGCGGGCTTGAGGGCCGACCGGCTGGAACTGGAAGTTACCGAATCGGTGCTGCTTGAACGCACGACCAACAATCTCGACACGCTGAACACCCTCAACGTGCTCGGCATCCAGATCTCGCTCGACGATTTCGGCACCTTCTATTCGTCGCTCAGCTACCTCAAGAACTTCCCCTTCGATACGATCAAGATCGACCGCTATTTCATCAAGGATCTGGAGAGCGACGAAAAGAGCCAGACGATCGTCCGGTCGATCATCGCCCTTGCCCACGGTCTCGGCATGCGCGTGACCGCCGAGGGCGTCGAGACGATCGGGCAGGCCGTCTGGCTTCGAAAAGAGGGTTGCGACCGTCTGCAGGGTTATTTCCTGGGCATGCCCATGCCGGCGGACGCGATCGGCGCCTATCTTCGCCGCTCATCGGCAATGGCGACGCTGTAGCCCCCCACATCTGTGCGTTGCGCCCGATATGGCGCGAGGCAATACCTGGGTTGTCTTCATGCAAGATCCCGGGGTTGCGTGGTTAGAAATCATTATAGAAAGTGGCGTATGGCCGTGGCAGAGTTCGGGGTGCGGAGGACATTGCTGCATGGGTGCTAGTGTCAATAAGACCACGGAAACGGCTTTCGAGCCGCTGCTTCAGTTCGATATGGAGATGGAAGATTTCCTTTCGGACTGGCACCATTGCGATCATGTCTCGAGCTACCTCGCCCGGATGATCAGCCACAACAGGACCGATCCGGTACGGCATTCCAACTTCTTTTCCTCCGCCCTCAACGAGCTTCTGGAGGTTTCGTTTCGCGGCGGCACCACCGACGGAAAGATCGGCCTGTCGATCTATCGCCAAGGCGCCACGGAACGGGTTCAACTGAGCTTTCCATGCCCACCTGGTCAGGCGCGCTTCTATCGCGAGGCTGTCTCGAAAACCCGTGAGAGCGATGCCCAGGCCCGCTATCTCGACGCCATTTCCAACGACCTTGCCCCCAGCCGGGAATCGGTGCTTCTGGACCTGGCGGTCAACTATGACGCCCGCCTCCGGCTTGACGAGGATGCGGCTCCGGCCATCACCCTGATCGTGGATCTTCCTCTTGAAGGAATGGTGAGTTGATGGCGGCGAGCCTTCCTCAGCGTTTCAAGGTCGACTTCGATCCGAACAGCCAGATCTTCTCGCTTGCCGGAACGATTCGGCCGCGTTCGATCGATGAAATCGCCGAGAGTATCCATGCGCTGAGGGAAGCCATCGATACGGTGCGCGGCGTTCTCTATATCGATGTGAAGCGCCTCATCCAGATGAACAACACGGCCTTCCAGGCCTTCATCCGGGTCGCCCTCGACGCCTGCCGGGAGCGGTCGGACCTGCGCCTGATCGTCATCACGTCAAGCGTCGTCAGCTGGACGACGCGCATGTTCCGGCACCTGAGCACGATCGAGCCGCAGATCTCCGTCGAGGTCTATGATTCGATGTTCTATCCTGGCCAGGACTACTTCGAGGATACGAGCTTCATCCCAATCCTGCGCGCGCAGACGAAATTGACCTGGCGCCACGAGCGCACCATCCTGCCGCGCCACGGCATGCGGCCCGGCATCGCCGTGGCCGACATCTGCTGCGGCATCGGCGATTTCGCCGTGCTCGCGCAGAAGGAGTTCCAGCCGTCGCGGATCGTCGCGCTCGACCACTCGAAGCCGAGCCTCGCCTATGCCCGAAAGGTGGCCGCCGAGTTCGGCGTGACGGGTATCGAATACACCTACGGCGACGCGTCGGAGATGCTGCTTGAGGACAACCAGTTCGACTTCGTGAGTTGCCGCCACTCGCTGCAGGTCTTCAATCAGCCGGAGCTGCTTCTCAAGGAACTCTATCGGATCGTGAAGCCGGGCGGCCGCGTCTACATCACCAACGAGAAGAACTCGCACTGCCTCGGCGAGCCGCGGGCGCAAAGCATCCAATGGACCTACAATGAGCTCGCGCGGCTTTTGAGCAATTTCGAGATAGATGTGGAGTTCGGGCCGAAGAGCCGGCGCTATCTTGCCGACACGGGCTTCGACGACATCCTGGTCGAATCCTTCATGGTCACCAATCTGGACGGTGACCCACAGGATTTCGCCGATATCATCGCCGGCTGGGAGAAGATGTTTGCGGACATGGCGGTGAGGCACGGCGAAACACCCGAATTCATCGAGCGGTTCCGCCAGGGCTTCCGGGATCACATCTTCGCTGCACTGCATCCGAAGGGCTATGCGGGCTGGCCGATCTGGGCAGCGTCCGGGCGCAAACCACTATGAGCGCGAGCAATATCAAACGCCCCCGGTTCGGTTTGAGATCCTTTCGCGCCAAGTTCGTGCTGGTCGTCGGCAGCGCCGTGCTCTTCGACCTCCTGCTGACAGGCGGGCTGGCGCTCTGGAACGTTCAAAGACTGTCGCGCGACGCGACGACGGAAGTCGGACAGGGCCTGCAAAACGCCAACGAAGACTACATGCTCACCTACGCGGAATCGACGGCCGCGCGGGTTAATCTTCTGCTCGGCCAGGTTCACGCCGACGTCGCCACGCTCGCGGGCGTAATCCAGGCGCAGATCGACCGCCCCGTGCGCCGGTCCGACGTCGGTGAGGCACTTGCGCGGCACGCACCGGAGTCCGTTACCGTCACTTACGATGCCAAAGGTGGGTGGGCGCAAAACCTTCCGGGGCCGCTCTCGAGCGTAAGCGTCTGGAGCTATCTCCTTGGCCCCGACCATCGGCCACTACCCGAGGTGCAGGCCGATATTGAGAACAGCGCCGTTCTCGATCTGGTTGCGCCCGCCCTGCTTGCGCACGGCCGCTCCAAACTGCAGATGTACTACGTCGGACCAAAAGAGCGGCCGATCTTGCGGATGGCGCCCTATGCGGATCAGGCGCAGACGTTCGACCGTCTCTACCCCGGCCATAACGAAGCCAACTTCTGGAACTTCTTCTTCCCCGGCCTCTATGAGTCCTGGGAGGAATGGGCGAAGCAACCGAGCCTCAGGCCCGTTGCAGCCGATACCACGCAAACGGCACCTTATACCGATGCCGCCTCGGGCAAACTGATCGTCAGCTTCTTCCAGCCACTCTGGACGCCCGACCGCAAAGGTGTCGCCGGAGCAACCGGAACCGATATCACGCTCGACCAGCTGGCCGAGGTTGTCGAAAGCGTCAAGGTCGGCGACAGCGGCTTCGGATTTCTGGTGATGTCCGACGGCAACGTGCTTGCCATCAATCCGGTCGGCGAAAAGGTGATCGGCCTGCGGCGGTCCAGCGACACGGGTGGACAAGGCGTCACCGGGTTGGAGCGCTCGCTGCGCCGCAGCGCCCAGCCCGCGATCGCAGAGCTGCCGCTTGGCACCGATGGCGCCATTCAGCGGGTGCTGCTCGATGAGGGTGGTGAGAAGGTCCCCTATCTCATTCTCCTCAAGCAGCTCGAGCCGGAGAACCTCTGGGTTTCCGGCCCGGTGCGCCGCGAGACCATGTCGATCGGCATCGTCGTGCCGGAGCGCGAAATCTATGCCTCGCTGTTTGCGGCACAGGCGAGTATCTCTGAAGCGACGAACCGCATCCTCATCTATCAGATCCTGGCCCTGCTCGCTTCGCTGCTGTTCGTCACGCTCGCCGTGTTCGGCATCTCCAAGCGGGTCACCCGCGGCATCAGCGCGCTCGCCGGAGCGGCAACCAGCATCGAGGCGAAGGACTACTCCGTCCGTGTGCCCATCACGACGCGCGACGAAGTCGGTGAAGCCGCTATCGCGTTCAATAGAATGGCTGAGGAGATCAGCTACCATACCGAGAACCTCGAAAACCTGGTGACCGAACGCACCAAGCAGCTCGAGGACGCCAACCATCAGATTTCGACGCTGAATACCCAACTGCGCAGCGAGAACCTGCGCCTTGGCGCCGAACTCGCCGTCGCCAAGCAGATCCAGATGATGGTGCTGCCGAAGGCCGGCGAGCTCGCGGAAATCGCCGATCTCGAAATCGCCGCCTATATGCGCCCGGCCGACGAGGTGGGCGGCGACTACTACGATGTGCTGCGCGACGGTGAGCGGCTGAAGATCGGCATCGGCGACGTGACCGGTCATGGCCTTGAAAGCGGCGTGCTGATGCTGATGGTGCAGTCGGTCGCAAGGGCCCTGCAGGAAGCCGGCGACATGGACCCGGAGCAGTTTCTCAACCGCCTCAACCGCGCCATCTACAAGAACATCGTGCGCACCAACACTGACAAGCATCTGTCGTTGGCCTTCCTCGACTACGACCACGGCCGCCTGACGCTGTCGGGGCAGCACGAGGAACTGATCGTCGTGCGCAAGGGTGCGGAAATCGAGCGGATCGACACGCTCGACCTCGGCCTGCCGATTGGCCTGGAATCGGACATTTCGCGCTTTGTTGCCACCCGCGAGATCTCGTTCGGCCGCGGCGACATGATCGTGCTGCATACGGACGGCGTGACCGAGGCAGCGAACGCCAAGGGCGAACTGTTTGGCATCGAGCGACTGTGCGAGAGTGCCGGAAAGTTTTACGGACAGAGCGCCGAGGACGTCAAATCGGGTATCATCAACGACCTGATGGCGCATATCGGCAAGCAGAAGATCTACGACGACATCACGCTCGTCGTCATGAGACACAGGTGATCAGATGACCACGCTCTACGGACTGGCGGACCTGACGATCGGCGCCCACCAGAAGATGACCCGGCTGCGTCTTTACGACGGGCCGCTGGATCTCAGCTGGAAGCATTGCGCCATGGCTTCGGATTTCGTCGCCGAACTGGCGGCGCTGCGCTATCGCGCGTCGCGCAACACCTATCGGGAAGTGCGCCACAACATCGGCTACCTCACCAACGAACTGGTCGAGAATGCCGTGAAGTTCCGCGCTTCCGGTTCCGTGGTCGTCGAGGCCGCCCTCGAGGGCCACAGCTTCCGCACGAAAGTGTCGAACGTGATCGACAACGAAGCGGCTGCGCGCTTCCAGGATCTTTTGTCCGAGATCGCCGACGGCGACCCGGGCGACCTGCTCATCGAGCGCATCGAAGCCAACGCAACCGGGCTCGGCAAGAGCGGCTCGGGGCTTGGTCTTTTGACGCTGATGAGCGATTATGGCGTTCGTTTCGCTTGGGTTTTTGGCGCCCAGGGTGACGACGGCGAAACCTCATTGGAGACTTATGCCTCCATTGCGGTCCCAGACCTCTCGAACTGATGAGCCGGTGAACATGGAAAACAAGGACGAAGAAGAGTATCGCGTTTGGTCCGAAGGCAACGATATTCATTTTGAAGGCACGATGCGGCTGCCGGGAACGGAGGCCTATGCCCCGATCTTCTCGACGGTGATGGGCGTTCTGGAGACCGAGCCTGAGCACATCACGATCGACCTCACCGAACTGCAGTTCCTGAACTCGTCCGGGATCAACCTGCTCGCCAAGCTGACGATCGAGGCACGCAACCGCCCGAACGTGCAATTGACGGTGCGCGGAACCTCTGAGATCCCGTGGCAGTCGAAATCGCTGCCGAACCTCAAGAAGCTGCATCCCGGCCTCGATCTCAGGCTCAACTGAGATCACGCGGTGCCGGGACTGGATTCCCGTAGCTAAAGCCTGAGTATCGCGCGCCGACCGGCGCGCGACCGCGATTCCGCGCGCCAGCCACCGACAAATCCTGTCGCCGAAACCGGCCTCACGACGCTTCGACGCCTTCTTCATTCCCCGTCGTCACGCTTGACTCTGCGAACGCCTCACCCTATTGATCAAATCATCTGATGACTTGATGAGCAGACAATGCAACCGATCAATCGTACCAACCTTGCCGAGAGCGCTGCCGAAAGCCTGCGGGCGGAAATCCTCAGCGGCCGCTGGGCTATCGGCGAACGCATTCCCAACGAGACGGCGCTGACCGAGCTTCTGGCGGTGAGCCGCGGAACCGTGCGCGAGGCCGTTCGGGTCCTGATCTCGAAGGGGCTGCTCGACGCCCGCCAGGGCTCCGGCACCTATGTCCGCTCGACGGTCGATAGCTCGGGCGCGCTTGACCGCGTCAAGCGGGCGAGCCTGCGCGACCAATGGGAGGCGCGCGCGGCCCTCGACGTGGAAGCCGCACGCCTGGCGGCGCTGCGACATTCGCCCAAGGATCTGGAACATATGAAGCGCCTTCTTCTCGCCCGCGGCACGGTTTCCGATGGCGGGCGTGAGGCCTTCGGACGGCGCGACATCGCCTTTCATCGGTCGATCGTCGAGGCCTCCGGCAACAGGGCCATCGTCGAGCTCTATGACTTTTTCACTTCGGCCATTCTTGAAACCATTCACTCGACGCTGTCAGGCGACCTGCCGGAGCCGGACGACCGGGCGCATGCGGCGATCGTCGAGGCCATTGCGGCCAGTGATCCGGACAAGGCCGCGGCCGCCGTTCGGGCGTTCATGGCCCCCGTCCTCGCTGAACTTGATCGGCTACTTTCCCAATGAACCAGACTTTTCGTGATCCCCACAAAGCCGAAGCCGCCGAACCGCTGGACATCGAAGACCAGCTTATCGATGCCGAGGCCGACAGCCTGCCGGCACCGCAACCACCGGTGCTGAGCCGCAGCGCCCGCATCCTGCTGGGCGCCAGCCTCGTGCTCATCGCTTTTAACCTCAGGCCGCTGTTTTCAAGTCTCTCGGTGCTGCTGCCCGAGGTGATGCAGGCGACCGGCCTTTCCACCGCCAGCGCCAGCGTGCTCACCACCCTGCCGGTGCTCTGCCTCGGCCTTTTCGCGCCGCTTGCGCCGAAGCTCGCCCAACGCTTTGGTGCCGAACGCACGCTTCTCGGGGTGCTCGTCCTGCTGACGCTCGGCACGGGTCTGCGCGGCGTTCAGTCCGTGCCGCTGCTTTTCCTTTCGACATTTGCGGCAGGTGCGGCGATCGCAATCGGCAACGTGCTGCTTCCCGGGCTCGTCAAGCGTGACTTTCCCGACCGCGCCGCGATGATGACGGGCCTTTATACCATGGCGCTGTGCGCCGGTGCTGCCAGCGCCGCCGGCCTGACGCTGACGATCGAACACCATGTGGTCGGCTCCTGGTCAGGCGCGCTCGCGGCCTGGGCGGTACCCGCCCTCATCGTGCTGATGATCTGGGCACCGCAGGCGCTGCGCGGCAAGGCGCAAGCCCGCCACAGCGGCTTCCGCGTCGTCGGCCTCTGGCGCGATCGGCTCGCCTGGCAGGTGACGCTCTTCATGGGTCTGCAATCCGCACTCGCCTATTGCGTCTTCGGCTGGATGGCGCCGATCCTGCGTGAGCGTGGCCTAGATGCCGCAACTGCCGGTGTGGTCGTCTCCGCCTCGATCATGATGCAGGTCGTCACCTGCCTGCTCGTGCCATCCTTCGCCGTAAGGCGCCGCGACCAGCGCGCCGTCTGCGTGGCGCTCGTCGCCGCCGCCGTCATCGCGCTGATCGGCATCCTTTTCGCGCCGCTCTCGACGGTGCTCGTCTGGGCTGTTCTGCAAGGGATCGGACAGGGCGGCCTGATTGCTGCGGCGATGACCCTCATTGTGCTGCGCTCGCCCGATTCGCACGTGGCGGCCCATCTCTCCGGCATGGCCCAGGGCGTCGGCTACGTGCTTGCCGCCATCGGCCCCCTGCTTGTCGGCTTCATCCGCAGCTGGACCGGCAGCTTCGCCGCCAGCGCCGTTCTCTTCATCGCGCTCGGCATCGGCGTGGCGATCATGGGTCTGGGCGCCGGCCGGGCGCTGCATGTCGGCGCACGAACCGTCCGGATAGACGACCGCTAAGACGGACGCGGATCAGCGCCTGCAATGATCCAAAGGTCCCCTTCCCAGGCGGAGCCCTTTCTCTCGCTGTCAGCACGCTCGCATCAGGCCGCGGCCACCGCCGCCTGGTAGCGCGGCGCCGGCCGGAAGGTGAGCGCGATCAGGAACGCGCCGAGGCCGATGCCCCAGGAACCGATGTAAAGCCAGGTGTAGCTTGCCAGCGCATCATAGATCAGGCCCCCGGCAATCGGTCCCGTCGCCATGCCAAGGCTGCCAGCCATGGCCGTACCGCCGATCACCGTCCCCATCATCCGCAAGGGGAAATTCTCGCGGGCAAGCACCGCATAGAGCGGCATGACGCCCGCATAGATGAAGCCGAACAGGGCGGCGACCGCATAGAACGAGCCGAGCCCGGCGGCAAAGACATAGGCAAGCGCGCCGAAGGCCTGGGCCAGAAGTCCAAGAACGAGCACACGTTTGGCCCCGAAACGGTCGCCGAGCAGACCGAAGACGACGCGGCCGCCCATGCCGGCAAGACCCTCGACGCTGTAGATCGACACGGCCGCCATGACCGGAATGCCGCAGGTGATCGCGTAGCTCACCGTGTGGAAGATCGGGCCGGAATGGGTGGCGCAGCAGAAGAAGTTGGTCAGAAGCAGGATGATGAAGAGCGGCGATTTCAGCACCTGGCTGGTCGTCATCGACGAATGGGGCTCTTCCTCGGGCGAGGCCGCGGCAGCACCGTCGGCAAGTGCCGGCGCCTGGCGAACGAGAAACGAGACCGGGATCATGATGACGGCAACGACCAGCGCGATGATCTGCAGAGCGGTTCTCCAGTCGTAGGCGGATACCAGCCAGGCGGCAAAGGGCGACATCGTCATCGGCGCCATGCCCATACCGGCCGAGACGAGCGAGACCGCGAGGCTGCGATGCGTATCGAACCAGCCGGTAACGCAAGCCATCATCGGCGCGAAGATCGCCGCCGTCGCGGTGCCGACCACGACACCGAAAAGGATTTGGAAGGCGATCAGCGAGGTCGTCCAGCTCGCTGCCATGAGGCTGACGGCCAAGAGCACCGAGCCGATGAGCACGATCGGACGCGCGCCCCATCGGTCGGAAAGGCTGCCCCAAGCGATGCTGGCAAATGCCATGGCCAGGAAGCCGATGGTCATGGCGCTCGAAACGCCTGTCACCGACCAGCCGGTGTCGCGCGAAATCGGCAGCAGGAACACCGGAAGCGAAAACATGGCGCCGATCGCCAGGCAGCCGAGCAGCCCGCCCGCCGCCACGATGACCCAACGGTAATGCAAATTGGTCATTGCAAATCTCCTTAAATCCGCCCGGCCGGACGTCCGGCCACGCCGAAAAATTGTGCAACCTGATCGCGCGACGGACCGTGCCTGGGACATCCCCTCGCCCGCCCGATTGAAAGACGCTCACGCCGGTGCCAAGCCGACAGGAGCTTCGAAAGAATTTCATAATAGGTGCAGATTCACATTCGATGCAGCCTTGAAGGCATGCGCCCGACTGTTTCCGCTTGATTGTGCGACGAAGCTTCTTTCTGTTGTCCGTTGCCACCTGAGAGATAGATAAAGGCTGGAACACGGCTTGCGGGAGTGACAAGTGTGACGGGATTTCGATGGATTCGCTGATCACCGCCGCGGCGCGAGCACTGGCGTCGGGCGACCCGCTCGGCGCGCTGAAGCGGGTGGCGCTACGCGACGATCCGCCGGCACTGGCGCTGCGCGGCATCGCCATGGCCCAGCTTGGAGACTTCACCCGCGCAAAGGTCCTGCTGAAGAACGCCGCGCGCGCCTTCGGCACGAAGGAAGCGGTGGCGCGGGCGCGGTGCATCGTCGCCGAGGCAGAGATCGCCATCGTCTCCCGTGATCTTTCCTGGCCGATGCGGGCGCTCGACGCCGCCCGCTCGACGCTCGAAACCCATGGCGACCACCTCAACGCCGCCCACGCCCGCAATCTCGGGGCACGGCGCCTGCTCTTGATCGGCCGTCTGGACGAGGCCGAGAACTTGCTTGCCGATATCGATACGGCGCGGCTGACACCGCTGTCGAAAGCCGCCCACGACCTGGCGCTCGCCGGCATCGCCGTGCGCCGGTTGCGAACCGAGGCCGCCACCGCCGCCTTCGGGCGGGCGGGCGAAGCGGCACGGGCGACCGGCATTCCGGCCCTGATCTTGGAAGTTGAAAACGCGGCCGCCGTGCTTAAAGCGCCGGCTGCCCGCCTCATGGCGGATGGGGAAGAGCGCTCGCTGCTGCTTGGCGAGGTCGAAGAGCTGCTTGCTTCCGGCGCCCTCGTCATCGACGCCTGCCGGAACCTCGTCCGAAGACAAGCGACCTTGTGCACGCTTGCCACTCGGCCGGTGCTCTTTGCGCTGGCGCGCGCGCTGGGCGAAGCCTGGCCGGGAGACGTCTCAAGGCGAACCTTGCTCGCCCGGGCCTTCGGCGCACGACATGTCGACGAATCCCACCGGGCAAGGCTGCGTGTCGAAATCGGCCGGCTGCGCGAGGAACTGCGCCCGCTTGCGGATATCACGGCGACGAGCGATGGCTTCCGGCTGGTGCCGCACGGCAAGCACACGGTCGTCGTCCTTGCCCCGCCGGTCGACGAGCGACATGCGACGATGCGGGCGCTGCTGGCGGACGGCGAGGCCTGGTCAAGTTCGGCGCTCGCAATCGCGCTCGACGCCAGCGCGCGCACCGTGCAGCGGGCGCTCGAAGAGCTCGCCTCGCAAGGCAAGGTTATGCCGATCGGGCGCGGGCGGGCACGGCGCTGGGTCGTGCCGCCGATTGCCGCATTCCCGACAGTGTTGTTACTCCCTGGCCCTTTGCCAAACGAATAGGATCAGACCCATGAAAAGATCCGAAGCCGAAATCATCCAGATATATGGCCCGTTCCCCGGGGCAGACCAGGTCCATGGCGTCACCTTCGACGGCCGGAACGTATGGTTCGCCGCCGGTGACACGATCAACGCCTTCGACCCGGAAAACGGTGCGCCCGTCCGCTCGATCGACGTCGCCGCGCATGCCGGTACGGCGTTTGACGGCAAGCACCTCTTCCAGATCGCCGAAGATCGCATCCAGAAGATCGATCCGGAAACCGGGAAAATTCTCGCGACAATCCCGGCGCCAGGCGGTGGCGGCGATTCCGGCCTTGCCTGGGCCGAGGGCACGCTTTGGGTTGGGCAGCATCGGGGCCGCAAAATTCATCAGATCGATCCCGAGAACGGCGCAATCCTGCGCACGATCGAATCCAAGCGCGTCGTGACCGGGGTGACCTGGGTCGATGGCGAACTCTGGCACGGCACCTGGGAGGGTGACGAAAGCGATATCAGGCGCATCGATCCGCAAACGGGAGCGGTGCTCGAAACGGTCGCCATGCCGACCGGAATGGGCGTATCGGGCCTGGAGTCCGATGGCGGCGAGCGCTTCTTCTGTGGCGGCGGCCCGAGCGGCGTCGTCCGGGCCGTTCGCCGGCCGAAGCGGGCGCGCTGAAGACACTGACGATGAATTCCTGGCAACCGGCGCGGCTGCGCGCCGCTGTCGGTGCGGCGCCGGCACTACAGCGCCGCGCGCCTTTGAGGCGCATAGAGGGCGCTGTAGCGCTTCGAAGCGCTGCATGTTCCGTCCGCACAACCGGCGATGAATAGGGAACCATGCAGTAGCGTTGTCCCGGCACGGTCCGCAATACCCGGACACCGCGGACCGTGCCCGAGCTTTAGGCCTTAATGAAGGCGAGCAGGTCGGGATTGATGACATCGGCATGGGTTGTCAACATGCCATGTGGATAACCCTCATAGACCTTGAGCGTGCCGTTCTTCAGCAGCTTCACCGCCAGTCGCGCGCTGTCGTCGATCGGCACGATCTGGTCGTCGTCGCCGTGCATGACCAGCGTCGGCACGTCGATCGCCTTCAAGTCTTCGGTGAAGTCGGTTTCGGAGAAGGCCTTGATGCCTTCGTAATGGGCCTTGGCGCTGCCCATCATGCCCTGACGCCACCAGTTGCGGACGACGCCTTCCGATACTTCGGCACCCGGGCGGTTGTAGCCGTAGAACGGGCCGGCCGGAACGTCGAGGAAGAACTGGGCGCGGTTGGCAGCAAGCGCCGCCCGGAAACCGTCGAACACCTCGATCGGCAGGCCGCCCGGATTGTTTTCGGTCTTGACCATGATCGGCGGCACGGCGCCGACGATGATCAGCTTGGAAACCCGGCCGCCGCCGTGGCGCGCCACGTAAGCCACCGCTTCGCCGCCACCGGTGGAGTGACCGATGTGGATTGCATCGCTGAGGCCGAGCTTGGTGGTCAGCGCCGCAACATCCTTCGCGTAGTGTGCAATGTCGTGTCCCTCGCTCACCTGCGTCGAACGGCCATGGCCGCGGCGGTCATGGGCGATGACCCGGTAGCCCTTGCTGACGAAATAGAGCATCTGCGAATCCCAATCGTCCGCCGACAGGGGCCAGCCATGGTGAAAGACGATGGGCTGGCCCGAGCCCCAATCCTTGTAGAAGATATCGACGCCGTCTTCAGTCCTGACGAAGTTCTCGGTCATGGGAACGGTTCCTTTGTTTGGGTTGGGTGTATGTCTTCGAGATGTGGCCCCGGCGCGAGATCCGCGCCGGGACGTGCGGTCCGCGTCAACCGAGATGGGGGTGGTTGATCGCGAGAAAGTGGTTGACGACCGGCGCGGCCGGCCCCTTGTGGTAGCGGCGGACATCGTCCTGAATGTCGGCATCGGCCTTCGACACGCGCTTGTGCTGGCGCAGATGCTCTGCCCAGGATTCGACCATAAACCATTCGACCAGCCGTCCGGGATCGGCCGCGTCCTCGGTCACGCCCCAGCCATAGGCGCCGTCGCGCCGCCGCTCGTGCGACAGGCGGGCGAGCGCCTTCAGGAACTCGGACCGATCCGCCTTGTCGATCGTATATTCGATCAGGACGAGAACCGGTCCGCGGTCGTGTTCGACCGGCTCGCTGGTCAGGGGCTCCGGCCAATGATTGGAAGGAATGAGATCCGCCTCACCTTTCGGCAGCTTCATGGCGTGGAAGGCGAAGCCGACTGAGAGAAGGCCGATGGCCGCCACGGCGAGCGTGAAGGGCACGCCGATCGCCGAGGCGGTCGCGCCCCAGGCAAGGCTCCCGCCGGTCATCGCGCCGTTGAAGACGGTCAGATAGACGGCGAGCGTGCGTCCGCGCACCCAGTTGGGCAGGATCGCTTGCGCGGTGCTGTTCAGCGTCGTCAACGCCGTGATCCAGGCCGCACCACAGACGAGCAGCGCCGCCACCGCCACCCATTGCGCCGGCGCGAAGGAAAGCACGCCCATGACGGCGGCGGTCAGGACCGCGGACAAAAGCAGCAATCCGTCGGCATCCATCCGGGCCCGCAAGCGCGGCATCACCAGCGCGCCGCCGATCGCGCCGGCGCCGACGGCGCCGAGCAGGATGCCGTAGAAGCTGGCGCCGCCGCCGAGAAGCTGGCGGGCGACCAGCGGCAGCAGCGCCCAGATCGCACTTGAAAAAGCGAAGAACACGGCTGCACGCAAAAGCACCACATGCAGCTCGCGGCTGGCGCGCGCATAGCGCAGGCCGGCCCGGAAGGCGCCGAGGAAGCGCTCGGCGAGCGCGTCGTCCTCCGGCACCTGCCGCCGCCACCAGACCAATGCGGCAACGACGAAGACATAGCTGATGACATCGACGCCATAGGTGACGGCCGCGCCAAACCATGCAAGCAGCAGGCCGCCAAGCGCCGGGCCGATCGCGCGGGAGATGTTGATGCCGAGCGAGTTCAGCGCGACCGCGCCCTTGACGTCCGGTCGCGACACGAGCTCCGGCACGATCGCCTGCCAGGTGGGGGCAACCAGCGCTGCGCCGATGCCACCGACAAAGGTAAGCGCAATCAGCGAGGTCACCGACTGCAGCCCGCTTGCAGAGAGGAACAACAGGCAGAGGCTCGCGGATGCGAGCAGGAACTGCACGACGATCAGGAATTTGCGTCGGTCGAGAATATCGGAGAGCACGCCGGCGGGAATGGCGAGCAGGAAGATCGGCAGCGTCGCGGCCGCCTGGATCATCGAGACGGCGGCGGGCGTTGCCGACAGGTCGGTGACGAGCCAGGAGCTCGCGACATCGCGGATGAAGCTGCCGGTGTTGCCGATGATCGTCGCCACCCAGAGCACGGCGAAGACCTTCTGGCGCAAGGGCGCGAAAGTGCCGGCGTTGTTGGTCGCTGCCTGCGTCATTGGCCGCCCCTCTCCGTGGATGCACGTTCGCGCAGATCATAAACTGCAACGAGCACGAATGCGCCGGCAAGGCCGATATGTTCGAAGAAACCGTTTGTCGCCATCGCGCGCTCCATGCCGGGCGGCAGTTCCCAGAAGCGGAATGCGAGCAAGGTGGCGGCGAGGGTGAAGGCCGCAAGCGCGCCTGCCGCCGCCCAGCGGTAGAAGCCTGAGAGAACGAGAGCCGACATCGCAAGCTCAAACACGATGACGCCGACAGCAAAGAGCGGTGCCGGATAGAGGCCGAAATGCTCCATCTCGGCAAGCGCGCCCGGGAAGTCGAAAATTTTCGTCAAGGGTCCCTGGATATAGGCCGAGCAGAGCGCCAGCAAGCCGACGAATATGACACGGTTGCCGGTAAGGCCCGGCCGGAGGCGAGCGGCGAGACGGTTTTCGAGGGAAGAGAGGCTCAATCTTTCGTTTCCTTGTCAGGCGGTCTTCGGCTTGATGGGCGGCAAAGCCGCCGTCATCGATTTTTCGGCCATTTCAAAGCGGTGACCGCGCTCTGGGATATGCCTTGGTAGTAGGCTCCATGCTTCGCCGGCGGATGGTTCACCACGACTTTCGCCGAGAGGTGCCGGACGCCCTCAGTCGGCGAGGCCGAGGCCTGCTCCGATCCGAGCGATGCGTTGAGCAAGATTGAGACCGCGGCCATCGCGACGGCGCCGGCTTTCGTGCGCATTCTGCGTTTCCCTTCCGCTATCGTCACACCGCCCAACAGGAGCATCCAAGCGCGCCGAAGAAACCCTTAAGGTCGGCGATCGGCAGTTTCGACGTCCAGGCGCCGGCATGATCGTGGCCATGGACGCCGCAATCGCTGGCGCAGCCGCACGACGTGATCGCGGTGCGCCGGAGCGAGCGCTTTCCGGCGCCCTCGGGCTCACCCCAGGCGGCATAACCGCCGAAGGTGCGGACCGGCGACCAGTCGGGCATTGCCGGCGGCACCTTGTTCTCGTCGTGAGAGGCAAATTCGCCGGCCGCATAGACGATCTTGCCGCCGACCATCGTGAGCTCTGACGTGAGGAAGGAAATCTCGTCCTCGGCGCAGTTGAAAAAATCCTTGTTCGGCACGATGAGGTCGGCGAACTGCCCTTTCTCAATCCGGCCTTTCTTGCCTTCCTCGTTTGAAAACCACTGCACCTTCTCGGTCCACATCCGAAGCGCCGTCTCGCGATCGAGGCAGTTGGCGCGCGGGTAGAGCTGCAGGCCGCCGACAGTCTTGCCGGTCACCATCCACGACAGCGAAACCCAGGGGTTGTAGGATGCGACGCGGGTCGCATCGGTGCCGGCGGAGACGTTGACGCCCTTTGCCAGCATCTTGGCCACCGGCGGCGTCGCTTCAGCGACACCATGGCCGTAGCGCTCGACGAAGTACTCGCCCTGATAGGCCATGCGGTGCTGCACGGCGATGCCGCCGCCAAGGGCGGCGATCCGGTCGATCGAGCGGTCAGAGATCGTCTCCGCATGGTCGAAGAACCAGTTGATGCCCTCAAGCGGGATATCCCGGTTGACCTTCTCGAAGACGTCGAGCGCACGGGTGATCGTCTCGTCATAGGTGGCATGCAGTCGCCAGGGCCAGCGGTTCTCCGCAAGAATGCGCACGACCTCTTCGAGTTCGCCCTCCATCTCCGGCGGCATGTCCGGGCGCGGCTCGCGGAAGTCCTCGAAGTCGGCGGCGGAAAACACCAGCATCTCGCCGGCACCGTTGTGGCGGAAATAGTCGTTACCCTGCTTGTACTTGACCGACGACGTCCATTTGAGGAAGTCGTCCTTCTCCTGCTTCGGCTTCTGGGTGAAGAGGTTGTAGGCAAGGCGGACCGTCATCTGGCCCTCGTCCGAGAGCTTCTGGATGACGGCATAGTCATCCGGGTAGTTCTGGAAGCCGCCGCCGGCGTCGATGACGCTGGTGACGCCGAGCCGGTTGAGCTCGCGCATGAAATGACGGGTCGAGTTGACCTGGTAATCGAAGGGCAGCTTCGGCCCCTTGGCGAGCGTCGAATAGAGGATGCCGGCATTGGGCTTGGCCAAGAGCAGCCCCGTCGGGTTGCCGCTGGCATCGCGAGTGATCTCGCCGCCCGGCGGGTTCGGCGTGTCCCTGGTGTAGCCGACGGCGCGTAGCGCCGCGGCATTGAGCAGCGCCCGGTCATAGAGATGCAGCAGGAACACCGGCGTATCGGGCGCGACCGCGTTGATCTCATCGATCGTCGGCAACCGCTTTTCGGCGAACTGGTGCTCGGTGAAGCCGCCGACGACCCGCACCCATTGCGGCGCCGGCGTGATCGCCACCTGCCGCTTCAGCATGTCCATCGCATCGGCAAGCGAGCGCACGCCGTCCCAGCGCAGCTCCATGTTGAAGTTGAGGCCGCCACGCACGACGTGGGTATGATTGTCGTTCAGGCCCGGCAGGACGCGCTTGCCCTTGAGGTCGATGGTCTTTGTGCCTGAGCCTGCCAGCGCCATGATCGTCCTGTCGTCACCGACAGCGAGGATCAGGCCATCCTTGACGGCAACGGCAGTGGCAGTCGGATTGGCGCGGTCGAGCGTCGTCACGAGGCCGCTGTGAAGGATCAGGTCGGGCGTCATCGAAGTATCTCCGGTCTGTTGGGCGCCGGCGGTGCGGGCCGACGGGAAGAGAGCGGGCAGCGCCAGCGACGAGGCGGCACCGAGGAACGAGCGTCTAGTCGGCATCGTCAGGCCCTTTCGTCGGTGCCGGCAGCATCCTTCGCCGTGCCGGTTGCGATCTGCCCGCCGGGCAGATGGCCGAACACGTGCGGCATGCACTGCCGATTGAACCAGGAGAGGTTGACCGGCTCACCCGACAGGGCGCGCTTGACCAGGGGGACGGATTGCTCCCCGATGAGAATGCCAAGCAGACCGATCAGCGCGATGACCGGCGGCGCCGGCGAGCGGACGTTGAGCAGCGCATAGATGACGCCGACGACCAGCCCGGCTCCAAGCGAGAGAAGGTACATCTTCATCGCCAACTCCTTTAGGGGATAAAGGTGGCGCTCCGGCCGCAGCGAGGCGGCCAGAGCGTTAATCTAGAGCGCGGAAGCGTTCTGTCAGTGGCCTTCGGACGCGCCGAACATCGACTTGGCGTAGATGATGCCGAGGCCATACGAACCGCCGAACTTCTTGGCGATACCGGTGGTCATGTCGTAGGTCTCGGGGCGCGCCCAGTCGCGCTGCAGCTCGAGCATGTATTGCAGCGAGGTCATCGGCCGGACGCCGGCCTGCACCATGCGGTCCATCGCCCGCTCATGCGCCTCATCCGAAACGTCGCCGCAGGCGTCGGCGATGACATAGACCTCGAATCCCTGATCGAGCGCCGAGAGGGTCGGGCCGACGATGCAGACCGAGGTCCACAGCCCGCACATGACAAGGCGCTTCTTGCCGATGCGGTTGACCTCTTCGATCACCGCGACGTCTTCCCAGGTGTTCATCGAGGTGCGGTCCAGCAGTTTCTGGCCGGGGAAGGCATCGGTGATCTCGGAGAACATCGGGCCGGAGAAGGTCTTTTCGGCAACGGTCGTGAGGATGGTCGAAACGCCGAAACCTGCCGCCGCATTGGCGACAAGTGCTGCGTTGTTGCGCAGGAGCACCGCGTCGATCGACTTGGTCGCAAAGGACATCTGCGACTGGAAGTCGATCATGATCAGGGTGTGGTCTTTGGGCGAGACGAGGAGTTTACCGGGGGTCGCTGTCGCAGACATGGTCGTGACCTCTTACTGTTGAAACTGAACTCCGATTGGAGAGGCCCAACTATGCCGCCGACCGGCGACCCGTTCTTGTCGCCAAAGGTGGATTTTTGAAAGTTTCGCTCGCCTTCAGCCGGCAGGGCGCGTGTACTTTCAGAGGGTTACGACTGTCGGCTGCGCCGCCACTGGCGCGGCGTGGCACCTGCGGCCTGCGCAAAGGCCCGGGTAAAATGGCTCTGATCCGAAAAGCCGCAGACGACGGCAATTCCACTTAGGGACGTGGGCGAGAACTGCAACAGATCCTTGGCCTTTTCGATCCTCTGCTGCAGCAGCCAGCGGTAGGGCGTGCTGCCCATGGTCTCGCGAAAGGCACGCAAAAAAGCCGCCTGCGACAGATTGCAGGTCGCAGCCATGTCCTCGACGGTGAGCTCGCCATCCAGACGGGCTTGCACCAGATCGCGGATCTTTGCCTGGCAGCGCTGCGAAAGCCTGCGTCCTCCGGCAAGGCTCTCGCCACGGCCGTTACCGTACTGCCGGACCATATGCACGCCGATTGCCACCGAGAGCTGGTCGACAAACAGCGCGCTTCGATCCGTGTATCCGTCCACCGACGCAAACAAAGCGCCGAGCATGCCGCCGAGAACAGGGTCGGGCGAGCCGGAAACGGGCCGCAGCTCGCTCACGCCAGAAGCATTTGCCGCGTCTGCGATGCGTTCGAGCGCACCGTGGCCGATTTCAAGCAAGGTGAAATCGAAGGATCCTTTGAGATCGGCTTTATAATCGTCGGCAAAGTTCCTGACGTAGATCGAGTTTTGGCCGAATTCCTGGGTCGCAGAGTGGTGCGCTCCGAAAACCCGGCGGCGATGACCGCCCACAAGCGATAGGCCGATCAGATAGCCTCGCCCGTTGCCAGGTGTCGTGACCTGGCCCGGCGGTCCCGCTGTCGACCGCTTGCGGTGGAAGACCATGTCGCGGCCTTCGATCGTCCTGTCGTCATCCAGCTGGTCGAGCGAGCATCCGAGACTGTCGCGCGGTCGCGCTCCGGCCGAGGCAGCGGAAACATTCGTCATCGTCTTCGCTCCTATGTGTCGAGACTGCCCGCCAAACCCACCTGCCGTGACGACGAAAACGAAAGACGTAAGTCGCCGTGCGCAGGGTAAACGTGCGCGCAACTCATTCTCGGTTTCACCAAATCATTTGCAGGAACGGCCCTATGATTGCCCCGGTCGCCGCATCATTCTTGCACGTTTTTCACCTGTTTTGAAAATTTTGCACGAGGGCGCGCCCTCTTTCCACCCTATTGCGGAGGTCGATCCACAGCGACGACGACCGACCGGTTCTTTTTCCGGAAGCGTGCCGGCGTTTCCCCCGTCAGGCTGGTGAATACCCGGGTCATGTGGCTCTGGTCGGCAAAGCCGCAGTGGATAGCAATTTCAGCAAGGGGTGTGTCCTGAAGCAGACACTCCTTGACCCGCGCGATCCGATATTCGGACAGCCACCTGGACGGTGTGCGCCCGAAGCTTTCCTTGAAAGCCTTGTTGAAATAGCTGCGCGAGAGCGCGCACTGGGCCGCAAGATCGCCGATCGAGAACGGCGTGTTGAAATGGGCGACCAGAAACTCCGTCGCCAGCCTCTCCTGCCATGGCGCCAGCGTCCCCTTCTTGTCGACGGGGAAATGCAGACCGCCATAGGCCTGGCTGAGATGGGCCAATGCGGCAAGGTTGATCTGTTCGACGAACAGGAGATTGGCCCGGTCCGGCTCATCGAGCGAGGGCAGCAGGGCCTGGGCAAGGCCGAACATGACCGGATCCACGCGTCCCTGCACGGGAGACAGCGACACATACTCGCCGCGCCCGGCCCTTTCGGTAAAGCTCCGCATAGAGGCAAAGGGAATGTGGAAGCGGACATTGTCGAAGGGCGACAGATGGTGGCACTGCCATTGGTCGCGAAGATCGGTGATCGCGAGCGAGGCCTTGGGATGCCCTCCCTCATACACGAGTTCGCCACGCCGCCACAGGCGATGCGCCTCGAAGTCATGCATCTGGACGATGACGTTGAAGGCATCGGCGACCGGAATCAGCGGCCCGACTTCCAGATCGAAGCGATCCGAGAAGGTTCTCGTGACGGTGATGTCACCGACGCTGATCCGCTTGGCGATCGGGCGCGGTGTGCGTTCGTCTGCGCTCAGTCCTTCTTGCAAGGCCATCGGTCAGGGTCTCCCGATTTCCAGCTCAGCCGCCCGCTTCAGCGGCCGGGCGGATGCTACAACGGTTGGCTGTCGCAATATAGAGGCAAATCCAGCGATGCATCGCCGAGCGTCAAAGGTCAGCATGGTACCCTCACTGCAGCCAGCGCGCGCGCCAGACGGCGGGTGTCACGCCCGTCACCTCACGAAAGGCCTCGACGAACCGGGCCTCGTCGGCATAGCCGCAACTGGCGGCGGTTTTGCTCAGCGACCATCCCTCTTCGATCAGATAGCGCTTGGCGCGACCGATCCGGTACCGCATCAACCACTCTTGCGGCGTCTGGCCGGTCACGGATGCAAAAGCCGCGGCAAAACCCTCTTCCGAAAGATTTGCGGCCGCTGCTGCTGCCGCAAACGAAAAGTCCTTGGCCCAATGGTCGATCATGAAGTCCTTGGCCGCCTTCTCCTGCCACACAGACAGATCGGGGCCGCCGGATGCGACGGCGCGATCCGGGTAGGAATGCAGAAGATGCGCGCAGATGGCGACGGCGATGTGCTGCAGCACCGCACCCGGTTCACCCTCGCTCTCGTCAAGAAGCGGCGACAGCGCCAAGGCGAGATTGTGCATGACGTCGTCGACCTCGCCGCGACGGCATCTAAGACTGGTGGCGGCGGGAGCATGCGAAAACTCGCAGACTTCATGAAACAAGGCCCGTGGCAGATGGAAAGCGAGTGAATCGAGATCGCTGACGAGCCGGATACTGGCGCCCTCAGCGAGATCGACGAGACAGATCGACCCCTGCCGGTAGCGGCGAATTTCACTTTCGCTTTCGCCCGGCACCAGGTCGCAGTGCATGACATCCTTGAAGTAGAACATCAGGAAATAGGCGTCGTCGGCCGGCAGCGATACGATGCGGCTCAGTTCTCCGTTCAGCCGGCACCGCAGGCGCGTCACCGAAAACCGGGCGTCCCGCACGGGCCGCACCATGAGAAACGGCGCCTTCGGCTCGCCAAAATACGCTCCAATACCGCTTGGCTCTGTCATCATCCGTCCAGCCCCGCCCCCTGGCGATGGAGTTCACTCCTCGCGTGCAATCCGATTCGATGCGCGAAAGATCCGACGCAAGGGGGCATCTCGCTATTGCCGCTCATATCCGAGAAAACATGGGGGGTGCTGCCAGTAATTTCTTGTATCCTTTGCTCACATTTAGCCGCAAACGGCTCTGTATTGACTTCATGCCGCATGATCCCGCCGCTTCAAAGCGGCCGCGTCTCGGTGACGTAGCTCTCGAAGAAATCGGAGAACTTGGCAACCCTGAGCGGCAGCCGTTGACGGGCTGTGCGATATCCGGGCATTCGCGGCCTCCGTGGAAGACCTGGCGAACACCATCGGCGACAGGCGGCGTGTGTACCCGGGCCAAGCCGTCTATGGCATCGGCTACGCCACAGGCGCGACGCTGCTCGCCGCACTCCTGGTCAAATATCCTGGTCTGTTCGAGCGAGCGGTCCTGCTGCATCCCCTTGTGTCGTGGGTGCCACCCGGCAACGCCGGACTTCAGGGCAAACCGATCCTGGCCACCGGCGGCCAAGACGATCCTACCGGTCCATTGGCGCTCGCCGAACAACTGGTCGGTTATCTTGCGGGGCAGAAAGCTGATGTCCGGGCCCTCTACAATCGGGGCGCACACGAGATCGGGCAGGATGAATTGATAGCGCTTCGGGATTTCCTTCAGGCGGCCATCGACTGAAGCAATGCGGGCCGCATCTGATGACGCGGCCCGCGATAGATTTTACTGCGCCTTGGCTTCGATATCGACTTGCTCGAGCAGAAGCGCCGGGTTTTCGGCAGCTCCCATCAGTTCGAGCGCGCCGACACCGGCTTCATCCTTGGCCTTGACCTTCAGCGTGAAGGTGCCGGGCTTGCTGATGAACTGGGTAAACGCCGTCGCCGCGTCCTGCAGTTTCGGCTGCGTGGCGGCAAAATGCTGCACACCGGCGCTCGTCATCAACACGAGCAGGCCGCGAACGCTGTCCTCGGTCATGTGGTTATCTTCGGCATAGAGCTTGATGCCCTTGGCCATGATGCCCTTGTCCTCGAGCTTGAGCGTGACTTCCCTCGCCGTAAGACCGAACATCGCGATCTGCGCGGCATTGAGGTCGCCAGAGAAGAAGTCCTCCGAAGCGCCGCCCATGACGCCGGAGAAGGAGAGGCTGCCCATGTCCTTGCCATCCAGCGAAATCTGCTTGATGACGAAGTTCTCGTTGGGCTCATCCCACGACAGTTCGACGTTGGACGAGAAGACCAGCTTGTCGAGGCCGATCTTGCGCAGCGTCTTGAAGCCCTCTTCCTGCGTGTCCGCAGGGATCGGAACGCTGAGGTCGCGGTAGCTGACGCGGACATCCGTCGGAATGCCGTTGCGCGGCTTCGTCAGCGCGATTTCATAGGTATCGAGCGTGAAACGAACGCGTTCCGGAACGGACGGCACGGCCGACTGCTCTACGGGCGCCTCGGCCATCGGGTCTTCCGGCACTTCACCGGCGATCTCCGCGCCGCTGGCGGCTTCGCCGTCGGTCGCTTCATCCGCCGACTGCTCTGCAGGCGCCTCGGCCATCGGCTCTTCTGCTGCATCGCCGGGGACCGCCGCGTCGCTGGCGGCTTCGCCGTTTGTCGTTTCGTCCGGCACCTGCTCGGCTTCCGGCGCCTGTTCGGCACTGATCGACGGATCGACCTCGGTTTCGGTCGCGCTCTCGTCCTCGACGGTTTCACTGTCCGTCACGGCTGCCGGGTCGCCGCCGGGCATGTCCACGTCGAGCCCGGCGATCCGGATCGTGCCGAATTCCGGCATCAGCGTGGTGTAGGGGAAGGTCTCGAATTCCTCCTCCTTCAGGCCCGCAAGCTTCGTCAGTGCCTCCATGGTCGGAGCCCAGGAGAAACCGTTGATGCTGGCTTCGGCAAACTTGAAGTAGTCGGTCCCCTCGCCCGCCGTGACACCGTTCATCGTGCCATCGAAACTGCGACCGTTGAGCTGGAACGCCATCTTGTCGACGGCGAGCTTCACGAGCTTGCCCTCGGCGCTTTCCTGCTCCGGCACTTCCATCTTCAGGCCGAGCAGTTCCATGTCGCCCTTTGCCAGCATGTCGACCAGCGAAAGAATGCGTTTGAAGAATGCCTGGCGCTCCGCCGGTGGCAGGGCTTGCGGATCGCTGACCGCCTGGAGTTGCTCGAGCGTTTCGAGAAGCGGCTCGGTCGGCATGCGGACGCTGAGGCCGCTGCTGCGCACTTCGTCGTAGCCGAAACGCGACTTGCTGTCGGAGAAGGCAAGGTTCTTTACGGAGATCGGGCCGTAGAGCAGCTTCGGTTCCTTGTCCTCAGGACCGGCTTTTTGCGTGTAGATGCGGGCCATGTAGGCCACATCGAAGCTCTCTCCGGTGACGGCGCCCATGGTGCCGTCCATTTTTTCCCGCTTCGTTGCCCCTTCGCCGTCAGGAATATCCATGGCAAAGGCGAACGTGGCGCCGCTCGCCGAATAGCCCGCAACGCGGCCGCTGGCGATATCCTCGAGCCGGACATCCTTGTAGACCGTCTTCTGCTCGGAGCTTGCAACGTTCTGGACGATGGCCACTTCCGGCGCGGAGACCTGCTTTGCCGCGAAACGCTCGATGCGCTTCAAAAGGTCAGCCTTTTCCCCGCTTGCCGTCAGGCCGGCTGCGAAAAAGTCGGGATCTTCCAGCGTTGCCGCAGGCACGGAAAGCTTGGCGGCCTTCAGGTCGAGCTCCAGGCCCTTCACGTCGAGCTTGCCGCTCAGCGAAAAGATCTTCGGACGTCCGTCGATTGCCGCGATGCGCGCGCTGACGCCATCGGCGAAAGGCAGCGTGACGTCGCGCAGATGAATGCGGCCGAAGAAGTCCGCCTCAACCGAGCCGGCCTTCCCGCCGCGCTCGGCGATGAAGGTCCCGACCGCCTTTTCGAGCATGAACTTGCCGCCGACGACACCCGCGGCTGCGATCGCGATGACCGCGACAGCAGCCCAAAGTGCTTTGCGACGGCCCTTGCCGGCACCAATTTCTGTCTCAGCCACGATTTCTGTCCTTTCGTCACACGAAAAATGGAAAGCTCTTGAGTCGTTGCGGTGTGACTAACCATTGGCGCTACCTTCCGCAAGTTTGGCGGGAGTGCAGTGCAACAATTTTCTTGTATCGGCTGCAATCGGCAAACGCTCCAACGTCATCAAAAATGCATGGAGGGCTGCAAGCATGTGCCCATGGGACCCATGTCCATTAGCGATAGGATCCTCTTATCGCCACAATCAGGAAATCCAACTTAAATTAATGGAACCACTTTGATAGAGTCTACGGCACAATGAGGGAGACGCAGCCAGTGGCGACACCGCTTCGCGGAACGACAACCACCGACGGCACCAGACATGCCGGGCCGCGGGCTCGGCTGGGCGCCTGTCAGCGCCTGGCGCTTTTCCTCTGACCCATCCAAAATTCACGTCATCTTGAAGGGAGATAAAAATGGACGCGAAAGCCGACAAAACGGACAAATGTCCCGTCATGCACGGAGCCCAGACGAGCGCACAGTCGCCCGGCACCTCGAACCGCGACTGGTGGCCGAACCAGCTCAACCTGAAGATCCTGCACCAGAACTCTTCGCTGTCCGATCCGATGGGCGAAGCCTTCGACTACGCCGAGGAATTCAAGAAACTCGACCTGCCGGCGGTGAAGAGGGACCTCTTCGCGCTGATGACCGATTCGCAGGATTGGTGGCCGGCCGACTTCGGTCACTATGGCCCGCTCTTCATCCGCATGGCCTGGCACAGCGCCGGCACCTACCGTACCGGTGACGGCCGCGGCGGCGCGGGCGCCGGACAGCAGCGCTTTGCGCCACTCAACAGCTGGCCGGACAACGCCAACCTCGACAAGGCACGCCGGCTGCTGTGGCCGATCAAGCAGAAATACGGCAACAGCATCTCCTGGGCCGACCTGATGATCCTCGCCGGCAACTGTGCGCTCGAGTCTATGGGCTTCAAGACCTTCGGCTTTGCCGGTGGCCGCCCCGACGTCTGGGAACCGGAGGAAGACATCTACTGGGGCACGGAAAAGACCTGGCTCGACGACAAGCGCTACTCGGGCGACCGCGACCTCGAAAACCCGCTCGCCGCCGTTCAGATGGGCCTGATCTACGTCAATCCGGAAGGCCCGAACGGCACTCCGGACCCGCTCGCCGCCGCGCGTGACATCCGCGAAACCTTCGCGCGCATGGCGATGAACGACGAGGAAACCGTGGCGCTGATCGCCGGCGGCCACACCTTCGGCAAGACCCATGGCGCCGGCGATGCGGCCAATGTCGGCCGCGAGCCGGAAGCTGCCGGTATCGAGGAACAGGGCCTCGGCTGGGCAAGCACCTACGCCAGCGGCCGTGGTGGCGACACCATCACGAGTGGCCTCGAAGTCACCTGGACGACGACGCCGACCAAATGGAGCAACAACTTCTTCTGGAACCTCTTCGGCTACGAATGGGAACTGACGAAGAGCCCGGCCGGCGCACACCAGTGGACGCCGAAGCATGGCATGGGTGCCAACACCGTGCCGGACGCGCACGACAAATCCAAGCGCCATGCGCCGTCGATGCTGACGACCGACCTCGCCCTGCGCGTCGACCCGGCCTACGAGAAGGTCGCACGGCATTTCTACGAGAACCCGGATGCCTTCGCCGACGCCTTCGCCCGCGCCTGGTACAAGCTGACGCACCGCGACATGGGTCCACGCGCCCGCTATCTCGGCCCGGAAGTGCCGGCCGAAGAGTTGATCTGGCAGGATCCGATCCCGGTCGTCGATCATCCGCTCGTCGACGCCAAGGATATCGCCGATCTCAAGGCCAGGATCCTCGCTTCGGGCCTTTCGGTCTCCGAACTGGTTTCGACCGCCTGGGCGTCGGCCTCGACCTTCCGCGGCTCGGACAAGCGCGGCGGCGCCAATGGCGCGCGCATCCGCCTTTCCCCGCAGAAGGACTGGCAGGTCAACCAGCCGGCGCAGCTGGCGAAGGTTCTCGAGGTCCTCGAAGGCATCCAGCGTAGTTTCAACGACGCCCAGTCCGGCGGCAAGAAGGTGTCGCTCGCCGACATGATCGTGCTCGGCGGCGCCGCAGCGGTCGAGAAGGCAGCCAAAGCCGCCGGCCACGACATCGAGGTCGCCTTTGCGCCTGGCCGCATGGATGCGACGCAAGAGCAGACCGATGTCGAGTCCTTCGCGGTTCTCGAACCGATCGCCGACGGCTTCCGCAACTACCAGCGGGCCCAGTACGCGGTTTCGCCGGAAGAGCTGCTGATCGACAGGGCGCAGTTGCTGACGCTGACCGCGCCGGAGATGACCGTGCTCGTCGGGGGCTTGCGCGTTCTCGGCGCGAACCACGGGCAGACCGCCCACGGCGTCTTCACCGATCGTCCGGAAACGCTCAGCAACGACTTCTTCGTCAACCTGCTCGACATGGGCACGGCCTGGACGGCGACATCCGACGCGAAGGATGTCTTCGAAGGGCGTGACCGCAGAACCGGCGACGTCAAGCGGACGGCCACCCGCATCGATCTCGTCTTCGGTTCGAACTCGCAGCTGCGGGCCATCGCCGAAGTCTACGGCCAGGCGGATGCAAAGGCGAAGTTCGTACGCGATTTCGTCGCGGCCTGGAACAAGGTGATGAACGCCGACCGTTTCGACCTCGTCTGACGGCTGGATCCGGCAACAGTACTAAGCATGGTCCCGGCATCGCGCCGGGACCTGTCTGCCCAGCGGCTTCGCGAAACTGTCACCGGAGGTTGCAGACCGGTCTCGTCAATTGTGACGATGTGGCACACGTAAAACGTTCGCCTCCACGCATCTCCCTCAACCGAAATCCGACAAAATCAGCCTGTCGCCTCCCTCTACCGTGAACGGACGATGGTCTGGCAAATCATTGCTTTTGTGACAAGTTCTCTCTGAACCCACCTTTCGCGGGTATTTGCATCATCTTTGCAAGCCTCCACTTAAATCAACCCATGATTGCGTGACTTGGCGCGGAGAACATGTTCTGATTTCAATGCACTGCCAAGGACTGATCTTATCTCCAGCTGTTTCGTTCAGGGGGAACGTTGCATGCGTCGTTCGAGAATTCCTGCCCTTTCACTATCATCAGCACTGCTTGTCGCGATCGGGTTTTCCGCGCAAACGGCATTGGCGCAGCAGGCGCCAGCCGTGGTCGTGGCGCCGGCCACCATCATGGACCTGCGCGAGAGCGTGGATCTGACGGGCAAGGTTACGGCGATCCAGAAAGTCGATATTCGCGCCCGCGTTTCGGGTTTCCTCGAGGCGGTCAACTTCACCGAAGGGCAGAAGGTGACGGCGGGCACGGAGCTCTACCGGGTGGAAGACGGCGCCTACCGCGCCGCCGTGCAGGAGATCGAAGGGCAGATCGAGGCGGCCGAAGCCGCCAAGGAATTCGCGATCCTCGAGCGCGACCGCGCCGAGCAGCTCCTCACCAGCAAGACGATCAGCCAAGCCAAGGTCGACGAAGCGCACGCGCAAGTCAGGAAAGCCGAAGGCGACCTGATCCGGCTCAAGGGCAGCAAGGACAACGCCGACCTCAACCTCTCCTATACGAAGATCACGGCGCCTTTCGACGGCATCGTCGGCCTGACGGCGGCCGATGTCGGCGCCCTCGTCGGCCCGGACAGCGGCCCGCTCGTCACGCTGACCCGGCTCGACCCGATCTATGTCCAGTTTCCGGTGGCGACCGCACTTTACCTCACCTATCGCGAACGGGTGCTGAAGGGCGAGATCAGCGGCGGCGCCAATGTCGGGCTCGGCCTTCCGAACGGCACCGAGTACAAGCAAAAAGGCACGATCAACTTTATCGCCAGCAACGTCTCGCAAGGGACGGACACCGTGACCGTGCGCGCCGAGTTCCCCAATCCGGACAGCATCCTGCTCGACGGTGCGCTGGTGCGGGTGATGCTCGAACAATCCGACAAGCAGAACGTGCTTGCCGTGCCGCAGCAGGCGGTCCAGCGTGACCAGCAGGGCGCCTTCGTTCTGGTGGTCGACGCCAGCTCCAAGGTCGAGCTTCGCCGCATCGACGTGTCACGCAACGCCCGCGGCCAGGCGGTCATCAGCAAGGGCCTCAAGGAAGGCGAGAACGTCATCACAGAGGGCGCCGGCAAGGTGCGGCCCGGCATCACCGTCGATGCAGCCACGGCAGCAGGTGGCTAAGCGATGATTTCAGAGATCTTTATCGATCGCCCGCGCTTCGCCACGGTCATTTCCATCGTGCTGACGCTGGCGGGTCTGCTTGCGCTCACCCGTCTGCCGATCGCCCAGTTCCCCGATATCGTGCCGCCGCAGGTGAGCGTCACCGCCAGTTATCCCGGCGCCGGCGCCGACGTGGTCGAAACCACCGTCGCCCAGCCGATCGAAAGCAAAGTCGTCGGCGTCGACGACATGCTCTACATGAAGTCGACGAGCGGCGCCGACGGCTCTTATACACTGACCGTCACCTTCGCCGTCGGCACCGACCCCGACATCGCCACCGTCAACGTGCAGAACCGCGTGTCGCTCGCCGAGGCCGGCCTGCCCTCCGAGGTCAAGCAGAGCGGCGTCAGCGTGCGCAAGAAGTCCTCCGCGCTGATGCAGGTCGTCACGATCTTTGCAGCGGACGAGAAGCAGAACTTCGACAGCCTGTTCCTGTCCAACTACGCCACGATCAACGTGCTCGACACGGTCAAGCGCGTGCCCGGCGTCGGCGATGCCCAGCTCTTCGGCGCCCAGGACTACTCGATGCGCGTCGTGCTCGACATCGACCGCATGACCAGCCTCGACCTGACGCCGACCGATGTGATCAATGCGCTGAAGGCCCAGAACGTCCAGGCCGCGATCGGCCGCATCGGCGCCCAGCCGATGACCGACGACCCGCTGTTCCAGCTCAATCTCCAGACGCAAGGGCGCCTCACCGATCCCAAACAGTTTGAGGACGTGGTTCTGAGGGCACGGCCCGACGGCTCCTATGTGCGCATCCGCGACGTCGCGCGCGTCGAGCTCGGCGCCGCCAGCTCCGATTCCAACGCCCGGATCAACGGCAAGCCGGTCGCCATGATCGGCACCTACCAGGCGCCGGGCGCCAACGCGCTTGCCGCCGCCAGGGGCGTGCAGGAGGCGATGGAACGGCTGTCGAAATCCTTCCCGCCGGGCCTCACCTATTCGGTCTCCTACGACACAGCCCAGTTCGTCGAAGCCAGCGTCGACAACGTCGAGGAGACGCTGTTTGAGGCCTTCATCCTCGTCATCATCATCGTCTTCCTGTTCCTCGGAAACTGGCGGGCGACCCTGATCCCACTCGTTGCCGTTCCCGTCGCACTCATCGGCACCTTCGCCGTGCTGCTCGCCATGGGTTTCTCGCTCAATACCGTGTCGCTGCTTGCCATGGTGCTGGCGATCGGCATCGTCGTTGACGACGCGATCGTGGTCGTCGAAAACGTCGAGCGGGTGATGGAGGAAAATCCAGGCCTGTCGGCTGCGGAAGCGGCAAGGCGTGCGATGGGCGAAATCACCGGCGCCATCGTCGCCATCACGCTCGTGCTGCTCTCCGTCTTCGTGCCCGTCGCCTTCATTCCTGGCCTCAGCGGCCAGCTGTTCCAGCAGTTTGCCGTCGCCGTTTCGGTGTCGATGGTGATCTCGGCGATCAACGCGCTGACGCTCAGCCCGGCGCTCTGCGCGGTGCTCTTGAAACCCCATCATGGGCCGAAGCGCGGCATCCTCGGTTACATCTCGCGGACCATCGACAAGGGGCGTGACGGCTATGCCTTCGTCGCCGGACACATCGCCCGGCGCGCCATCATCGGCCTGGCACTGCTCGCGGTCGCCTTCGTCGCCACGGGCTTCCTCTTCAAGGTCGTGCCGACCGGCTTCCTGCCGGCGGAAGACCAGGGCGCGTTCTTCACGGAAATCCGTCTGCCGGAAGGCGCCTCCTACAACCGCACCGACGAAGTCGTGAAACAGGTCGAGACGATGCTCGGCGGCATCGAGGGCGTTGCCAACGTCATCACCGTCACCGGCTACTCCTTCCTCGACGGTTTGTCGAAGTCCAACTCGGCCTTCGCGATCGTCACGATGAAACCCTTTGCGGAACGCCTGAGCGATGCGGCCGGCGTCGAGGCGGCGATCCGCACGACCATGGTCAAGGGCCAGGCGATCCGCGGCGCGCAGATCTTCGCCTTCAACCTGCCGCCGATCATGGGCCTCGGCACCGGCTCGGGCTTTGAGTACCAGTTGCTCGATCTGCAGGGCCGTTCCGTCGCCGATCTTTCGGCAACGGCGGGCGGCTTGATTATCGCCGCCAACCAGAACCCAGCGCTCGGGCCGACCTTCACCACCTATTCGGCAAGCTCGCCGCAGCTCTATCTCGATATCGACCGCGACCGCCTGCAGGCCCTCGGCGTTTCGGTGAGCGACCTCTTCACCACGCTGCAGGGCACGCTCGGCAGCTACTACGTCAACGACTTCAACCTCTTCGGCCGCACCTGGAAGGTGACGATGCAGGCGGCGCAAGCCGACCGCAACGCCGTCGACGACATCCAGCGCCTACACGTGCGCAATACGAGCGGCGACATGGTGCCGGTCGCCTCGGTCGCCAAGGTCGACTATATCGTCGGTCCCCAGTCGATCGTGCGCTACAACAATTATCGCTCGATCACGCTGAACGGCCAGCCGGCCGCCGGCCACTCCTCGGGCGAGGCGCTTGCCGCCATGGAAGCGTTGTCGGCCTCGACCCTGCCGCCCGGCTACAGCTACGAATGGACCGGAACGGCGTTGCAGGAGCTGGAGGCGGCGGGCAAGACCACCGCCATCCTGGCAATGGCCGTGCTGTTCGCCTACCTCTTCCTCGTCGCGCTCTACGAAAGCTGGACGATCCCCGTGCCGGTGCTCCTGTCGGTTGCCTTCGGCGTCTCGGGCGCGCTCTTGTCCGTGCTCGTCGCGGGTCTGTCCTTCGACATCTACGCCCAGATCGGCCTCGTCGTGCTGATCGCGCTCGCCTCGAAGAACGCGATCCTGATCGTCGAGTTTGCCAAGGCGCACCGCGAGGCTGGAGCAAGCATCGTCGATGCGGCGATCGAAGGCGCCCGCGCCCGCTTCCGCGCCGTGATGATGACGAGCTTCGCCTTCATCGTTGGCCTGGTGCCGCTGGTGGTCGCCAAGGGCGCCGGCGAACTCAGTCGGCGCGCGGTCGGCACCGGTGTCGCTGGCGGCATGCTTGCCGCAGCGCTCGTCGGCATCTTCGTCATTCCGGCGCTCTACGTCGCTTTCCAGTGGCTGCGTGAGCGCGGCCACAAGCTCGTGGGCATTTCCCGGCATCCGGCCGTTGAAGGCGAAGCAGCGGAACGCAAGGCCGAGACGCCGGCCGGGCACTGACCGCCGGTCGAGTTCAAGCCGACAAGGGATCGTATCTCTCGTCTCAGCTTGACGCCCCTTGCGACCAAGCATCGGCGGCGCACCGCGCCGCCGTCTCGAGAAATCTCAAGCCGGCGCCGACAGGCGGATCCCCTGGTCGGCGAAGTAGGCTTCGAGGGCTTCCGGCATCGCTCGGTCCGCAACCACCGCCACATAGCTGTCCGGACGCAACAGATAGGCAGCATCCCGCACCAGGCCGCCGGCAGCCTGTTGCTCGCCCCATGGGAAGACGTGAAGCGGCATGTGCTTGGCCGCGCACCAAGCTCTTATGTCGTTTTGCGCCTCGCCATAGACATGCACCTGCCAGGCGATGGCCGCCAGCGAAGCGTAATTGTCGAGGCCATTGATGCCTAGCCAGGGCAGCCGATCGCCACCCTGCACCCGGCCGCGCGCACTCCGGCTCAAGGGGCCGCCGCGATAGTTGAGCTGCGTCTGCGACAGGATGCGAAACAGGAATTCTCTGACACCGCCGACGCGGTAGGCGACACCAGCCAAGGCTGGGGCGACGTGGATGCGCAGGAAATCCGCGACGCTGCCTTCGGCCGTCACGAAGGTGAACAGCCGGTCGGTCGTTTCGACAAGCTGGCGGGCAAATGCGATCCGTTCGCCTTCATAGCTGGCGAGCAGGCGGTCCGGCGCCTGTCCCTTCAGCACCGCTGCAAGCTTCCAGGCCAGATTGATGGCGTCGCCGATGCCGGTGTTCATGCCCTGGCCGCCGACCGGACTATGCACATGCGCAGCGTCGCCGAGCAGAAACACGCGCCCGCGCTCGAAGCGATCGGCGACACGATGATGCACACGGTAGGTGGAGAACCAGTTGACCTTGTCGACGGTGAGGCGAAGGCTTTCGATGGCGCGATGGCTCACATCGGCGAAGGTGAGTGCGTCTGCATCCTCCCGCTTCTCCCGCACCAGACCGATGAGGCGGCCCCGCCCCTCGGCATAGGCGAGCAAGGCGACGAAATCACCGGTTTCGAGCGATATATGGGCTTCTCCATTCGCAGTCGCCCCACTCATTTCAACGTCAGCGACGTAAAAGGTCTGGTCGTAGGTTCCGCCGGCAAAATCGACCTCCAGTCTGTGCCGGACCGGCGAGCGCGCGCCGTCGCACCCGGCAAGATACTGCGCCGTGCAAACGTCCGAGCCGCCATCGGGCAACTGCAAGCGAGCGCTCACCCCGGCGGCGTCGTGCTCGAAGTCGACAAGCTCGGTCTGCCGATCGACCTTGACGCCCAATGCCGCCAGTCGGGCCTCGAGCAACCGCTCGTGATGATCCTGCGGATAGACAAGAACGAAGGGATAGGGCGTCATTTTCCCGCCGGTCGGACTGAAGGAGATCCGCGCCCTGACCTTGCCCTTCGCCCAGAGGTTGACCGAAGGGTTGCGGTGTCCCGCCTCGAGCACGGCATCGGCCAGATCGAGCTGCCGGTAAAGCTCAAGCGTTCGCGCATGCACGACCATCGCCCGCGATGTCGGGCCGGGACCAACGTTCTTGTCGATGATGCGGACCTTGACACCCTGGGCGGTCAGCCAGAGAGCCAGCACCAGGCCGGTCGGTCCCGCGCCGGCGATCAGCACATCCTGTTTCACCCTGCTCTCCCCGCTCGCTCTGTCGGCGGCCCGGTCGCATCGGGATTTGGGTTTCTCCGCCCACAACGGCAGCCTACGCGCAGGTGCCGGCAAATGCCAAGCAGCGCGGCGAATTCCGCCTTGTGTCTTGCCGACGGACACGGCTGCGGATCAGCCGCGTGCCCTCAAATTGGCGATCAACTGCTGCTGGCCGACGCGGATCACCTGCTCCATCGCAACCCGTGCACCTTCCTCGTTGCGCAGGCGGATCTGCTCGACGATGCGGATATGCGCGACCGCGACGCGGTCGATCTCGGCGCAATCGGCGGCCGTGTTGCTCAATTGAAAGACACCCATCAGCGCCGCCTCGATCAGGCTGCCAACGGTCTGCATGAACGGATTGAGCGACGCTTCAAGCAGACGGAGATGGAATTCGAGATCGGCGCGCGCCAGCGTCTGCGCGCTATGGCCGGCATCGCCCATGGCAACGGCCAGCCGCATCATCTGGGAAATATCCGCGTCCGTGGCGCGGCGTGCCGCCAGTCCGGCCGCATAGGGCTCGAGCGCCAGGCGGACCTCGCTGACATGGCGGAGAAACGCCTCATCAACGCCGGCCCGGAAATGCCAGGAAAGCACGTCACCATCGAACAGGTTCCAGTTTGCCTGCGGCATCACGCGCGTGCCGATGCGGGCGCGGGCGACGATCAGCCCCTTGGCGGCAAGCGTCTTCATCGCCTCGCGCAGGACCGTGCGCGAAACGTTGAAGCGTGCCGCCAGCTCCACATCACCCGGCAGGATATCCCCGACGGAGAATTCCCCTCCGACCACCGCCTGGCCGAGTTCCTCGACGACGAGCCGGTGGCTCGTGCGTTTGCGCGGCTGATGGGGGGACGGCCACATCGCGCGACCCTTGCCTCACGCCCGCTGCTGGCGCTGGCGCGAAACGAAGATGATACCCTTCTGCAGCAGGATAAAAGCAAAGAGCAGAAGGCCGATCAGGATCTTCGTCCACCAGCTCGACAGCGATCCGTCAAAGGTGATGTAGGTCTGGATCAACCCTTGAATGAGGATGCCCACCAGCGTGCCGGCAACAAAGCCCGAACCACCGGTCAAAAGCGTGCCCCCGATGACGACCGCGGTGATGGCGTCGAGCTCGACGCCGACGGCGGCAAGGGAATAGCCGGCCGAGGTGTAGAGCGAAAAGACGATGCCGGACAATCCCGCAAGCAGGCCCGAGAGCGCATAGATGCGGATCGTCGTCGCCGCAACCGGCACGCCCATCAGTCGCGCCGTCGCCGTGCCGCCGCCGAGCGCATAGACATTGGTGCCGAAGCGTGTGCGGTGCGCGATCAGGATACCGATCGCGAAGACGAGCAACATCAGGCCGCCAATCAGGGTGATGCGCCCGCCGCCCGGCAGCTTGAAGTAGAGCGCCTTCAAGGTCGCGTAGAAGGGATGCTTGATCGGAATGCTGTCGATCGACAACACGAAGGCCATGCCCCGCGCCAAGAACATGCCCGCCAGCGTGACGATGAAGGGCGGCATTTCCAGATAGTGGATGATCGCCCCCATCGCGGCGCCGAAGAGCGTCGCGATCGCCAGAACCATCGCGAAGGCAATGAGCGGGTGGATGCTCGTGTGTTCCAGCACGACGGCGAGAAACACGCCGGTAAAGGCGATCACCGAGCCGATCGAAAGATCGATGCCGCCGGAGATGATGACGAAGGTCATGCCGACAGCGGCAATGCCGAGGAAGGCGTTGTCCGTCAGAAGGTTGCCGATGACACGCGTCGACAGCATGTTCGGATATTGCGCCACGCAAAGCGCGTAGCCGAGCAGGAAGATCACGAGCGTTGCCGTGAGCGGAAGATATTTCGGCTTCATTTTGCGGCTCGCTCGCTCGGGTTTCTCGCACCGCGCGCCGGCACGAGGAAGGCAAAGGCCGTGCGGAAGCGCGGCGACTGAAGCACCAGGATGAAGACGATGATCGCGGCCTTGATGATCAGGTTGAACTCTGGCGGGAAGCCGGAGAGAAGAATGCCGGTGTTGATCGCCTGGATGATGATCGCGCCGAGCACCGATGCGGCGATGCTGAAGCGGCCGCCGAGCAGCGACGTGCCGCCGACGACGACCGCAAGGATGGCATCGAGCTCCAGCCACAGACCGGCATTGTTGGCATCCGCACCGCGGATGTCAGCGGCGGCGATAATGCCGGCGATGGCAGCGCAGAGACCGGAAAGCACATAGGCGGCGATCAACAGCACAGGCGTCAGCACCCCGGACAGCGTGCTTGCCTGGCGATTGACACCGATCGCCTCGATCAGCATGCCGAGCGCCGTCCGCCTTACGAGCAGCGCAGTCAATATGCCGAATATCAACCAGATCACCACCGGCATCGGTAGGCCGGCAAAGGAACCGCTGCCGATGAAGACGAGGTCGGGGTCGTTGAAGGTCAGGATCGCCCCCTCGGTGATGAGCTGGGCGACGCCGCGACCGGCGACCATCAACACCAGCGTCGCGATGATCGGCTGGATGTCGAGCACCGCGACCAGCACCCCGTTCCAGAGACCGCAAAGGATACCGACACCAAGCGTGATCAGCAGCGTCGCGGCGAGCGAGTGTCCCGACGTGATCGCCGCGGCGGCCGTTGCGCCGCAGATCGCCATGACCGCGCCAACCGAGAGGTCGATGCCCTTGGTGGCGATGACGACCGTCATGCCGATTGCCAAAAGCACCACCGGCGCGCCGCGATTGAGGATATCGATGAGGCTGCCATAGAGGCGGCCATTCTGGATCTGCAGGTTGAGGAAGCCGGGAAACACCAGTGATACCGCCGCGACGATTATGCCGAGCGCAATCAGCTGCGGCAGCAACCGGTTGAAATAGAGCCTGAGGAACGACGTCACGACGTCCTCCTTTCATTGGTTGCGGCGATCGCTTCGACGATCTCACTGGCAGTGATGCGGCTGCCGTCGAGTTCGGCGACATGGGCGCGATCGCGAAGCACGATGACCCGGGTGCTGTAAGCGACCAGTTCCTCGATCTCCGAGGAGACGACGATCAGCGACAGGCCCTTCTCGCGCAGCGCCTCGATCAGCTTGACGATTTCCGCATGGGCGCCGACATCGATGCCGCGCGTCGGCTCGTCGAGGATCAGGAATTCGGGCTCGGTCGCGAGCCAGCGCGCGAGGATCGCTTTCTGCTGGTTGCCGCCGGACAGAAGCTTGATCGGCTTCTCCCGATCGGCCGTGCGGATATCGAGCGCGCGGATATAGTGGTCCGCCAGCCGGTTCTGCTCCGCCCGCGAGATCGGCCGCGTCCAGCCTCGGCGGGCCTGCAGCGCCAGCACGATGTTTTCGCGCACCGAGAGATCGCCGATAATGCCCGAAGTCTTGCGATCCTCCGGGCAGAAGCCGAAGCGATGGCGAATGGCAGCGCGCGGCGACGCAAGGTCGACCGCACGACCATCGATCTCGGCCCCGCCGCTGTCGGCGCGATGGGCGCCGAAGAGAAGCTCGGCGGTCTCCGTCCGTCCGGAGCCGAGCAGGCCGGCCATGCCGACCACTTCGCCGGCCCGGACATCGAGGTCGAAGGGTCGGACGCGCCCCTTGCGGCCGTAGTTTCGGAAGCGGTAGCGCAACGGCCCTTGCCGGACCTCAGCGCGCGGCGCGTGGATTTCCGCCGCCAGCTCACGGCCAATCATCATCGCAATCAGCTCGCGGCGATCGAGATTGGCGGTTTCACGCGTTCCGACGAGCTGCCCGTTCCTAAGCACGGTAATCCGGTCGGAAATCTCATAGACCTGTTCGAGGAAGTGGGTGACGAAGACGATGCCGAGCCCGCGTGCCTTGAGGCGCCGGATAATGCGGAACAGCATCGCCACCTCATGCGCATCGAGGCTCGCCGTCGGCTCGTCGAGGATCAGCACCTTGCCGGAGAGATCGACGGCGCGGGCAATGGCGACCACCTGCTGGATCGCCACCGAATAGCTGGCGAGATCGCGGGTGACGTCGATGTCGAGTTCATAATCGGCAAGCAGATCCCGAGCCCGCCGATTCATGGCACGGGCGTCAACCATGCCGAAGCGGCGCGGCTGGCGCCCGAGGAAGAGGTTCTCGGCAACCGTCAGGTTCGGCAGCAGGTTTACCTCCTGATAGACCGTGCCGATGCCGAGCGCCTGGGCTTCGAAGGTGTCGCGCGGATCAACCTCGGCATCGTCGAGCAGGATGGCGCCGCCGTCGCGACGATAGGCGCCGGTCAGGCATTTGATCAGGGTCGACTTGCCGGCACCGTTTTCGCCAAGCAGCGCATGAACCTCTCCGCGCCTGAGGTGAAAATCGACCTTGTCGAGGGCTCTGGTCCCCGGAAAAGTCTTTTCGATCCGGATCGCCTGGAGAATGTGGTCATTGGTCTGCATCGATACCGTCTCCGCGATGCTGGTATCTACTGACGAGAAGCACAGCGCCTAGCTGCGGCAAGCTGTGCTCTTCAGACGGAAACTTGGGAAAGAGCTTGGCCCGCGCGAGAAGCAGCGCGGGCCACGGCCGACGTCAGTAGCCGAGGCCCTTCTTTTCCTCGTAGACCTTCAGCGGCTCGTCGGCTTGCGTGTAGAGCTTCGATTCCGTCTGGATCCACTTCGGCGGCGCGGTGCCGTCCTTCTGGAAGGCGGCAAGCGCATCGAATGCGGGACCGGCCATGTTCGGCGTCAGCTCGACCGTGGCATTGGCTTCGCCGGCTGCCATCGCCTGGAAGATGTCCGGAACGGCATCGATCGACACGACAAGGATGTCCTTGCCCGGCTTCAGGCCGGCTTCCTTGATTGCCTGGATGGCGCCGACGGCCATGTCGTCGTTGTGGGCGTAGAGCGCGCAGATGTTCTTGCCGCCGTCCTCAGCTTTGAGGAAGCTCTCCATGACTTCCTTGCCCTTGGTGCGGGTGAAGTCACCGGTCTGGCTGCGGATGATCTTCAGGTTGTCGTGGCCGGATAGCGCCTGTTCAAATCCCTTCTTGCGGTCGATCGCCGGCGAGGAGCCGGTCGTGCCCTGAAGCTCGACGACGTTGCAGGGCTTGCCCGCGGTCGTGTCGACCAACCATTTGCCGGCAACATTGCCCTCATGCACGAGGTCGGACGTGACGGCCGTCAGGTAAAGCTCATTCGACGAATCGACCGTGCGGTCGAGCAGGATGACCGGAATTTCCGCGTCCTTGGCTTCCTGCAGCACTTCGTCCCAGCCGGTTGCAACCACTGGCGCCACGAGAATGGCGTTCACCCCTTGCGCAATGAAGGAGCGGATCGCCTTGATCTGGTTTTCCTGCTTCTGCTGTGCGTCAGCAAATTTGAGGTCGATGCCGCGCTGTTCGGCCTGCTGCTTGGTCAGTGTCGTCTCGGCGGCGCGCCAGCCGGACTCCGAGCCGATCTGCGAAAAGCCGACGACCAGATCGGCCGCGGATGCGCTGCCAAACGTGCAGGCAGCAAGGATCGTTGCACTCGCAAGTGCCTTGGCGATTTTCATGATTTCCTCCCAAAGAAAGCTGCCTCCACGCAGCCATCGAGAAAAAATCATATAATATTACTTTTGTAAACGGGCACATCTCGCCTGTCGTGCGCAACGTGCCTATTTTTTTGGAGAGGTTGGCGCGGCGGGCTGAAGCGCCAGCCCCCCAACTGCGAGTTTCAGAAAGCCGATGTCAGGCAAAACAGCCTGGCTGCTGCGCTCTAGGCTTTCGCCAGCAAGGTTCCGGCGGCGCTCGCGAGCATGACGAGGGCCACGCCGAAGATCTGGTTGAGGGAAAGCGCCTGACCCAGCACGATGAAGCCGGCAACCGCGCCGATCGCCGGCTCCAGGCTCATCAGGATGCCGAAGGCCGATGGCTGCATGCGCCGCAGCGCCATGAATTCGAGCGCATAAGGCAGCAGCGGCACCAGGATGGCAAGCCCGGCCGTCATCAAGAGCATGTCGAAGGAGAAGCCGGACTGCGCCTGAGACAGGCCGAACGGAGTCGCAAAGAGCGCGGCAAACAGCAGCGAAACAGCGAGCCCTTCCAGTCCCTTGAAGCGTTGGCCAGCCTGCTTCATCAGGATGATGTAGCCGGCCCAGCCGATCGCCGCACCGAAGGCGAACAGAAGCCCGCGCGTATCTGCGACCCAGGAGGAACCGTCCCAGGAGAGGCAGAGCACGCCGGCCGCAGCGATAACGGGACAAAGCAGGCGCCAGCCACGGCCGCCGAAAACGGCAGCGACCGTCAGAGGACCGAGAAACTCGATCGCCACGGCAAGGCCGAGGGGAATGCGGGCGATCGCCGCGAAGAAGCAGAGCGTCATCACCGCCATCGTCGCGCCGAGCGAAAGCGCGGAAATCCATTGCGCCCGGGTGTAGCGGAGAAAAGGCGGGCGGACGAGGATGAGCAGGAAGGCGGCCGCCCAGGATAGCCGCAGCCAGGTTGCGCCAAAGGCTCCGACGCTTTCCATGGCGGGCTTCGAAAGGGCTGCGCCAAACTGCACGCTCGACATCGAGAGCAGGCAGAAGACGATGGCGAGTGTGACGCGCCCGTTGGTGTCATCCGTCGCACCCGGTTCGCTCCACGCGCTATCCGCTGTCGTCTCTGTTTCCGCCATGTCCGTTCTCCCCTTGGGCTTGAACAGACATAACAATCCCGGCACAATAAGGAACGCTAATAATTGTGATACCTTCATAAGGGATCGTTATATGCATGATCTGGATATCGCCCTTTTGCGCGCCTTCGTCGTGACCGCCGAATGCGGCAGCGTCAGCGGCGCTGCGCAGCGGCTGGCCAGGACGCAAGCGGCCGTCAGCATGCAGTTGCGCCGGCTGGAGGACGATCTCGGCGCCAAGCTCCTGAACCGCAATGCAAGGGGCATGGACCTGACCGAAGCCGGGCATGTGCTGCTGCCCTATGCCCAGAAGATGTTGGGCCTGAGCGCCGGCGCCCGGCGGGCGCTTGCCGGGCAGGCCGTCCAGGGACCGATCCGCTTCGGCATGATCGAGGATATCGCGGTCGGCTCGCTACCAAAAGCGTTGCAACGGTTTGCCGAATGCCATCCGAATGTCGCGCTCGAACTGACGGTGACCGAAAGCACCGTGTTGTCGGAGAGGCTCTCGCAGGGCCGGCTCGATGTCGCGATCGGCGATCCGGCGCTGATCCGCGGCGAGCCGATCCTTACCTGGCGACTGCCGCTCCGATGGGTCGCGGCGCGCGGTTTCGAGGTGCCGGCGGAAGGGCCTCTGCCACTCATCACCTTCGACGGCGTCTGCACCTGGCGGCAGAAGATGATCGAGGCGCTGAAGGGCGGGGATCGCCCCTGGCGCACGGTGCTGACGAGCGCCAGCCTGTCTTCCATCCAGTCGATGATCGAGGCGGGCCTCGGCATAGCCGTTCTCCTCGATCTCAACATCCGTCCCAACACGATGCGGGTTCTCGGCGGTGAAGAGGGTCTGCCCCCTGCCCCGGTGATCGAGCTGGGGCTTTTCGCCGCCGACGATCAGGGTCTGGCGTCCCGCCCGGTCTCGGCTCTTTGGGCGTTTCTTTCCGACGAACTGCAAGCGCAGGCCTTGGCAATCGGCCGCGCGGCGTGACCACGCGCGGTTGCGTCCCGTTCCATGAACGAAATAAGACGCCCAGCGATTGAAAAACCCCAGGCAAAATTTTACTAAATAAAAATTGCGCCGCGCCCGAAAGGAGGGCCGCGGCGGCGGGCGGGACGTTGGACATGGTAACAATCAAGGAAATCGCTTCGGCTGTCGGGGTCTCTTCGGCGACTGTTTCTCGGGTGCTGAATTACGATCCGACCCTCTCGATCTCCACCAAGAAGCGACAGGCGATCATCGAAACGGCCGAGGCGCTGAATTACGCCACCCCGCGCAACCGCGGCCGCGGCGCCGGGGCAATGCAGGGCCTGAAATTCGCGCTGGTGCACTTCCTTCAACCCGCCCAGGAACTGATCGACCCCTATTATGTCGGCGTCCGGCTCGGCATCGAAAACCGCTGTCAGGCGCTGAAGATCGAGGTGGTCAAGGTCTTCCACAACGGCAACCTGCCGGAGGCCGCGATCCTGCAGGGCGCCAGCGGCGTCGTCGCCGTCGGCCACCATTATGGCGAAGAGGTCCATTGGCTGCGCCGGCACAGCCGCCATCTGGTCTTTGCGGACTTTGCCCCCGACGATGACGTCGACGACAGCGTGATGAGCGACGTCTCGATCGCGATGAACCGCCTGCTCGACGGCGTTTACGGCATGGGCTACCGCCGCATCGGCTTTCTCGGCTGGATCGACGCTTTCAGAGACAAGGACGACATCCATTCGGAGCGTCGCTGCCGCGCCTTCATACAATGGATGACGAAGGCCGGCCTCTACGATCCCGAACTCTGCATGGTCGAAAAGCTGACGCCCGATAGCGGCTATACGCTCGCCAAGGCGATGCTGTCGAAGCCCAATCCGCCCAAGATCCTCGTCACCTGCAACGACAATATGGCGATCGGCGCTTACCGCGCGATTCACGAAATGGGCCTGCGGATCCCCGACGATGTTGCCGTGGCGAGTTTCAACGACATTCCTGTCGCCCAGTTTCTCGGGCCGCCGCTTTCGACGGTGAAGATCCCCGCCGAAGTGATCGGCGAGACCGCCGTTGACCTCCTGGTCGAGCGGCTGACCGGGCGAGACGTGGCCAAGAAGGTGATCCTCGGAACCGAGATGGTCTGGCGCGGCAGCACGATGGCGAGAGCCGCCGCTCCCGGTGCGTAAAACGGTCGGTAAAAAACGCGTGGTAAAAATTTACTGAAATATTGCCTTCTCCAGAATTTTGCGAAATACTCCGCGCCGAGACTAGGAGGAACGTCTCGGGGAACGAATTTCGAGGGAGGAGAAACTATGGACACGCGTACCTATCTGCCGCGCTTTGCCGCCATCGCGCTTGCAGGCGCCAGCTTCTTGGCCGTCACGGCCGCCGAGGCCAAGGAAATCACCATCTGGTGCTGGGATCCGAACTTCAACGTCGCGATCATGAAGGAGGCCGGCGCGCGCTACACCAAGACGCACCCGGACGTGACCTTCAACATCGTCGATTTCGCCAAGGCCGACGTCGAGCAGAAACTGCAGACCGGCCTCTCGTCCGGCACCGCAGACGCCCTGCCCGATATCGTTCTCATCGAGGACTACGGCGCGCAGAAATATCTGCAGTCCTTCCCCGGCGCCTTCGCGCCGCTCTCCGGCACCGTCGATTACTCCGGCTTCGCTCCCTACAAGGTCGAGGTGATGACGCTGGATGGCCAGGTCTACGGCATGCCATTCGATTCCGGCGTCACCGGCCTCTACTACCGCAAGGACTATCTGGAGCAGGCCGGCTTCAAGCCGGAGGACATGCAAGGCATCACCTGGGATCGCTTCATCGAGATCGGAAAGCAGGTCGAAGCCAAGACCGGCAAGAAGATGATGGGTCTCGACCCGACCGACGCCGGGCTCGTGCGCATCATCATGCAATCGGCCGGGCAATGGTATTTCGACAAGGAAGGCAAGACGAACATCACCGGCAACGCGGCGCTGAAGGCGTCGCTTGAAACGGTCGGCAAGATCATGGCCGCCAACATCTACAAGCCCGCCGCCGGCTGGGCCGACTGGGTCGGCACCTTCACGTCCGGCGATGTCGCCACCGTCATCACCGGCGTCTGGATCACCGGCACCGTCAAGGCGCAGCCGGACCAGTCGGGCAAATGGGGCGTGGCGCCGATCCCGGCGCTTTCGATCGACGGCGCGACGCACGCCTCGAACCTCGGCGGCTCGAGCTGGTACGTGCTTGAAAGCTCAGCCGAGAAGGCCGAAGCGATCGACTTCCTGAACGAGGTCTACGCCAAGGACGTCGACTTCTACCAGACGATCCTTACGGACCGCGGCGCCGTCGGCTCACTGCTCGCTGCCCGCGGCGGGGCCGCCTATGGCGAGGCCGATGCCTTCTTCGGTGGCGAAAAGGTCTGGCAGAACTTCTCCGACTGGCTCGCGAAGGTCCCCTCGGTCAACTACGGCGTCTTCACCAACGAGGCGGACACGGCCGTTACCGCACAGCTTCCGGCACTGCAGCAGGGAACGCCCGTCGACGACATCCTGAAGGCGATCGACGCCGAGGTCAGCGCACAGGTCCAGTAATCGCCGCGGCGATTATCTGCATTGCTCCTGGCCGCGGTAAACACGCCGCGGCCAACGGCTCCTGCTATCCATGGGGATGATGATGGCTCTCGCGCGTCGCGGCGGCATCGGCCGATATTACAACGTCAATGGCTGGCTCTTCGTCGCGCCGGCACTCGGGCTGATCGCCCTTTTCATGATCTATCCGATCGTCTGGTCGCTGTGGATGTCGTTCCAGTCCGGCCGCGGCATGATGCTGAAATTCGCCGGCTTTTCGAACATCATCCGCCTCTGGAACGATCCGGTCTTCATCAAGGCACTGACGAACACGCTGACCTATTTCGTCGTGCAGGTGCCGATCATGATCCTGCTGGCGCTGATTCTGGCGTCGCTGCTCAACAATCCGAAACTCGTCGGCCGCGGCTTCTTCCGCACCGCCATCTTCCTGCCCTGCGTCACCTCGCTGGTTGCTTATTCGGTGCTGTTCAAGGGCATGTTCGCGCTCGACGGGATCGTCAACTCGACGCTCGAGGCGATCGGCCTCATCGCCTCGCCGATCCCGTGGCTGACCCATCCCTTCTGGGCGAAGGTGCTCGTCATCCTCGCCATCACCTGGCGCTGGACCGGCTACAACATGATCTTCTATCTCGCGGCGATGCAGAACATCGACAAGTCGATCTACGAGGTCGCGCGGATAGACGGCGTGCCTGCCTGGGCGCGTTTCACCCACATCACTATCCCGCTGTTGAAGCCCGTCATTCTGTTCACGACGATCATCTCGACGATCGGCACGATCCAGCTCTTCGACGAGGTCTATAACCTCACCGAAGGCAAGGGCGGACCGTCCAACGCCACGCTGACCCTGTCGCTCTATATCTACAACCTGACCTTCCGCTTCATGCCGAATTTCGGCTACGCGGCGACGGTGTCCTATGTGATCGTGGTGCTCGTCGCCCTGCTCGCCTGCCTGCAATTTTTCGCGGCACGGGAGCGCGACCGATGAACAACGGAACCACACGTATCGTCGGCACCATCGTCACCTACGGCTTCGTCGGGCTGATGGCCTTTCTCTCGATCTTTCCCTTCGTCTGGATGCTGCTCGGCGCGACCAATTCTTCGATCGACATCATCAAGGGCAGGATGATGCCGGGCAGCGCGCTTGCCACCAACATCGCCACTTTCTTCACCCAGGTGAACGCACCGCTGGTCTTCTGGAATTCGGCCAAGATCGCCATTCTCGCGACGGTGCTGACGCTCGCCGTGTCGTCGTTGGCTGGCTACGGCTTCGAGATGTTCCGCTCGCGCCACCGCGATAGGATCTACAGCGCCCTTCTGTTGACGATGATGATCCCGTTTGCCGCGCTGATGATTCCGCTGTTCATCATGATGGGCAAGGCGGGGCTGATCAACACGCACCTCGCTGTCGTGCTGCCGACCATCGGCTCTGCCTTCGTCGTCTTCTATTTCCGCCAGACCACCAAGGCCTTCCCGTCGGAACTGCGGGACGCCGCAAAGGTCGACGGGCTCAAGGAATGGCAGATCTTCCTGTTCATCTATGTGCCGGTCATGCGCTCGACCTATGCGGCGGCCTTCATCATCGTCTTCATGACGGCGTGGAACAACTATCTCTGGCCGCTGATCGTGCTGCAGTCGAACGAGCAGAAGACGATCACGCTGGTCATCTCCTCGCTCGCTTCCGCCTACTACCCCGACTACGGCGTCGTCATGGTCGGCACCATTCTCGCGACACTTCCCACCCTCGCCGTCTTCTTCTTCATGCAACGCCAATTCGTCCAGGGAATGCTGGGCTCAGTCAAATAGGAATGATCATGCGTTCTGTTACCTCTTTCAACGATACCTGGACTTTCTCCGAAGGCTTCGATGCGGCAAGCGCTGGCCGGCTGCAGGCAGGCAAATCGGTCAGCCTGCCGCACAATGCGGTGGAATTGCCGTTCAACTATTTCGACGAGGCATCCTATCAGCGCGCCTTCACCTATCAGAAGGTGCTTACCTGGCGTCGCGAGTTCCACGGCCGCGAGGTCTCGCTCGTGTTCGACGCCGCCATGGCCGACGCCGTCGTCTATCTCAACGGCGAGGAGATCATCGCCCACAAGGACGGTTACACGCCCTTTGAAGCAAGACTGACGGATAAGCTGCGGGAAGGCGACAACCTGATCACGGTCAAGATCGACGGCAGCGAAAACCCTGAGATCCCGCCCTTCGGCGGCCGCATCGACTATCTCACCTATGCCGGCATCTATCGCGACGTCTGGTTGAAGGTCACCGATGCCGTTTCGATCGCCAATCTCAAGATCGAAACCCGCGATGCGCTCAGCGATGCCAAGTCCGTCTCGATCCGCTGCGATCTCGGCAATCCGCAAGGCGTCAACTTTGCCGGCACGGTCACGGCACTCCTCAAGGACGCGAACGGCAAGGTGCTGGCGGAAGCAGCCGGTGAAAGCCGCGGCGAGAGCGTCACCCTTGAGATCACGGGCCTGAAGGGCCTCTCGCTCTGGGATATCGACAGCCCCGTTCTCTATGAAGTGGAAGCGCAGCTGCGCAGCGATCGCGGCAGCGACCGGCTGTCGTCACGCTTCGGCTTCCGCACCGCCGAGTTCACCACGGATGGTTTCAAGCTCAACGGACGGCCGCTGACAATCCGCGGCCTCAACCGCCATCAGGCTTTCCCCTATGTCGGCTACGCCATGGGCCGCACGGCGCAGGAGCGCGATGCCGAGATCCTGAAGAACACGCTGCATTGCAACCTCGTGCGCACCTCGCATTATCCGCAATCCAAGTGGTTCCTCGACCATTGCGACCGCATCGGCCTGCTCGTCTTCGAGGAAATCCCCGGCTGGCAGCATATCGGCGGCGAGGGCTGGAAACAGGAGGCGATCCAAAACGTCCGCCGCATGATCGAGCGCGACTGGAACCACCCGTCGATCATCATCTGGGGCGTGCGCATCAACGAATCCCAGGACTCGCATGATTTCTACGTCGAGACCAACCGGCTCGCACGCGAACTCGACCCCACGCGCCAGACCGGCGGCGTGCGCTACATTACCGACAGCGAATACCTCGAAGACGTCTACACCATGAACGACTTTATCCTCGGCAACGAGGAACTGCCGGGCGCAAACCGCCCGCGCACGGCGCTACGTCCGCAGCAGGAATGCACCGGGCTCACCCGCAAGGTGCCCTATCTCATCACCGAATTCGGCGGCCACATGTTTCCGACGAAGATCTACGACCAGGAACAACGGCAGGCAGAGCATGTGCGCCGGCACCTGGAAGTGCTGAACGCGGCCTATGGCGACCCAAGCATTTCAGGCGCCGTCGGCTGGTGCATGTTCGACTACAACACCCACAAGGACTTCGGCTCCGGCGACCGGATCTGCTATCACGGTGTCATGGACATGTTCCGCCAGCCGAAATTCGCGGCTTATGTCTATGCCAGCCAATGCGAACCGTCGGAGGGCGTGGTGATGAAGCCGGTCACCTTCTGGGCACGCGGCGAGCGCAACATCGGCGGCGTGCTGCCCTTGATCGTGCTCACCAACTGCGACGAGGTCGAGCTGAAATACGGATCGCTCGTCAAGCGCGTCGGCCCCGACCGCGAGAACTTCCCGCATCTGCCGCACCCGCCCGTCGTCATCGACCATCGCCACTTCACCAAGGACGAACTCGGCGTCTGGGGCATGAAGTGGGAAGACGCAGCCTTCACCGGCTTTATCGACGGCGAGCCCGTCGCCAACCTGCGCATGGTCGCCGATCCGGTGCCGACGGCGCTGGAAGTCGTCCCCGACAGCACGGCGCTTCGGGCCGAAGGGCGCGACAGCGTGCGGGTGATCGTGCGGGCGCTCGATCAGGCCGGCAACATCCTGCCCTTCCTCAATGACGCGGTCGACGTGACAGTCACCGGCCCTGCCCGCCTGCTCGGCCCCGATCGCCTGATCTTCCAGGGCGGTTCGACCGGCTTCTGGCTGGAAACGACGGGTGCTGCCGGCGGCATCGCCGTCGCGGTGACCTCGACGCGGCTTGGAACCGTAAGGCTGGAGCTTTCGGCGGTGTCGGACGAGGCGGCGGCTGCATGAGCGAACTCCAACTTAAGCACGTCAGAAAGTCCTATGGCAACTTCGAGGTCATCAAGGGTGTAGACCTCGACATCAAGACCGGTGAGTTCGTCGTCTTCGTCGGGCCATCCGGCTGCGGCAAGTCGACCCTGCTTCGGATGATCGCCGGACTGGAGGAGATCACGTCAGGTGATCTCACGATCGGCGGCGAGCGCATGAACGATGTCGATCCGTCGAAACGCGGCATCGCCATGGTGTTCCAGTCCTATGCGCTCTACCCGCATATGACGGTTCGGGAGAACATGGGTTTCGCGCTGCGATTTGCCGGCGTGCCGAAGGCCGAGATCGCACAACGCGTCGGCGAAGCCGCGAACATCCTGGAACTCGGGCCGCTGCTCGACCGCAAGCCAAAACAGCTTTCGGGCGGCCAGCGCCAGCGCGTGGCGATCGGCCGGGCGATCGTGCGGCACCCGAAGATCTTTCTCTTCGACGAGCCGCTCTCGAACCTCGATGCGGAACTGCGCGTGCACATGCGCATCGAGATCGCCAGGCTGCACAAGAAGCTTGCAACGACAATCATCTACGTCACCCACGATCAGGTCGAGGCGATGACGCTTGCCGACAAGATCGTCGTCATGCGCGGCGGTGTGGTCGAGCAGGTAGGCTCGCCGCTCGACCTCTACGACGATCCGGCCAATCTCTTCGTCGCCGGTTTCATCGGTTCGCCGAAGATGAACTTTTTGAAGGGGATCGTCGAAACAAACGCGGGCGGGGAGAAACATGTCCGCCTGGCGGATTTCGGCAATGCGACGCTGCCGATTGCGGTCAAGGACGTAACGCCCGGCAGCACCGTGACCATCGGCATTCGCCCCGAGCATTTCGGCGACAGCGGCTCGGCGAGCCTCGATTTGACGATCGACATGCTGGAGCATCTGGGCGGCGAGACCTTTGCCTATGCCCGGCACGGCGACGGCGAACTGATCATCATCGAAACAAAAAACGGCCGCGGCCTGAAGTCCGGCGATAGCATCGCCGCCCGTTTCGAACCCACAGCCGCTCTGGTGTTCGACGCAGACGGCAGGCGCCTGCGCTAGAAGCTATCCACCATAGGAGGGCGGCGCCATCTGCGAAGATGGCGCCGTTCGTCGTTGTCACGGGAACATGCCCTTCGGTGTCTCACCCTTCAGAAAGGGCTCGATGAAAGCCTCCAACAGTTCCGTCTGGTTGATGACGGCGGTGTGCGACGTCGCCGGCAGGATCGCGAGCCGCGAAGGCGATAGCGGCTTTCCCATGTCGCCCATGGCGCCGCCACCAAGCAGGCGGAACAGTGCCACCGTGTGCTCCAACGTCGCCACATCGGCATCGCCGGCGATGACGAGAACCGGGGTCTTCAGTGCCTTGACATCCGCCTCCCAGGCCATCGGTTCTTTTTCGAGCTGGATCAGCTTCTTGACCAGATCGGGAAACCCATCCGGATTGGCGGCGAGCTTGCGGTAGTCTTCGGCAAAGGGCATGCCGACGAACATCTCGACAGTCATCTGCGGGATGAATGCTTTGAATTCCGGCTGCCAGCCCTCGGCATCGTAGCCGACGGACGCGGCGGCTAGCTTGTTCACCTTGTCCGGATGGCGGATTGCCAGCTGCAGGCCGGCAGCCGCACCCATTGAGTAGCCGAAGACATCGGCCTTCTCCAGCTTCACCGCATCCATGAAGGCGGCGACGTCGTCCGCGAGGTTCGGATAGGTGATCGGGCGATCGATATCGGTGGTGCGGCCATGGCCCTGGAACTCGATTGCATAGACCTTGTGGGTCTCGGCCAGCTTCGGGATGATCGCACCCATCGAGGGAATGTTCATGTAGGCGCCGTGTAGCACGACCAGCGGCTCGCCCTCGCCCGAGACCTCGTAATACATCTTCATGCCGTTGACTTCGACGGTCTCAGCCTCGGCAAAGGCCGTGCCGGACATGAGCAGGGCGCCAGCGATCAAAGCGGTACGAAACATTCTCAATCTCCTTGTTGTCAGCGCGGTTGAGCACCGCCTTCGAGATTAAGACGCATGACGTCGTCATCTCCCGACATCGACAGCCAAGAAAATTTCGCGCATTCGTTGCAGTGCCCAGCAAACGCGTCGCGCCTTGGTCCGCCGGCGCTTCAGCCTGACGGGTTGAGGCTCACCCGCAGGGGCGCGAACTGCGATACGGCAAAATCCATGAGCTTTCGCACCCGCGGCAATTCACGTAATTCCGGGTGAACACCGAGCTTCAGCGGCAGAACCGGCGCGGCAACGCCGAGGTTAAGGGCCACGAGGCCATTCCGGCCGGCGGCGATAAAGTGCGGCAGCGTGGCAAGTGCCTGTCCGGTTTCAACCGCACTCAATTGCGAGCGGATCGAATTCGTGCGCAGCAGCACTCTCGCCTCCGGTAAAAGATCTTTCAGCCAGGTCGAGAGCGATACCCGCACAGGCACCTCCACCAGCTCGACAATCGTCTGGTTCCTGCCTTCGCCCGCAACATCCGGATGGCCGAAACGATCAAGGTAGGCCTCTGTTGCAAACAGGCCGTAGGCGACATCGGCAACCTTGCGCTCGACGATATCGTTTTGGTCGAAACTGCCGAAACGCAAGGCGATGTCCGCGTCCCGTCGGGACAGGTTGAAGCGCCGGCCATCGTTCAAAAGGTGAATGCTGACGCCGGGATGCATTGCTGCAAACTTGGTCAGGATCGGCGCCAGGAGGTAGTCTCCGATCCAGTCGAGGCTGGTCACGGTGATGGTGCCTTCAAGTGCGTCGTCCTGCACCGCAAGGCGCCGCTCCACCGCAAGCGCGTTCGCCTCCATGTGCTCGAGCGCAGAAAGGTTGGAGAGGCACACGGCGGTCGGCACGAGGCCGCCCGGTTGCCGCTCGAACAGTGTTTTGCGCGTCTTCTGCTCAAAAGCCTCGAGGCGACGGCTGAGCGTCGGTTGCGTTGTGCCCATCGCACGGGCCGCTGCACTCAGCGAGCCGTGGCGGACCAAGTGCTGAACAAGATGGAGTTCTTCCCAGTCCACAGGCACCTCAGGGTTCAGCCGGCCGAGGCGGCTCGCCTCGACGGTAATTCATAGGCACTTTCGTGCCCGCCGTCATGCCCCCGTCGATAGGCAGCACCACGCCGGTGATGTAACTCGCCGCATCGGAACAGAGCCAGAGGACACTTGCGGCCACCTCCTCCATCCGGCCAAGCCGGCGCATCGGCGTCGAAAGTGCTGCGTGCCGCTGGATGTCCGCGCCGGCGGCCTCGAGATGGTGGGTGAGGATCGGCCCGGGCGCAACGACATTGATCCGGATGCCCTGGTCGGCATAGTCGAGCGCCGCAGCCTTGCTCAGCCCGATGATCCCGGCCTTCGCACTGACATAGCCGGAAAGCCCGGAGGTGCCGTTGATGCCAGCGACGGAGGCCATGTTGACGATCGCGCCGCCACCAGCCCTCGCCATCGCCTCGATCTGGTAACGCATGCCGAGAAAGGTGCCACGAATGTTGGTGCGGATGCCGCGATCGAACCCTTCGATGTCGAGATCGGCAAGCGGGGCCGGCATGGTTCCATCCGTCGCATTGTTGAAGGCGGCGTCGAGCCGGCCATAGTGCTGCATCACGCTTGCAAGCGCCTGCTTCATGGCATTCTCGTCGCCGACATCGGCCGCGATCGCCAGTGCGTCGCCGCCCGCCTGGCGGATGGAAACCGCCAACGCCTCGACCGCCGGCTGCGAGCGGGAAAGAAGGACAACGGATGCGCCGGCCTGCGCAAAGGCGCGGGCGGTGGCCGCGCCGATACCCTTGCTGGCGCCTGCGACTAAGGCGACTTTGCCTGCAAATCCCAGATTGTTTGTGTTCATCAACCCGACTCCATCTGACGTTGTCGCACCGTTTTTAGCGCCGGACGACGACGGCTGCCTCGTGCAGGCGCGTATGCCTCCCATACGGGAACAGACGATCGACTTTCGCTGCGAACGGGCTTTGCCTTTGTCCGGGAGCCCGAATTTCGCCCTGAAGCGTCGACCGGGCCGCAGTTTCGAGGAGCACAGGAGACGAGCATGGATGCGACAAGACAGGGAAGATCGGAGCGCAGAACGCGGCTGAAGGCCGAACTCGACCGGGTGATCGCGGAAGCCCTGGATGAACAGCGCATCGTCGGCACAGTCGTCGAGATCCTTATCGACGGCGAGCCCGGCTACCGACATGCCGCCGGGCTTGCGGAACGCGAGGCCGACCGGCCGATGACCGAGGACAGCATCTTCCTGCTCTCCTCGGTCGCAAAGCCAATCGTCACGGTCGCTGCTCTCAACCTGGCGCAAAGCGGCACCATCGGTCTCGACGATATCGTGTCGGAATGGCTTCCCGCGTTCAGGCCGCAGCTGCCGGACGGCAGCGAGCCTCGGATAACCCTCCGCCAACTCCTGACGCACAGTGCCGGCTTGAGCTACGTGTTCATGGAGCGAGGCGACGGCCCTTATCGCCGGCACGCCATCAGCAGCGGCCTCGACGACACCGACGATGATCTCACCGCCCTCATCGGCAAGCTCACCGCCATTCCGTTATCCTATCCGCCCGGACACGGCTGGGGCTATTCGATGAGCCTCGACGTGCTTGGCGCCGTTATCGAAGAGGCGACGGGATCAAAGCTGCCGGAGGCGATTGCTACGCTCGTCACACGCCCGATGGGGATGAACGACACCGACTTTTCCGTGACCGATACACGCAGGCTCGTGGTCCACTATGGCGATGCCTCGCCGCGGCCACGGCTGCTCGTTGGCGACGATGCGGTTCCCTTCTTCGGCAATCCCGTGCGCCTGTCGCCCGGCCGGATCTTCAATCCTCGAGCCTTTCCCTCCGGAGGAGCCGGCATGGCAGGCACGGCCGGCGACGTGATCCGCCTTCTCGAAAGCCTCAGGACCGGACACTCGCCGGTGCTCGACGCCGCCAGCACCCGCTCGATGTTCGACATTCAGGCAAGGACGGGCGGATTGGCCGCCGGCGCCGGGTGGGAGTTCGGTTTCGGCGGCGCCGTGCTTGTCGAACCCGAGATGGCGGGAACACCGCAGTCGCGCGGCACGCTGCAATGGGACGGCGCCTACGGGCACAAGTGGTTCATCGACCCGGCCCGCGGCCTGACAGTCGTTGCGCTCACCAACACCGCTTTTGAGGGCATGAACGGACGCTTCCCGGACGATCTTCGCGACGCCATCTATCGGAGCCTCTAGCCATGCGGAACGCCCCATTTCCCGTCGACCTCGGCCGCTACTTCGCCCGCATCGGTCATGTCGGGCCGCTCTCGCCCGATCTCACAACGCTTGGCAGGATCGTCGCCCGCCATGCCGCGTCGATCCCCTTCGAGGCCATCGACGTGCTTCTCGGCCGTCGGATCGACCTTTCGCCGGCGGCGGTCGACGCCAAGCTCATCGACCGCCGGCGTGGCGGCTATTGCTTCGAGCAGAACAGCCTGTTGCAGCGCGTGCTCACGTCGCTCGGCTACCGGGTGGATCCCTTGATTGCCCGCGTCCTGTGGATGCGCGCCCCGGGTGCGCCGCCGCCGGCCTGGTCGCACATGGCGCTCCGCGTCTTCGTGAACGATGTCGGCTATCTGGTCGATGTCGGCTTCGGCAGTTGCGTGCCGACCGCGCCGCTGCGTTTCGACCGGACCACGCCGCAACCGACGCCGCATGAGCCGTTCCGTCTCAGCCGAACGCTCGATGGCTACGTGCTGGAGGCATTACTTGGTCGTGACTGGGTACCGGTCTACGTGGTATCGCCGAGCATTTGTGGAGAGGACGCGTATCGGATCGCAAACATCGCGACATACACGGATCCGCATTCGCTTTTCCGACAGACCCTGCTGGTGACGTTGACCACCGAGGAGACACGTAATATCCTGCTCGGAAACCGGCTGACGATCCGTGACAGGAACGGCACCGTGACGCGCCAGGAATTCGATGCACCGGCAATCGAATCTGCCCTTATCAACGTCTTCGGATTACCCCTCGACGGCGACTGGCGCCGGATCGCTGCGCGCGCCGGCGGCGCATTCGAGGCATCCATTCCAACGACATGACGTGAACCCGGCGCCTCGTCTATCGATGGGTGAGGATGTAGCCTTTGAGGATCTCCGCATGATTGCGGGCCTCATCCTTCACGCTGTAAAGCAAAGTCACCGGGCCCTCAGCAATGCGCTGTCGCAACAGGTCAACTGCCACCGGATTGCCGTCGAGCTCGGCAAGGTAGCGCTCGCGAAACTCTTCCCACGTGCCTTCACCCGCATGGAACCAGCGGCGCAGCTCCGTGGTCGGCGCCATGTCCTTCAGCCAGAGATCGACCGCGGCTTCCGCCTTGGTCAAACCGCGCGGCCAGAGGCGATCGACGAGGACGCGCATCCCGTCGCCATCGGCCTTCGGCTCATAGACACGTTTCGTCTTCAGCTGCATGAACGCCCCTCATTGGTCTTGATTTGAGGACCATAGCTGCCGCCGATTGGCGATCCAAGCGCGAAGGCGCTTGCCGGCAAGCGGTAAGGGCGCGTCTGCCGCCTACACCCCGCGCCTGTTGCCCCAGAGCAGGACGTGCAGCTGCGGCAGGACGCGGGCCTCGAACCAACGATCTTCCGTCACCTTGCCGACAAGCCAGAGCATGCGATCGATGATGCCGTCGATGTCGACTTTGGCGTCGTCGTCGTCAGGGGGTGGAGGCGTATGGTTGCCAGGCTGCAGGTAGAGCGGCAGATGGGGGTACCGGGCCGCCGTATCCCGGGCATAGGCATAGTCGCGCTCGTCGAAAACGACGATCTTCAGCGCCACCTGCGGCCCATCCGCTGCCATTCGAAGACAGTCGTCGAAGGTCTGCCAGTCCGTTTCCATGCCGCTCGACGGCGGCTTCGGGCTCAGCACCAGCACGTCGAGATCCGCAAACCAGTCCTTGGCGATGCTGCCCTGCGTTTCCAGCGCGAAGCGATAGCCATCGGCTTTCCCGCGGGCGATCAGGGGCGCCAGCGGCTGGATCGCCGGATTGCCGCCGGAAAGCGAGACCGTCAGCGGCTTGCCACCGGAGAGCGTGACGACCTCGCTCCAGATCTCTTCGACGCCCATCGGCAGCCATTGGTCGCGATACTCGCTGTCGACCGCGTGCAGCGTGTCGCACCAACTGCAGCGATAGTCGCAGCCGCCGGTTCGCACGAACACGGTCGGAAGCCCGATCAGGATGCCCTCGCCCTGGATCGTCGGCCCGAAGATTTCGCTGACACGGATGCGCGTTTCGCCGGGCCCGCTCATGGCCGGTATTCCGCCCAGGTCTTCGGCGTCTCGCTGACACGCACGGCGGAGGTTTCCGGCAGCCTCGCCTTGCACCAGTCGTAAAAGTGCTTCGCCAGACATTCGGCCGTCACCCGGTCGTGGCCGAGAACGTCGTTCAGATGGCGGTGATCGAAACTCTCGTCGATGTAGCGCTTCAGTGGCGAAAGCTCGTGATAGTCGCGCACGAAGCCGTGCTCGTTGAGCTCCGCGCCGGCAAGCTCGACTTCGACGACGTAGTTGTGGCCGTGCAGCCGCGCACATTGATGGTCTGCCGGCAGGCTCTTCAACTGATGCGAGGCGGAGAAATGGAATTCCTTGGTGATCCGGAACATCACTTCACCTCCTCGGCCGCAAAGGCCGACGTCGCCGCCACCCAGAAATCCGGATCTTCGTAGTCGGTCGGATCCGCAACGCCGGCCAGATGGAAGGCCTCGCGCCGCTCGACGCAGGTGCCGCAGCGCCCGCAATGGCGCGCGCCGCCCTTGTAGCAGGACCAGGTCGCTTCGAAGGGCGTCTGGTGGCTCGCGCCGTCGGTGACGATATCCGCCTTCGAAATCGTCACATAGGGCGCGTAGAGCGTGACGTCGGCGTAGCCGTCGAGCGCGTGGTTCTGCATCGCCTGAAACGCGTCGATGAAGCCGGGACGGCAGTCGGGATAGATGAAATGGTCGCCGCCATGCACGGCGACGGCCACCGCATCCGCCTTCTGCGCTGCTGCCAACCCGAAGGCGATGGCGAGCATGATGGCGTTGCGGTTCGGAACCACCGTCGCTTTCATCGTTTCCTCGGCGTAGTGGCCGTCGGGCACGTCGACATCGTCCGTCAATGCCGATCCCGTGAGATGGGCGCCGATCGCGCTGATGTCGATGACCTGATGCGGAACGCCGAGCCGCTTGGCACAGGCGGCGGCAAAGTCCAGCTCCTTGCGGTGTCGCTGGCCGTAATCGAAGGAGAGCAGGCCAATGAGTTCGTGTTCGGCTGCGACCTTGTGGGCAAGCGATACCGAGTCCAATCCGCCGGAGCAGATGACGATTGTCTTCATGATAGGTGTCCTTGTTTTGACCGGGTAGGCTGCGACCGGATTACGGCGCGCCTTCTAGGGCAAAGCAGGACGGATGGGAAGCATTATGTTGAAGTGCGGGAGTACGCAGCCTCTTCCTGCGTGCCATACACGCGACCGGCGCATTCTCAAACTGAGCCAGAAACGCACGCGTCCCACCCTTAAGTGCAAGGGTGGGACGCGCAAGCATCAGGCGCTTTCGGGGATGTTCCGATGACTACTGCTGCAGCCCCGGATAGGCCCATACGCCCGAAACCCGCATCAGATCACGGTAGATGACCAACCGCTCGTCCGCCCCGATCTTTGCCGCTTCATCCTGGGTTGGCGCGTCCAGTGCATTCAGCGGCACCACTGCCGATGGCAGGTCGCGCTGCTTCAAGGCATCCTCCATGACCGTGCGCGCGCGGCGCATGTGGCTCGAACTGGTCACCAGGATTACCGTGTCGGCCTGATGCCGCACCAGGAGATTGGCGGCATTGATCACATTGCCGATCGTATCTTTCGACTTGTCCTCAATCATGATGCGATCGCGACTGATACCCTTGTCGACCAGCCACTTGGACATGACGTCACCTTCCGTAACGCCATTTTTCGGCACGCCGCCACTCACCATGACGAGCGCTGTCGGGTTGGCCTCGGCGACCTTCAACGTCACCTCGAGACGATCGAGCAAGGTTTGCTGCGCCTTGCCGTCATCGGCGAGCGCGTAGCCCAGCGCGACGATCACGACTTTCCCTGGCACAGTCGGGACGTCGAAGTTCGGCTTTTCAGCCATGATCTGTTCTGCGCGAACAAACCGCTTGCGATACTCTTCCGCTCGCTCGCGATCGAGACCGGCCAGAGCCTGGTGGGCAAGCGCCGCGCCGGTCTCATCGCCACGGATGCGGGCAATTGCCTCAAGCCAGCTTTGCGCATCAAAAGCGGTCGGGTCCTTGCCAAGGATGCTCTGGAAGGTCGCCTGCGCGTCGTCGAGCTTCTTCTGGATGATCTGGGTCGCAGCAACGGCATATTGGAAATCCAACCGCTCAGGCGCGAGCGTCGACGCTTCCTTGAAGGCTTCCTCCACGACATCATATTTGCCATGCAGCGTAATGCCCTTGAAGACTTCGGCTTCCGCCTTTTTGACGTCGCCGCCCGACCAGTAATACTGCATGCCGGTGTCGACCAGCTGTTTTATACGGGCAGCGTTTGCCTGGTCGAAGGCGCCGGCTGGAGCCGCTGAAATGAGACACGCTGTCGCTGTCAACAGTCCAAGGAGGCGGCGCCGTGCGCTACCCGCTTTTACCGAACGCGGGGTGCCCGATGCTGTCACGGTCGACCCCAACGGGGCAAAAATGGAACTCGGCTTCATTTAAATCTCCCAGTTTTCCGGTTGCCCGCCGGCTTGCTCGCCCTCGGGCCAATAGCGTTCCGTATTCACTTCCGATTTGGCCCATCTCCTTGCGGCCAGTATTAGAAATACCAAAACATGACCACCTGTCCAGATCGCGGCGGCGCAACTATCCGTAATGGTGACTGAAGCCGGGATAATTCGTGTTACATTTCTTACAGATAGCGCATACAAGTTGCGTTCACGTTCCGAAACAGTCGCTGATTGGCGTTATATTGGTATTATCCAATTGCACGCCATCGCCCGCGCAGCGGGCGTGCGCAATCGCTGAATGACCAGGATGTCATGAACATTGGCTTGCCGGCAGTGATTTCCATGGTTCGGCAAGAGCAAAGCCTGCTTCAACGACCTCGCTGCCGATGGGTAGCCGAAAACCTACCCCGGCGCTCGGGAGTTCGTGGCGGTCGTTGCGCGCCGTGCTGTCGAAGACACCGTAAGGTGAATCCATGCGCTGGCCCGTTTGGATTGTTCGAAGGGATCTGACCTTTGAACTCACGCAAATCCGAAGAGGACGGTTCCGCACGGTTTTTCAGATTTCGCTCTCGATCCGGCCAGCCGCAAACGCAAAATTGCAGCGAATGATGCAAACTGATTGCGGCCCGGCGCTGCGGCGCCGGGCCGCAATCTTCTCTACTCATCGTCATGCATGTGCATGCGGATGCTGCCGTTCGTCCCAGACGGCCCAGATCGCGAGCGCGGTCACCAACACCCCAAGGACGACATGCGTCCACATGGGGTTGGGACTGGTCGAGAAACCGAGCAGCCAGGGTGAAGCGATCAGCCAGAGCCCGACGATGAGGCTTGCCCATTCTTCCCATTCCGCAAACATGGCAAGCGTCGCGATAGCCAGAACGCCGAGCACGACGCCGGCGCCCCAAGCGTTCCAGGCCGGAACGCTTTCGACAACGAAACCCATGATCCAGGGGGAGACGAACAGGCAGACGGCAAGAACCAGATTGATCCAGTCCTGTGCTTTCTTTCCTTCCATCAGTGCCATGACAACCTCCACGAATGAAGCTTGGCCAAAGCGTACGATCGCGTGCGGTCGCACGCTCTGAAAACATAATAAATTCAACCGGAACCGCTTTCAAATCTTTTTCGCGTGAGCACGCGGTGGTCGCATGCGCGAAATCAGGCGGCGAACTGACGATCCGCCGCTCTGAATGGGTGTCGAGGGCGCAGCTTTGCGCCGATTCGCGCGCGTCTAGTAACCGCGCGCAGCACCCGCGCCGATGCGGCTGTCGACTGCGCCATTGTAGCGGGCGCCGCCGCCGGCCTCGATGTCCGAAAGGCTCTCGCCGCCGACGAGGATGCCGGTCGCCTGTCCCCAGATCGTCCAGCTTTCATCGATCTGGACATTGTGGCCCATGGCCGACAGCAGCTTGCGGGTATCTGGCGAGAGCGCATAGGGCTCCATGAACACCTTGTCCGGCAGCCACTGGTGATGGACGCGCGGCGCGTCGACCGCTTCCTGGATGTTCATGCCGTGGTCGATGACGTTGAGTATCGCTTCGAGCGTGATGGTGATGATGCGTGCACCGCCGGGGCTGCCGATCACCATGAAGGGCTTGCCGTCCTTGGAGATGATCGTCGGGCTCATCGATGACAGCGGCGTCTTTCCGGGCGCGATCGCATTGGCCTCGCCCTGCACCAGACCGTAGAGATTGGGCACGCCTGGCTTGGCAGTGAAATCATCCATCTCGTTGTTGAGCAGGATGCCGGTTCCGGGCGCCACGACGCCGGCGCCGAAGGAGCCGTTCAGCGTATAGGTGACCGCAACCGCATTGCCCTCGTCGTCGATGATCGAATAGTGCGTCGTCTCCTTGCTTTCGCCGAAACCCTTGGGGATCAGCGTGGCGGAAACGCCGGCGCGGAACGGATCGATCTTGTCGCGGATGTCCTTGGCATAGGCCTTGTCGGTGAGCTTGGCGACGGGGTTCTCGACGAAATCAGGATCGCCGAGCGACGTGTTGCGGTCGACATAGGCGTGGCGCATGGCCTCGATCATCACATGCACGGTGTCGGCGGCGCCATAGCCCATGTAGGAAATGGGGTAGCCTTCGAGAACGTTGAGGATTTCGCAGATGATCACGCCACCGGAGGATGGCGGCGGCGAGGAGACGATGTCATAGCCGCGGTAGTTGCACTTGACCGGCTCCAGTTCGCGCACGGCGTAGCGCTCGAAATCTGCCTTGGCGAGCACGCCGCCTTTCTCCGCGCTCGCCTTGACGATCTGGTCGGCGATCGCGCCCTTGTAGAAGGCGTCGGTGCCCTTCTCGGCGATGCTCGAAAGCGATGCGGCAAGATCGGCCTGGATCAGCTTCTCGCCGGCGACGAACGGCTTGCCGTCCTTCAGGAAGATCGCGGCCGCGGCCGGGTCCTTGGCGAGCCTGTCCGTCTCGCCCTCGAAGGAATCGATATCGCCCTGCTCCAGCACGAAGCCGTCTTTGGCAAGCGCGATCGCCGGCGCGATCAACTCGGCAAGCGGCTTGGTGCCATATCGGCTGCGCGCCATTTCGAAGCCCATGACCGGGCCGGGAACGCCGACGGCGAGATAGCCCTCGGTACTCAGGCCGTCGACGACATTGCCCTTGGCGTCGAGATACATGGTCTTGGTCGCAGCTTGAGGCGCCCGCTCGCGGAAATCGAGGAACGTCGTCTTGCCGTCCTTAAAGCGGATGGTCATGAAACCGCCGCCGCCGATATTGCCGGCGGTCGGATAGGTGACGGCAAGCGCATAGCCGACGGCAACGGCTGCATCCACGGCATTGCCACCGCTTTTCAGCACGGCAACACCGATATCGGATGCCAGGTGTTGGGCCGTGACCACCATGCCGTGCTCCGCCTTCACGGGCTCGGGTGAAGCCGCCTGCACCGCCCAGGGCGTCAGGCTCGATGCAAAGAGCAACGTAATCGACAGGGTCTTCAAGCGGAAACTCGGCATGCGTCTCTCCCTCGCAGGCTCGCGGCGCATTGCCAGATTTCAATGACCGTGGTCTCGCCGCGTCGAGCGCGGTGGCAACGATCGTTCGGTAGGGGCAAGCACCTGATATGGACGGCTATGAAGTGCGGGAAGTATAGTCACGCTCAATCGACGATGGCAAATCACGCCTGACGTTCAACGACACCCCTACGCCTGACCGGCGACCACTGCGTCGGGTCCCCCAGTCGACAGGAAAGCCGTGCCGCTCAGGCGGCATCGGCAAGGATCAGATCGGCACCTTTCTCCGCAACCATCATCGTCGGCGCGTTGATGTTGCCCGCGGTGATGTTGGGGAAGATCGAGGCGTCGACGACGCGAAGACCGGGCACACCGTGAACCTTCAGGCGGCTGTCGACCACCGAGCTCTCCTGGTCCGGCCCCATCGCACAGGTGCCGCAAAGATGATAGATCGAGCCGGAGTTTTCGCGGAAATAGTCCATCAGCGCTTCGTCGCTTTCCACGCGCGGCGCCGGCGAAATCTCTTCCGCCGTCAACGATGAGAGTGCCGAGGCCGACGCGATCCGGCGGACAAGCCGGCTTCCCTGCAGCACTTCGTCGATGTCGCGATCGGTCGTCAGGTAGTTCGGCCGGATCAGCGGTTTCACCGAGGGGTCGCCGGACGCAATCGAGATGCTGCCGCGGCTCGTCGGCCGGCAGGAATTGAAGCAGATCAGGTAGCCGGGATAGGGCTCCGGCTTCAGCCCGGCCTTCGGATCCGTCGGGATGCGGTAGGAGAGCGGGTTGAAATAGAGCTGGATGTTCGGCCGCTCTTCGTCTGGCCGGCCGCGGAAGAAACCACCCGCTTGGTTGACGCTCATCGAGAACGGTCCTTTGCCGGTCAAGAGATACTGCAGACCGAGACGCATCTGGCCGAAGAGACTGCCGAACTCGTCGTTGAGCGTCGGGATCGTCGCACGATAATAGAAGCTGGCGCAGAGATGATCCTGCAGGTTCAGGCCGACCGACGGCAGATGCCGGCGCGTTTCGACCCCGAGCGACGACAGCGCCTTGCCGTCGCCAATGCCCGAGACCTGCAGCAGCTGCGGGCTACCGACCGCACCGGCGGCCAGGATGACCTCGCGCCCCGCCGTGAAGCGGCGCCGCGTCCCATTCTGTATGACATCGACACCGGTCACGCGTCCGTCTTCGCCGAAGACCAGCTTTTCTGCCTGCGCGTAGCGTTCGATCGTGAGATTGGGACGCTTGAGGGCGGGCCTCAGATACTCCGCGCTCGAATGCGAGCGGCGGCCGTTGTTGGTGTTGACGTCGTAGACGCCGGCGCCCTCGATCGAGGCGCCGTTGAAATCCTCGTTCAGCGGCAGCTGCAACGATCCGCAGCTTTCGAGGAAAGCGTCGGTGATCGGGTGCGTCATGCCGCGCATCGGGGTGATGTGGATCGGGCCTTCGCCGCCGTGCCATTCGGACGATCCGCGCGCATGGGTTTCGAGCCGGCGGAAATAGGGCAGGACATCGTCATAGCCCCAGCCCGTATTGCCGGCGTTTTTCCAGTCGTCGAAGTCGTCGCGCGCGCCGCGCACATAGATCATCGCATTGATCGAGCCGGATCCGCCCTGGACCTTGCCACGCGGCACGTAAATGCTGCGATCCTGAAGCTCGGCCTCCGGCTCGCTCGAATACATCCAGTTGACCTGGGGATTGTAGTAGCTGCGGGCGTAGCCGACCGGGATCTTGAACCAGAAGGAATTGTCGTTGCCGCCAGCCTCGATCAAAAGCACCCTGTGGCGACCATTTTCGCTGAGCCGGCTCGCAAGAATGCAGCCGGCCGACCCGGCGCCGACGATGATGTAGTCGTAGATCATCTGCATGTCCTATCGTCGGAGTTATCCGCGTGCCGGCGCGAAGGCCTTCACGTCCGCCGGCCGGCTGTCCATCTGCAGGTGCAGGCGCTCGCCGGTGTACGGCGTGTGCTTTTCGACGACGTCCATGTTGAGCTCGATGCCAAGGCCAGGCTCGCGCGACGGGATGATGTAGCCATCCTCGACGGCGAGCTTGGTCTTCAGCACATCCGCATGAAATCCGCTGAAATCGAGGATCGCCTCATGGATGAGGAAGTTCGGCGACGCAGCTGACAGCTGGATACTGGCCGCAGCCCCGACCGGGCCGTTATAGAGATGCGGGGCGATCTGGGCGTAATAGGCTTCTGCCATGCCGGCGATCTTCTTCGCCTCGAGAAGCCCACCGACGCGTGCGACGTTCATCTGCAGGATCGAGGCAGCCTTCAGTTCGAGGACGCGCTGGAACTCGTACTTGGTCGTCAGGCGCTCGCCGGTCGAAATCGGGATCGAGGTCGCGCGCGCCACCTCTGCCATCGCCGCTTCCTGTCCGGGAGGAACCGGTTCTTCGAACCAGAGCGGGTCGTATTTTTCGAGACGCCGCGCCAGCCGGATCGCCGAGGACGGCACCATCTGGCCGTGCGTGCCGAAGAGCAGATCGGCGCTGCTTCCAACGGCGTCGCGGATCTTGCGGCAGAATTCCTCCGAGCGGTCCATCACGCCGAGCGAAAGCTGGTGGCCGGAATAGTTGGTGTAGGGACCGGCCGGGTCGAACTTGACGGCGGTGAAGCCCATTTCGACCATTTCGACGGCGCATCCGGCGGCGAGATCCGGATCGTTGAAGTCGAACTCTCCAGCCGCGTTCTTCGGGTAGAGATAGGTGTAGGCGCGGAGCTTCTCGTGCACGGTGCCGCCGAGCAGGTCCGCGACGGGCCGGCCGGCGGCCTTGCCGATGATATCCCAGCAGGCGATTTCGAGACCCGAGACGATACCCATCATCGTCGGGTCCGGGCGCTGGGTGAAGCCGCTCGAATAGGCCGAGCGCCAGAAGCGCTCGATCTGGTGCGGATCATGGCCGAGCAGATGCCGCTCGAAGACGTCTTCGATCAGCGGCGTCAGCGCCTTTGGATGGAACGAGGTCGCGTAGATCTCGCCGATGCCTTCGATGCCGCAGGCGGTCGTGAGGCGCACGAAGATCCAGTACATTCCGCCCACATGCGGCGGCGGGACGGCGACGGCATAGGTCTTGAGAGACGCGATCTTCATTTGTGTCATCCCTTTTTCTTGAGGCGGGCCATCAGCACCAGGGTGGCGATGGCGCCGAGGACGCAGATGGCGGCGATGTAGCCGAAATAGAACTGGTAGCCGGCGATGCCCGGATAACGGTCTGAGAGGTATCCGTTGACGAGCGGCAGGTAGGTGTCGGGCGCGTAGCCGACGAGCGAGATGATGCCGATCGCAAGGCCGGTGATGTTGGCCGGCACGTGGCAATCGTCGAGGATCGCCCAGTAGAGGCCACGGATCGTATAGGTGATGAGGCCGACGAGCAGCACCAGTCCGACGAAGAGGACCGTGGAGCCGATGCCCGGCAGGGCGATCATCGCCACGAGGCTGGCGGCTGCCACGATGAAACTCAGGAGCAGGATCGCGGTCTTGCCGTAGCGGTCGCCAAGCAGGCCGCCGCCGATACCGCCGACCGGGCGCAGCCACAGCTTGATCGTGACGATCACGCCGGCCATGGCGGCGGAAATGCCGAAGCCGCCTTCCTGCAGATAGGCCGAGAAGCTGTAGGTCGCGAGGAACACGTGATAGCCGCAGAAGATGATGGCGGCGACGAGCCAGACCTCGGGGATACGGAGCAGCGTCTTGATGTCGGCCAGCAGGTTGCCTTCGCGCTTGCGCGCGCCTTTCTCGACAACGACGGGCTGCGACACGGCGAAATAGGCGATGCCGACGACGATGCAGAAAACGGCATAGAGCAGCACGACATCACGGAAACCCATGGCAAGCCCGGCGCCGCGCGTTTCCGTCGTGAAGACAAAGAGCGCGATGGCGACGCTGGCAAGCAGCGCCTCGACCAGGCCACGGCCGCCGTCGAGAATGCCGAAGAAGCGTCCCTGCTCATTGGCGCCGGCGATCAGGTTCACCTGCTTCAGCGTCGCCGCCCAGAACGTCAGGCCCGTCGTGACGCCGAAGCCGCAATAGATGACGAGAAGCGATGAGTAGCCGGGCAGCGTCGCGTACCAGAGGCCGAGCAGTCCCGTGCCGACCATGGAAACGAGGATCAGGATGCGCGGCTGGACGCGGTCGGCGAGCCAGCCGCTCGGCAGGTAGCCGACCAGGAAGCTGGTGCCGAGAATGGAATAGAGAACGCCAAGCTCGGTGTTGGTGAGCTTGAGTACCTCCAGCATCGTCGTCTGGTAGGACTGGCGCAGGTAGAGGATCGGATAGATCGCGCCCGCGGCGATCACGATCAGCGCCAGTTGCAGGTAACGGCTGCGGGCCGACACGGACGGCGCAGCGATTTCTGTTTCGGAAATTGAGCTCAAGGGTAGTCTCCTCCCCGACCGATGGCGGGAGCATGCCATCGGCCCGGTCTTGATGTTGATGTCCGAACAATTCCGGTTCCCGTCCGGAATTGCGTCATTTCAAATGATCAGTGTTTCAGGACGACGAGGCGCGTCTGGGTGAATTCCAGCATCCCGTGCTTGCCGTCGTCGCCGCCGAGACCCGAGCGTTTCCAGCCGGCGTGGAAGCCCTGATAGGGATCCGCCGGGAAACGGTTGACGTAGAGTTCGCCGGCCTCGATGGCGTCGCTGGCCCGCATGACGGTGCGATAGTTCTCGGTGAAGAGCACCGAGCTCAGGCCGAACTGATGGTCGCTCGCCAGCGCCAGCGCTTCCTCGAAGGTCGAGTAGCGGATCACCGCGAGAACAGGCCCGAAGACCTCCTCGCGCACGATCTCCATCTCCTGGCGGCAGCCGGAAATCAACGTCGGCGGATAGAAGTAGCCCGGTCCTTCCGGCAGGTAACCGCCGGTCTCGACCGTTCCGCCTTCCGCCCGCGCCTGCTCGACCATTTCATGCACGCGTTTCTGCGCGGCGTCGTTGGCGAGCGGGCCCATGCGGGTCGCATCCTCGGCGCGGTCGCCGAAGGCGCGGGCAGCGAAACCTTCGCGCAGCTTGGCGAGCAGCGTGTCATGCACGCTTTCGTGTAGGTAGAGCCGCTCGGCACTGGTGCAGACCTGGCCGCAATGGGCGGTCTTGGCGGCGATGATCGCCTGTGCCACAGCATCGAGATCCCCATCCGGCTCGACGATGACGGGAGTCTTGCCGCCGAGTTCGAGAGAGGGCTTGGCGATGTTTTCCTTGCAGTAGTCGAGCACGATGCGGCCGGCCGAAACGCTGCCGGTCAGCGTGATCATGCCGACGCCGGGATGAGTGCAGAGCGTTTTCGCAACGTCATGCGACATCGTGAGGATGTTAACGAGGCCTTCCGGCAGGCCGGCCTCGACGATCGCTTCGGCAAAAACGAAGGCGGATGTCGGCGTATTGTTGCTCGGCCGTACGACAACGGCGTTTCCTGCAATCAGCGCCGGGGCGATTTTGCGCACCAGTGTGTAGATCGGATAGTTGAACGGGATCAGCCCGGCAACGACGCCGATCGGAACACGCTTCAAGAGCAGGGTTTCACCGGGATTGTCGCTCTCGATCACTTCGCCCTCGATGCGGCGCGCCCATTCGGCGTGGTAGCGCATCAGTTCGGCGCCGTAGATGACTTCCGCGGTCGCGTCGGCGAGGCTCTTGCCCGACTCTTTCGCCAGGGCAGCGCCGATGGTCTCAGCCCGGCTTTCCAGCACCGTCGCCAGTCGACGCAGCGCATCGCCACGCTGGATGGCCGGCAGTGCCGCCCAGGCGCGCTGCGCCTTCATGGCTGCCTCGACCGCTGCTGTTGCCTCCTCATCCGTTGCTGCCGGCACCGATGTGAAGACCTGGCCTGTCGCCGGATTACGGACGTCGATCGTCACCGCAGACGTGCTTTCGATGAAACGACCGCCGGAAAAATTGCGATAGGGGCTCATGGCATCTCGGATGTGTTGGCCGCGGCTCCGGGCGCCAAAGGCGCGCAGGACAAGCGGACTGCGCGGGAGAGAGCACAATGAGCGACGGCCCGTCTCTCTCCCGACCGAGACCGTCACGAAACTGTTGCGACGATAGGGCCGGAGGCACAAGCGAGTAATTTTCAGCGAGAGCATTCCAAAATGGAATGCTTGGCTCAGGCAGCCCGGTCGGCCGAAACTTCCGTAAGCAGCCAGGCACGGAACGCGTCGACCTTGCGGTCGTTTCCGGCCTGGGGCCGCGTGACGAACCAGTAGGATTCATGCCCCTCGACCTCGACGTCGAAAAGCTGCACGAGCTGCCCGGTCTCAAGCTGATTGCGAACCATCGAACGATCGGCAACGGTGACGCCGAGGCCCGCACAGGCCGCTTCGATCGCCAGATCGAGCAGGTCGAACTCTAGCCCGCCGCGGGTATCGACATCCTGGAACCCGGCTGCATCCAGCCAATGGCGCCAGGTCAGATAACGCCGGTCGGGTGAAGCGAGCACGTGCAGGAAGGTAAAGCGCTGCAGGTCCGTCGGACCCTCGACTTTCACCCCTTCGAGCAGTGATGGCGCACAGACGACCACATGCCGCTCCGTCATCAGGATGCTGGCATCCAGCATCGGCCACTCGCCATCGCCGAAGCGGATGGCGCAGTCGAGAAGACCGCGCTCGGCAATCGTGTCCGTGGCTTCGGTGCTGAGGCTGATATCGACGTCGGGCAGGGCCACGCGCAGCCGCGGCAGACGCGGCAGCAGCCAGCGCTTGGCAAAGGTCGGCGGAACGTTGATCCGCAAGCGGTTCTGGTTGCTCTTCTCGGTGATGCTGCGCAGCGAAACCTCGATGCTATGGAACGCTTCCTGGATCGTCGCCAGCAGTTCGGCACCGGCCGGCGTCAGCTCGAGATGGTGGTGGCGACGGATGAGCAGGTCTTCGCCAAGCTCATCCTCGAGGTTGCGAACCTGGCGGCTGACCGCACTTTGCGTGAGGTTGAGCCGCTCGGCCGCCCGCGTGAAGCTGCGGGTCTGCCCGACCACTTCGAAGACCTTCATCGCCGACAATCCAGGAAGTCTTCGCATCGATAACTTGGCCTCAGGAAACGCTGCATCCCGCGGGTCGTCGCGGGATCGATGCGCACCTTTGCGTGTCACGCTCCGGCGCACAAGCACGAAAATCCAAATCGTATCCAGCAAAGCGGAAGCGCACGCCTGGCTAGCTCCGAACGACGAACGGCGGCTCTCGCCGCCGTTTGCCTATCCAATCCATCGCCTGGCCAAGCCCAGACGAAAACTGGAAACTTAACCGCTCCTACTCCGCAGCATAAAAGCCGTAGAGCACCGGCATCAGCCCGACCAGCGCCTCGAAGCGCTTGAAGGACTTACGTTCGGGTCGCGTCCATCCGGTTTCGGCGAGCGCCGAAAGCCGCGGGAAGACGAGCCGGTCGAAGACGGCGCGGTCGGTCATCGGTTCGGACCAGATGCAGCATTGCACGCCGAGCAGGTGCTTTTTCTGTGCGTCGGTCCAGCCTTCGACCGGGTCAAAGGTGTAGAGCTTTTCCGGGTCTGACCAGCCGGCCCAGCTGCCGCCGGGCTCCGACCAGGCCGGGCTGTTGGCCATGTCGAGATAGTAGACTTGGCCCGGGCAGACGACGATGTCGTAACCTTCCTCGGCAAGCGCGGCCGACGCCTCGACCGTGCGCCAACCGAAGAGCAACGACTTCGCCTTGTCGATGACGTTGCCGTGGGCCGCCTCCTGCCAACCGCCGGTAACGCAATTTCGGCTCGCCAGGAACGCCTGGACGCGCGCCAGGAACTCGCCCTGCAGCACCGCCGCACCCGAACCGTCGATCTCGTCGGCGCCATGGGTGTTGGTGACGACGTTCAGGCGTTTGGCGTGGGTTTCGGCGACCTCGTCACCGGCAAGTGCACGAAGCCGCGTGAGCGCTTCCGGCGAGCCGGACCAGGCACCAAGCGGCACCTCGTCGGCGCCAACATGAATCGCCCGCATCGGGAAGAGTTCGATCAACTCGTCGAAGATGACTTCCAGCACGCGATAGGTCTCTTCGCGCGCCGGGTTCAGGCAGTTGTCCGGGAAGCCCTGGACCGAATGATAGCTTCCCTTTTCCTCGGGATCGCGCAGTTCCGGGATTGCCTGCAGCATCGCATAGGAATGACCGGGGATGTCGATTTCCGGCATCACCTCGATGCCGAGGCTGGCGGCAAGCGCTACGATCTGACGAACCGCCGCCTTGGTGTAGTAGCCGCCGGTCGGTTCAGGACCCGAGCCGAGCAGCGGCGGGATTTTGCGACCATGGCCGCGCCAGGCGCCGATTTCAGTGAGCGCCGGATAGGCGTCGATCTCCACGCGCCAGGCCTCGTCGTCGGTCAGGTGCCAGTGGAAACGGTTGAGTTTGTTCCAGGCCATCAGCTGCAGGAAGCGCTCTACCTCCGCGGTGCTATAGAACTGCCGGGCGACGTCGAGGTGGGTGCCGCGCCAGGCGAGCGCCGGCTCGTCCTTGATCTCCCCGCCCGTCGGAAACACGAAGGTGCCCGGATGCGACCGCGCCCCGCGCAGGACCTGGCCGAGCGTGATCAGGCCGTAGAGAATACCCGTCTGGCTACCGCCCGAAATGGCGACGCCGGCAGGCGAGAAACGGATCGTGTAGGCCTCCGGACCAAGGTGCGACGCCTTTGACAATTCGACCGGGAAACCGCCCTCCGCCGCCGGCCGGACAATGCCCTCGACCGGAAACAGGCTGGCCGTGAGATCGGCAAACGCCTTCGCCGCGGCGGACGCTTCACTGCCTTCGGCCTTCAGATCGAGGCCCGGAGGCGCCAATAGCTGACCGGAGACCGCAACCGCTTGCGGCCACGGCACGATCGAGACTGGCACGGGGGCCACCTTCGGCACCGGATAGACGGCGGCGCCACGCTTCAGCTCGGCATTGTCACCGTGCGCCCGCGAGGCAAGCACGGCAACCGGCGCATTCGTGCCATCGGACAGGACGAGGAAGGCGGCGTTGGCGCCATCGGTCCAGTGGCGCGGCTCGAAGCTCATGCCGTGAGCCTTGAGCGTCCAGGTCGCGCCGGGCTTCAGCTCAAAACCTTCCGGCGGCGCGAATTCCGCATAGTTGGAGAGCCGGACCAGAAGCTGCCCGCCCTCGACCTCAGCGGCAGGATCGATGCGCGCCGGGCCCGAGACGCCGAGGCGAAAGCCCTTGATCGGCCGGTCCGAATTGTTGGTGAGCGTCAGCGCATAGACCGACCTGTCGGCGGTGCCGACGGGCACCCAGAGCGTTTCCAGAAGATAGTCAGATTTGGCGGCAAACGTCATCAAATGGCTCCATGAGTGATTGGTCTCTGCGGCCGCCCCGGGGGCCAGCGCGTTTCTTGGGGAATGCGGGTCCTCGGTTCACATAGCTCACGCCGGCGTTCGGCCAAGGGCACGGACGAAGTGATTCACGGTAACTTCTTCCACGTTGTCGGAGGCCGGACGGCTCTTTCGCCGCACGTCGTCGGCATGGGCAAGGAAGCGGGCGCTTTGCCCTGGCACAAAGGGGCGATCGGGGTCGGGGACCGCGGAAAGAAGCAGTTGCGTATAGGGATGGCGGGGATTGCCGATGACGGCGCTGGTCTCGCCCCACTCGACCATCTGCCCGGCAAACATCACCACGACCTCCTCGGCGATGTGGGCGGCCGTGGCTATATCGTGGGTGATGTAGAGCATGGCGAGGTTCCGCTCGCGCTTGATGCGCGCGAGCAGTTCCAGGATGTCGAGGCGGATCGACACGTCGAGCATCGATGTCGGCTCGTCGGCAACGAGCACATCCGGCCCGACGGCAAGCGCCCGGGCAATGTTGACGCGCTGGCGCTGGCCACCGGACAGTTCGTGCGGAAACTTTCGTGCCGTCACATCGGCGTCCAGACCGACATCGGCGAGCAGACGCGCGACGGCAGCTTTCGCCTCGCCCCCGTTCTTGGCGTGACCATGCAAAAGCAGTGGCCGCGCGAGGTGATGGTAGACGGAGAACACCGGGTTGAGTGAGGCGAAGGGATCCTGAAACACCATCTGGATCGCCCGCCGACGCATCTTTTCGTCGGCCCTTCCTCCGGCCTGGGTAACGTCGGCGCCGCGAAACGCCATCGTCCCCGATGTCGGCGCATCGAGCCGCGCGACGATGCGGGCGCAGGTGGTCTTGCCGCAACCGGATTCGCCGACGAGCGCCAGCGCCCGGCCGGGCTTTAAGGCAAGCGAAATGCCGCGCAAAGCCTCGACGGTACCGAAGCTGCGCCTGATGTCCTTGAGGCGCACGATCGCATCGTCTTCGTCAGCCATGGTCGTCGTTAGCGGCATCACGTTCATTCGACGACCCCCAGGCTGCGGACGGATGAGGGCAGTTGCGGGATCGCGCCCCAGAGTTTCCGCGTGTAGTCGTGTTCCGGCGCACGGCTGATCTGCTGCGTGTCGCCGACCTCGACCAATTGCCCTTTGAGCATAACACCGATGCGATGGCAGAGCTGCGCCATCAGGTGCAGGTCGTGGGTGATGAACAGCACCGAAAAACCGAGGTTGCGCTGCAGGTCGACGAGTTGCTCCAGGATTTCCCGCTGCACGACGACGTCGAGCGCCGTCGTCGGCTCGTCCATGATGATCAGTTCCGGCTTCAGCGCCAGGCAGATTGCGATAACGATGCGCTGGCGCATGCCGCCGCTGAACTGGTGCGGATAGTCGTCGAGGCGGTTGATCGGGATTCCAACGAGCCGGAACATTTCTTCGGCCCGTGCACGGGCCTGCGGCCTGGTCGCGCCGGTGTGCTTGCGCAAGACGTCGAAAAACTGCGCCTCGACCCGCATCAGCGGGTTGAGCGAGTTCATTGCGCTCTGGAACACCATGCCGATCCGCCGCCAGCGGACGTTTTGAAGCAACGCTTCCGGCATCTTCAGGAGGTTTTGACCATCGAGCAGGATCTCGCCGCCGGCGACCCAGGCCGGCGGTTTTGATAGCCGCGTGATCGCATAGGCGATCGTGCTCTTGCCGCAGCCGGATTCGCCGGCAAGGCCGAAGAGTTCGCCGCGGCGCACCTCGAAGGAGACATCGTTAACCGCGCGGAAAGCGCCGTCGTCAAGCAGGTAATCGACGTTCAGGTTGCGGATTTCCAGGAGTGCATCGCTCATCGGGCCGCCTCCAGTTCGCGACGGCGTAGCCGCGTGAGACGCAGCCAGCGGCTGAGCGCCGGACCGGAGCGAAGCTGCGGATTGGCGATCTCGTCAAAGGTGAAGTTGATGAGCGCGAGACCAAGACCGACGAGCGCGATGCCCGCGGCCGGAACGGCGATGTCCCACCAGGCGCCGACGATGATCGCCGAGGAGTTTTGCGCATTGTAGAGCATGGTGCCCCAGGTCACCCGGAGCGGATCGCCGAAGCCGAGATATTCGAGCGTCGTCTGCGCGACGATCGCATAGATGATGCTGCCGACCACGTTGATGCCGATCAGCGGCACCAGATTGGGCAGGATCTCGACGAAGATGACCCGCCAATGCGGCTCGCCGACCATGCGCGCCGCCACCACGAATTCACGCTGCCGGAGCGCCATGGTCTGCGACCGCGTCATCCGCGCCCCCCAGGGCCAGGAGGTGAGCGCGATGATCGCCATGATCGCCATCGGCCCGACCGTGCCGGCAAAAGACGCAAGCAGGATCAGCAGCGGAATATTCGGTATGACAAGGACGGCATTGGTGGCGAGATCAAGCGTCGCATCCGTGCGGCCGCCGAAGTAACCGGCGACGAGGCCGACGATTGTGCCGAGCGCAGTAATCGCAAGGCCGGTGGCAAAGCCGACCGCAAGCGACGGCCTGGCACCCCAGACGAATTGCGAGAAGACGTCGCGGCCCATCTTCGTGGTGCCGAAGACATGCTCGACGGTTGGTGGCTGATGCGAACGACCGACACGCTCGCTCGGATCACCCGGTGCGAGAACCGGCGCGAACAGCGCCATCAGGCAGAGCGTGAGAATGATGACAAGGCCGGCGACGGCTTTCTTCTGCCGCCAGAACAAGGAGACGCCCGCATTCATGCCCTGCCCTCCCTTATGCGCGGATCGACCACGCCATAGATGATGTCGACCAGAAGATTGGCGCCGAGCGTGGCGATCGTCATCAGCAGCAGTTGCCCCTGGATCACGGGATAGTCGCGGGCAACGCTTGCCGTATAGAGCGTCAGTCCGAGACCCGGATAGTTGAAGACGATCTCGGTCACGATCGAGCCGCCAAAGACCGCCCCCAGCATCAGCGCCAGGTTGGTGAGCACCGGCAGCATGGCGTTGCGCGCCGCGTAGCCGAACATGACGGCTGCTTCCGAGAGGCCCTTGGCTCGCCCCATGGTGACGTAGTCCTCACCGAGCACCGAGATCATGCTGGAGCGCATCGTCGTCTGAAACTCGCCAATCAGATAGGGCGAGAGCGTCAGCACCGGCATGATCGCGTGCAGGAAGACGCTGCCGAAGAAGGTGAAGTTCAGCCCCGGGTCGAGGCTCGGATCATAGGCGTAGCCGACCGGCAGCAGCCGGAGCGTCACGCCGAAAGTGAAAAGCGTCGCAAGCGCGATGATGACGGGCGGAACGGCAATCAGCACCACCGAGAACGGCGAGACGAAACTGTCGAAACGCCCGCCACGGCGCCAGGCGGCGACGGCGCCGAGCAGCACACCGATGCAAAGAGAGAAGGTTATGGCGGTGACCACGAGAAACGCCGTCCACCCGGCCGAGCGGCCGAGAACTTCAAGCACCGTCTGCGGATAATACTTGACCGAGACGCCGAGATCGAAATGGGCGAGCCCGACGACATAGTCGACGAACTGCTGCCAGATCGGTTGCTCGATCGCACCGAAACGCGCCTTGATCGCCTCGATGGCCGCGGGCGTTGCCCGCGGTCCGAGTTGGGCGATCATGCTGTCGACGGGGGACCCCGGCATCAGCCGGGGAACCGCGAAGTTCATGACGATCGCGAAGAGGAACGCCACGCAGTAGACGGTAAGCCGTCGACGGGAAAGTCGCATCGCTGGAACCCGCTGCCGTTTATTGTACGGGCTTCAGGCGGAGCAGATGCACCAGCCGCATCCGGTTGTTGTCGTGATCCTCGGGGTTCATGACAGGCTCGTCCTTCGTCACCCAGCCGGTAAAGCGCTTGGTCGAGAACTGATACCAGGTCGGACCGTTGAAGACGGGAACGACGGGCAGGTTGTCGGCGACGATCACTTGCACCTGATCGAACAGCTTCTTGCGGTCGTCGTCCGTCGCCGCCCGGCGGTAATCATCGAAGACCTTGTCGAGTTCGGGGTTGGAATAGCGTGACGGCGCGCTGGTGATACGCCCACCGAAGCCGGTCGACAGCGACTGGAAGTAGCCGCGGAAAGGCGTCGGGCCGTCGGCACGCGAATTCATCACCGCCTCGAAGCTGCCGTCGAGGATCTGTTTCTGCCACTGCTCGTATTCGGGCGTTGCGACAGAGGCGTTGATGCCAATCTTGCGCAAGCCTTCGGCCGCGATCTGCACCGCGTCGATCCAGTCGGTCCAGCCGTTCGGCACGATGATCGGAAAGGCGATCGGTTTGCCGCTCGGCGTGGTGCGGAAGCCCTCGCCGTCCTTCTTGTAGCCGGCATCGTCAAGCAGCTTGTTGGCCTTGTCGATGTCATAGGCGAGCCACTCGTCCTGAGCACCCTCGGCGGCCTTGTTGCGCCAGCTGTCGAAGCGCGGCGGCAGACCGCTCGCATGGGTGTTGACGACGGGATAGCCGAAACCGGCGATATCGACCATCGCGGTGCGATCCATGGAAAGGCTGAAGGCGCGCCGGAACGTCATATCGTTGAAGGCCTCGGCGTTGCCCGGATTCGACGACTTGAAGTTCATCTGGAACGAAACGGTTTCGGCTGGAGGCTGCCAGTAGCCATTATGGTCAGGGTCGAGGCCGACATAGGTCTTGTCGATCTGCGGCAGGAACGAGCCGAACCAGTCGATCGAGCCCTCCGGCAGGAGCGCCAGCATCTGGTCGTTGCCGGAAATCTGCGGCAGCTTCAGGCAATCGACCTTCAGCGTCGCCGCGTCCCAATAGTTGGGGTTGCGGCACTGCTCGTAGACCTGGGGCGTGAAGCGGCGGATCTCGGTCATCGGGCCGGAGCCGACGGGCGTCTCGTTCTTGAAGGCCAGCGGATCCTTCACGTCCTTCCAGATGTGCTCGGGCACCACCGGGAAATCGGCAAGCGACTCCGGAAAATGCGTGTCGACATCCTTGAGGTTGATCTTCACCTCGGTCGTCGACGGCGCCTCCACCGAAGCGACGGTTTCGCCAACGCCGACGGTATCGACCGCCGGGTTCTTCAGCATCAGCTCGAGCGTGAATTTCATATCTGCCGAGGTGAGCGGCTTGCCGTCCGACCATTTCACGCCGTCGCGCAATGTATATGTGATCGACTTCAGATCGTCGGCAAATTTGTAGGCGGTCGCAAGCCGAAAGACCGGCTTGCCGCCGTCGTAATCATTGAAGATCACCAGCGGCTCGTAGACGAAATCCATGGTGCTCTGCCGCCGACCGCCGAGGTCGAACGGGTTGAAATTCTGCACCCAGCTCGTCTGCTCCTCGATGTGCATGGTGAGCACGGATTCAGCGCGGGCCTCAGCGGCGCCGATCATCATCAGCACGGACGCGACGCCAACAAAACGCCGTGTCGTTCCGCTCCTTCCGCCCCCCGGCGCGTTGCGCAAAGGCCGCATTTCCTCGACTGCCGTCATGACGAATTCCCCCTCAGGTTTCGTTGATCGAACTATTAAGTCAAGTAATTTGACTTAACGATAAGTCCGTCAAAGTCGCGCTGTCAATCGGGGTATTTTCGCCGAGACTAAAGTTATGGTCCGAACCGCCAAGTGGTATTTCGAACGAGAATACCACTTCCGAAATCTTGCGATTTGGCGGCTCTTTCAGGCGGCGGAATTTGGTCGGAAAACGACTTGGCCAAGCATCGCGAGCAGAATCACCGCGCAGCCCAGGATCTGGGAAAGGCTCAAGGGTGACCCCAGAAACGCCAGCGCGAAGACGAGAACCCATACCGGTTCGCAGCACATGATCACCGATGCCCGCGCCGCAGAGATCATCTGCTGGCCGCGAAACTGCAGGACGAAGCGCAGGCAGGTCGAGATCAGGATGCTTGCCAGAAACCAGCCCCAGATCGCGATCGAAGGGACTGCCGCGGGCATCTGTTCGACAGGCAGCGAGACCGCGAGGATGACCACCCCTGCGGCCACCAGCTGGATCGCGGCTGTGGCCACCGCGCCTACTTCGGTGGAATTGCGTTTGACCAACGCAATGCTCGCCGCCCAAAGCAGGGCCGAGACCACAAAATAGAGGTGAGCCACCTCCACCCGAGCGCCGGGGCCAAGAAACAGCAAGCCCATCCCGGCAAGCGCGACGGCGATCGAGATCCCGAGCGCTCGCCCGACCGGCCAGCCGAAGAACAGCAGACCGAAAACCGGCACCAGCAGGTTGCCGGTCGAGGTGATGAAGGCCGCAACGCCCGGGTTCGTCGTCTGTTTCAGGCCGAAAATCCAGGCCATCATGGCGACCGCAAGGGCGAGCGCGGCGGGAAGCAGCAGGCGCACCGCCCTGCCGAGTTCGGCAAAGGATGCGAACCTCGCCAAGAGACCGATCAGCAGACCGGCGATGACAAAACGGCTGCTGAGGAAGAGCAGTGGCGGAAACTCGGCAAGAGCGTGGATCGAAAACAGCCATCCGGCGCCCGCCACAAAGGCCGCGATCGCGATCTGCAGATCGGCAATCGGCTGGGAAGGGGGCTGGGCGGAACGATCAGGGGTCATCTGTTGGACACCAGAGAAGCCGAAAGGCCGTAGCGAGCGGCCTGCCGGCTTCTCTGTCGGTTACAACCGAGATCTACCAGTGATTGTTCGGATTGTGACAAGAACGGCCGTCTACTGGTTCGCCTTGGCGTAGTCCTTCATGTTCTCAGGTGTCACCAGTTCGAACGGAACCCAGATATGCCGTTCGGTCTTTTCCTCCCGCGCCAGGGCGACGGCGGCATCCATCGCGGTCGCGCCCTGCGCGATTGCGTTCTGGAAGACGGTGACGTCGAGATCGCCTGCGGCCATGGCGGCAAGCCCGTCCGGCGTCGCATCGATGCCACCGACCACCACCTTCGACATGTCGGTGCCCGCCGCTTTCATCGCCTGGATCGCGCCGATCGCCATCTCGTCGTTGTTGGCGATGACGGCATCGAATTCCCGTCCTGTCGAGAGCCAGTTGGTCATGATGTTGCTCGCCTCGAGGCGATCCCAGTTGGCGCTCTGTTCCTCGATCACGCTCATGCCCTTGCAGTCATCGGTGGCGATGACGTCGTGAATATCCTTCGTCCGGGTCAGCGACGAATGATTGTTGAGCGGTCCCATCAGCACATAAACGGAACCCTTGCCGCCAAGCAGCCGGCACACTTCCTTCGTTTCCAGCGTGCCGGAATCGATCTCGTTCGAACCGACGAAGGCGGCAGTCGCCGGGAGCCCATCGGCATCGGCCGGCGGGTGGTTGGCGTAGACGATCGGAATACCGGCGGCACTCGCCATTTTCGTCAGCGCCGGCGTGCCGTCGCCATCGACGGCAACCACGACGATCGCGTCGACGCCGGAGGATATGAAGTTCTGTACCTGGTCCAGCTGCTTGCTCGGATCGTTCTGGGCGTCCTCGACCTGAACCGAAACGCCATCGAGCTTGGCGGCGCGGTCTTCCATGCCCTGACGCAGGATCGTCAGGAACGCGCTATCGGAACGGGCAATGGTGATGCCGATGTTTTCGGCGTGAGCGGTACCAGCCAGCAGAACCGACATGGCGGCAAACAGCAACTTCCTCATTCGAAACCTCCCAAAGGAACAGATGACCTGTGAGTCATAAACGGAATACATGGTCCATTGAAAGTCAATAATGAAACATGCATTTCATTATTGTGCAGCAATGGAATGATCGAAACCCCGCGAAACTCGGGATTTTCGGCATGCAAAATCCTGATAAGAGCTACCTATGAGTGCATCATCTTGATACGAGCACCGCGTATCCGGGGAGATTTCGACTGCGCCTTCGGGAAACGAGGGAGCCGCTTTCGGCTGTGTCTCACCGGAAATGCCGGCGGCGCGCGACGCCTGTGACATCACGCCTTTAACCCACGCAACCCTCGCTGTCGGCAGGAGATCCCGATGACCGTACAGGAAGCAATCCTCAACTTCGGCTATGATCCCACGATCAAGGAAGATGGCCCGACGCTCCGGCCGCCGATACCCGCATCACTGCCGAGCGCGGCAACCGTCAACGCGCTCTACCTGCCGCCGCCCAAGGCGCAGGGCACACCGAGCCATGTCGGCAGCCCCGGCAGTTGCGCCGCCTGGGCCACGACCTACGGGCTTGCCACCTATTGGGCGGCCGTTTCGACCGGCGAAGCGCCGTTGCAACCCGTGCGGCAGGCAAGTCCGGCCCATATCTACATCGAAGTGATGAAGAGCTACGGGAAAACGGGTTGCGCGGGATCACAGCTGGCCTCCTATCTCAATCTGCTCAAGCAGGGCGGCACCCCAAACTGGGAGACGGCTCCCTATTTTCCGAATTGTCCCGAGCTGTGGTCGCGCTACGATCCCGGCGCCCTTCCCGACGCCAGCTTCCAGATACCCGGCTGGGCGACGGTCGAGACCAGCGATCTCGACGCGATCAAGGCCGTCATCGTCGCGGGCGGAGCGCTCTGCTACGGCACGTCACTGAACAAGAGCTTCATGCAATATGAAGGGCCGGGCCCATTGAGAGGGCCTCTGGAAAAGTTGCCGAACACCGGCCATTGCATGTTGGTCATCGGCTATGACGACGAGCAGCAGGCCGTCCTCATCCAGAACAGCTTCGGTGAGAATTGGGGCTGCGAATGGAACGGGCGTCGCGGCTACATCTGGATGGGTTACGAGTTGTTCCAATGCCTCGCCCAGGGCCAGGCGATGTACATCACCGGCTGACGTCGGGCGGCTTGCCCGCCGCCCGATCTACCATCCCTGAACGGAGCCGTGGCCCTACTCCGCCGCCACGGCTGCGGGATAGGCTACGGTCTTCGTGTCCTCGGCCTCAAGGCTTGCCGGCGTCTCAGGCTCGACGGAGCTCTTCTTCGGTTCGCGACCGAAGAAGAGCGCATAGCCCGCCGGCAGAACCAGGATGGTCAGCACGGTCGCGACCAGGATGCCACCCATCATGGCGTAGGCGAGCGGCCCCCAGAAGACACCGCGCGAGATCGGGATCAGCGCCAGCACGGCCGTCAAGGCGGTAAGCGTGATCGGCCGGAAACGCCTGACGGCGGAGCCGATGATCGCCTCGGCGCGGTCCATGCCCGCGGCGATATCCTGGTCGATCTGGTCGACGAGGATGATCGAGTTGCGCATGATGATGCCGAGCAGCGCAATGACGCCCAGGATCGCAACGAAGCCGAAAGGCGCACCGCTGATCAAAAGGGCAGCAGCCGCACCGATGATGCCGAGCGGACCGGTCGCGAGAACCAGCATCGCCTTGCCGAAATGCTGCAGCTGGATCATCAGCAGGATGACGATGACGCCGAGCATGATCGGCGCCTTGGCGGCGATCGAGGCCTGGCTTTCGGCAGAGTCCTCCGCGCCCCCTTGGATGGCGATCGAGTAGCCGGCGGGCAGGCTGTCGCGCAGCGGCTGCATTTCGCCAAACATCTTCATCGCCACGTCGTTCGGCTGCACACCATCCGGCAGGGTGCCGCGCACGGTGATCGTCGGCAGGCGGTCGCGGCGCCATTCGATGCCCTGCTCGAGCACCGGCACGACCTTGGCAACCTGCGAAAGCGGTACGAAGCCACCGAAGTCGGTCGGGATGTATATGGAGTCGACCGAACTCAGCAGCTTGCGGCTTTCAGCGGGCTCGCGGGCAACGATCGCCACCGTCTCCTCGCCATCGCGGAAATTGTCGAGCGGCGCACCCGTGACGCTTGCCTGCAGTATCTGGCGAATGCGCTGCGAGGTGACCCCGAGCGCGCGGGCGCGGTCCTGGTCGATCACCAGCTTCATGCCCGGCACCGGCTCCAGCCAGTCGTCGTGCACGGCGCCGAGCAGCGGGTTCTCGTGGAACTTCGCCTTGACGCGATCGGCAATACGCCTGACTTCGTCGCGATCCGGCCCCATGATGCGCATCTGCACCGGCCAGCCGGTTGGCGGGCCCAGGAACAGGCGATCGACCTTGGCGCGGATCGAGGGGAAGTCGGCAGCTAGAATTCCGCGCATCTTGGCGATCAACCGTTCGCGCGCCGGCTCGTCCTTGGCCATCACGAGAAGCTGGGCAAAGTTCGGATTGCGAAGCTGCTGGTCGAGCGGCAGGAAGAAGCGCGGCGCGCCCTCGCCAATATAGGTGGCGATGAAGCGCTTGTCCTCGTCGTCCATCATGCGGGCTTCGAGTGCCTTGGCCTGCTTCTCGACTTCCTTGATGCTGGTGCCCTCGGGCAGCCAGAGATCGACGAGGATCTCCGGCCGCGACGACTGCGGGAAGAAGTTCTTCGGAATGAACTGGAAGGCCCAGAGGCTGACGAAGAAGAGGGCGAGCGTCGTCGACAGCACGATGATGCGATGGCGCACGGCCCAGGTGACCGTCGTGCGCAGGCGACGGTAGAAGCGCGTGTCGAAGACGTCGTGATGATTGCCGGCGTGGCTGCGCTGCTTCAGGAGCATATTGCCGAGCCAGGGGGTGAAATAGACGGCAACGAACCACGAGACGACGAGCGCGATGCCGACCACGTAGAACAGCGAGCGCACATACTCCCCGGCGGTCGAAGCGGCAAAACCGACGGGAATGAAGCCGGCCGTGGTGATCAGCGTTCCGGTCAGCATCGGGAAGGCAGTGGAGGTATAGGCGAAGCTCGCAGCCTCGACCTTCACCAAGCCCTCTTCCAGCTTTCGTTCCATCATCTCGACCACGATCATGGCGTCGTCGACCAGAAGGCCGAGCGCAATGATCAGTGCGCCGAGCGAGATGCGCTGCAGGTCGATGCCGAGCTCGTACATGATGGCGAAGGTTGCAGCCAGCACCAGCGGAATGGTGATCGCGATCACCAGGCCCGAGCGCCAGCCGATCGACAGGAACGACACGACGAGCACGATCGCCAGCGCCTCGCCGAGCGCCTTCATGAATTCGCCGACGGCTTCCTTGACCACTTCAGGCTGGTTGGAGACCTGGTCGACCTTGACGCCATAGGGCAGCGACGCTTCGAAGTGCTGATAGGTCGCCTCCACCGCGTTGCCGACATCGGTCACCTTGAAGCCCTTGGCCATGACGACGCCGATCTGGACGCTGTCTTCACCGTTGAAACGGAATTTGCGCGAATAGGGATCTTCGAGACCGGAGCTGACCGTGGCGATATCGCCAAGTCGGGTGATCTGGCCGCCGGCGCGAAGCCTCAGGTTCTTCAGGTCCTCCACCTTGTCAAGACTGCCTTCGACCGAGATGCGCACCGAGCGCGTGCCGGTATCGACCGCGCCGGCCGGGTCGATGTTGTTCTGGCCGGCAATCGTGCTGCGCAGGTCGTTGAGCGTCAGCCCGCGCTCGGCCAGCGCATTGGATGAGACGTCGATATAGATCTTCTCCGGCTGGTCGCCGATGATGACGGCCTTCTCGACGCCGGGCGTCGTCAAAAGCATGTCACGCGCCTGGATCGCGAACTTCTTCAGCTCCGGATAGCTGTAGCCTTCGCCGCTCAGCGAATGCAGTGTGATGAAGGTGTCGCCGAACTCGTCGTTGAAATAGGGACCGAGCAAACCTTCGGGCAGTTCGTTGGAGATGTCACCGACCTTCTTGCGGACCTGGTAGAAGGCATCCGCCACCTGTTCGGCATTGGTGTCGCCTTCGACCTGCAACGTGATGATCGCGCTGCCGGCACGCGTATAGGAGCGCACGAAATCGAGATGCGGCGTTTCCTGCAGCTTGCGCTCGATCTTGTTGACGACCTGGTCCTGCATCTCCTCGATCGAGGCCCCCGGCCAGAAGGCCTGCACGACCATCACGCGGAAGGTGAAGTCCGGGTCTTCCTTCTGCCCCATGCGCATCAGGCCGAAGACGCCGGCAAGGATGATGAGGCCGAACAGGAAGCGCGCCATGCTCGGGTGCGCGATCGCCCAGCGCGAAAGGTTGAAGGGCCGGTTTTCGTCGGAAGAGGAGGTGGTCATCGGCTCGGTTCCGCGGTTTTCGAGTGTCAGCGCAGGAGCGGGACTTCGGCCTGGGCCGAAGCGGAGTGCTGCGTCGTCGCGTTCGAGATCGTCACCTTGAGATCGTCGGCCATGAACTGCGTCCCGGCAGCAACGACAAGGTCGCCGACCTCAAGCCCATCGGTGACGCGCACGCCGTCAGCGGTGAAGTCGGAAAGCGTGACGGGACGGCTGCTGACGGTTTCGGTGCCGCGATCGACAACCCAGACGATGGTGTAGCCGTCCTTCTGTGCAAGCGCGCTCAAAGGGACCGAGACGTAAGGCTTGCCGTTGCCGGCCGACGCCTCGACGGTCGCGGTCATGCCGAGCAGAACCCGCGGATCGTTCGGCAGGCTTACCCGCACGGAAAAGGTCCGCGACTGCGGGTCGGCGCTGCCCGCCACCTCGCGTACCGTGCCGTCAAGCGACAACCCGGTGTCGGACCAGAGCCCGACCTTGACCGGCAGGCCGGTCTTGAAATTGGCGATCTCCGTCTCGGGCACGGCGACCTGCACTTCCTTTTCGCCTTCGACGGCGACAGTCGCGACAGGCGTGCCCGAACCGACGACCTGGCCGACATCGGCATTGATCGTGGTGACGATGCCCGGCCGGTCGGAGACGAGGTTCGTATAGGTCACCTGGTTCTCCACCTGCGACAGCGCCGACTTCGCAGCGTCGCGCGTCGCCACGGCCTGATTGTAGCTCAGCACCGACTGATCGAATTGGGCCTGCGAGGCAAATTTTCGGGCGAGCAGTTGTTCGGCGCGATCGCGCACCAGCTTGACTGTCTCGACCTGACGCTCGGCCGCTTCCAGATTGGCCGAAGCGCTGCGCACGGCGAGCTCATAATCGGTGGCGTCGACGCGGGCGAGCAGATCGCCGACCTTTACGCGGTCGCCGACATTGACGACCCGCTCGACGATCTTGCCGCTGACGCGGAAGCCGAGGTTCATTTCGGTCCGTGCCCGCACGGAGCCGGAATAGCTGAGCTGGCGGGCCGTGTCGGCCTCAGCAATCTCGACGACCTTGACCGGGCGCACCACCGCAGTGGCTTCGGTCTTTTCCTGCGAGCAGCCGGCCAGTGTCGCCGCGAGCATCGAGAGGAGTGCAGCAGTGGCAAAAAATGAAGTACGGCGGCGAAATTCTATGAGCTTAAACATGTTCGCACTCCCAAAACAGGCTGGCGCAGGCCGAAGCCGCGCCGGAAATATTTCTGCTAAATTTTCAATGCGTTGATCGCGAACTCGACCAGCTCTTCCGGGCTTGCGCGGTTCGTCTTGCTCAGACACTGGGCGACCATTTGCGGGTGGCAAAGCGTGACGGTCGCCGCCCCAAAGCAACGGGACGCGGCATCGGCGTCCTGGTCGCGAAACTCGCCCGCGGCAATCCCCTCGCGGATGACGTCGGCGAGGAGCGCGTCGATCCTGTCGATGTGCTTGTCGATGACGTGCCACTCGCGTTCGATGGCAACGATCACCATCTCGTGCACCTTCGTGTCGTCGAGCATCAGTTCGACCGTCATTTTGTGCTGTGCGTGGACGTAGCGGTGCAGGCGCTCGCTCGCGCTCAGCGGCAACTGGCAGATCTCCTGCGCCATCTGGTAGCTGGCCGCGAGCATGCGCGCGCAAAGCGCCTGGTGGATCTCGGTCTTCGAGGCAAAGAAACGGTAGATGTTTGCCGGCGACATGCCGAGCTCGCGGGCGATGTCGGCAACATTGGTCTTGCTGTAGCCGAAGTGCCGGAACAGCCCCTCCGCTGCATCGAGGATGCGCGTGATGTTGTCCTGCCGTGTCTGGTCGACGACGATATCGTTGCTCACCGGCATCGCTGGCCTTTCGATTTACGACTGACGAATTTCGTATTTCGTCAGTCGTAAATCGAAACGAGGTGTGCGTCAATGGCACAGTCGGGCGTGGTTGATCACGTTTTGAAGAACGAGCGAGACGCCCTCCTCTGGCACACGAGGGCCTCCGCGACGCAGACTGGGTGACGGGGTGCAACCGCGGCGCCGTTGACTCGACACGCTATGGTGGTTACTGGCGACTTAACTGCCGTGTTTTTCGGATTTCTCTCAAAGGGTTCAGCCATCGATGGCCACAGGTCTCATCGCCCTCCTCGACGACATCACTGCGATCGCCAAGATGGCTGCGGCCTCGCTTGACGACGTTGCCGCCCAGACGGTGAAGGCCAGCACCAAGGCCGCTGGCGTCGTGATCGACGATGCGGCCGTGACGCCACGCTATGTCGTTGGCCTGACGCCGGAACGGGAACTGCCGATCATCGCGCGGATCGCCTTCGGCTCGCTCAAGAACAAGCTGCTCTTCCTTCTGCCGGGAGCCCTTCTGCTCGGCTACTTCGCACCCTGGGCGATCACGCCGCTGCTCATGCTCGGCGGCATCTATCTCTGCTACGAGGGCGCCGAGAAGCTCTATGGTGCCCTCTTCCCCCATGCCGCCCACGCACATGAGGAAGCCGTGCTCGGCGCGACGAGCGATCCGGTAGCGCTCGAAAACGAGAAGGTTGCGGGCGCCATCCGAACCGACTTCATTCTTTCCGCCGAGATCATGGCACTGACGCTCTCGACCGTTGCCGACGCCAGCATCTACACACAGGCAGCAGTTCTGGCCGGGGTCGGCATCCTCATCACGCTTGCCGTCTACGGAGCGGTCGGCTTGATCGTGAAGGCCGACGACGCCGGCGTCGCGCTTGCCAAAAACCCCGTCGCGCTCCTGCGGCCGCTCGGCCGCGGACTGGTGCTCGGCATGCCCGTGTTCCTCAAGGCTCTCGCCGCCATCGGCACCGCCGCCATGCTGTGGGTCGGGGGCAGCATTCTCGTGCACGGCATGGCGCAACTTGGCGAGGCCGGGCCTGAACATTTCATCCACGACATCTCCGAGCATGTCGCGCAGGCGCTTCAGTTCGCGCCCGGGCTCGTCGGCTGGTTTGCGACCTCGGCACAGCAGGCACTGCTCGCCCTCGTCGTCGGCGCCATCACGATCGTCGTCTTGGGTAATGTCGTCGCGCCGATCTGGGGGCGTCTGCGCCCGGCAAAGCGCTAAAGGCGTTCGAAAGGTTTTCGGAAAGGAGGCCGCCTCCGGCCTCCTGCCAATCCGCAATCAAGCTTGCCGGAGCCGTTACCGCTTGTACTTCACCCCCGGCAGCACGCAGAGCATTTCATAAAGCAGGTTCGCCGCGGTGATCGCGGTCGTTCCAGTCGTGTCGAAGGGCGGGCTCACCTCGACGAGATCGGCGCCGACCAGGTTGAGACCGCGGCAGCCGCGGATGATCTCGAGTGCCTGGATGACGGTAAGGCCCCCGATCTCGGGCGTGCCGGTGCCCGGCGCATAGGCCGGATCAAGGCTATCGATGTCGAAGGTCAGGTAGGTCTTGTGGTTGCCGATCTTCGCGCGGATGCCTTCGATCAGCGGCACCAGCGACTTGTGCCAGCATTCCTCGGCCGGGACGACGGTGAAGCCCCTGTCGCGCGACCAGTCGAAATCGTCGGAAGCATAGCCGGTGCCGCGCAGGCCGATCTGGAAGACGAGATTGGGATTGAGGCAGCCGTCCTCATAGGCGCGACGGAACGGCGTGCCGTGCGCGATCTTCTCGCCGAACATCGTGTCGTTGATATCCGCATGCGCATCGACATGGATGAGGGCGACCGGCCCGTGTTTTTCGGCAATCGCCTTCAGGATCGGGTAGCTGATCGTGTGATCGCCGCCGAGGGTCAGCGGGATACAGTCATGCTTAAGGATCTCGCGGATGCCGCGGGTGATGATCTCCATATTGGCCGGCAGGTTGAAGGTGTTGATGGCGATGTCGCCGATATCGGCGACCTGCAGGCTTTCGAACGGGGCGGCGCCGGTCGCCATGTTGTAGGGACGGATCATCACGGATTCCGCGCGGATCTGGCGCGGTCCGTAGCGCGTACCAGACCGGTTGGACGCGCCGATATCCATGGGGATGCCAACGAAGCAGGCGTCGAGGCCTTCAGCCGAGGTCGCGGTGGGAAGACGCATCATCGTGCCGGGGCCGCCGAAGCGGGGCATATCGTTGCCGCCCAGCGGCTGGTTGAATTTTTCGTCCATGGAAGTTCTCCCTTTCTGTCGCCGGAACCCTAGCAGCCATTGCCACCCGAGAAATGCCCTTCGATCGAACGTTACTTCGATCGCGGTCAAACAAACATGCCCGATGCGGCAAAGGCCGGCGTCGATTGCCGTTTACGACGCCGCCGCGTCTCCCACACCTAGCCAAAGGGAGTGTTGCCCTCAAAGGACCCGCCAATCACTTTGGCGAAAACAAAAATACGCTGTTCTTGGGAGGAACCATGCAAAAGTTAACCCGCACCGCCCTGCGCTCCATGTTCGCCGCGTCGCTCGCCGCCATTGCGGCCTCAACGACCGCCCAGGCGCAGGACAAGCTGTTCATCTACAATTTCTCCGACTACTTCGCCGAAGACACCGTTTCGAATTTCCAGGCGAAGACCAGCGTTGAAACTCGGGTGGACTTCTACGATTCCCTTGAAGTGCTTGAAACCCGGCTGCTTGCCGGCGGCAGCGGTTTCGACGTCGCCTTCCCGAGCGCCACGGTCGGCGAGCGCCTGATCCAGTCCGGCGCACTGAAGCCGATCGATGTCACAGCGCTCAAGAACTACGGCAATCTCGACAAGGACCTGTTGAAGCTTGTCGCCGAGCACGACCCGGAGAACAAGTATCTCGTTCCCTACATGTGGCTGACGACGGGCGTTGCCTACAACGCCAAGCTGGTCAACGAGCGCCTGCCCGAGGCACCGGTCAATAGCCTCGACATGTTCTTCAAGCCCGAGATCGCCCAGAAATTCCAGGACTGCGGCATCGGCATCGTCGATGCGCCGAACGAGGTGATCCCGATCGCGCTCAACTATCTCGGCCTCGATCCCTATTCCACACAGGCGGAGGATCTCGACAAAGCCAAGGAACTGCTGCTGAAGCTGCGCCCCTTTATCCGGCACATGCAAAGCGGCCAGCTCGTGGCCGACATGGCCTCCGGCCAGCTCTGCCTGGCGCTGATGTGGAGCGGCGACGCCGGCATTGCAGCGGCCCGCGCCGAAGAGGCGGAGACCGGTGTTGCGGTCGCCTACTCGATCCCGAAGGAAGGCACGATCATTTCCTTCGACACGATGGCGATCCCGGCCGACGCACCGGATCCGGAACAGGCGCTGGCTTTCATCGACTATATCCTCGAGCCGAAGACAGTCGCCGCGATCAGCAATCGCGTCTTTTACGCCAACGCCAATGCCGCGGCGACGGCAGAGGTCGACGCCGGCATCCGAGACAACCCGAACATCTATCCGCCTGCCGAGGTCCGTTCCAAGCTCTTCGTCGACAAGTCGCTGCCACCGCGCCAGACGCGCGAGCGCACCCGCGTCTGGTCAGCATTCCGGGCCGGCCAATAGGCCAACCGTCAACAGCAGGACCAGATCCCGTGCCATCCTATATTTCGATCGAAAACCTGGCGAAGTCCTATGGCGTCGTCACGGCCGTCAACAACATCAACCTCGGCATCGAGAGGGGCGAATTCTTCTCGCTCCTTGGGCCCTCCGGCTGCGGAAAGTCGACGCTGCTGCGGATGATCGCCGGCTTCGAGACGCCGACCTCGGGCGCGATCAGGCTGGAAGGCGCCGACGTCACCGACGTTCCGGCGCATCGGCGTCCGACCAACATGATGTTCCAATCCTACGCGCTCTTTCCGCATCTGACGGTCGGCAAGAACATCGCCTTCGGATTGCACCAGGACGGTCTCGACAAGAGCGAGATCAGGAAGCGGATCGACGAGGTCTCGGAAAAGCTGCAGCTGACCGCACTGCTCGATCGCAAGCCGGCGCAGCTTTCCGGCGGCCAGCGCCAGCGCGTGGCGCTCGCCCGCGCACTGGTCAAGCGGCCGAAGGTGTTGCTGCTTGACGAGCCCTTGGGCGCGCTCGACAAGAACCTGCGCACCGAAACCCAACTCGAACTCGTCCGCCTGCAACGCGAACTCGGCCTCACCTTCATCATCGTCACCCATGATCAGCACGAGGCGATGACCGTTTCCACCCGCATCGCCATCATGAAGCAGGGACAGGTGCTGCAGGTCGGCTCGCCGTCAGACGTCTACGAGGCGCCGCGGTCGCGCTACGTCGCGAAATTCCTTGGCGAAACCAATGTCTTTGCCGGCGGACGATCGGAACGCGATGGCGAAGAACTGCGGATCGAAAGCGATGAGGCCGGCGGCGGTGTCCGCGCCGCCTTCACCGACCGGGTGGCGCTCGACCGGCCGTTCTGGGTTTCGGTCCGCCCTGAACGGGTAGAGCTTACAACTTCGGGCAGCGGCCTCGAAGGCACCGTGGAACAGCTCACCTATACCGGTGTCGAGAGACACTACCGCGTGCGGCTGAAGTCGGGCGCGACGCTCGACGCGCGCCGGGTCAATCTCGGCGCCGAGAGCGATCTTCGCGTCGGCGACCGCGTGTTCGCAAACTGGCCGCCGCAGGCAAGCCGGCTGCTGGCCGAATAGGAGGTCGACCCTTGTCTTCCATCGCCCATTCTTCCGCAGCCGCCCCCTCCGCAAAGGCGAACTGGGGCAAGCGCCTGCTGATCGCCATCCCCTATGCCTGGCTGCTCGTGTTGTTCCTCGCGCCCTTCGCGCTGGTTGCCGGTATCAGCCTTTCGACCGTCCGCCTCGGCATGCCGCCATTCGAGCCGCTGACCGCCTGGGACGGCTCGATCCTGAACCTTAGGCTCAATTTCGAGAATTTCCTCTATGTGCTGACCGACGACACCTATCTTCTGGCGTATCTGACGAGCCTCAAGATCGCGGCGATCTCCACGGCTGCCATGCTCTTCATCGCCTATCCCCTCGCCTATGGCATCGCGTCCTGCTCGCCCTCCTCCAGGTCCCTGCTGGTCTTTCTGGTGATCGTGCCGTTCTGGAGCTCGATGCTGATCCGCGTCTATTCCTGGATGAGCATTCTCAGGAACGACGGTCTTTTGAACGCGCTGCTTTTAAAGATCGGGCTGATCAGCGAGCCGCTGCGAATCCTCAACACCGAGACGGCGATCTATATCGGCATCGTCTACACCTACCTGCCCTTCATGGTGCTGCCGATCTATTCGACCTTGAGCAGCGCCGATCGGACTTTGATCGAGGCGGCGCGCGATCTCGGCTGCTCGCGCATCTCCGCCTTCTGGCGGGTCACCTTCCCGTTGAGCCTGCCCGGCGTGCTCGCGGGCTGCGCGCTGGTCTTCATCCCGGTCGTCGGTGAATTCGTGATCCCGGATCTCTTGGGTGGCGCCGACACGCAGATGATCGGCCGCGCCATCTGGCTCGAATTCTTCAACAACCGCGACTGGCCGATGGCCGCTGCCGTGACCATCGTCTTGCTCGCTCTGCTGGTCGTACCGATCGTCTATTTCCAGTCGCGCCAATCGCGTGAACAAGGCTGAGGAGCAAGCCATGACAAAACCACGCTGGTTCAATCGGCTGTCGATCCTGTTCGGTCTTGCCTTCCTCTATCTGCCTATCGTCGTGCTCGTCGTCTACAGCTTCAACGGCTCGAAGCTCGTGACGGTCTGGGGCGGCTTCTCCACCCAATGGTATGCGACTGTTCTCAACAATCCCTCGATCATCGAGGGCGCGAAAGTCAGCTTCCTGGTCGCGGCGGTCTCGGCCACCGCCGCCACCCTTCTCGGCACGCTTGCCGCCATCGTCATGGTGCGGCTGCGTCGCTTCCGTGGCCGGGCACTGCTGAACGGCATGCTGCTCGCCCCGATGGTGATGCCCGAGGTGGTGATGGCCGTGTCGATGCTTCTGATGTTCGTGACGCTCGGGATCGACCGCGGGCCGCTCACCATCACGCTGGCGCACACCACCTTCACGCTCTGTTTTGCGACTGTCGTGCTGCAATCGCGGCTGGTCGAACTCGACCCGTCATTGGAGGAGGCGGCGCGCGATCTCGGCTGCCCTCCGGCAAAGGCGTTCGTCAGCGTCGCCTTACCGAACATGATCCCGGCGCTCGTCTCCGCCTGGCTGCTGTCCTTCACCCTGTCGCTGGACGACCTGGTCATCTCGAGCTTCACGACCGGGCCGGGTGCATCGACCCTGCCGATGAAGATCTATTCACAGATCAAGTTCGGCGTGACGCCGGAGATCAACGCGATCTCGACGATTATCCTCGGCATCGTCGTGTTTGGATTGGTGGCCGCTCAACTGGTCTCGCGGCGCTCCGAACAACGGGTGAGCGCCGCGGCTTGAGGTAACTCTGAGGAAGATAGACTTACCCGGAATTCCCGACAAATGCGCCGGGTCAGTGCGGCCTCAGCGCGCCAGCCGGCGAAAGATACGTGGCCAGCGGATCCTCGAAGGCATTGCTTGCCGAAGACACGGCATCGATAAACAGCGAGAACAATGCCGTCTGCGAAGTGATGTCGAGCTTGGCGTAGAGGTTGCGGCGATGCAGCTTGACGGTCGCCGGCGAGATGCCGAGCTTTTCGGCAGCACCCTTGACCGAGTAACCGCGCAGGATCATCTGCGCCACCTGGCACTCGCGATCGGTCAGCAGGCTGCGGCCAAAATTGCGCACCGCCTGCGCCAGGGCGCTTTGAAGCGGCGAGCCGTCGTCGCCCAGGCCTTCGGGTCTGAGGTCGCGATAATGCCGAAGCACGGCCATGCTGATGAGCGGCGCCGCATTCTGCAGGAAATCCTGATCTTCGCCGCTGAAGGCCGCGTGCGCATGGCGGCGCGCCAGAGAGATTGCGATCTTCGTGTCGGCATCGATGCCGATGAAGACGTTGAATTCGTCGTGCAGGCCCGAATGCCGGTAGTAGTCGCGGTAGTACTGCGACCGGTCGAAGGACGGATCGATTTGCCGCAGGCGATAAAGCCCGTCGTCGCCATTGTCGAGCGCCAGCCGGTAGAACGGATCCATCCGGTACGGCCCCTGCAGATAGGCGCGAATATCCGACAGCCCCCTGTCCGTGCGCCAGTCGTTAAACAGGATCTTCGGCGCGGCGTCGCGTCGATAGAGGAGCATCAGACCGGCATCGATCGCAATGTGCCGCTTGAGCGAATGTGTCAGCCGGTCCTGGAAATCCGAACGGCCCACCCCCTCCATCAGCGACAGCGCCAGATCGCCTACACCGGACACCTGCTGCGCCGGCGCGCAGACTTTGATGATCGTATCGTCGTTCATATTGTTCTCCTCCAAGCGCAGACTAGGCGAAGGTTGGGTTGGTCGCAAGTAACGGAATTTCACTACGGGATTTCCAAAACTATCTTTTGGCGAACCAAAACAACGGCATAGGTGGCCGACATCCGGCGGGGCAAGGCCTTGCGGCGCGGCACGGATGGCCCGCCTCGGAGCGAACCTAGCCCTTTGGCGTATTCCGAGCAGCGATACCGACGCCTAGAAAAATGATGCAAGCCGCACAGTAGATCCGCGGCAGGCAAGGCGGCACGTGACTGTCGAGACGGCATATTGATCTCGGACATCCCATCGTTCCGTAGAAGAATGAAACAACGAAACCCTGGCGCGCGGCCGATCGACTTGGCGCTCGTCTTTCTGAACTGGAGTGAACATGTCGAAGGTCATCAAACTCGGGCGCGATGGTGTCGGCCTCAACGCGCTTGAAAAATGCAGCGTCGTGCCGCCGGAGGCGATCCTTTCGGGCTTTGCGGACGAGCTCGGCGACGTTCATTTCGAAAGCCCCGATAAGGCCGTCGTCATCGGCACGTGGCAGTCGACGCCCTATGCGGAAATGCTCTCCTATCCCGATGGCAATGAATACAGCGTCATCCTCTCTGGCAAGGTCGCGATCACCAACCCGGATGGCTCGGTCGAGACCTTTTCGGCGGGCGAAAGCTACGTGCTTCCAGCCGGCGTCGAAGTGCGTTTCGAAGTGCTGGAGACGATGCGCAAGGTCTACGTCCTCTACACCGCCCCTGCCGCGAAGTGATGTGAGCCGTCCTCATGACCCAGGTAAGAAACAAAGCCCTTGCAGACGTGACGATGACGCCCTTCTGGCTCGACCGGCCGGATGCGCCCGAGCCGCGAGAGCGACTGACGCGTCATCTGAAGGCCGACCTTCTCGTTGTGGGTGGCGGCTTTACCGGGTTGTGGGGCGCCATCCAGGCAAAGCAGCGCCAGCCCGAGATCGACGTCATTCTGATCGAGAAAGGCTCGGTCGCCAACGGCGCCTCGGGTCGGCCGGGCGGTGTCGTCTCAACCTCGGTCATGCACGGGCTGTCGAACGCCGTGCGCATTTTCCCGAAAGACATCGCAGCGCTCGAGAAGCTCGGCCAGGAGAACATGCACGGCTTTCTCAAGACGCTTGAGGAGCATGCGATCGACTGTCATGCCGAGTGGGGCGGGGAGCTAACGGTCGCGGTCGACGACGCCCATATCGAAGCGCTGCACGAGGAGCACGAGCTTCACCTGAAGTACGGCCACCAGGCGGTCTTCCTCGATCAGAGCGCCGTCCGCGCCGAAATCAATTCGCCGCGCTACAAGGCCGGCGTCTGGTCGAAGCATATCTGCGGCACGGTGCATCCGGCGCTGCTGGCGTTCGGACTGAAACGGGTCGCGCTCACGCTCGGCGTACGGATCTTCGAAAACACCGAACTGACAGGCCTTGAAGACCTCGGCGACCGGATGAAGGCACACGCGGCTTCCGGCAGCGTGACCGCGCCGAAGGTGCTGCTCGCCACCAACGCCTTTGCCGCCGGCCACAGGAAGATCAAAAACAGGGTCGTCGCCGTGCGCGATCGGGTGCTGGCGACAGAGCCCCTGTCAGCGGAGCAGATGGCAGCGATCGGCTGGAGCCATCGTCAGGGCGTTTACGACACTCGCACCCAGATGAACTACATGCGGCTCACCAAGGACAACCGGATCATCTTCGGCGGCCGCCTCGCCTATGCCTTCGCCGGCGATCCGTTTCCGTCGATCGACCGGGAACTCGATACCTATGAGCCCCTTGCCGCCGCTTTCTTCGACACCTTTCCACAGCTCGAAGGCCTGCGCTTCAGCCATGCCTGGAGCGGGCCGATCGACCTCAGCACCCGCATGGCCGTACACTTCCAGCGTTACCATGACGAAAAGGTCGTTTATGCCGGCGGCTATTCTGGCTTCGGCGTCTCGGCCTCACGTTTCGGCGCGCGCATAGCGCTCGATATCCTCGACGGCTCGAAGACCCCGGAGAGCCGGCTGGATTTCGCCACCAGCCTTCCGAATACGATCCCACCCGAGCCGTTCCGCTGGCTCGGCGCCCAGATCACCATGTATGCGCTCGACACCGCCGACAAGTCCGGTGGCTGGCGCAGGCCGTGGCTCAAGATGGTCTCGGCCATGGGCTTCCCGCTCAGTTGATCATGCGTTTCCCGGCGGCTTCAAAGGGCAAGCGGAGCCGAGACTTTCGGCTCTGCCACCGGGCGATGGCGGTGGCCCATCCGGCCCGGGAGCAACGGTGGTAGTAAATCGTTAACCATGATTAGATAGCCAAAGCTACCCATTCCGCTGGCTGATTCGCGAGCGTTCGTAGCACCGGCGGCACCCATGCGACAAACACCGCTCGCGGTCCTTTCCAAACGCCTCGGCCTTTTCACGGCACTAGCCTCTCTTGCCGTCTCGACACCGGCGCTTGCCCAGTCCGTTTGGACCGGGGGAGCCGACAACGAATTCGGCAACGGCGCGAACTGGGCGCCCGCCCTGCCCGGCGCGAGCGACGCAGCGGAGGTCAACACCGGCTCTCCGCAGGTCAACGACGGCCGTACGATCCGCCAGCTTGGCGTCGACGGCGGCAATGTCACCATCTCCAACACCGGCGCGCTGACCGTCACCAACGGTAGCACGATCAATTCCGGGAGCGTCAGCATCAACGCGGGCGGCGCACTCACCTCCAATGTCGAGCTGAACGGCGGCAGCCTGTCGATCGATGGGGACCTCAACGGAAGGCTGACGCTGAACAACGGCAACGTGTCGGTGAACGGAACGCTGGACAGCGCCAGCGTCGGCAGCGCCACGTCGCTTTCCAACAACGGCGAGGTTGGTGACGTCAAAGTCTCGGCTGGGGGCACTTTCGTGAACAACACCGGCGCCGTCGCCGGCGCGACGGTGAATGCCGGCACCGCCTCCAACGCCGGAACCATGGGCTCGCTGACGAACACCCAGGGGAACTTCACCAACAATACCGGCGGCACGATCACCGGGAAAACGACGGTGGCGGGCGGAACCGTCACCAACAACTTCGTCGTCACCGACGCGGATGTCGCGGCAGCGGCCGCCTTCGTCAACAACAATGGCGCAACTGCGGGCGCGATTACCAACGCCGGCACGGTCTCGAACGCTGGCACCATCGCATCGGTGCGCAACGACGCCGGAAGCTTCACGAACAATTTCGGCGGCGAAGTGACCGGCGAAACCACGGTCTCTGGCGGCGCCGTCAACAACAACGCGACCCTCGGTACGGTCACCGTCGGCGCGGGCGGCACCTTCACGAACACGTCGGGGGCAAGCGCCGGCGCGGTCACCAACAGCGGCGCCGCGTCGAATGCCGGCACGATCGCCGGACTTACCAACACAGCCGGAAACTTCGCCAACAATGCCGGTGGCACAGTCACCGGCAAGACGACGGTTACAGGCGGCACCGTGACGAACAATTTCGTCGTTAGCGACGCCGACGTCGCGGCCGCGGCAGCCTTCGTCAACAACAGCGGCGCCGTGGCCGCCAACGTCACCAACGCCGGCACCCTGTCCAATGCCGGAACCATCGCTTCCGTGCGCAACGATGGCGGATCCTTCACCAACAACGGCAACGGCACGGTGACCGGAAAGACAACCGTCGCCGGCGGCAGCGTCGTCAACAATGCGGCGCTCGCCGACGTCGAGATCGGTGCCAACGGCACTTTCACCAATAACAGCGGCGCGACTGCCGGGGCAGTTTCCAACGCCGGCACCGGGTCGAACGACGGAACCATCGCTTCGCTCGCAAACAGCGGCGGCCTCTTCCAAAACACCGGCACGATCAGCGGCGCGGCGAACATCACGGGCGGCGCTCTCGTCAACCAGGGTACGGTCGCCGGGACGGTCGAAATCTTCGACGGCGGTCTCTTGTCCGGCAGCGGCATCGTCGGCAGCCTGACGGTCAATGCCGGCGGCGTGGTCTCTCCCGGCCCGGGCATCGCGGTTGCCACCGTCAACGGCGACCTGACGTTCCGTTCGGGCTCGATCTATCAGGTGGATGTGGATGCGGCGGGGCAATCCGACCGCCTGGCCGTTTCGGGCGCGCTTTCGCTTGAGGGCGGCAGGCTAGCGGTCCTCGCCGGCAGCGGCGTCTATGACCCGTCGACGAGCTACACGATCGCTTCCGCCGGCACTGTCAGCGGCCGGTTCGATGCGGTGACAAGCAATCTTGCGTTCCTGTCGCCGACGCTGACCTATGGCGCCACCGGCATCGATCTGAGGCTCGACCGGAACGACGTTGCGTTCGCGGACCTCGCAGAAACCGCCAATGGGCGCGCAGCAGCAAGCGCTGTCGAAGCGCTGGGCGTCACGAGCCCGCTCACGCTGGCCGTGCTCTCGCTGGATGATGCAACGGCCGCAAGCGCCTTTTCCCAGCTGAGCGGCGAGGTACACGCCTCAGTCAAGAGCGCGCTGATGTGGGACAGCCGTTTTCCGCGGGACGCCATTCTGGAGCGCGCGGGCTCGGCCGTCTCGACCCTTCAGGAAACCGAGGACGCCGTCTTCTGGACGTCGGGTTTTGCAGGCGCGGGCCATTTGTCCGGTGACGGCAACGCAGCCGCTATCGGTAACCGCACGGCGGGTGCCCTCGTCGGCGCTGATACGGCGGTTTCCGACGATTGGCGCCTCGGTGGGATCCTCGGCTACAGCCATCTCACCGTTCAGCCGCAGGCGCGTGTCGATGCTTACCATGCGGGCCTCTACGGATATGGGAACATCGGGGCGCTGAACCTTGCAGGCGGCGCGATCTATAGCCACAACGAGGTTTCGTCGGAGCGTGACCTCGCCTTCGGCTCGTTCACAGACCGCCTGACCGCCGACTACGACAGCACTGTTGCCCAGGTGTTCGCCGACCTTTCCTTCACGCTCAGCGCAGACGACATCAGGCTTCAGCCGTTCGCAAACCTGGCCTATGTCTATCTCGATACCGATGCGTTCAAGGAAAACGGTGGTTCGGCGGCGCTCTCGGCAGAAGGTGCCACTGACGACGCCATGCTTACGACCATCGGCGTGCGCTGGTGGGCGAATCTGCCGATAGACCAAATGCCGATCTCAGCCTCCGGCATGCTCGGCTGGCGCCATGCGGAAGGCGACCTTTCGCCGTCCGCGCGCCTTGCCTTTGCCGATGCCAGCCCCTTCACCATCGCAGGCGTGCCCATCGCGCGCGATGCGCTGGTGGTGGAAGCGGGCATTTCCGCCCGGCTCTCCAAATCCGCGCGGCTGGCAATCACCTATCTCGGCGAATTCGGCGACGGCGCGCGGTCGAGTGCCGGCCGCGCAAACCTGATCGTCGATTTTTGACGCGCATGTCTCCGACCAGGACGTTCAGCAGCCGGTCGCGCTAGCCTCACGGCTGGACCTTGGCGACCGATCCGGCTCCGGCGAAGAGGTCCGGATAGGAGCGTTCCAGCGTTCCGGCGATCGCGGCGGCGAAGCGCTCGTTGGCGATCCGGTTCGGGTGCGCATCCGATGGCGATACCCACAGCGTTTCGGGAACGAGATCCTCGACCGAGGGGCGAAGATCGAGGAAGGGAACCCCCTCGCTTTCGGCGATCTTCTCGACCGCGCCGGTGACTTCCGGGAACGGATACTGCTTGACTTCATGCAGTTCGGGATAGTTGACGAGCACGAGCTTGATGCCACGTTCGCGGCAGAAGCTGATCAGCCGCCGCATGGCATCCTGCCCTTCCGTCCAGCCGGGCTGGTCGTCTTCATAGAGGCCCCGGTAATAGGCCTTCCAGTCCGCCCGACCGAGGAAGATGCGCGAGATTTTGTCGACCGCCGAGGCGAGTACGACATAGGCCTGCGAATACTCGCCCCAGCCGACCTCGTGACGGCGCGGCGTCGGCTCGGCATCGTTGATGAAATAGTTGAGGACGACCACGTCCGGCTTGAGCTCGACGCCCTTGGTCATGAAATAGGCGACTTCCATCTGGGTGTTGTAGTTGCCGACACCGGTGTTGATCACCTCGTATTTCGGCGCCCCCTGGCTGCCGCCGTTGAGGACCGTTTCCAGCAGCCTGGAGGGCGTATCTTCCTCTTTGACGCCCCAGCCGAAGGTCAGCGAATCCCCGAGCATCATCACCCGCGTCGTCCCGGCGGCAACCGGGCCGATTTCGCGGTTGCGCAGGCCGATCGAGTTGATGCTGACCGGCACACCCATGAAGACGCCGCTCGAATTGGGAATATGCTCGTGGCCGATCGCCGGCTCGGCGCTGACCCGTTTCAGGTCGCGGGCGTATTTCCACATCTCGAGGTCGAAATCCATGCCGTTGTCGAAGACGGTGCGCGCCATGCCTTCGATCATGAGGCCGCAAAGGGCGAGGCTGAAAGCCGTCGCGAGAACCGCAAGCAGGGCTCGCTTGAGAATGGAGGATTTCCGGACGCTGTTTTGTTCCATTTGAACGACGCGTGTTACATTGGAATTCATCGGATCTTCCTTTCAGGTCCGCCGATTACTGTCCGACCTGAGAAAACTTCAGGCAATCTGGCTCCACCGGAGCGGTTTTTACGAACTGGTGCTCGCCGACCGTCAGGCCCTTGCCGCCGCTCCAATCATTGACCAGCCACTGGTCGATCGCCTCGGCCACAAGAAAATGTCCGAGCGGAGAAAGGTGCTTGTCGCCGATGCCATAGGTTTTCATCGGATCGTTGGCGGAGAGCTTTTCGGTCGGATCGACCACGTACACTCCGGGCGTCGCAGCGGCGAGCGCCTTGATCATTTCGCGCTGCTTTTCCGGCTGCAGGCCGTCGTCGCGACCAACCAGTTCCGCCCAGCCCGGGAGGATGACGACGAGCAGCTCGGCGCCGTTGGCGCGGGCATCGTCGGCAAGCCGGACGAACAGGCGCCGCGTCAGCTCGATCGCATGGCCGATGTCACGCCGGGACGCCCGGTCGCCAACATAGGGTCTGAGCAGGGTCGAGTAGAACCAGTTGTAGAGCTTGCTGTTCTGCCACAGGTACAGATGTGCCTGCAAAGCGAGGCTGGGCTTCTTGGTTCCGCTACCGGCCGGCTCGACCGTGATATCGATGGACGAGGGCGTCAGAACCGCACGCTCGGCATTGTCCTCAAGGTCGGTGCTGAGCGAGAGCCCGACGACGACGAGGTTATGAGGGATGCTGTGGCCCTTGTCCTCATAGACCCGGATCTCGTTCGGCTGGCCGTAGCCGCCGGTGCCGTAGTTCTTGAGCAGCAGTTGCGGGTGCCATGCGTTCAGGAGCGAGCTGAAGGTTTCGCTTTCCTTGACGAGCGAGCCGCGCACCATGGAATCGCCGAGGACGAACACCGGCGAACCCGTGCCCGTCGCATTGTCGCGGAAACCGTCGCGGTTGATCTGGACGCGGTTCCAAGGATCGAGCGGGCTGAAACGCTCGAAGTAGCTGTTGCCCGGTATTTCCGTATAGCCGTAGAGCGCGTGCGACTGATGCCGCCCCCGCGGCACGCCGCAATAGACATATTCGCCCTCGCCGACCGGAAGCTGCAGGCTCGGCACCAGACGCAGCAGCAGTTCGCACAGCAGAATGGCGACAAGTCCCGAAACGAGAATGATCAGCCCATCCATGACACCGCCGAAATTGCGCGAACGGCGCATGCGTTGCAGGATTCCGCTCGATTGAGGCTTGTTCTGATCGATGAAATCCGCAGGCGTCGCCGTCGGATTGTTGTTGTTGAGCGCATCCTGACGTTCGGCTTTTCGGGGCATGTCAGCTGACACCTTGATTGTGCGATCTGTGTTGAAGCATTTCGGATGATTGCCGCATCGCCCGGTTCAGGCGCTTCCGGCCTCGCGCCAATAGGACCGTGCCAGGCTGGCGAGATAGGTGGTCGTGCGCCTCGATGTCTTTGCGACGGAGGGACGCTTCGGTTCGTCGGAGCCTGCGTGTTCGCCAGTATCTGCGAGCCGGATGCGCTTGGAGGAATCCGGCCGCAGGAGCTCGATCGGTCGAAGCAGCCCGGGCAAAGTCCCGTAGCCGGTCAACTGATCGCGAAACAGGCTGGTCGCGGCATAGACGACATCCGCCGTCTCGACCGCTTCCCGCACGCGGGCATCATCCGAAATCTTGACGTAAAGCACGCCAGGAATGAAAAGAGGCAACGTCGGCACCACGGGATCCAGGATCCGGTTGACCGCGGCCGGCGTCACCTCGTTTAAAACGAAGACGGTAAGCCGCTTCTGGCTCAAACGATAACCCTTTATGATTATCTCGACCGGAAGCCGACCGTCTGTTTCAGCTATTTCAATAACACTTTGAACATGCATAGTGGCTCTCCGGAACAGAGAAGAACACCGTCAATATCTTCAGAATACGAAAACATGAACTTATTCGTTATATAGCGACATGAGCTTCGGAGGTTTCACTTCTCTGCCGGAGACGCCTTACAATTCCGAACTCTATCCTAGGATTTTCGTTCTGAATATATCCAGATGGATATACTCCGGCCCTGTTTCTTACAGTTCGCTTGCGGCAGAAAGCGCCGGTCGCGGCGTCTCGTCGCGGGCTGGATGTTTTCGAAAGGGGAGGCTCAGGCCAGAAGCAGGGGGCCTGCAAGCGCGGGCGACGCCGTCATAGTGGGCTCTTCGGGAGCCGGTTCGCCAGATTGGCCAGCTCGACGCGCGTCGAGATTCCGAGCTTGCTGTAGATGCTGTGGAGATGCAGCTTGACCGTGCCCGGCGATATGCCGAGCCGGGCACCGATCTCCTTGCTGCGGATCCCCGAGGCCGCCAGCCGCGAGACCTCGATCTCGCGCTGTGTCAGGAGGTCGACGCCCCGGGTCTCAACGGCCTCCTGCGCGCGTATCCGCTCGATCGCGGACTTCAGCGCCTGATCCTGGAAATAGGTCTTGCCGCTGGCCACGACATTCATGCAGTCGAGCAGGGTGTCCGGGGCCTGTTCCTTGAGGACGATGCCGTTCACTCCGAGCCGGATCGCTTCGGCAACCTGATCGTCACCGATATCAGCCGTCAGGATGACGATCGCGATCTGCTGTCGGTGGGCGCTGCGCACCCGGCGTATGAATTCGAGCCCGTCCATATGCGGCATGCGAAGATCTGCGACGACGATATCGGCGCCCCGCTCGGACAGAACCTGCAGCGCATCGGTCGCACGCTCGCAGGTCGCCACCACCTCCCAGCCGGGCACGGTCTCGATCAGCCGGCGAAGCCCGTCGAGCACGATCAGATGATCGTCGACGACGACCGCGCGCAACGCTATTGCGGCATTGGCAGCATGACGACCACTCGAGTCCATTCCGCTATCCTTTCGATCGCAAGTTTTCCGCCACGCGCTGCCGCCCGTTCACGCAGGCTCCGCGGTCCGATTTTTTCTCGTTCAAGCTCGGCATGGTCAAGACGCTCACCATAACCGAAGCCGACCCCGTCGTCGTCGATCGTCAGCACGATCGATCCGTTGTCGATGCTGAGCGTGATCCTGACCTTCTGCGCGCCGCCGTGCCTGACCGCGTTGGCGGTCGCTTCGGACGTCATGCGCGCAAGCTCGTAGGTCAGCGCCAGCGGCAGGTCGATGCCGGACGGCGGGTCGAAGGCGATCGAGACGTCGATCTGCCATTGCTGCCGCAGCCGTGCGGCCACCGCTTCCAGTTGACGCTCGAGCTGCATTTCGCCGGTAGCCTGGAGATTGCCACCCGGCTCGAGCGCGCGGATGAAGCCGCGAAGCTCCCGCTGTTCTTCGAGCAGCATCGCCTGGATGGCCTCGAGGCGTTCAGCAAGCACATCCGGCCCCGCATCCTTGAGCTTGCGCAGCGACTGAAGCTGCAGTGCTGTGCCCGCAAGCGCCTGAAGCACCCCGTCGTGCAGGTCGCGGCCGATGCGGATGCGCTCGTCGACGGCCGCCTCGTCACTCAGGCGTCTAACCAGGATCGCCTGTTCGAACAGCGCCTTGATCCTGTCGGCGATGATCTCCGCGATCGCCACGTCATCGAGCGTGAGCGCAGGCGGCTCCAGAACGAAGAGGCGCGCCTGCAGATCGTCGACCTGGAAGAAGGTCGAGACCGCGGCGTTGATGTTGAAAGCTTCCACAAGCGCTGGCGAGATCGGGGGATCGGGATCCGACCATTGATGAAACCGCCCCTCGCCGATATGCACGAGAACGCGACCACGCGCGGCCTCGGTGACAAGCAGGCTGCTGCGCAGCAATTTTTCGTCCGTCCAGGTACCGAAGGCATCGGGCGGCATCTGCATGACCTCGAGTTCGCCTTCGTTCCACAGGGCCGCATAGGTCCAGGGCTCCTCCGCATCGGTCCACAACAAGAGGGCCCGCGGAACCAGCATGACATGGGCGGCATAATCGAGGGCCGCGCGCGCCGGCCACTCGCGTCCCCGCGGCTGGCTCGGTGTTCGCTGCACCAGCCGAAGAAGCTCGGCCCGGACCGCCTCCTGGTGTGCGCCCAGCCAGACGAGCAGCGCAGCCGCAACGAAGATGAAGAGGATCCGCGAGGCGTTCGTCGTCGTATCGGCATCCGGATCGAGCATATCGCCGGCATCGAAGTAACCGAGGTAGAGCAGGGCCGCCAGGCAGACGAGACCGGTGTAGAGCGCCCCGCGCCAGCGCCAGTGCAGCGTCGCGGACAGCAAAGTGAACGGCATCAGCATGAAGAACGGGCTTGCCGGGCCGTCGGTCATCGACATGAAGATCGCAAACGCCGCGACATCGATGATGTGACGCACCAGCGTGCCGCGCACGCGCGAAATCTCCGTGCGCCAGACGAGGAAGGCGGCCGCGATGGCATAGAAGAGATAGCCGATCAGCAGGAAGTAGATGGGCTCTGGCGGCAGCGGCACGTGAACGGAATCGAGCCAGGCGATCCAGACGCTGCCGAGCGCCAGCAGAATGCGCCCGACGGCGATCACCTTGTCGGAACGAGCTCGGAAGGTGTTCGTCCAGACCTTGCGGCCGGACGCCTGGTCCAGATCCATCGGCGCGCCGGCACCGTGTGGTGGAGCGGCCGCCGTCGGGCTCACGCGGCGGGCGCTGAAACGGTTTGACGGCTCTAGCTTCATGCCAAGTCTCCGCTCTGCGCCGCCCCTTTGAAAACAACCCTGCGCGTGACGAGCGAGAATAAATCAAATCGCGGCCACCGACCGTCGCCGACCGCATCTTCGACGACGAGGACGGCACGGCCCTGGCAGCCGCTGCAATCAGCATATTCAAGTGTCGTCAGCATACGCTCGTCTCTTCCAGCGCTCAAATGCATTCGCCACCAGTATAGCCAAGGTTACGCGCGCGCGCCCGGACCACACGAACCTTGCACTGCTGCAGGCAAGCCCTGGAACAGGGCCGACCGGCGGACATCAACCCGAGTATCAGAAGATCGCGCCAAGAATCGTAAGCCGGATATGACCCTCTATATCCATTGGCATATTGACCTACCCCAGTATTTGCCGCTCATATTCTCCCAATATAAATGACTAAAGAGTTTTTCATTCGTCGGCACAATGAAAATTGTGCGTTTTTTAGCTAACCGCTTTGAGGTGGATAGCAATGAGCATTTCTCACGGACCACTGAACGAGAAGCCCCCGGAAGGACCGTCGAACAGAAGTTTCGGCTACACCGTCGGTGGCATCCTTACCCTGATCGCGCTCGTGAAATGGTGGCGGGCTTCCGAGATTACGACCGTAACGGCTGTGCTCGCCCTGATCGGCGTGGTTCTGGTCGTGCTGGCCCTGATCGCGCCTTCGACCCTGACACGCGCCAACCATCTCTGGATGCGGCTCGGCCTTGTGCTGTTCAAGATCGTCAATCCGGTCGTGATGTTCCTGATCTACGTCACGACCTTCGTGCCGATCGGCATTTATCTCAGGCTTCGCGGCAATGACGCGCTGACCGAACAGTTCGACAAGAACGCCAAGACCTACTGGATCGACAAGCCACAGGGCGAAGCAGCCCAGGCAACGATGAAAAACCAGTTCTGAAATTTGAAGAACCTATCCCTTATTGTATCGGACAGAGGACACGAAAATGGACCTTGCTAGGGAACTCCTGTCTTACATGGGCAACCGGAAGAAATACTGGTTGCTGCCGATCCTGGTCATGACGACCATCTTCGGAACCCTGGTGGTACTGACGCAGGGAACGGCCGTCGCCCCCTTCATCTATACGCTGTTCTAGGCGGCACCATCGTGCGTATCCTCGGTATCTCGGCCTTTTACCACGATAGCGCGGCCGCGCTCGTCGAAGACGGGCGCATCGTAGCCGCTGCACAGGAAGAGCGCTTTACGCGCCGGAAACACGACCCCGATTTTCCGGCGCGGGCAATAGAGTACTGCTTGTCGGAAGCAGGCTGCACCATGAACGACATCGACCATGTCGTCTTCTACGAAAAGCCGTTCCTGAAGTTCGAGCGGCTTGTCGAGACCTATCTTGCGACAGTGCCGCACGGCTTCAGTTCGTTTCGCGTGGCGATGCCGGTCTGGATCAAGGAAAAGCTCTTCCAGAAGAAGATGCTGCGCAAGGATCTCGGCAAGCTTGTCGGCAAGAAGGAATGGGATGGCTCGCTGCTTTTCACCGAGCACCACCAGTCCCATGCAGCGAGCGCCTTCTTTCCCTCGCCCTTCGCCTCAGCCGCAGTCCTCACCATGGACGGCGTCGGCGAGTGGTGCACCACATCGCTTGCCCATGGCCATGACAATCGCCTCGACTTCCTGAAGGAGCTGCATTTCCCGCACTCCCTTGGCCTGCTTTATTCGGCCTTTACCTATTACACGGGCTTCAAGGTCAATTCGGGCGAGTACAAGGTGATGGGGCTTGCGCCCTACGGGCGGCCGCGTTTTGCGCAGACGATCCTCGACAACCTGATCGATCTCAAGGACGACGGCTCCTTCCGTCTGGACCAGCACTATTTCGGTTATTGCACGGGCCTGAAGATGACCTCGCCGGCCTTTCACGACCTCTTCGGAGGCGAACCCCGCAAGCCGGAATCGCCGCTGACCCAACGCGAGATGGACCTTGCGGCCTCCGTGCAGGTCGTGACCGAAGAGGCGGTCATGCGGCTCGCCCGCTATGCCCGGCGCCAGACAGGCGAAAAGAACCTCTGCCTTGCCGGTGGCGTCGCGCTCAACTGCGTGGCGAACGGCAAGTTGCTGAAGGCCGGGATCTTCGACGATATCTGGATCCAGCCCGCCGCAGGCGATGCGGGCGGCGCCCTCGGGGCGGCCCTCTCGGTCTGGCACGAATATCTTGGAAGCGCGCGTGTCGTGAAGGACAGCGATTCCATGTCGGGCGGCTATCTGGGACCGGCCTTCGCGCAAGGTGAAGTCGAGCAGCGGCTTGCCAACGCCGGGGCGAACTTCGAGGTCCTCTCGGACGAAGAGATCACCTCCTCCACCGTCTCGGCGCTGACCGAGGAAAAAGCGGTCGGCTGGATGCAGGGGCGGATGGAATTCGGACCGCGGGCTCTCGGCGGACGGTCGATCCTCGGCGACGCCCGTTCGCCGACGATGCAGAAGATGCTCAATCTCAAGGTCAAGTATCGCGAGAGCTTCCGTCCCTTCGCTCCGTCGATCCGGCGTGAAGACCTGTCGGACTGGTTCGATATCGACACCGACAGCCCTTACATGCTGCTTGTCGGCGACGTCCTGGAAAGCCGCCGCCTGCACGCCAATCACCCGCAGGAAAATCTGTTCGGCATCGATCTGCTCAACGTGCCGCGCTCGGAAATACCGGCGGTGACCCATGTCGATTACTCCGCCCGTATCCAGACGGTGCACCGCGAGACCAACCCGCGTTACTGGGAGCTGTTGACCCGGTTCAAGGCGCGCACCGGCTGCCCGGTGCTCGTCAACACCAGCTTCAACGTGCGTGGCGAGCCGATCGTCTGCAATCCCGAAGACGCCTATCGCTGCTTCATGGGAACGGAGATCGAGCGCCTCGTCGTCGGCAATTGCATCCTGAAGAAGGAAAACCAGCCGGAGCACCTGAAGCAGGACTACAAAGAGAACTTCGAGCTCGACTAGAACCGGCCACGTAATCTGTTCCTTCAGAACGCCGGGCCGCAGCAGCGACCCGGCGTTCTAACGTCCGGCACGCAGCCGCGAGGCGCTTCGGCCGGAGGGCGCGACGCCGAACTCGCTCGTCAGCAGCTTGACGAAAAACGGCACCAGCCCCGATTTCGCCCGCGACTTGTCGAAGGCTGCCTGGAAAGGCGCCCTGTAGCTGAAGAGATCCGGGCGGATCGGCCGCAGCAGCCCTGCGCTGACATAGCGGCTGGCGAAGTGATCGGGCAGATAGCCGAGACAGCGCCCGGAAAGGATCAGCCGCGCCTCCGCCTCCATGTCGCTGACCGTCGCGCGCGGATTGGCGATCGAGAATATCTTGAGGTCGCGCGCATTCCAATAGGAGCGACCGATCAGATTGTAGGACCGGATGTCGTCGATTTCGATCGTGCTGTCATCGCGGGAAAACAGCGGATGCTCGGCCCCGCAATAGAAGCGCTGCGTCTCCTCGTAAAGATCGACATATTCGAGCCCCAGCGTCGTGCGCGGGAAGCTCGCGATCGCGATGTGGAGCTCGCCCGTTATCACGTCGCGCAACAGTTCATGCGGCGGTCGGGTGACGATCGAAAGCGCCACCTCGGGCGCTTCATCCGTCATCCGCGCAAAGACGCGGGTCAGACGGGAGGCCGGGTCGGACAGGGTGTTGTCGATCAGACCAACGGAAAGCGTGCCGTTCAGCCGGTGCTGTAGCCCCTTCATGCGGATATCGAACTGGTCGATCGTGCCGAACAGGCGCTTGGCCTCCTCGTAGACTGCACGCCCCTCCTCGGTAAGACGGAAACCGGACCGGCCCCGCTGGCAGAGGATCAGACCCAGGCGACTTTCCAGCGCCGAGATATGGTTGGAGATCGTCGAGAGCGACAGGTTGAGCTCGCCCTGCGCCGCCGCAAAACCACCCGCCTCCACGATTGTCACGAAGATCCGCAGCAGCCGCACGTCCAACGAGTCCAACGCCATTCCATCGCGTCCTTAGCTTGATAAGCTCCAAAGTGAAGCGAAATTATTATGAATTTTCAGGCACTAAGCTAGTGCACCATGGCCCTGAACGGCAAATCGGCCGGCGCTGGTAGCGCCGGCCGAGCGTGATCTGGATCGGTGGGAAGGCTGCCGATCGACGTGTCCTCGCACGGCGACCGGCAAGAGAAGGACGCTGCCGCCCCCGATCAGGGCCGGCGATAGACCTCGTTTCCGGCGAGATAGGTCGCCTCCACCTTGCGCTCGCGGATCGAACGGTCGAGTGGATCGGACAGAGTGCCGTCGATCACGACGAAATCCGCCCACTTGTCGACGCTGATCGAGCCGATCTCACCGCCCCAAGGCGTCATGTCGGCACCCGCCTGGGTGAGACCATGCAGGGCCTGGTCGAAGGTGACCGCTTGCTCGGGGTGCCAGGGACCGTCACCCAAGCCAAAGGGGCTCTCGCGGAAGACGGCATCGTTGATCTGAGTCAGCGGGCTCAGCGGCGATGTCGGCCAGTCCGAACCGAACACCAGCGGTACGCCGGCGTCGAGCATCGAATGCCAGACATAGGCCCGCGGCTCGCGATCGGTACCGATGCGTTCGGTGATGTACTTACCGATCGTGCCGGTCGCATGGTTCGGCTGCATCGAGGCGACGACACCGAGATCCTTGAAGCGCTGGATGTCCTTGGTCTCGACCACCTCGATATGCTCGATACGGTTCGGCTGCGGCCGGGGCACGGAGGCTTCGGCGAAAGCGTCGAGAACGAGGCTGACGCCGCCATCGCCGATCGCATGCACCGCCGTCGGGAAGCCGTTTTCGTTGGAGGCCTTGATTGCCGCCGCCAGCTGCTCCTTGGTCTCGAAGGGCTTGCCCTTCCAGCCGTGCTGGTCGGAATAGTCCTCATGCATATAGGCGGTGCGGGTCGAGAGCACCCCGTCGATCACCGACTTGGTGTAGCCGAGCTTGAGCATCGGCCCCTTTACCTCCTGCTCGCCGGAATCGGCGGCCGCTTTGTCGACCTCGTCGCGATCCTTGACCGCTGCGGCAATCTTCTTCGGATCTCCTTCGAAGAAGCCGTACCAGACGCGAAGCGGCATCTTCTTTTCCGAGAGGATCGCGGCATAGTCGTGCACGGCGGCGAGATCCGACATGTCGTTGACGCCGGTGATCCCCAGGCTGTTGGCAAACTTCATCGTCTCAAGCAGCGCTGCCCGCCGCTCGCTGTCGGTCGCCACCGGACGATGCTTCTCGACGAGGTCGCCGGCCTTTTCGAGCAGGATGCCGCTCGGCTCGCCCTTGTCGTTCAAGAGCACCTGCCCGCCCTCTTCGACTTCCGACTTCGCGGTAACGCCGCCCACTTCGAGCGCCTTGGAATTGACCCAGACGGAATGGAAATCGATATCTCGCAGGACCACCACGCGATCCGGCACCACGGCGTCGAGGTCTTCCTTTGTCGGCAGCTTGCCCTCGCCGAGCGTGTAGTCCCAGCCGCCGCCCATCAGCCAGACGCCCTTCGGCAGGCGCTGATCGGCTTCCTTGATCTTTTCGAGCCAGGTCTTCTTGTCCGGGATGTAGGAGAGGTCGACGCCGGTCACCATGTCCATGCCAGATGTGAGGTGCGTATGCCCGTCGATGAAGCCAGGGGTCACGGTCTTGCCGCCGGCGTCGATCACCTTGGTCTCGGCATCGGCCAGTGCCTTGATCTCGTCGTTGCTGCCGACTGCGGTGAACTTGCCGTTCTCGATTGCGAAGGCCTGTGCCTTCGGCTTGCCCTGGTCCACCGTGCGCACGTCGCCGTTGAGCACGATCAGATCGGGTGCGGCCCAAACCGGCTGCGCCGTGCCGACCAGGATCGCCAGCGCGGACGTTGCACCCAGAGCCCGGGTTACTGCTGCCAATGTCATGAAATCCTCCTCCCGCGGCTACATCCCTCCACCCCCGGCGAGCCGCGCGGCACCGGCGTTGAGGGGATGATGCTGCAAGAGGGGAGGATCGCGATATACTCCCTCGGGCTAGGTTTGCGCCATGCCGCGCGACGACCACACTGTGTCCGTTGCAACGCGGTGCGCATCGGCTCGGGCTGACCAAAACCAGGTTTGCCACCCAGTCGGGCGCAATATCCTTACCGGGCGCGAAAGCGAGGCCGCGCCGCTTACGAGAAACAGGAGGTTAGGGAAGCTTCCGGCTGGCGCCCTGGCTTCCCCCGAGGCTGGCCGATGGGCTCAGCCCTCAGCTAAAGAGCGCCTTCAGACGCGGCCAGAGACCAATGGCCGCGCGAACCCGACGGGCGGCATAGGCAGCCCGCACCGAACTACCGAAATTGCAGTCGCAGACGATGTCGTGCAGCTGATGATCCGATATTTCGAAAAAGCGTTTTGCTTCGCCGTAGCTGTCGTCTGCGAGCCCCGCGAGGCGCAATTGCGTATCCTCGAAGGCGACGGTCATGGGCGAACCGTTGACCTGCATGGCCTGACGCACGGCAGCAGTCGCACGTTCAGTACCGGAAAGCGTGCCAAGCCGGCGATCGGGATTGCTTTCCAAGAGTTCGGCCCAACGCTGAAGCCGTTCCGTTCTCGTCATGACGGGATCGGGACGAATTTCGGCGAGCGCCTGCAACTGTTCTATTGTTTGATGCTTCATCGTCGTCTCTCCTAGTGCGAAGATGCGACCGCGATACGCGCCCCTGCACACCGGGGTCGCCGATCCTCAAACTCGCCAGAGGGAACCCCAGTTCCCTGGCCAGAGAAAAAAAGAGGGCTTGCCAATACCGCTGCGCGAACAGCGCCCCAAGACCCAACTTCCGCTGGCGAAAACACGCGAAATGCCGCTTCGTAGAGACACCCTCGCGACTGGAAGCACGCCCCTGCCCCTATTTCGGTTGCCGCTAACGCGGCGTATGTTTTCTCGGGAACGTTTTTGCCCGATCCGCATCAAACGGTGGTTTGGAGGTGGATGATGAAGGATGCCGTGCAGACAAAACCCGCCACGGCGGAAGCGGACCATTTGACGGACGAGACTCTCGTCGAGCGTGCGCTTGCGAGGGATCCGGAAGCCTTCCGGATCATCATGACAAGGCACAACCAGCGGCTTTTTCGCATCGCGCGCGCCGTCGTGCGCAACGACAGCATCGCCGAGGATGTGGTGCAGGAAGCCTATCTGCGCGCGTTCGAACACCTCGAAACGTTTCGTGGCGATGCCAGCCTCGCCACCTGGCTGCATCGGGTCGTGTTGAACGAGGCGCTCGGACGCCTGCGCCGGTCGGCGACGCGACGGGAGGTTCCGCTTCCGACGGACAACGCCGGCGCCGAGATCGTACCCTTTCCCAATGCTGCGAACGCCGACGATCCGGAACGCAGCCTCGCGCAGCGTCAGATCCTGCGGCTGGTGGAAGAGGCCGCCGACGCTTTGCCGGAAGCCTTCCGCCTGGTCTTTACCGCCCGCGTCATCGAAGCGATGAGCGTCGAAGAAACCGCCGCCCTCCTCAGCATCAACCCAAAGACGGTCAGGAGCCGCCTCTACCGGGCTCGTCAGCTCGTCCGTCAGCAGATCGATCGCCAGGTCGGGCCGGTGCTCCTGAATGCCTTTCCCTTCGCTGGACGTCGCTGCGCGCGATTGACGGAGGCGGTCATGCACCGGCTCGGGCTATCAGGCTGACATTTTCGGGAACCTTTGACTGCGGCGCGCATCCAACGGGTGTCATCCATCAAGACCGGTGCCACTTGCGGCCGGAAAAGGAGTTCCCGATGTATGCCCGTTTCACTTCAGCCCTCGCCGTCGCCTGTCTCATCGGTGGCGCTACCCATGCAGCCGACACGAAGGTCAAAGATCCGCAAATCGCCCATATCGCCTATACCGCCGGCGTCATCGATATCGAGGCCGCCAAGCAGGCCCTGAAAATCTCGAAGGACAAGGAGGTCATCGGCTTTGCCAACGACATGCTGCGCGACCACGAGGCCGTGAACAAGCAGGCCCTCGATCTCGTCAAGAAGCTCAAGGTGACGCCCGAAGACAACGACACCAGCCGCGCGCTGACGAAAGCGGCTACGCAAGAGCGTGAAAAGCTGGCGAAGCTGAGCGGCGCCGACTTCGACAAGGCCTATGTCGCCAACGAGGTGGCCTACCACAAGCAGGTCAATGGCGCGCTTGAAACCCTGCTTATTCCCTCCGCGAAGAATGCCGAGCTCAAGGACCTGCTGGAGACCGGGCTCAAGCTGTTCCAGGGGCACCAGCAACATGCCGAGCATGTCGCCGGGATGATGAAGTAGGCCGCGACATGATGCGGAAGCGAAGCCTTGGCGCCATTTCCGGCCTGGCTCTGATGCTGGCTGCGCCATCGGCGTGGGCGGAGACCATCCGGGTGACGATCGAAAAGCTCGTGTTTTCGCCCGCCGAAATCAGCGCCGCCGTCGGCGACGTGATCGAGTGGGACAACAAGGACGTCATGGCGCACACGGCAACGGCCAAGGGTGATTTCGACGTGGTGATACCACCGAAAAAGATGGCGACACTCACCGTCACCAAGGCCGGAACCTTCGACTATACCTGCCGCTTTCACCCAAATATGAAAGCGCGCCTGCAGGTGCGATGAAAGACTTGAGGGCGGCGGTGCGAGCGCATCCCCACGCGCCGCCGTTCACGGCGAAGTCACCAGACACCGGCTGTATCCGGGAACCGAATTATGCCATGGAAGCGGCTGGTTCCATCGAGGAGGCGGCACGGCCATGAAGAAGATCGGTTTTCTTTCCTTCGGACACTGGACGCCCTCGCCGCAGTCGCAGACGCGATCGGCGGGCGACGCCCTGCTGCAATCGATCGATCTCGCCGTTGCGGCCGAAGAACTCGGCGTAGACGGCGCCTATTTCCGCGTTCATCACTTCGCCCGCCAGCTCGCCTCGCCGTTTCCGCTTTTGGCGGCGGTCGGTGCAAAGACGAGCCGGATCGAGATCGGCACCGCCGTCATCGACATGCGCTACGAGAACCCGCTCTACATGGCCGAGGATGCGGGTGCGGCCGATCTCATCGCCGGCGGACGGCTGCAGCTCGGCATCAGCCGCGGCTCGCCGGAACAGGTGATCGATGGCTGGCGCCACTTCGGCTACCAGCCGTCCGAGGGCGAGACTGAGAGCGACATGGCAAGAAGGCACGCGGAAGTGCTGCTCGACGTCCTGCGCGGCGAAGGCTTCGCCGAACCCAATCCGCGGCCGATGTTCCCCAATCCTCCCGGCCTGCTGCGCCTCGAGCCGCATTCCGCGGGCCTCAGAGAACGCATCTGGTGGGGCGCAAGCTCGAACGCCACGGCCGTCTGGGCCGCCAAGCTCGGCATGAACTTGCAGAGCTCGACGCTGAAGGATGACGAGACCGGGCTGCCGTTCCATGTCCAGCAGGCCGACCAGATCCGCGCCTACCGGGAAGCCTGGAAGGCGGCGGGGCACATGCGCGAGCCGCGCGTCTCGGTCAGCCGCAGCATCTTTGCGTTGGTGGACGATCGCGACCGCATGTATTTCGGCGGCGGAAACAAGCAGGAAGACCAGATCGGTTTCATCGACGACAAGACGCGGGCGATTTTCGGGCGCAGCTACGCCGCAGCACCCGACGTGCTGGTCGAGCAACTGGCAAAGGACGAGGCGATTGCCGAGGCCGACACGCTGCTCCTGACGGTCCCGAACCAGCTTGGCGTCGAGTACAACGCCCATGTGATCGAGGCGATCCTCAAGCATGTCGCGCCGGCACTTGGTTGGCGCTAGCGACAGGCGACGCCTCAAACTCCAGGCATCTGAAATAGGCATCTGAATTCAGGCACCCGGCCGAATCAGGGAGCGCGGCGGTACTGCCGCGCCCCTTCGCTTAACCGGTTCTTCAGGGAACCTGCGGCGGATGCGCGACGCCCAGATAGTAGTCGCCCTGTCCGCCGCTCTGATACTCGCCCGTGTAGCGCTGGCGGGCATCACCCAGCGTGCGGGCCGGCGGGCGGTAGACATAACCCGGCGCCGGATCGACATACGGATCGACATAGATGCTGCCAGTCGGCATCGGATCGACATAGACTTGCGGCTCTACAGGCTCGACATAGACCGGGCCGGGCGCGGGTTCGACATAGTAGGGTTGCCCGTAGAGCACCCGGTTCTGGGTGCCCGGCGGATTGTGCGGATCGATGCCGGTGTAGAAGCCGTTGGCGAGCGCCGGTGTTGCCGTGCCAAGGGCAAAAACGATTGCGGCGAATGACATTCCGTTCGAAAGCTTCATGGCGTTGCTCCTGTCTCGGCTGAGCATCCGACCATCTGGCAGCATCGCCCCCGGTGGATGCGAACGTCGAGAGAGAATAACGCGTAATCGCTGCAACCGTTCCGCACGCGACCTTAGTGCAGTCCGAAGATGCCGAGCAGTTCCTCGCGCTGGCGCACGAAGGCGCTGGCGCTGCGGTCGCGCGGCCGCGGCAGGTCGATCTCGATCAGCCGAGGTTCGCCGCCCTTTTCGCGCGGCAGGATGAGGATACGGTCGGCGAGATAGATCGCCTCCTCGAGATCATGGGTGACGAGCACGGTTGTCACGTCCTCGTCGCGCCAGATCCGCGCCAACTCCTGCTGCATGCTGATCTTGGTCATGGCGTCCAGCGCGCCCAGCGGCTCGTCGAGCAGCAGGATTTCCGGCTGGACCGCAAGCGCCCGGGCAATGCCGACGCGTTGCGCCATACCGCCCGACAATTGCCGCGGATAGGCGTCTTCGAACTGTTGCAGGCCGACCAGTTGCACGTAGCGCCGCGCCCGGTCTCGTGCCTGCCCACGGGAAAGACCACGCGTCTCCAGCCCGAAGCCGACATTGTCGAGCACCGTCAGCCAGGGCAGGAGCCGCGGCTCCTGGAAGATCACGGCACGGTCGGTGCCGACACCTCTCGTCAGCTTTCCGTCGATCAGCACCTCTCCGGCATCCGGATCCTCAAGACCCGCCAGCACCCGAAGCAGGGTCGTCTTGCCCGAACCGCTGGCGCCGACGATAGCGAGCGTCTCGCCGGAGCGGATATTAAGGTTGATATCCCGAAGCACAGGCAAGGGCGTGCCGTTCAGGCGGTAGGACTTGGAGAGGTGACGGATCGTCACCTCTCCCCGGCGAGGGTTCTGGGTAACGCTCATGGAACGTCCTCAGTTGCTGGCCGTTGCGCCGTCGACGGCCAAGAGCACGTCCCTTGGCGCCAGTTGGCCCTGCTTGAGCTTGCCTTCGCGCACCAGCACGTCGATCCAGAATTGGAGGTCACGCTCGACCGGCAGGCCACCGGCCCGCACCCCATAGCCGCGGAAGTACTGGGCGATCTCAGGATTTTCCCCGCGGGCTTTCAGGGCCTTGGCAAGGATGTCCTTCGTTTCCTGCGGATGTTCGCGGGCATAGTCGAGCGCGCGGGCCGACTGCAGCACGAAGGTCTTTGCCGCTTCCGGATGCTCCTTCACGAAGTCGCGTCTGAGCACGACGAAGCCGCCGGCGATCTCGCCGAGCACGTCGGTGTCGTCGAAGATCGCGCGCAGACCACCATTCTTACGAGCCGCGCCCTCGAAGGTCGTCTGCCAATAGCCGAAGGCCGAGATATCCACCTGGCCGGAGCGCAGGACCTGTTCCAGTTGCGGACCGGGCACGACGACCTGGTTGGCGGCATCTGTCGGCAGGCCGACAGAGTGCAAGGCCTCGCGGATCGTATAGTCGAGGTGCGCACCGAGCGTGTTCACCGCTATGCTCTTGCCGGCGATGTCCTTGATGCTTTTGATCGGGCTGTCTTCCAGCACGTAGAAGATCGACTGCACTTCGTCATTGATGCCGTTGGAGGGATAGGCGGCCACGAAATCGTTGCCGCTGATAATCGAGTTCAGCACGGCCGATGTCGCCGCACTGCCGATCTCGACGTCGCCGGAGGCCAGCGCGATCAGTGATGCCGGGCCGCCGGTGGCGTAGCCGACGCTCTCGATCGTGATGCCGGTTCCATCAAAATAGCCGAGTTCCTGCGCGAGTTCATGTGCCGACAGACCGCCTTGGCTGGCGAGATAGCGAAGCGTGACCGCGTCGGCAGCGGCCGCCGGTGAAACAAGGCCAAGTGTGACGGCTGCCGAGAGAAGAAGATTGCGGGGGTGGAAGGTCATCTCGATATCCTTTCGAAGGGGAACTGGTAAGGCGGTCAGGCGTTCGGCGCAGACCAGCGGCAGAGATTGCGTTGGATGAGAACGAGCAGCGCATTGGCGGCGAGACCGAGCAGGGCAAGCAGCAGGATCGATGCAAACATCAGCGGGATCTGGAAGTTGTATTGGGCGTTCATCACCTGGAAGCCGATGCCCTTGTTCGCTCCGATCATTTCGGCAGCGATCAGAAGCAGCAACGCGGTCGTGGCCGAGAGCCTGAGGCCGACGAAGATCGCAGGCACGGAGGCCGGCAGAACCACGCGGCGGAAGACGGCGAGCGAGCCGGCGCCGTAGGTGCGAGCCATCTCGATCAGCTTCCTGTCGACCTCCTTGACCCCACCGATCGTCGACAGGAGGATCGGAAAGAGCGTCGCCCAGAAGATCACGAAGACCTTCGACGTTTCGCCGAGACCGAGCAGCAGAATGAAGACCGGGTAGAGCGCCAGGGCCGAGGTCTGGCGGAAAAGCTGAAGGACGGGGTCGAGTGCCTGTTCGACAAGCCGGACCTGGCCCATGAACAGCCCGAGCGGGATTCCCACCGCGACGGCGGCTGCAAAGGCAATGCCCGACCGCTGCAGGCTGATGGCGATGTCGTCGAGCAGCGCGCCGCCGGCGATGCCGTCCCAAAGGGCCGACAGGATCACGTCGAGCGGCGGAAACACCGCCGCGTTGACCCAGCCCACGGTGCTTGCAACCTGCCAGAAGGCCAGAAACGTAAGCACGAGGCCGTAGCGGGCGACGATTGCGCCGAGCAGGCGGCGCCAGCGCGGCACGGAGTTCGGCCGGGAATGCGCGGCGGGCGAAGTGGAACTCTTGGCAAGAGCCTCACGGCGCGCCGTTGCAAAGCCTGCCGCAAGCGAGGGGTTGATGGTTTCATAGGACATGGCAACACCTCACTCTGCTGCCTGAACGGCCGACCGGGCAGCAGTCCAGCGGTTGACGGGAACGGGCAGGCCGAGGTTTTCGCGCAGCGTCTTGCCCTCGTAGGCAGTGCGGAACAGGCCGCGACGCTGCAATTCCGGGATCACCAGCTCGACGAAGTCGTCGAGCGCCGTCGGGAACCATGGCGGCAGGATGTTGAAGCCATCGGCGGCTTCGTTCTCGAACCATTCCTGCAGGGTATCGGCGATCTGCCCCGCCGTACCGACAATCGTGTAGTGGCCGCGCGCCGACGCGATCCATTGGTAGAGCTGGCGAATGGTGAAGTTGTTCTCGTCGGCGATCTGGCGGATCAGCGCCTGGCGGCTCTTCATGCCCTCGGTCGGCGGCGCCGGCGGCAGCGGCCCGTCGAGGTCGTAACCACGGAGATCGAGCGTTCCGCCGGTCAGGCCGTTGAGCAGGCCGATGCCGTCCTCCTCGACGATGAGCGAGGTCAGCCGTTCGTATTTCTCCCGCGCCTCGGCTTCCGTACGGCCGACGAAGGGCGAGACACCGGGCATGACCAGGATGTGGTCCGGGTTGCGGCCCAGGCCCCGGGCGCGGGCCTTGATATCGCGATAGAATTCCTGCGCCGTTTCGATGTGCTGGTGCGCCGTGAAGATCACCTCCGCAGTGGCGGCGGCAAGGCCCCTGCCATCATCGGACTGGCCGGCCTGCACGATGACGGGATGTCCCTGCGGCGAGCGCGAAATGTTGAGCGGGCCGCGGACCTTGAAATGCTCGCCGCGGTGATCCGTGTCGTGCAGCTTCGCCGGATCGAAAAAGACGCCCGTTTGCTTGTCGCGGATGAAGGTATCGTCCTCGAAACTGTCCCAGAGCTTCTTGACCACATCGACATGCTCGGCGGCGCGCCGGTAACGCTCGGCATGCGGAAGCTGCGTGTCGCGGTTGAAATTCTGGGCGGTCGGATCACCCGTGGTCGTCACCACGTTCCATCCGGCGCGACCGCCGGAAATGAGGTCGAGCGACGCGAACTTGCGCGCTGTCGTATAGGGTTCCTCATAGGTCGTCGACGAGGTGGCTATGAAACCGAGATGGGTGGTGAGTGGCGCCAGCGCCGAAAACAGGGTCACCGGTTCGAAGCCGGCAACACGGGCATTGCCGCCCTCTCGCGCGCCACCGAAGCCGATCGCTAGCCCGTCGGCAAGAAAGTAGGCATCGAACAGACCACGTTCGGCGGTCAGCGCCAGCTGCTTGTGAAACTCGAAACTGGTCGCCCCGTCGGCTGGCTGGTCGGGATGGCGCCAGGCGGCAATATGCTGCCCGCCGCCGGGAAGAAAGGCTCCAAGCCGGATCTTGCGTGTCATCTCAATCCTCTCCTGTCTCGCTTTAAACTCGAGGAGATCACCCTGCCGAGGGCGAAGCGCACAAGGCGCTCCGCAACACGCGGCGAACTCCGGCCACGACAGACAGGTTACATTATATACTAATTTTATAGAGAAAGAGGATTTCAACGAGACGTGCCGGGATTGAAATGTTTTTCGTCAGTTCGCCCGGTTTAGAGATCGATGACCGCTTCGCCGCCCTCAGGCGCAATCCGGCCGGAGCGAGAGTGCGCGGTTGATCCGGGAAAATATTCCACTTGGAATAGTTTTCGAGCCAAAGGTTTTCTTATCTCGACCAGAATACTCGACTATTTTTCGGGCACTTGCGGCGGCCATTGCCTAAAAATGTGGCCGCCGCCACACAATGAGAGTGAAAGACGTGTCCCAAGCAACCACCCAATCCTCACCAAAGCCGATCTATGCTTCCTTCGGGTTCCAAGTCCTGGCGGCCATGGTCATCGGCCTGCTGCTCGGCCTCATCGCCCGCAATATGGGCGTCGATGCCAGCGGCAATGCCAACTGGCTGACGGTCACCCTGCAGACGATCGGCTCGATCTTCGTCCAGCTTCTGCGTGCGCTCGTACCGCCGCTCGTCTTTACCGCCATCGTCGCCTCGATCGCCAACCTGGCGACGCTGCAGAATGCCGCCAAGCTCGTGTGGCAGACGCTGCTCTGGTTCGCGATCACCTCTCTCATCGCCGTCGTCATCGCCATCGCACTCGGCCTGATCATTCAGCCGGGCATCGGTTCGGCCGTTTCGCAGGAAGCTGCCAAGGCCCCCTCCTATTCCGGCTCGTGGCTCGATTTCCTGAAGGGCCTCGTGCCCGCCAACATGCTCGGCCTTGAAGCCAGCACCAAGGTCACCGACACGGGTGCCACCACCTCGCTCAATTTCAACGTGCTGCAGATCCTCGTCGTTTCGATCGCCGTCGGCGCCGCGGCGCTGAAGGTGGGCGATGCTGCCAAGCCGTTCCTCGCCTTCAACCAGTCGCTTCTCGCGATTGTGCGCAAGGTCCTCTGGTGGGTTATCCGGCTGACGCCGATCGGCACGATCGGCCTGCTCGGTCGCGCCGTTGCCCAGTACGGCTGGGAAACGCTGGCGCAGCTCGGCTGGTACACCGCTGCCGTCTATATCGGCCTTGCGATCGTGCTCTTTGTCGTCTACCCGGCGCTGCTCGTCGGCCACGGCCTGAGGCCCTCGCGCTTCTTTGCCGGCGCCTGGCCGGCGATCCAGCTCGCCTTCGTTTCACGCTCCTCCGTCGGCACCCTGCCCGTTACCGAAACAGTGACCGAAAAGAGCCTCGGCGTGCCGCGCGAATATGCCGCCTTCGCCGTGCCGCTCGGCGCCACCACCAAGATGGACGGCTGCGCCGCGATCTACCCGGCCATCTCGGCGATCTTCATCGCGCAGTTCTTCGGCCTGCCGCTCGGCATCCAGGAATATGTGCTGATCGTCTTCGTCTCGGTGCTCGGCTCTGCCGCAACCGCCGGCCTCACCGGCGCGACTGTCATGCTGACGCTGACGCTTTCGACGCTCGGCCTGCCGCTCGAAGGGGTCGGCCTGCTGCTCGCCATCGACCCGATCCTCGACATGGGCCGCACGGCGGTTAACGTCGCCGGTCAGGCGCTCGTGCCGACGATCGTCGCCAAGCGCGAAGGCATTCTCGACGAGACCGTCTACAACGGCGACAAGGTGCTCGACGACCTGGAACCGCTTGGCGCCGCTGCACGCGCTGCCTGACGGCGTGAAACGACGCATGCGGGCCGCAAGGTCCGCATGCCGTGTTATACTTCAGGCGTTCCGCCTGTTGAGGGATCGGCGATGTCGTCGACCAACTTTCATCTCGTCACCGAATGGACGATCGCCTCCCAGCTTGAAGACGTGTGGCGTGAACTCAGCACGCCGGAACGCTGGCCCGAGTGGTGGCCATCGGTGAAGCAGGTTACGCTGCTAAACGAGGGGGACGAACATGGTGTCGGCGCCGTCAGGCGCATGCGCTGGTCGACGGCACTCCCCTACGAACTGGTCTTCGACATGGAGACCACCAAAGTCGAGCCGCCTCTCTTCATCGAAGGCCGGGCCTTGGGCGAACTCGACGGCATCGGCCGCTGGACCCTGCAAGGCGAAGGCAGCGCTTGCCGCGTTCGCTATGACTGGATCGTGACAGTCACGAAGCCCTGGATGGTCCGTCTTTCCTTTATCCTCAGACCCGTCTTTCGCTGGAACCACGGGGTGGTGATGGAGCGCGGCCGCCGCGGCCTCTCGAAGAGGCTGGCCTAAAGCAACGGCGGGCACATTCCGGAAAGACGCGCAGACGGACGACTATTGCGCCAGGCGCGTGCCTCGTGCCTGATGATTTCGCCCAGGCGCTGGGCACCCGGTCCCGCCGCATCTGGATCCGGATAGACCAGATACATGGCGCCACAACGCCCGCCTTCGGACACCGCAGCAACCATCGAAAATCACTCCCTTGAAATATCCTATCCAGGGGGATAGGATATTGATATGAGCGAGCACAGACACGACACCCATCCCGAGATCGTCAAGCGGCTGAAACGCGCGGAGGGGCACCTGAAGAGCGTCATCACCATGATCGAAGGCGGCCGCTCCTGCCTCGACATCGCCCAGCAGCTCCACGCAGTGGAGAAGGCGATCAGCCAGGCGAAGCGAACCCTGATCCAGGATCACCTGGACCATTGCCTTGAAGACACGATCGGGGCGCTTCCGCACGAGCAGCGCCACTCCATCGACGAGTTCAAGGCGATCACGAAATACCTCTGAGCAGCAAATCCGCTGCCACAAACCGCCACCGAGCGAGGCCCAATCATCATGCTGCAGATCCTCGCAAACCGCACCTATCGCCACCTGTTCCTGGCGCAGGTGATCGCGCTGATCGGAACCGGCCTCGCAACCGTCGCGCTTGGCCTTCTCGCCTATGATCTGGCCGGCGCCGAAGCGGGCGCGGTGCTCGGGACGGCGCTCGCGATCAAGATGATCGCCTATGTCGGCGTGGCGCCGATCGCCGCCGCCTTCGCCGAACGGCTTCCACGCCGTGCCATGCTCGTCAGCCTCGATCTGGTGCGCGCCGCCGTCGCGCTGTTCCTGCCGTTCGTGACCGAGATCTGGCAGGTCTATGTGCTGATCTTCGTGCTGCAGTCGGCCTCGGCCGCCTTTACCCCCACCTTCCAGGCGACCATTCCCGACGTGCTGCCGGATGAAAAGGAATACACCCGCGCCCTGTCGCTCTCGCGGCTTGCCTATGATCTCGAAAGCGTCGCAAGCCCGATGCTCGCTGCGGCACTGCTTACCGTCGTCAGTTTCCATGACCTGTTTGCCGGCACGGTGATCGGCTTCCTCGCCTCGGCCGCCTTCGTCGTGTCCGTCGCGCTGCCAAGCCCGAAGGCTGCGGAACGGCGCGGTATCTACGACCGCACGACACGGGGTCTGCGCATTTATCTCTCGACGCCACGGCTGCGCGGCCTGCTCGCGCTCAATCTCGCGGTCTCGGCGGCGGGTTCGATGGTCATCGTCAACACGGTGGTGCTGGTTCAGGCCGGCTTCGACCTTACCCAGACCGACACGGCGATCGCGCTTGCCGCCTTTGGCTGCGGCTCGATGATTGCCGCGCTGATGCTGCCGCGCCTGCTCGACAGGACGCCTGACCGTTTCGCGATGTTTTCCGGGGCGACGATCCTCGTCGCCGGCCTGTTCATCGGGCCCCTCGTTCCAAATTTCGCTTCGCTGCTGCCGCTGTGGCTCGCCATCGGTATCGGCTACTCGCTGACCCAGACGCCGTCCGGCCGGTTGCTGCGCCGCTCCGCCCAGCCCGAAGACCGGCCGGCGCTCTTTGCAGCGCAGTTCGCCCTTTCGCATGCCTGCTGGCTGATCACCTATCCGCTGGCCGGCTGGCTCGGCGCTACCGCCGGGCTCGGCACGACCTTCATCGCGCTTGGCCTCATCGCCATCGGCGCTGTCGCCGCGGCCGCCCGGCTCTGGCCCGCGCCCGACCCGGACGAAATCGAACACACCCATCATGCGCTGGCGGGCGATCACCCCCATCTTGCCGGTGCGACGCGCGTCGGCAGCGGCCACCGCCACACCCATGTGTTCGTGATCGACAGCCATCACCCGGACTGGCCAGCCCAGCGGTAGGCAACGGCCGCTACTTGGAGGCGGTGCTGTTGCCGGCAAAAGACAGGATCGCCGCATCGGCGATCTCGGCGAAACGAGCACTTGGCCCTTCGGCGCCGCTGCTCTGCTGCGCGGCGCGCGCGCCATCGATCAGCAGCAGCAGCGTGTCGCCGAGCAGCTCTGCGTCGGCGATGCCGGCCCGGCGGCACAGCTCGACGACCCGGTCGCGCTGCGCATCCTTGAAGAGGCGGATCACCTCGCGGCCAGGGTGATCCTCATCGGTCAGCTGCACGGCGGCGCTCATCATTTCGCATTGGCACTTGTCCTCGCCGAGGTGCTCGGCGATACGCCGGACCCAGGCCCTGAGCTGACCGATACCGTCGCCCGGGTGCTGGTCTTCCAGTTCGCGCCAGAAGCCATCCATCTCCATTCCCGCATGGCGCAGGCATTCGACGATCAGCTCGTCCTTCGAACTGAAGTGGCGGTAGAGCGTCATCTTGTTGCTCTCGGCAGCATCGGCAATCGCATCGACGCCGGTTCCGCGAATGCCGCGGCGGCGAAAGAGATCACGCGCAGCCTCGACGATGCGATCGCGCGGCGAACGACGGGATGGTTTGCAGAAATCCGTTGTCATCGCAGTGGTCCGGCGTGAACGGCGCGGAAAATCTTGCCCCTTGACGCCCTGTCATTGGTCGATAACATGCGACGATGTTACCGACCAGTAACATTTTCGCCACCGTGGCAAATCAAGGAGCATCCGCTTGCGGCAAAGAGCTCTTCCGGAAACGGCGGCGGTAACAGCAGAAAAATTTCATGCGCAGTGTCGGTGAGCGCGGTCGCCAGGCGTCTTTTAGCCAGAGCGCACACCGCAGAGACTTTTTAGATTCGATAACGCTCGTGATTTGGTCGTCGTGATTAGGACCGGATCGGCCCTTCATGATCTCGTGCTGGAGCCTTATGATGCGCATGCTGGATGGGCTGAAGGCTGGGGAGACCGTCGCTGACCGCAAGGTCCGCGCGGCGGGCGTGCCGGTGCCGAGTTTCCGCCACGCCGCCTGCTGCGATGGTGGCGCTCCCAAAGGATCGGCCCCATGATTGACTTCTTCATCCACCGGCCGATCTTCGCATCGGCGATCGCCATCATCATGACGCTCGCCGGCGGCATCTGCTATTTCCTGCTGCCGATTTCGCAGTTTCCCGACGTCACGCCGCCGCAGATCGTCGTTGCCGCCAACTATCCGGGCGCCAGCGCCCAGGTGGTCGCCGACACGGTGACGACGCCGCTCGAACAGCAGATCAACGGCGTGCCCGGCATGCTCTACATGACCTCGACCAGCTCGAACGACGGCTCGTCGCGCATCATCATTTCCTTCGAGGTCGGCTATCCGATCGACGTCGCCGCGCTCGACGTGCAGAACCGCGTCTCGCAGGCCGCCTCCTCGCTTCCGGCCCTCGTCAACCAGACCGGCGTGACCATCGCCAAGCAGATCCCGAACTTCACCGTGCTCGTCAGCCTGGATTCGCCTGACAATTCGGTCGATTTCGCCGCGGTCAGCAACTACGCCTACCTGCAGATCCTCGATCCACTCAAACGCCTGCCGGGCGTTGGCGACGTCCAGCTTTTCGGCGAGCGCCGCTATTCGATGCGCGTCTGGCTCGATCCGGATCGCATGGCCAATCTCGGCATTACCGCCGTCGACGTCCAGAACGTCATTGCCGAGCAGAACATCCAGGTCGCCGGCGGCAAGATCGGGCAATCGCCGGCACCGGCCGGCACGCCCTTCGAGATGCAGATCAACGCGCTCGGACGCTTGAGCGACCCGTCCCAGTTCGGCGACATCGTGCTGCGCGCCGACCAGACGACGGGGGCAACGACGCGGCTGCGCGATGTGGCGCGCATCGAGCTCGGCGCGCTGCTCTATTCCTCGTCGGTCACCTTCAACGGCAAGGAAAGCGTCGTGCTTGCCGTCTTCCAGGCACCGGGCTCCAACGCGCTCGACCTGCAGGCCCGCGTGCAGGCGAAGATGGACGAGCTGTCGCAGCGCTTCCCCGCGGGCATCGCCTACCACATGTTCTACGACACCACGCGTTTCGTCTCGGCGGCGATGAAGGATGTCGTGTTCACGCTGCTCGAGGCGCTCGCCCTCGTCGTCTTCGTCGTCTTCATCTTCCTGCAAAACCTGCGCACGACGATCATCCCTACGATCGCCATTCCGGTTTCGTTGATCGCGACGCTGGTCGTCATGTATCTCTTCGGCTTCTCGCTCAACATGCTGAGCCTGCTCGGCATGGTGCTTGCCATCGGGCTTGTGGTCGACGACGCGATCGTCGTCGTCGAGAACGTCGAACGCCAGCTGGAGGCCGGGCTGCCGCCGCTCGAGGCCACCAAAAAGGCGATGCAGGAGGTGACCGGCCCGATCATCGCGACGACCGCGGTGCTGCTGGCCGTCTTCATCCCCGTCGCCTTCATTCCGGGCGTCGCCGGCAGCCTCTACAACCAGTTTGCGCTGACGGTCGCAATCTCCGTCGCTTTTTCCGCCTTCAACTCGCTGACCCTCAGTCCGGCGCTGAGCGCCGCGTTCCTGCGCTATCGCGGCGAGCCGCGTTTTGCCCTCTTCCGCTGGTTCAACAGCGGTTTTCACGCCCTGTCGCACGGTTATGCGCGCAGCGTCGCCGGGCTCGTGCGCTGGCGCTGGGCGCTGTTTGCCGTCTTCCTCGCCGCGATCGCCTCGACCTATGCGCTATGGCAGCGCATCCCCTCGACCTTCCTGCCGGTCGAGGACCAGGGCTATTTCTTCGTCGTCATCCAGTTGCCCGATGGTGCCTCGCTCGAACGCACCGAGGCGGTCGCGCGGCGATCCGAAGAGATCCTGCGCGGCACCGCCGGCGTCGATTTCGTCGGTTCGGTCGTCGGCTTCAACTTCCTGTCCTTCGCCGCCCAGTCAAACTCGGCCGTGCAATTCGCCGTATTGAAGCCATGGGACGAGCGGCCGCCCGAACAAGGCGCCTCGGCGCTGCGTGAAGAGGTGATGCCGCAACTGCTGCAGATCCCGGACGCGCTGGTGCTCGCCTTCGACCCGCCGTCGATCCAGGGGCTGGGTGCTACCGGTGGCTTCGAGTTCCAGGTGGAGGACCTTGCCGGCCGCAGCGCCGAGGCGCTGAACGACGCGACGCAGGCGCTGATCGCTGAGGCGCGCAAGCAGCCGGAAATCAATCCCTACCAGCTGTTCACCACCTTCAGCACCTCGAGCCCACAGTTCGACTATGACCTCGACCGCGACAAGGCGAAGCTGCTGGGCCTGAGCCTGCCGGATATCTTCAGCACACTGCAGATCTATTTCGGCTCGCTCTATGTCAACGACTTCAACATCTTCGGCCGCACCTTCCGCGTGACGCTGCAGGCCGATCAAGGCGCACGCGCCTCGGCCACCGATCTCTCTCGTCTCTACGTGCGCAACACTGAGGGGGAAATGGTGCCGCTCAATACGCTAGGAACCTTCAAGCCGACGGTCGGCCCGGAGACCATCACCCACTACAACAATTACCCCTCGGCGCTGATCAACGGTGCGGCAGCACCCGGCTTCAGCTCGAGCCAGGCGGTGGCGGCGATGGAGCGGGTGGCAAAAACGACGCTGCCCAGGGACTACACATTCGAGTGGACCGGCATTACTTATCAGGAGATCCGGGCAGGCTCGATCGCCGCGCTCGTCTTTGCGCTCGCCCTCGTCTTCTGCTTCCTGATCCTGGCCGCCCAGTATGAAAGCTGGTCGATGCCTTTCATGGTGCTGCTGTCAGTGCCGCTCGCGCTTTTGGGCGCGCTTTCGGCGCTCTGGCTGCGCGGTATGCAGATCGACGTCTATTCGCAGATCGGTTTCGTGATGCTGGTCGGACTTGCCGCCAAGAACGCCATCCTGATCGTCGAGTTCGCAAGACGCCGACGCGAGGAAGGGCTCGACGTCGTCGCAGCCGCCGCGGAAGCGGCGCGTCTCCGGCTGCGGCCGATCCTGATGACGGCCTTCGCCTTCATCCTCGGCGTGCTGCCGCTGATGTATGCCAGGGGCGCAGGTGCTGCCAGCCGCCAGTCAATCGGCACCACCGTCTTCGGCGGCATGCTGGCGGCGACGATCCTCACACTCATTTTCGTCCCGGTCTTCTACGCGGTCATCGAAAAATGGCGCGAGGGCACGTCCTCGCGGCCGATCGGCCAGCGTCACGAGCCGGAGGCGGCGGAATAGGAATTGGAGCCTGACATGCGTGGTTCGAGACTGGTCCTTGCCGCAGCGGTCGTGGTCGCCGCCCTTGCTGCGGCCTATCATTACAAGAACGGCGGATTCGAGCTGAAGGGCGGCGACGCCGGCGCGGCGGTGGGGCCGCCGCAACAGGCCATGCCCGTGCCGGTCGCCTCGGTCGTCAAGAAAACCATTCCGATCTATCTCGACTATTCGGCCCGCACCGAAGCGATCCGCAACGTGACGCTCCGCGCCAAGATCACGGGCTATATCGAGTCGCAGGCGGTGCCCGACGGTTCGGATGTGAAGGAAGGTGATCTGCTCTATCGGATCGACCCGCGCGATTATCGGGCAGCGCTCGATCAGGCAAAGGCCCAGGTCGAGCGCGACCAGGCGTCGCTCGCCTATCTCCGCTCCAATCTCAACCGCGGCAATGAACTGGCCACGACGGGTTACCTCGACAAGGACAGCTTCGATCAGCGCCAGAGTGCTGTGCACCAGGCCGAAGCGGCACTGGAGATGTCGCGGGCGGCGGTGCGCACCGCCGAGATCAATTTCGACTACACCGAAATCCACGCGCCCTTTGCCGGCCGGCTCGGCCGCGACCAGGCGCCGGAGGGAACGCTTGTCAGCAACACCGCCGGGACACCGCTCAACAACCTCGTGCAGCTTTCGCCGATCTATGTTTCCTTCAACCCGAGCGAAACAGAACTCGCCGACATCCAGAAGGCCCGGGCGAAGGGGAAAGTGCAGGCGGAAGTGCTTTTGCCTGGCGACAAGGAACCGCGCTATCGCGGCGACCTCACCTTCATCAACAACACGGTCGAGGGAAATACCGGAACGGTGGTGGCGCGCGTGACGATCGACAATACTGATCTTTCCCTGCTGCCCGGCCAATATGTCCGCGTCCGGCTGAAGATCCGCGACGAGCCGAACGTGCTGATGGTGCCGGAAACGGCGCTCGGCTCGAGCCAGCTCGGCAAATACATCTATGTCGTCGGCAAGGGTGAAACGGTCGAACAAAGGCTGGTCACTCTTGGCCCGACGAGCGGTGATCTCATCGGCCTGACCTCAGGCGTTGCGGAAGGCGACCAGGTGATCGCGGGAAACCTGCAGAAAATCTTCCCGGGCGCACCGGTCAAACCGATGCCGGCCGAGCAGGCGCAGAAATAGGCCGGTCGCCGGCCCGGCCTACGCCCTTTTCAGGATCGGGAAGACCATGCCGAACGTGATGACGGCAATGGCAACGACCTGAAGCAGCGTCGGAACTTCGCCGAGAACGACGACCCCCGCCGCGGTCGTCGTCACCGGGACGCACGGCATGAACAGCGACGCAGGCTGCGGACCCAATTGACGGATGACATAGGTGTAGAGAACGCTCGCGAGCGCTCCGGCGAGAAAGCCTTGGATGACGAATTGCGTGGCAATTTCGGTGAAAGAGGCGGCAGCGAGCCCGCTGGGCGCCAGAATGTGCAGCAAGGGCAACGGCAGACAGGAGAAGAACACCACTGCGATCGTCGCCGTCACGGCGTCGACGGACCATAGCCGCACCAGCACCGCAAAGGTGGCAAACATCAACCCCGAAACGGCGAACAACAGATCACCCCGCAATGTCCCGGCGTCGGCGACGCCCGATTGGAGCACGAACAGAAAAAGGCCGGCAATGACCGTGGCAACGCCAGCAAGGCGCGTGCCGGAGGCCTTGTCCTTGAAGACGAGACGGGAAAACAGGAACGAGAAGAAGACGATTACGGCGGGAGAGAGTGCTGCCGCATGGGCGACCGGTGCCAGCGAAAGTCCCTGGTTGATGATGAGCGGATAGGGCAGCCCCGTCAGCAGCGCCAGCACGGTTGCCTTGCGCCAGCCAAGCTGCATCAACTTCGGCAAGCCGACGCTGAGGAACACCGGCAGGAAGGCCAGGGCGGCGCCAGAGAACCGCAAGGTGACGATGTCGGCGGCGGTCAGATGCTCGCGCAGACTGAACCGGGCGGCCACAAACTGTAAGGTGGTGATTGCGACGACCGCCACCCCTGCCCATATCGCCAGCCGCCGGCTGCGGTCGCCCTCCCCCATCGTAACACTTTGCACGCCCGTCTCTCCACATTGCGGAAGCCTTACCCGGCGGCTTCGACAGAAGCACCGTATTGCGCGAACGGCCGCGTCAAAATACACTGATTTCAATGAATCTAAGCGATTATCACTCTTTCATGGACAAAATAGTGTGAAGAACGAAATTGCAGGCCTCGACACCATCGATCGCACCTTGTTGAGATTGCTGCAGGAAGATGGCCGGCGGACCACACTGGAGCTGGCAGAGCGTGTCGGCCTGTCGCCAACGGGCACGAGCCAGCGCGTGAAGCGCCTCTTCCGCGAGGGCTACGTGAAGGCCGTGCGAGCGATCCTCGATCCGAAGAAGATCGGCCGGGGCACCGTCGTCTTCATCCAGGTGCGCCTCGACCATACCGCCCCGCATATCTTCGAGCGCTTCTCCGACGCGGTTGCAAAGGCGCCGGAAGTTCTGGAATGCCACATGGTGATCGGCGGCTTCGACTATCTGGTGAAGGCGCGCATTGCCGACATGTCGCTGTTCCAGGATTTTCTCGAACGGGTGATTTTGCCCCTGCCCGGCGTCAGGGAGACGCACACCTACGCCTCGGTCGGCGACGTCAAGCCGGACGCGCTGCTACCGATCTGATGCTCAGGCGGGCTCCAGCCACGGCCAAGCTCGCCCCAGCAAAGCGGCGCAACCTCAAATCGGACGTGAAGTAGCAGGTCGCGACGAGTCATTGGGGTGCCGGGCGTTATTATTCCTCGAGCGACTGGCGACCTATCACGCGCGGGTCACCAATCCCTTCGTCACACGGTGCAATCTTCGCCCGGCAACGCTGCCCTGAAACCCAGGAGCACGCCGAGCGTCGAGCGTTTTTCGACGAGATCCGCAAGCGTGTACTTGTCGAAGACCGCGACGAAGGCGGCCGTGGCTTCCGAAAGGACGGACGGCAGGCTGCAGGCCGGCGCGATGCGGCAACCTCGGCAATCGATCAGATCCGACAACTCCTCCGTGTGCCGGAGGAGAGCGCCGAGATTGATTTCGTTCGCAGCCCTTGCGAGCCTGATACCGCCGTTCCGGCCGCGTACAGCCTCCAGAAACCCCGCATTCGCGAGGTCTTGAACCACTTTCATCATATGGTTCTGCGAGACCGAGAAGGTATCGGATATCTCCCGGATGGAGCTGAGCCCAGTGGGCTGGGAGCCCAGATAGATCATCAGGCGCATCGCATAGTCGGTGTATTTCGTGAGCCTCATCGCGGGATCTGCGTCAAAAAGTCCGTTCAAAAAACATGCATTTAATTAGCATCTTTGATCGCAAGCGAATAGATGCATTTCAGATACATCTTTAAGGGTCATTTGCGATGAACGCGCGAACGGTAGCCGGAGCTGAGATCAGGATGATCGTCGAATGCTTCCAGGGCGAAGTCCGCATTAACAGGATTTTGAGCGCGGGATTCGCTGCCGCGAGAGATTGGGACACAGTTCCCGATCACCGGGCCCGGTGAATTGCCGGCTGCATTTCCAGGATCACCAACCTGCCCCCACTGATACGTCCCACCGAAAGGAAAAAATCATGCCGAAACCACTCTCCCCCGAGACTGTCCAGATCGTGAAAGCCAGCGCTCCGGCGCTCGCGGCCCACGGAACGGAAATCACGAAGAGCATGTATGCCCGCCTCTTCCGTGACGATCATATCCGCGCGCTGTTCAACCACGCCAATCAGGGCGAAGGCGGTTCACAGGTCAACGCGCTTGCCGCCGCCATTCTCGCCTATGCGCAGAACATCGATAATCTCGGCGTGCTTGGCCCGGTGGTCGAACGGATCGCCCACAAGCACATCGGCTACCATATCCTTCCGGAGCACTATCCCTTTGTAGCCAAGGCTCTTCTCGCCGCCGTCGAGGATGTGCTCGGAAGTGCTGCGACCCCTGAGCTCCTCAACGCATGGGGCGAGGCCTATTGGTTCCTGGCCGATATTCTCAAGGAGCGCGAAACCGCCATACGCGGCGAACTGATGGAGCGCTCGGGCGGTTGGAACGGCTGGAGAGATTTCGTCATCGTCTCAAAAGTTCGCGAGAGCGACGTCGTCACCTCGTTTATCCTGAAACCCAAGGACGGCGGTCGCGTTGCGCGCCACAGACCCGGCCAATATCTGACGTTTCGCTTCCAACTGGACAATGGCCTGGAGATGAAGCGCAACTACTCGATCTCCAGCGGGCCGAACGACAGCTTCTACCGCATCTCGGTAAAGCGCGAGGCGCAGGGGCAAGGCGGATCCCGATATCTCCACGATCAGGCGACCGTCGGCACGGTCTTGAGCGCGACCCCGCCGGCCGGCGACTTCTTCCTCCCCGAAGCGCCGGAAGCACCTGTCGTATTGCTGTCGGGTGGCGTCGGCCTGACCCCCATGGTCAGCATTCTCGAGACGATCGCCGAGGAACATCCGAACCTCGAGGCGCACTTCGTCCACGGCGCGCTGAACAGCGGCACGCATGCCATGGATCGGCATGTTCGCGAACTCGCCGACGCACACGGCAAGATCACGATCAGCAGCTTCTATAGTGCGCCTGCAAACGGGGATGCCGTGGGGCTGTCGCACGACTTCGATGGCTTCATCACCGCGGAATGGCTTCGCAAGCACACGCCGATCGCCAATGCCGAATTCTATCTCTGTGGCCCCAAACCGTTCCTTCGTGCGCTCGTCCCGGCTCTTGCCAGGGAAGGCGTTTCCAGCGAGCGGGTCCACTATGAGTTCTTCGGCCCAGCCGACGAACTCATTGCAGCCTAAAATGCCTTCGGTCGGCACTTTCACGGACCGTGGAAGAGCTTGATCTCCTCATTGCCGCGGCGCTGCCTTCGCGCCGCGGCAAGCCGACCTGCGCCGAGGATTGCGGCAGTCCCGCCTGTGCGTAAACGCCATCCGAAAGATCGCCCTTGCTTTCGGACCCGCCATGCTGCATTGCAAAAAGAGCCGACACGGCAGGTCAAGCTTGGTCAGAATGCGGTCGTGGCATGCAGCACAGCAGACTAAACGTCCTGGTCATCGACGAGAATCGCATCCGCGCCGCCATCATCGAGGACGGGCTGCGCGACGCGGGCTATGACCATGTCACCGTCATCGACAATATGCACGGCCTGGCGCGGCGTATCGCGGACCTCAATCCCGACGTCATCGTGATTGATCTCGAAAACCCAAACCGCGACATGCTGGAAAGCATCTTCCAGCTTTCGCGCGCGGTGAAGCGCCCGATCGCGATGTTCGTCGACAAGTCCGACGAGGCCTCCATCGAGGCGGCTGTCGAGGCCGGGGTCTCGGCCTATATCGTCGACGGTCTGAAGCAGGAACGGGTGCGCCCCATCCTGAAGATGGCGATCAGCCGCTTCAACGCCTTCTCCCGCCTCAACCGCGAGCTGGAAGAAACCCGCGGCGAGTTGGAAAACCGCAAGGTGATCGACCGCGCCAAGGGCCTCTTGATGCGCTCGCGCGGGCTCTCCGAGGAAGAGGCCTATGCGCTGCTGCGCCGCACGGCGATGAACCAGAACCGCAAGATCGTCGACATCGCCCAAAGCCTCGTCACGGCGGCAAGCCTGCTCGATCCGGGAGGAAAGGAATGACGACGCGCCACGCCATCACCGCCGGTTTCGTGCCGCTCCTCGACAGCGCCTTGCTCGTTGTCGCCCGCGAGATGGGCTTTGCCGAAGAACAGGGGATCGACCTGACCCTGCTGCGTGAGCGCTCCTGGGCGAGCATCCGCGACCGACTTGCGGTTCGCCATGTCGATGTGGCGCATATTCTCGGGCCCATGCCGATCGCCGGCAATCTCGGCCTCAATGTGCCTGCCCCTGAAATGATCGTGCCGATGTCGCTGGGTCTCGGCGGCAATGCGGTGACGGTGTCTCCGGCGCTCTGGCAAAGGATGGCGGAAAACGGCGCGACCACGGATCTCGATGCGCGCGCGAACGGTGCAGCCCTGCGCAAGGCGATCGATGCGCAGGCGGGCGCGCCGCTGCGTTTTGCCGTCGTGCATCCCTATTCCGGGCACAATTACGAACTGCGCTACTGGCTGGCGGCGAGCGGCATCGATCCGGACCGTGATATCGAGATCGTCGTGCTGCCGCCACCCGACATGGGCGATGCGCTCGCCGAAGGCGTGATCGACGGCTATTGCGCCGGCGAGCCCTGGAACACCTTCGGCGTGCTTCGCCGCGGCGCACATCTCGCCACCGTCAAGGCGGCGATCTGGCGGTCGAGCCCCGAGAAGGTGCTTGGCGTCAACGCAAAGTGGGGGGAGGCCAACCCGGAGGCGATGGCCGCCCTGCTCGTGGCGCTTCATCAGGCGTCAATTTGGTGCGCCCGCCCGGATAACCACGAGGCACTCGCGACCCTTCTGGCAAAGCCTGCCTATGTGGGGCGCGACGCCGAACTGCTTCTTCCCGCCCTCAAAGGCACGCTGCCGGTCGGCGGCGGTGAGGTCCGGGTGGTCAGAGATTTCTTCGTTCCGAATGCCAAGGCGGCGACCTTCCCCTGGAAGAGCCATGCCCTCTGGTTCTACACCCAGATGGTGCGCTGGCGGCAGATCGAGCATGCGGCAGAGCGCCAGCGCATCGCCGCGGAAACCTACCGGCCGGACATCTACCGCGCCGCATTGAAGCACCTTGGTATCGCCATGCCGTCGGCAAGCGCCAAGGTGGAAGGCGCCTTGACCGTCGAAACCCCAGTCGGCTCATCGGGCGCGCTGACGCTCGGGCCGGATGGTTTCTTCGATGGCGGACGCTTCGATCCCGACGACCTCGATGCCTACATCGCTGCCCAGTCTGCAGGCTGAATGCGCGACGCCTAATTTATGCGCATTGCACAAAAAATGGCTTCGCACTGCACCAAGGAATGTCACCCACCGGGATGACGCCAGGCCGACGATTTCACTTTTTCTTTTAGATCAATAGCTTGCCAAAACTGGCACGCTGATTGCTTTTATATTCTCAGGCCCTCGGGCCAAGAGATCGGTGTCCAACGACGGGCGCCCTACCAGCAAAGCCGCTGATCAGGACTGCGCACACGGAGCGAACCGTGTCGGGCATACCTGGCCAGCGGCTTTTTGTTTTTCACCCCCAAGATGGAGCGGCACGACCTTGTCGGGCCTCGGAGAAGCCATGTCTGAGAACAAGCAGCCATTATCCGCCAGCGAACCCGCCACGGCTTTGTGGATGTCCACTTTTGCCTTCACGATCTGTTTCGCCGTCTGGACGATCTTCGCCATCATCGGCATCCGCATCAAGCAGGACCTCGCGCTCACCGAAGCGCAGTTCGGCCTGCTGGTTGGCACGCCCATCCTCACCGGTTCACTGGTGCGCATCCTGCTCGGCGTCTGGACCGGGCGCTACGGCGGGCGCCTCGTCTATACGCTGACGATGCTGGCCGCAGCCCTTGCGACTTTTCTGCTCACCTACGCCACCACCTATCCGCAGATGCTGCTCGCCGGCCTCGGCATCGGTCTTGCCGGCGGCTCTTTCGCGGTCGGCGTCGCCTATGTCTCGCCCTTCTTTCCGCCGGAAAAGCAGGGCACGGCGCTTGGCATCTTCGGCGCCGGCAATGTCGGCGCGGCGGTGACGAAATTCCTGGCGCCCTTCGTCCTCATTGCCTGGGGCTGGCAGACGGTTGCCGAGATCTGGGCGGCCGCACTCGTCGTCACGGCACTCGTCTTCTGGTTCACGACAAGCGACGATCCGGCCTTCCGCAGCCGCCGCGAGCGCCAGCTGCCAAAGCGCAGCCTGCTCCAGGAGTTCGCACCGCTGAAGAACGCCCAGGTCTGGCGTTTCTCGCTCTACTATTTCTTCGCCTTCGGCGGTTTCGTCGCCCTCTCGCTCTGGCTGCCGCGTTATCTCGTCGGCGTCTACGGCTTCGATATCGCCGTGGCGGGCATGGTCGCAGCCGCCTACTCCATCCCCGGCAGCGTCTTCCGTGCCTTCGGCGGCGTGCTTTCCGACCGCAAGGGCGCGCGTAGCGTCATGTACTGGATGCTCGGCATCTCGGCGGTGGCAACACTGATCCTGTCGCTGCCGGCCGCCGGCGAGGGCCACGGCTTCGGCATTACGCCTGCCGTCTTCATCGTCACGGTCTTCGTGCTCGGCTTCGTCATGAGCCTTGGCAAGGCCGCCGTCTACAAGCACATCCCGGCCTATTACCCGGAAAACGTCGGGGCGGTCGGCGGCATCGTCGGCATGGTCGGCGGGCTCGGGGGCTTCGTGCTGCCGATCGCCTTCGGCCTGCTCAAGGACGCGACCGGCCTGTGGTCGAGCTGCTTCCTGCTTCTCTTTGCCGTCGTCGTCGCATCGCTCCTGTGGATGCATCTTTCGATCCGCCAGATGGAACGCCGCGCGCTCACCCTGCCGACGGCTGCTGCCGCGTAAACAGACAAGGACAGACCATGACCGAGAAACTCGTCATCATCGGCAATGGCATGGCGCCGGGGCGCATGCTGGAGCACCTGCTGGAAAAGGCGCCCGGGCACTACGACGTGACCATTTTCAACGCCGAACCACGCGTCAACTACGACCGCATCATGCTGTCGCCGGTGCTGTCGGGCGAAAAGGATTACGAAGAGATCATCATCCACGGCGACGGCTGGTACATCAAACACGGCATCACGCTTTACAAGGGTCATCGCATCGTCGCGATCGACCGCGATGCCCAAACCGTGACCTCCGACCATGGCGTGACCGAAAGCTATGACAAGCTGGTGATCGCGACCGGTTCGGTGCCCTTCATCCTGCCGGTGCCCGGCAAGGACCTGCCCGGTGTCATCACCTATCGCGATCTCGATGACGTGCAGGCCATGCTGCTCGCCGCCCAGTCGCGCGAAAAAGCCGTCGTCATCGGCGGCGGCCTGCTCGGCCTTGAAGCGGCCGCCGGCCTTGCCGGTCGCGGCATGGACGTCACCGTTCTTCACGTGATGCCGACGCTGATGGACCGCCAGCTCGACCCGGCCGCCGGCTATCTCCTTGAGAAGGAGCTGGAAGGCCGCGGCATCAAGATCATCTGCAAGGCCAACACCAAGGCGATCGTCGGCAACGGCAGGGTCGAAGGCATCGAGCTCGACGACGGCCGCATCATTCCGGCGACGCTCGTCGTCATGGCCGTCGGCATTCGGCCGAGTGTCGGCCTTGCGAAGGAGGCCGGCCTTGCGATCAACCGCGGCATCGTCGTCGACCAGGGCATGCAGACCTCGGATGGCCGCATCTGGGCGCTCGGCGAATGTGCGGAAGTGGGCGGCATGGTCTATGGCCTCGTCGCGCCGCTTTACGAGATGGCCCGTGTCGCCGCCTCGCATCTGGCTGGCGACCGCTCCGCCGCCTTTGTCCATTCCGACACGCCGGCCAAGCTCAAGGTCACCGGCATCGAACTTTTCTCGCTCGGCGACTTTGCCGATGGCGACGACCGCGAGGAGATCGTCCTGCGCGACGCCACGGCCGGCGTCTACAAGCGGCTGGTGCTGAAGGGCAACCGCATCATCGGCACCGTGCTCTATGGCGAAACATCCGACGGCGCCTGGTTCAACGATCTGAAGAAGAAGGAGACCGACGTCTCCGAGATGCGCCAGACCCTGATTTTCGGCCAGGCCTTCCAGGGAGGCGCTCCGCTGGACCCTATGGCGGCCGTTGCAGCCTTGCCGGATGATGCGGAAATCTGCGGCTGCAACGGCGTTTGCAAGGGTAAGATCGTTTCCACGATTGCCGACAAGGGCCTGACGTCGCTCGACGAGGTGCGCGCCCATACCAAGGCATCGGCCTCCTGCGGCTCCTGTACCGGCCTTGTCGAACAGCTGATGACGCTGACGCTCGGCGAGAGCTACAGACCGGCCGCCGTCCAGCCGATGTGCGGCTGCACCGATCTCGGCCACGACGACGTACGTCGGCTGATCAAGGCCAAGGGCCTGAAGACCATTCCCGCGGTCATGCAGGAGCTGGAATGGAAGACCTCCTGCGGCTGCGCCAAGTGCCGCCCGGCGCTCAACTACTACCTCGTCTGCGATTTCCCGGACGAATATGCCGACGACTACCAATCGCGCTTCATCAACGAGCGCGTTCACGCCAACATCCAGAAGGACGGCACCTATTCCGTCGTGCCGCGCATGTGGGGTGGGGTCACCAATTCCGGCGAGCTGCGGGCCATCGCCGACGTGGTCGACAAGTTCGAAATTCCGCTGGTGAAGGTGACCGGCGGCCAGCGCATCGACCTGCTCGGGATCGAAAAGGAAGATCTACCGGCCGTCTGGGCCGATCTCGGCAAGGCCGGTTTCATCTCGGGCCAGGCCTATGCCAAGGGTCTGCGCACGGTGAAGACCTGCGTCGGCTCGGACTGGTGCCGCTTCGGCACGCAGGATTCCACCGGGCTTGGCATCCGGATCGAAAAGTTCATGTGGGGTTCCTGGACGCCCGCCAAGCTGAAGATGGCGGTTTCCGGCTGTCCGCGCAATTGCGCGGAGGCCACCTGCAAGGACATCGGCGTCATCTGCGTCGACTCGGGCTTCGAGATCCATTTCGCCGGTGCTGCCGGGCTCGACATCAAGGGCACCGAGGTACTTGGCCTGGTGAAAAGCGAGGACGAGGCGCTGGAACACATCGTGGCGCTGACGCAGATGTACCGCGAGCAGGCCCGCTATCTCGAGCGCATCTACAAGTGGGCGAAACGAGTCGGGCTGGACGAGATCCGCCGCCAGATCATGGAGGATACGGACAAGCGCAAGGCCTACTACGACCGCTTCGTCTTCAGCCAGAAATTCGCCCAGGTCGACCCCTGGTCGGAGCGCGTCTCCGGCAAGGACAAACACGAGTTCCGGCCGATGGCGACGGTCGGCTTCCCCCAAGCTGCGGAGTGAGATGATGAACATGACCTGGCACCCGATCGGCGACATCTCGGACATTCCGCTGCGAGGCGCGCGCTGCGTGAAGACGCCTCAGGGCAAGATCGCCGTCTTCCGCACAGCCGAAAACGAGGTCTTCGCCATCGAGGACCATTGCCCGCACAAGGGCGGGCCGCTGTCACAAGGCATCGTCCACGCGAAGGCGGTCACCTGCCCCTTGCACAATTGGGCGATCTCGCTCGAAACCGGCAAGGCGCTCGGGGCCGACGAAGGCGCGGTGCGCACCATTCCGGTGCGTATTGACGGCGGCGTGCTGTTCATTGCGCTCGAAAGCCTGCTGATTGCGGCGGAATGACCATGGAAAAGGAGGTCAAGACCACCTGTCCCTATTGCGGCGTCGGCTGCGGGGTCATCGCGACGGTCGATGACAACGGCGCCGTCGCCGTGCGCGGCGATGCCGACCATCCCGCCAATTTCGGCAGGCTGTGCTCCAAGGGGTCCGCACTCGCCGAGACCCTCGACCTCGACGGTCGGCTGCTGCATCCGGAGATCGACGGATGCCAGGCTGGCTGGGACGAAGCGCTCGACCTCGTCGCCGCACGCTTTGCGGAAACGATTGCCGAACACGGCCCGGATTCGGTCGCCTTCTACGTCTCCGGCCAGCTGCTCACCGAAGACTACTACGTCGCCAACAAGCTGATGAAGGGTTTTGTCGGTTCCGCCAACATCGATACCAATTCACGTCTCTGCATGTCCTCGTCGGTTGCCGGTCATCGCCGTGCCTTCGGTTCGGATACGGTACCCGGGACCTATGAGGATCTGGAGCTGGCCGATCTGGTCGTACTTACCGGATCGAACCTTGCCTGGTGCCACCCCGTCCTCTACCAGCGCCTTGCCGCCGCCAAGGCGAAACGGCCGGGCCTCAAAATCGTTCTCATCGATCCGCGCCGCACCATGACGGCCGATATCGCAGACCTGCATCTCGCGATCCGGCCCGACGCCGATGTGGCGCTCTTCGTCGGGCTGTTCTCACATCTGGTTTCCAGCAATGCCGTCGACCAGAACTATGTCGCGGCGCATACGGCCGGCTTCGGTGATACCTTGCTCGCAGCAGGCGGTGTTTCGTTCGACGACGTGCTCGAGCGGACCGGCCTTCCGGCGATGCAGTTGCGCGAATTCTACCGGCTGTTTTCGACAACCGAGAAGGTCGTGACCTGCTACAGCCAAGGCGTCAACCAGTCGTCTTCGGGCACCGACAAGGTCAACGCGATCCTCAACTGTCACCTTGCGACCGGCCGCATCGGCCGGCCGGGCATGGGGCCGTTCTCGCTGACGGGGCAGCCGAATGCGATGGGCGGCCGCGAGGTCGGCGGGCTTGCGAACATGCTCGCCGCACACATGGCGATCGAAGATGCCGGTGATCGCGATCGCGTCCAGCGCTTCTGGCGTTCGCCAAAGATTGCCGAAAAGCCGGGGCTCAAGGCCGTCGATCTCTTCCGGGCGGTGGCAGACGGTCGCGTCAAGGCGCTCTGGATCATGGCAACGAACCCCGTCGTCTCGATGCCGGATGCCGACGCCGTCGAGGCCGCGATCAGGGCCTGTCCCTTCGTCGTGGTTTCCGACATCCTGAAAGAAACTGATACCGCCCGCCACGCGCATGTGCTGCTGCCGTCGCTCGGTTGGGGGGAAAAGAGCGGCACGGTCACCAATTCCGAACGCCGCATCTCGCGCCAGCGGGCGTTCCTCGCCGCACCGGGAGAAGCCCGGGCGGACTGGTGGCAACTGGCCGAGGTCGGTCGCCGCCTGGGCCATACCGATGCTTTCGCCTACGAAGCGCCCGCCGCGATCTTCCGCGAACATGCCGCGCTCTCGGCCTTCGAAAATGCCGGCAGCCGCGATTTCGACATTGGCGCCTATGCCGATCTTGCGCTTGAGGACTACGACGGGCTGACGCCCTTCCAGTGGCCCCAACGGCAAGGCCAGAAGCGCGCCGAAAGCCGTTTCTTTGCGGCGGGCAACTTCTATCACGCTGACGGCAGAGGCCGGTTCGTGGCCGTTCGCCCGGCAGAGACCGACCGCACCAATGCCGATTACCCGTTCACGCTCAACACCGGCCGCATCCGCGACCAGTGGCACACGATGACCCGCACAGGCAAAAGCGCGCGCCTCTCGGCCCATATCGCCGAACCGTTTGCGGAACTGCACCCGCGTGATGCGATGGAGATCGGCGTCGGCAACGCCGACCTTATCGAGATTGAAAGCCCTGAGGGCAAGGCGTTCGTGCGTGCGCTCATCACCGAGCGCCAGGCGCGCGGCAGCATCTTCGCGCCGATGCACTGGAACGACCAGTTTGCGGCGAAGGCACGCATCGATGTCCTCGTGCCGCCGATCACCGATCGTCTTTCCGGCCAGCCGGCATCGAAGAACATTGCGGTCGCCGCGCGAAAGTTCAAGGCGACGCACTACGCCTTCGCTGTCTCGCTGGCAAAGCCGGTCGATCCAGATGCTGCCTATTGGGCGCTGGCGAAGGCGGCTGGCGGCTGGCGATTGGAACTGGCTTTTGCCGAGCCGGTGGACGACTGGGCCGGCTGGTGCCGCCGCGTTCTTGCGATCCCGCAAGGCGTAGAGCCGCTCGGCTATGCGGATGCACAGACCGGCGACATCAGGCTCGCCTTCTTCGATGGTCCGCAGCTTCTCGCGGCCTTCTTCCTAGCGCGCGAACCGGTCGCCGTCGCGCGCAACTGGGCGATCGCACAACTCGGCGCTGACCACGCCAATCTGCGCAAGCGCTTCGCGCTCGTCGCGGGCCGTCCGGGGGCGGACAAGCCGGATCCCGGCGCCACCGTCTGCTCCTGCTTCGGTGTTGGCGTCAACCAGATCGTCGCGGCCGTACGCGGCGGTTGCCACAGCGTCGAGGCCGTCGGCGTGGCGCTCAATGCCGGAACCAATTGCGGCTCATGCCGCGCCGAAATCAGGGGGATCATCGATGGATGTCTTGCAGCAGCCGCAGAGTGACGGACCGGCCCGCATGGAGGCGCTCGCCAAGCTGCCCGTCTTCTGGGCGCTGGAGGGCCGGCGCGTCGTGGTGGCCGGTGCAACGGACGGAGCGATGTGGAAGGTCGAGCTTCTGGCCGCCTGCGGCGCCCGCGTCGACCTTTACGCTGAAGGGAACGACGAGGCGCTCGCGGCATTTGCCGGCCGTACCCCGCAACACCCCACCGCCAGCGTCACGCTAAACCGCCGGCACTGGGCGCCCGCCGATCTTGACGGTGCCGCGCTCGCCGTCGGCGATTGCGAGGACCAGGCGGAGGCGCGGGCATTCTTCGCCGCCGCCCGCGCGGCGGGCGTTCCGGTCAACGTCATCGACCAGCCGGACTTCTGCGAGTTCCAGTTCGGCTCGATCGTCAACCGCTCGCCCGTCATCGTTGCAATCTCGACCGATGGCGCCGCCCCGATCCTCGCCCAGACGATCCGCCGCAAGATCGAGACGCTGCTGCCGAAAAGCCTGAAGGCCTGGGCAGCGCTGGCCCAGTCTCTTCGTGGAGCGGTGAACCGCCGGATCGAACCCGGTCCCCGGCGCCGCCTCTTCTGGGAACGTTTTGCCGATCGCGTCTTTTCGACCATGGATACGCCGGAGGAGGGCGTAGGCGGGGTGCTTTTTGCTGATGCCGAAAGGCTCGCGGGAGCCCCCGCCATCGGTCACGTGACTTTGGTCGGCGCGGGACCGGGCGATGCCGAACTCCTGACGCTGAAGGCCGTGCGCGCGCTGCAAGCGGCCGATGTCATCCTTTTCGACGACCTTGTTTCTTCAGACGTGCTCGAACTCGCCCGGCGGGAGGCAAAGCGCATGCTCGTCGGAAAGCGCGGCGGCCGCGAAAGCTGCCGGCAGGAAGACATCAACGCCATGATGGTCAAGCTCGCCAAGGCTGGGAAACGCGTGGTGCGGCTGAAATCCGGCGACCCCATGGTTTTCGGCCGGGCCGGCGAGGAAATCGCCCATCTCGACCGCGAGAACATTCCCGTCGACGTTATCCCCGGCATCACTGCCGCAAGCGCCATGGCCTCCCGTCTCGGTCTGTCGCTGACCCATCGCGACTATGCCCAGTCGCTTCGGCTGGTGACCGGTCATTCCCGCCACGGCGGCCTGCCCGATGATGTCGACTGGGGAGGCATTGCCGATCCGCGCAGCACGGCGGTCTTTTACATGGGTGGCCGAACGGCGAGGCTGATTGCCGAAAAGCTTATCGGCGAAGGCCGTTCACCTGAAACACCGGCCGTGATCATGAGCGATGTCAGCCGTCCGACGGAACGCAGCTGGCGCGGCGCGCTCGCGACAATGCCCTTGGGCATAGCGGAGATCGGCTACGACAACCCGGTCCTCATCGCTGTCGGCGACGTGTTTTCGGCCCGAGACAAGCAGGCCGGATCGATCGAGTGCACTCTCGCAGGAGCATGCTGATGGGCATCTCCCTGGTGTTCATCGTTCTCGCCATCGGCCTCAGCTGGCCGCGTTTCAGGCTCATCTTCCTGGCTCAATCGAACGCTGCGCTGGCCGCAGCGCCCCTCACCATGGTTGCGAGTGCCGTGAACCTCTGCGCCATCGGCCTCGCTGTTGCAGAACACGGTCTGCTTTTCGGCGGATTGCTCATCGCCGGCGGTATGTTCTTCGCGAAAATAATGCAAGCCGTGCCTTCAACGCCGGGCATCTTGGCTTCAGCCCTGTGCCTTGCCGCCTACATCGAAATGACGATGACGGTCGTGGCGTGACGAGCTCAATGCTGCCCCTGAACAGACACCAGCGTCTGCTGACGCGCCAAGGGATATTCGAAGGCGTCGCCTCGTATCGACGTCCCGAATATCCCAAGGTCGCCACCGTAGGCTGGTTCTAAGCGCGCAGGCAGATCACGGCCATCTCCCAATTGAGGAATGAATGCCTGTACCGAACAAGTAAAGCCGCTGCCCCGCGGCCGACATCAGTCGACTGCCGTTTCCGATCCATCGCCGCTTTCGTCGAGTACGACCGTCTCGCCGAGCGGGGTCGCTGCAATTGACCTGATCTCTTGGGCGAGCGACGCCAGCTTGCGCGCAATCTCCTGCAATTCGGCGGTCGAGCCGGTGGCCTCGCAGGTATTTTCAACGCTCCGTTCGTCCATGTGCTCTTCCTCTTTCGAGTGGACGCAGGAGCGGAGCATATTTCTAATCTACTATATAAGGCCACAAGCCGTCGCGCGTTCTTCGTGCGGCGCACAGCCATAGGTATAGGCCGATCGATAAGCCGGCGATCACCCGCGACAGATCTCGATCCACGGCCGATTGGCCTTACCTGCAGCAATCAAGCCTATCGGCGATCTCGCAGGTCATCAAAACCTTGGAAGAGTGACATTCCGACGTTGCAGGAGCGAAAACTCGGCGACGTCAGGGTTTTCATCTGGATGCTAAATTGCTAGTTCTTTCTTTGTTCCTGCCCGACTCTTGGATGCAAATCGATGCGGGCAGTGACTGAGTGCGACGAAAACGAACGGGAACGCATGAGCGCCGCCTATCTCGAAAAACTCAATGACCGCCAGCGTGAGGCGGTCGAGCACGGTATCGGCTTGCCGGAAGGACAGGTCGGCGGCCCGCTTCTCATCATCGCCGGTGCCGGCTCCGGCAAGACGAATACGCTCGCCCACCGCGTCGCGCATCTCATCGTCAACGGTGCCGATCCGCGCCGCATTCTGCTGATGACCTTTTCTCGACGCGCAGCAGCCGAGATGACCCGCCGGGTCGCGCGCATCTGCCGCCAGGTCCTTGGCGACAACGCTGCAGTCATGACGGACGCGCTCTCCTGGGCCGGCACCTTCCATGGCATCGGCGCCCGGATCCTGCGCATCTACGCCGAACAAATCGGTCTCGGCCCGGATTTTACGATCCACGACCGGGAGGACAGCGCCGATTTGATGAACCTCGTGCGCCACGAGCTCGGCTTCTCGAAGACGGAAAGCCGCTTCCCGACAAAGGGAACGTGCCTTTCGATCTATTCGCGCGTCGTGAACTCTGAAAGCTCGATTGGCGACGTATTGAAGTCGGCCTATCCCTGGGTCACCGGCTGGGACGAACAGCTCAAGGCGCTGTTTGCGGCTTACGTCGATGCCAAACAGGCGCAGAACGTGCTCGATTATGACGATCTCCTGCTCTACTGGGCGCAGATGGTTTCCGATCCGGAGCTTGCCGAAGATATCGGCGGACGCTTCGATCATGTTCTTGTCGACGAGTATCAGGACACCAACAGGCTGCAGGCGTCGATCCTGATGTCGCTCAGACCGGGCGGCCACGGATTGACGGTCGTTGGCGACGACGCCCAGTCGATCTATTCTTTCAGGGCTGCGACGGTTCGCAATATTCTCGATTTCCCGAACGCCTTTTCGCCCGAGCCTGCCGACGTCATCACCCTCGACCGGAACTACCGCTCGACGCAGCCGATCCTCGCCGCTGCGAACGGCGTGATCGGCCTGGCGCGGGAGCGATTTACCAAGAACCTCTGGACGGACAGGCAATCGGAGCAGCGCCCGTTGCTCGTCGCCGTCAAGGACGAAGCGGATCAGGCCGCCTACATCGTGGAGCAGGTTCTCGCTGGCCGCGAGATCGGTATCGCCTTGAAGCAGCAGGCGGTGCTTTTTCGCTCGTCCAATCACAGCGGAACGCTCGAAGTCGAACTCACCCGCCGCAACATTCCGTTCGTGAAATTCGGTGGCCTGAAGTTTCTCGACAGCGCCCATGTGAAGGACCTGCTCGCAGTCCTGCGCTTCGCGCAGAACCCGCGTGATCGCGTCGCAGGTTTCCGGTTGCTGCAGATGCTGCCCGGTATTGGCCCACAGACCGCTGGAAAGATCCTCGATGCGATCGCCGCCGATCCGGAACCACTCGCGGCTCTTGCTGAGATCCCGCCTCCCGCCAAGACCGGCGAGAACTGGACCGGCTTCGTCGACCTGGTGTCCGGTCTGCGACGGGCCGAGCCTGGATGGCCGCAGGAGATTGGCGCTGCGCGCGCCTGGTATGAGCCCCATCTTGACCGGATCCATGAAGACGCCGACACGCGCAAGGCCGACCTGCTGCAGCTCGAGCAGATTGCCGGCGGCTACCAGAACCGCGAACGTTTCCTGACCGAGCTGACCCTTGACCCGCCCGATGCCACGAGCGACCAGGCGGGCGTGCCGCTGCTCGACGAGGACTATCTGATCCTGTCGACCATCCATTCGGCGAAGGGCCAGGAATGGCGCTCGGTCTTCATGCTCAACGTCGTCGACGGCTGCATTCCGTCCGATCTCGGCGTGGGTACAACTGCCGAACTCGAAGAGGAGCGGCGGCTGCTCTATGTCGGCATGACACGGGCACGCGATCATCTCTCCCTGGTGACGCCGCAGCGCTTCTTCACCCACGGCCAGAACGCCCAGGGCGACCGGCATGTCTACGCCTCGCGAACCCGCTTCATCCCGGCGACATTGCTTCAGTTTTTCGAGACGACGAGCTGGCCGAAGATCTCGGCAAGCGCCAGCGAGCGAAGCGCCAAGCAGATCCGCATCGACGTCGGCGCCCGCATGCGCTCCATGTGGAAGTGAGCGAAGGCGGTGGCGAGCTCGCGAATTGTGCGCTCGTGTCTGCAGACAGACCAAGCGAGGAGCGCGTGCCGCTCGCCAACCGCCGGTCTGTAGCGTTGTTAGCCTGGCAAGCTCGGCGGCGCGATAAACTGATAGTACGACCACACCGCAACCAAGGCGGCTATCAGTGCCAGCCAAATCAACGCCTTCCGCGGCACAGGGCTGGCCGGCTTCGCCTCCTTTTTCGGCTTTGGTCGTTCAAATTTGATGATGTTGTTGTCGTCCATTCGCTCCCATCCCGAGTAAACTCATACATGTCCCGGCGCGTTCAGCCAGCGCACCGCAATGACATGTACCGCCTAACGTCCTGATTTGGCATCAATAAGATGTGAAAGCAGGTTCGCGCCAATCCCAAGCAACATGGCATTCCAACGCCGTCGTCAAGCCTTCAGGCCCAGTCGTGGCAGGCAAGGGACGTCTGCATCAAGCCGCGCCGTCGCGGCCGAGCCAGGGATCGGGGCCTGGATCGCGGCCCGACGCAACCTGGCCCAGCCGCTCCAGATAATGTGCCCAGCCTTCCGCATGGCCGGCGCATTGTTCGGCGCTGGGCAGACCCGTTTGCGTAAGGCGCAGCAATGTTCCGGGCGGCTGCTCGATCAGGTCGATCTCGATCAGGCTCGAGCCGGGCGGGACAATGTCGCTGCCTTCCCAGCCGAAGCTATAGGCGAGCCGATGCACCGGCACGACCTCGCGGAAAGACCCGCGGGCAAAACGGGCCCCGGTTACGTTGACGAGATAGAGACCGCCGGGCTCCGCCTTGGTGTCGGCCTCCGTTCCCATCCAGCGCAGGATCTTTTCCGGGTCGGTCAAAAGAGCGAACACTGCGGCGGGTGGCGCCGGAATATGCGCTTCGCGGCGGACGACGAGGGCTTCTGGCATCGGTCTTCCCTTTGCTGATTGGCCTGCCTGCGGCTTGAGAGTCCTTCTGCAGGCTGCCGCAATCATAGACCGCCGTGACGGACGGCGCCACCGTCCGCCCCTGACTTGCGCGCAGCGCGGCGGCGGGAAAGGGCTTGTCCATAGGGCGCTCGACCCTATCCTCTTCGGCATGGATTTGTCCGCCCCCCTTGCCTGGCTCGTGGACGAGGCAAGCGCCTCGCAGGAGCCGGACCGATTCCTGTCCGACATTGGCCGCCGGCTCGTCGCCGACGGTCTGCCGCTCTCGGGCGGCGCGCTTACGCTCGCCGTGCCGCATCCGATCATCGCCCGCCGCACCTGGCTTTGGCGAGCCGAGACCGGCGTGGTGATCGAGAGCCTGGGCTTTGCCGGCGCCGTCTCCGACCGGGCGGGAGAGGAGTGGCTGGCCGGGCTCGGGCCACTGCTGCAACAATCGACCGGTTCGGGGAACGAACGCGCGCCGCTCGGCTGGGCCGGGACGCGCCCGTTCGGCCCGGAAGAGACGGCGCGGCTTGGTGATGTCGCGCGCTTTGCCGTCGCGCCCCTGGCGGTTCTTGCCGAGCGGGCCGCGCTCACCGCTCTGCTCGACGCCTATCTCGGCCGCCGCAGCGCCGCCCGTGTCCGCGCCGGAGCGCTCACCCGCGGCACCGGTGAAACCATTCGCGCGGCCCTGCTCTATGCCGATTTGCGCAACTTCACGGCGCTGTCCGAAACATCGGAACCCGCCGTGGTGATCGCGGCCCTCGACGCCTGGTTCGATCGCCTCGCCGGCGCGATCCATGCCTTTGGCGGCGAGGTGCTGAAATTCATCGGCGACGGCGTTCTGGCGATCTTTCCGGTGAGCGGCTCGCCGAGCGAAGCCTGCGACGCGGCCTTGCGCGCGGTCACCGCCGCGCGCGCCGGCATGGCGCATCTCGACCAGGCCCGGCAGGCCGAGGGGCTACCGCCGCTCTCCTTCGGCGTCGCCCTGCACCTCGGCGACATTCTCTGGGGCAATATAGGTGCCGCCGATAGGCTCGACTTCACAGCCATCGGCCCGGCGGTCAATCTCGTCAGCCGCCTGGAGGGCCTGTGCCGGCCGCTCGGCTGCTCCGTGCTGATCTCCGGTGCCGTGGCTGAGGCCGCGTCGACGCCGCTGCTGCCGCTCGGCGAGCATCCCTTGCGCGGCATCGCAGCACCCTGCGCCGTCTTCACCTTGCCGGACGCGTGACGCAGCCCTTCCACGGCCATGCCGTGAACGGCGAAGCGTCCGTCTTCGACGGTCACACGCGCGTGCGCTCCGCCACCCAGTCGGCGACAAGCGGGCGGTAGAGCCAGGGGATGTTGTTGCAGACGTGGTTGCCATCCTCGAAGATGTGCAGTTCGGCTCCACGCGCACAGATATCTGCGCATTTTACCGCTTCGGAGGGTGGAAAGATCTTGTCGCGTCCGCCGTGGAGGATGAGCGCCGGGGCGGTCGGCGGCGGGCAGCGCGCCAGCGTGAAACGGTCGGCACGTTCGCGAACATCCGCGCCCCCGAGCGAGAAGCGCATGTTGTCGCGATAGACCTGCGGCAGCGCGTCCCAGAACCCACCGAGATCGAAGAAGCCGTTGATGGAGACGACGCCGGCGAGCGTTGGCACGGACGCGGCGGCGCGCAGGGCAAGAAAGCCGCCGAAGGCCATGCCAACGAGCGCGACCTTGCCCGAAAGGCGCGGGTGCGCCTCTACCGACCGGATGGCCGCCTCAACCGCCGAACCGATGTCCGGGCGCAGCGTACCCATCGAACGGCCCTCACCCTGGCCGGGACCGTCGAGCGAAAGGGTCGCAACGCCGCGGGCATGAAAATGCCGCTCGAAGGCCGGGAATTCCTCCTTGGTCGAATCCGAGCCCGGGATGATCAGCGCCAGCGGGTGTGTGCCGTCTCCGTTCGGCACGCGAAGAACGGCCCGAAGCTCGCCGTCCTCAAAGGGCACAGCGACCATCTCGCCAGGCGGATCAAGCAAGGGTGCCGCGAGACGGTAGAGTTCCACCTTTCGCGTGGCGGCCCTCGCCTTTGCCTCCAGATCCTCGAAGGCCATGAATTGTCCGAAATGATAAAAAAGACTGGCGCGGGCATAGGCTTCGCCGGCGGTCACGTTGCGGCCGGCGACCAGAGCCGCAGCGCCGAGCTCTGCGTGACGCTCGCCCTCCTCGCTCCAGGCAGCAAGCCACTTCTGCCAGACGCCGGCTCGCTCGATGACGGCACGTGCGGTTGCCGACGGGATCCCGGCGACCTCCATGCGCGGGAGCCAATGCTCGACGACACTGACCAATCGGTTCTCATTCTGCGTCATGCATGTTCTCCCGCATGATGTAATTGCTTGGGTCCGCCCCCGACGATACGTGTTCGACGGAGACCGGCTGGAGATCCCCGGGATAGCTCCGGGCTTTCGCGCGATAGCGTTGCGCCCCGATCGACAAAGCTTCGGCCGTCTTTCCGTCAAGAACGCGCACGACCTGGGCGGGCACCCCGAGGACCAGAGAGCCGTCCGGGATGACCATGTTTTCCCGCACCAATGCGCCGGCGCCGATCAGGCATCGCTCACCGATCTGCGCGCCGTTGAGGATCGCCGCCCCCATGCCGACGAGGCTTCCCTTGCCGATCCGGCATCCGTGAATTGTGGCGTTGTGTCCGACGGTAACATCCTCGCTTATCTCCACGGGGTATCCGGGATCGGTGTGAACGACGCATCCGTCCTGGACGTTGCAGCCGCGCCGAAGGATGATCGGCTCGTTGTCGCCGCGCAAGACGGCGTTGAACCAGATACTGACATCCTCTTCGAGCCACACGTCGCCGATCACCACGGCGCCGGGCGCGACGTAAAATCGTCCATTGGCGGGAACGCGCGGCGCGCGCGCGCCCAGCTGGTAAAGACCCGATGAAACCATCAAATATTCTCCGTTCTGCGGCGGCGCTCAGGTCGGCATGGCGAGCAGGATGGACGCCGGCGCATTGGTGCGGTTGGCGAGCGCACGCGCCTCGCCGGGCGCAAGCCGGCAACTGTCGAGAAAGCCGAGCGTGACGCACTCGCTGCCGGTTTCGACCGTCACCTCTCCGGCAACGACGATGTAGATCTTCTCGACCGTGGCGTCCTTCAGCGACGTATGACCACCGGGCAGGAGGTGCGACAGGCCGATCCAGATCGTATCGGTTGCCGTCGCCTCCTTTCCCTGGAGCCGCAGGCAGTGCATGCCGTAGTGCTCCGGCGCCTCATAGGATCTGGCATCGCCGTAGCGCGTCACCTGCATCGTCCGCTCCTCCTCAGGGCACCAGCAGCACGCGCTCGGGCGTGCCGCGCAGCACCGAGGCGTAGGCCTTGGCGGCGTCGGCAAAGCCATAGACGGTCGCCGGATTGATCGGGAACGGCTTCAACTTGCCTTCCTCGAACTTCGGCTTGAGCTTGTCGAAGATTCGGGCACCCTCGACCGACGACAGCGCCAGCGTGTCGATGCCGATATATTTGTGACGCCCGCGGAAGAAGTTGAAGATATCGAACGGCACGGCGCGGTCGAAGGTGGAAATGAAGACCTGGCGCGCCTGCTTCGCCATCGCGTTGTTGGCGATCTCGAAATAGGGACTGCCGACCGTGTTGAAGACGATGTCGGCCCCGTGGCCGCCGGTCTTTTCGCGCACGATCGCCGCAACGTCATCCTTGGCGCTGTTGAGCATTTCGACCGGCGCGTTGGTGTGCGCCAGAAGCGGCTGCTCATTGTACTCGACCGCAAAGACCTTGGCGCCGGCCATGGTCGCGAGCTGGATGACCGCCTGCCCGACCTTGCCGTTGCCGCCGCAGACGAGCACGACATCCGTCGGCTGCACGCCGCCGGCTTCGCGCAGGCCCTCAAAGGCGGTGATGAACGGCACGCCGATCGAGCCCGCTTCCTGCATGGTGAAATTCGCAGGCTTGGCGCGCACCGCTTTCTGGTCGAGCACCATCCATTTGGCGTGGCTGCCGTCCTGGGTGATGCCGAGTTCGCCGCCCCCGCCCCAGATTTCCATGCCGATCATCGACGACGGTCCTTCGCGCACGATGCCGCCGAAGTCGCGGCCCGGCGTGCGCGGCCAGATGGCGTGCGGCATGTGCCCGAGGGATGCCTTCACGTCGCTGGGATTGACCCCCGCCGCGACGATCTCGACCAGCACCTGCCCGGGACCCGGCCGCGGCACCGCGACATCGACGACGTCGATCTTGAGATTGTCGAGATCGGGGGATTTTTCCGTCACCCTCAGCGCTCGGGCGATCTTCGCGTCCACCTGAATGTTCATTCTATGCCTCCTTGCAGAAATCGATGCCTATGCACGCAGTCCGAGAATTTCGCGGGCCTGGGAGGGCTCGGCGATCCGGCCGCCGAGCTTCTCGATCAGGTCTCTTGCCCGCTCGACCAGTTCGCCATTGCCTTTGGCGAGCACGCCCTTGGCGATGTAGGAGTTGTCCTCCAGGCCAACCCGAACGTGACCGCCGAGCAGATAGGCCTGAACGGCCATCGGGAACGACATTCGACCGACGCCGAAGCCGGTCCAGACGGCGTCGCCGGGCAGCATGCGCGCCGCGGTCGCCATCACGTCGGTGGTCGAGGGAAAGCCGTATTTGACGCCGGTGACGATCGTGAACATCGCCGGCGACTTCAGCACGCCGGCTTTCAGGAGGTCCTGCGCGAGCTGGATGTGGCCGGTGTCGAAGACCTCAAGCTCCGGCTTGGAGCCCGCCTCGTTGATAATGTCGGCCATGATCTTGACGTTGGCCGGCGTGTTGATGACGACCTCGGAGCCGAAGGTCATGGTGTTGAGGTCGAGCGTGGCGATATCAGGCTTCAGCGCGACGATGTGCTCGACCCGCTTTTCCGGCCGCATCAGCGTCGTGCGTGGTCCGGCGACCGCCGGGTTCTCGTCGCTCGGGTGGTAGCGGCCACCGGGCCCGGTCGTGACGTTGAGGATCAGCGCCGTGTTCTTGGCCCGGATGAGCTCGACGACCTCGCGGTAGTACTTTAGCTCCATGGAGGGCTTTGCCGTAACCGGATCGCGCACGTGGATGTGGGCGATCGCCGCGCCGGCATCGGCCGCCTCCAGGCAGGCATTGGCGATCTCTTCGGGCGTGACGGGAAGTCCGGGATGGTTTTCCCGCGTCGTAAGATTGCCCGTGACCGCGCAGGTGATGATGACGTTCTGCTGCATCACAAGCCTCCCGCGCCAGGGCGCGACCTGTTTGATCTCTCAGCCATGGTGCGCCACCTTCTTTCCGGAGATCGGAGGCAGCGGCAGGACCGATTGACCCTCCACCAGCTTGAAGTGATAGTTGCAGCTGTAGAAGGGCGCCGCGGCGCCCGGAAACTCCGGGTCCGGGCTATCGTGGCGGAAGAATTTCCCGACGATCTGCTGCTTCGCGCCGAAGACCACGTCGTTGACCAGGGCCTCGTGACTGTCGGAGAAGATCTGGGTGACGAGCGTCTTGTAGCCCGGCGCCGAGACGATGAAGTGGATGTGGGCCGGACGCATCGGTGTCCGCTTCTGCGCTCGCAGCAGGTCGCCAACCGGCCCGTCGGTCGGAACCGGATAGCCTGCCGGCTTCACCGACACGAAGTGAAAATGACCGTCGCCATCCGTGGTGAAACGGCCGCGCAGGTTGAAGTCGTCCTGGGTCTCGTCCTGGTTCTCGTAAAGCCCGACCGGGGACGCCTGCCAGACATCGAGGGTCGCCCCTTCGACGGGTCGGCCGGCTGGATCGGTCACTCGCCCGGTGAAGTAGAGCTGCGATCCCGGCGTATCCGAACGGGCGATGCAGTCGCCGTTTAAGCATTTCGGCGCACCCCCGCGATAGAACGGCCCCAAGAGCGCTGACAGCGTCTCGCCCTGCATGCCGTCATTGTTGATCAGGTCGATCAGCGTCGAAGCGCCGAGCACGTCGGCGGCAAGCACGGTCTCGTTGTGCGCCTCGTTGGTCGCCTGGCCGACCGCCGTGATCCAGCGCAGGGCGTACTCGAATTCCGCCTCGGTCGGGCGCGCTTCCAGCAGGAAGGCGTGCAAATGCCTGACCATCGTGTCCATGATCTGCTTGAGCCGCGGATCGTCGCCGCGCGACATGGCGGCAAGCACCGTCGGCGTGACGTCGGCCTCCTTGGAAATCAGTTTTGCCTCGGGGCTGATATGGCTGTTCATCCCTGTTCTCCTTTCCGCGTCACAGGCCGGACCCGGCGAGCCGAAGTTCGGGCTTGGCCGTCTTCAGGTGCGGATATTTTTCGGTCAGCAGCGACCCGTAGTAATAGGTTTCAGCGAAGGCGCCGGTTGCGCGGATGGCATCGAGCCATCTCTGGATCGCCGGCATCTCCGCCCACATCGAGGACAGTCCGATATCGTCCATCCGGACGATCACCGGCATGATCGCGATATCCGCCAACGTCAGCTGATCGCCCATGACCCACGGCCCGCCATTGTCGGAAAGCCACGCCGCCATGCGCTGAACGCCGCGCTCAAGGCGGCCGAGCGCTTCTTCCATTTCCGGCTCGGGAAAGCCGCTTCGCCCCATCTTCATCAGGAACTCGCGGCGAAGCGGCTTTGCATCGCAGACCGCCTGGAACTCCTCCGCCGTCATCGCCTGATAGTGCGGCAGGAAGGCGAGGTTGTAGGAAGGCACGCGGATCGCCGGTGTCGGCACTTCGTCGATGAAGCGCATCATTGCCCGCATCGTCGCCGCGCCGAAGGCGTCCCTTGGCCGAAGCCCACCAGGGAGAATGTCTTCCAGATACTCCATGATGACGGCGGAATCGGTGACCGCGCGGCCCTGGTGGACGAGCGAGGGCACGACGCCGTTCGGGTTGATCGCCAGATATTCGGGCTTGAGCTGGTCACCGGTGAAGAGATCGAGCTTGTGCTCCTTAAAGGCGAGGCCCTTGGCGTTGAGAACGTATCGCACCCGTTGGCTGCACGTCGATTGAGGGGCGTTGTAGAGGATGAAGTCCTGCATCGTCGCCTCTCAATCCCAGTTGAGGACGCGGGGCAGCTTGCCCTTGCGGGCGAGCGTTCCGATCACGCCGTTCGGGAAGAACATCAGCCCGAGAACCATGACGAAACCGGTCGCGAGAATGTTGATCTCGGAGGCGCCGAGGGTCGCCACGAAGATTTCGTTGAAGGCGACGATCAGGATCGCGCCCACGACCGGCCCCGCAATCGTGCCCTTGCCGCCGAGAATGCACATCAGCACCAGGTTTGCCGAAACGAGGATGATCAGGAAGATGTTCGGCCGGAGATAGGTGAGATACTCACCCCAGACTGCACCGGCCATGCCGACAAAGAAGGCGGACAATGCGAAGGCCAGCACCTTGTAGAAGCGGGTGTTGATCCCGGCGCTTTCCGCTTTGACCTCGTCCTTGGAGAGCGCGCGCAGGCCAAGCCCGAACTTGGAATGCTTGATGCGATAGGTCGCCCACACGGTGAAGGCAGCCATCAGCACGAAGGCGTAGTAGTAGGGCAGCTTCGCCGTCTGAACGGGCAGATCGGTTACCGGCAGCGACAGGCCGTTGGCGCCGCCGATGAACTCCCAGTGGTCGAACAGAATACGGGCGATCATCAGGAGCGCGATCGACGAGATGATGAAGCTCGGGCCACGAACCTTCAGCGTGATGAGGCCGACTAGATAGCCGCAGGCCGCGGCCGCCAACCCGGCGAGCGGTGCCGTCAAGAGCGACGAGATGCCGTATCGCGCCAGGAGCACGCCTGAAAAATAGCCGCCGATCGCGAAGAACACCGCGTGGCCGAGCGAGATATAGCCGGCGAACCCGCCGATGATGTTCCAGCCGCTGGCCATGACCGCATAAGAAGCCGTGAACAGGACAAGGTGCAGCAGGTAGTTGTAGTTGCCGGTTAGTTGCAGGAGCGGCAGGGCGAGCAGCACACCGAGAACGGTGAGAGGGAACCATGTGGCGCGGGTCTGGTCATGCTGGCGCGCAAGCTTCTGGTTGTGAATGCGACGGGCCTCGAGCACCGAGCTCGCGTCGGCTTGTTGTAGGTTTACGGCCATTATGCCAACTCCGGTTTTTCGCCGAACAGGCCCTGGGGACGGATCAGCAGGATGACGAAGAGTGCGAGGAAGAAGGTCATGGTCGACCAGGTGGCGCCCACCCAGGTGCCGACGAATGCGGCGATGACCGACAGGAGAAGAGCGGCGACGACGGTGCCGAGCACGCTGCCCATGCCGCCAAGGACGACGACCGACATCAGCATTGCAATCCATTCCCACTGCTTGGCGGGGAAGAAGCTGAAGACGAAGCTCACCAGCGAACCGGCAGCACCTGCAAGCCCGATGCCTATTGCAAAGGCGATCATGCTGATGAGGTTGACGTTGACGCCGAGCAGTTCGGCGGCCTCGCGGTTCTGCGTGGTGGCGCGGATGGCGTAGCCGAGCCGCGAGTAGTTGAGGAACAGCGTCAGCGCGCCGATGATCGCGAGTGACACACAGCCGGCATAGAGTTGCCCTTTCGGGATGAACAGGCTGCCGATGAAGAAGGCGTCCGTCGCATATTCCGGCGAGGTCACGCGCTGGGTGTTGGTGAAGGCGGCGCCGAGGAAGCCTTCAACGATCATCGCCAGCGCGAAGGTAAGAAGTACCGTCATTTCCGAGTAGCGGGCGCTTTTGGCCTGGCTCTCGAACATCAGGCGATAGAGCAGCACGCCGATCGCCGCCATGATCAGTGCCGCGATCGGCAGCGTGGCGATCGGGTCGAGGCCCCAGAGCTTGAAGGCCCAATAGCTGACATAGGCGCCGCAGATGATCAGCGACGGATGGGCCAGGTTGACGATGCGCATGACGCCGAAGACCAGCGAAAGTCCGGACCCCATCAGCGCGATTACGCCGCCGAGCGCGAGGCCGAGTATCAGTATCTGAAGAATGTCTGTCATCACGTCCTCCGCTACGCGACCTTGCGGCCGCCGAGGTAAAGTTCCTGGATGCGCGGGTCCGCCAGAACCGCCTCGGCCGGCCCCTCGAAGAGGGTGCGGCCGAGATCGAGCACAACGCCCCAGTCGGAATTCTTGAGGCCCATCATCGCGTTCTGCTCGACGAGCAGGACGGTGACGCCCTCCTGAGACATCATCTTCATGATGTCGAACATCTCCTGCACGATCTTCGGCGCCAGCCCGAGGGAGGGCTCGTCGAGCATGACGATGTCGGGCTTGACGATCAGCGTGCGCGCCATCGCAAGCGTCTGCTGCTGGCCGCCCGACATGGTGCCGGCATGCTGGTCGGCGCGCTCGCGCAGCACCGGAAAGCGCTCGAGGATTTCGTCGATGCGGCGGTCACGAAGCTTTGCGTCGTTGAGCACATATCCGCCCATGCGCAGGTTTTCGCGCACCGTCATCTTCGGAAACAGCGCCCGTTCCTGCGGTACGAAACAGATGCCCTTGCGCAGGATCTGGTCGGGGCGCAGGCCGTTCAGCCGCTCGCCCTTGAAGATGACGTCGCCCTTGCGGATCGTCAGCATGCCGCAGATCGCTTTCAGCAGCGTCGATTTGCCGGCGCCGTTCGGGCCGATGATGCAGTGGACCTTGCCTGGCTCGACCGTCAGCCGCGCGCCATCGAGAATGGCCGGGCCGTCGCCATAGCCGGCGGTGATATTGGTGACTTGCAGGAGATCGCTCATCAGGCCGCTTCCTCTTCCAGTACGCCGCCCAGATAGGCTTCGAGCACATGCGGATCGCGACGCACCACATCGGGCGTGCCGTCGCAGATTACCCGCCCGTGCGCCATGACCACGACGCGGTGCGAGAGCCGCATGATCAGGTCCATGTTGTGTTCGACGATCAGCACCGTCAGGCCCTTGGCGTTGAGCGCCCGGATGTGGCCGACGATCTCTTCGAGCAGCGTCGGGTTGACGCCGCCGGCGGGCTCGTCGAGCAGGATGATTTTCGGATCGGCCATCAGCAGCGCTGCCAGATCCATCAGCTTCTTCTGGCCGTAGGACAGGTTGTGCCCATCCTCGTAGGCAATGCGGGTGATCCCGAGGAAATCGAGGATCGACATTGCCTTGTCGCGCTCTTCCGCCGAGACCGCCGGCCGGAACAGGTCGGCAAAGCCGCGGCAGCGCGCCTGTACGATCACGTTTTCCAGCACCGTCATGTCAGCGAGGTTGCGCGAGATCTGGAAGGTCCGGCTCAGGCCCTTTGCCGTGATCTTGTGCGGACGCAGATTGTCGATCCGCTCGCCATCCAGCCAGACCTCGCCCGAGGTCGGGACGACGGTGCGGCTGATGCAATTGAAGGCCGTGGTCTTGCCGGCGCCGTTCGGCCCGATGAGTGCCGTGATCGAGCCTTTCTCGACCTTGAAGCTTGCGCCGTCCACGGCGCGAATTCCGCCGTAGTGCTTGCACAGGTTCTTAACCTCGAGCATCCGCGCGATCTCCTTGTACTAGAAATTGGGTAGTAGATGCCTGCCAATCGGGAGGGCGCCTCGCGAGCGAAACACCCTCCTCTGCCTCGCAAAGGGTCAGAAACCGGACTTGGGATAGCGGAAGGGCACGATGCCCTCGAACTGGCCGGTCGGGTAGACGAAGGTCAGCTTGCCATCCTGCCACTGGGTCATGATGTGCGACTTTTCGACGGGCAGGCCGAGATCGTCCCAGCTGAAATCGCCGAGCACTGTCTGGACAGGCTGTTCCTTGGTGCGGGCGTGCAGCCATTCGCCCATCTTGGCGTTATCCGTGCTGCCGGCGCCAACCATGGCCTGCTCGATACCCTGGCAGACGGCGAAAGGGATGGCGCTGTCTTCATCCGGCTCGACACCATATTCGGCTTCGAACGCCTTCACAAAATCGGCGTTGTCGAAGGGCTTTCCGGCAAGCGTGCTCTTGAACGGAACATCCTTGTGCCAGGTGGTGTGGATGACGACGCCATCGGCCGCGTCGTTCCCCACACCCTCGATGAACTCCGTCTGGGCACCCTGGCTGAGATAGACGAGCTTTGCCGATGCGCCGACGGTCTTGAGCGCCCGCATGAGCTGGACCGCCTCTTCCGCAGAAGCCGTCAGGCCGACGATCATTTCAGCGCCGGAGCGCTTGATCGAATTGGCAAGGTTCAGCCAGTCGTTGAAGCCTTCCTCGGGCCACTTCTCCTCCATCACCACCTCGATGCCAGCTTCCTTGAAGTAACCGGGCGCGAGGTCGGCGATTTCCTTGTCGTTGGCGGGATCGATCACCTTCTGGCCGAGAAGGCCGGTGGCGATCGCATTGGCGAAGAAGTCGTCGGCATGGACGACGGCGACTGTCTTCGGCGCATCCGCCGGATCCTTGATCTCCTTCAGGAGGCCGATCACGTCCTTGCCTGTGTATTCGGCAGCATTGACCTGGAAATAGAAGAGGTTTTTGTAGCCCTGGGCATAGATCCGGAGCGCACCGCCCGAGGGAACCGGGTGAACCATGTTGTACTTGGACAGAACGTTGCCGACCGGAAAGGTCAAGCGGCTCGAGAACGTACCGTAGACGGCATCGACCTTGTCGACGTTGATGAAGCGTTCGTACTGATTGATGGCCGTCGCAGGGTCGGAGCGATTGTCGCTGACGATCAGCTCCACCTGCTTGCCGAGAATGCCGCCCGCTTCATTGATGAGCTTGTTGCAGAGTTCGTAGCCCCGCTTATGCTTCTCGCCGCTGACCGAAAGGCCACCGGTGATCGGCAGCGATGCGCCGATCCGTATTGTTTCCGCAGCGCTCGCAACGGTGCTTGCCGAAAGCACACTGACGGTTGCTGCCGCGATCAGCCGATTGAGTCCCATTTTGTCTCCTCCCAGACATTTGCGCGCAATCGTTTGCATTGAAGCGAAAAACAAATCGCCCGGCCACGCCGGACGAAACTTGCGCACTGTTCGATCGACGGCAGGCCAGCTCCTCAACTGCCCTGCCGCAAACTGAATATGCAAACGATTGCACATGGGCGATTATGCGCACCGTTTGCGCTTTGTCAAGCATCCATGCGAACGATTGCAAAACCTCCGGCAAGATTTTAAATGGAGGCGAGAGGTGACACATGCAGAAGAAACGAACCACGCTGAAGGACATTGCGCGCGCGACCGGCGTTCATGTGTCGACCGTATCGCGCGCCCTTGACCCGACCGAGCGCAAGAGCATCACGCCAGAGGTCGTGGCGAAGATCCAGGCCGCGGCGGAACGCCTGGATTATCGCCCCAACCGCATCGCCTTCGGGCTTCGCACCAACCGGACGATGACGGTCGGCGTCGTCATTCCGGATATCACCAACCCGATTTTCCCACCGATCCTGCGCGGGATCGAAAGCGTTCTGGAACCGCTCGGCTATGCGTCGATCATCGTCAACACCGACAGCGAGCGCGAGCGCGAGGTTCGCCTTCTCGAAGTGTTGCGCGATCGGGGTGTCGACGGACTTATCCATGCAGCGGTGCTTAGAAGCGACCCCTCGATCGCCAAGGCCGCCCAGGACGGCCTGTCGGTGGTGACGCTGAACCGGCGCGTGGAGAATTCGAACATCCCCTATGTCATCAATGACGAGGACATGGGCATCTGCGAAATGCTGCGCCACCTGACGAAACTCGGCCACCGGCGGATCGCGCATCTGGCCGGGCCGCAGGATCTCTCGACCGGGCAGCTACGCCTGGCCGCCTTCCGCAACGCCGCCAAGAGAATGTCGATCGACATCGACCCGCAGCTCATCGTCACCGCCATGCGCTTCGATGAGGACGAAGGCGCCCGCTGCACGCGCGAGCTGCTCGCCTCCGGAAACGACTTTACCGCCGTGCTCTGCGCAAATGACCGCCTGGCGCTCGGCTGCATCGACGTCTTGCGGGAGAACGGCCTCGACTGTCCATCGGACATTTCCGTCAGCGGCTTCAACGACATGCCGTTCCTGCAACTCGCGCGTCCAAGGCTCACCACCGTCCGCATCCAGCAGTATGATGCGGGCATCACCGCCGCATCGATCCTGCTGCGCCTGATGAATGCCGGCGCGGACGACGACATTCCGCTCGAGACCGTGCTGCCGGTGGAGCTCCTGGAACGCGAAAGCACGGGACCGGTGGCAGCGCAGAAGCGCTGACAATCCCCAGCCGGCAGCTCGCGACGAATCGGCGGTTTCGGTCCCTTCGCACCGCTTTCCCCTGCGAACGCCTCTGCGCGAGCGTTTTCCGCGAACCTTCATGCAATCGATTGCCTATTGTTTCGTGCAATCGATTGCCCTAAGGTCGCATCGATCAACCGTCAAATTGCCGGGCGGACGTTTCCGTCGGCTTGAAAGACATCACGTCAAGAGGGAGGAACTTATGGCGTATCCGCGGTCCTTGGTTGGAAAGACAGTTCTCGTCATCGGCGGAAACGGCGCAATCGGCGCCGCAACAGGGCGCCTGTTTGCAGATGCGGGAGCGACCGTGCTGATCACCCACACGCCGCGTGAACAGGGGGCCGCAAGCGCGGATGCGGTGATTTCCTCCCTTGCGAACGCTGAACGTCATGCCCGATATGCCGTCGACATCACGGATTCCCGCGCTCTTGGCGACCTTGCCCGCACCATCGAACAGAAGTTCGGCAAGCTCGATGTGCTGGTCAATGCCGCGGGCTTCACCAAGCCTATCGCCCACCGGGATCTCGACGCGCTGACGGATGAACTGATCGACGACATCTTCAAGGTGAACTGGCGAAGCCAGTTCGCGGCGATCCGCGCCTTCGCGCCACTTTTGAAAAAATCCGGCGACGGGCTCGTCGTCTCCATCTCGTCGATCGCCGCCTTCACCGGTATTGGCTCGAATATCGCCTATTGCGCCGCCAAGGCCGGCATCGACGTGATGACCAAGGCGCTCGCCCGCGTCCTTGCCCCGGAAATCCGGGTCCTTGCGGTTTCTCCTGGTGTCGTCGACACGCAATTCGTCCCCGGGCGAGGCTCGGACTTCAACGACAAGGTCGCGTCCTCGACCCCGCTCGGCCGCATCGGCGAAGTCGACGACATCGCCGCCGCCATCCTGGCGAGCGCGACGTTGCTCGGCTTTTCGACCGGCCACATCATCCAGGTGGATGGCGGCCGGGCGCTCTGAGACCACAGAACTCCGCATCCGCGCGACAGAGTGGTCGCGCGGATGTCTCGTCCCTCCTATAGTCCAGGGCACAGCGACGGCGCGGATAACGGTTGCAGGAAGGTAGGGACGAAATGGTCGAAAAGGTCATCGATAACACTCAGGCGTCTCGATTCGAGCTGCCGATCGGCGACGAGATCGCCGTTGCCTACTATCGGCTGGAGGACGGCCGGGTCGTTCTCACGCACACGGAAGTGCTGCAGACCCTGTCGGGACAGGGGATCGGCACGCGGCTTGCGACCGGCGTCTTCGACATTCTTCGCGCGCGAAACGCACGGGTGATCGCGACGGCTGAACGCCCGGCAATGCTGAGCCAGACGGTGGCCGTGACCACCGCCTGGCTGGATGACGGGGCGGCGTGCCCGGGACCTCAGGCTTGATCCGGCGTCTGGTCAACCCCGTCGAGCAAGGCGCGACGAATGGCGGAAAGCGCTGACGGCAATCGTTGGCCGAAGGACTGCAGCAAGACGTCGTGGCTTTGCAGTTCCTTGGCGAGTTTGGCCGGATCGAACCTCATCAGCGCGTCGAAGGTTTGGCGGTCGTAGTCGAGGCCATGCCAGTCGATGTCGTCATAGCCCGGCACAAGGCCGATCGACGTGGCTTTTCCGCCGCCAGTCCTCTCCGTCCTCTGCACGATCCATTTGAGCACGCGCATATTTTGCCGGAAGCCCGGCCAGAGAAATGCACCGTCCTCGTCACGCCGGAACCAGTTGACGCGGAAGATTGCCGGCGCATTCACAAGCCGGTCTCCCATCGAAAGCCAGTGGGCAAAATAGTCGGCCATGTTGTAGCCGCAGAAGGGCAGCATCGCGAAGGGATCGCGCCGGGTCGCGGCCTGATTTTCCGCGGCCGCCGTCGCTTCCGACCCCAGCGTTGCCGCCCAGTAGATGCCCTCGCGCCAGTCCCTTGCCTCAAAGACAAGCGGAAAAGTGTGGGAAAGCCGCCCGCCGAAGATGAAGGCCGAGATCGGCACGCCGGCGGGGTGCGCGGCCGATGGGTCCATGCTCGGGCAGCGGTCGCGCGAAACGGTGAAACGGGCGTTCGGATGCGCGGCCGGGCGACCGGCCTGAGGCGTCCAGTCGAGACCGCGCCAGTCCACCAACGCCGGCGGCGCCTCCTCCGTCATGCCCTCCCACCAGACGTCGCCGTCGGGCGTCAGCGCGCAATTGGTGAAGATGGTCTCGCGCGCGATCGCCGCCATCATGTTGGGATTGGTCTTCTCGTTGGTGCCCGGGGCAACCCCGAAGAAGCCCGTTTCCGGATTGATGGCCCGCAGCCTGCCGTCCGCATCCGGCCGAATCCAGGCGATGTCGTCGCCGACCGTCTTGACCTTCCATCCCGCAAAACCCTCGGGCGGCAGAAGCATGGCGAAATTGGTCTTGCCACAGGCGGACGGAAAGGCGGCCGCGACATAGGTCGTTTTCCCAGTGGGATCCTCCACGCCCATGATCAGCATGTGCTCGGCAAGCCACCCCTCCTGTCGGCCCTTCAGCGAGGCCGTGCGCAGTGCCAGGCACTTCTTGCCGAGAAGCGCATTGCCGCCGTAGCCGGAACCGAAGGATGCGATCGAGCCGTCGTCCTGGAAGCTCACAATATATTTGTGCTCCGCGTTGCAGGGCCACGGCACATCGCGGTCGCCGGGCGCGAGCGGGGCTCCGACCGAGTGCAGGCAGCGCACGAATTCGCGCGTGCCAAGTGCGCGCAGGACCGGCAGGCCGATATGCGCCATCAACTTCATGCTGACCGCGACATAGGCGGAATCGGTGATCTGAACCCCGATCATCGCAAGGTCCGAGCCGGGTTCCCCCATGGAGAACGGGATCACATACATGGTGCGCCCGCGCATCGATCCCTTGAACAATCGCGAAAGCTCCACGCGCATGCTGGCAGGATCTGCCCAATTGTTGGTGGGCCCTGCGTCCTCCCGGCTGGAGGTGCAGACGAAAGTGCGATGTTCGAGGCGGGCGACATCGCGGGGATCGGAGCGGCAGAGGAACGAGCTTGGGCGCTTCGCTTCGTTCAACCGGATAAAGGTGCCCGCGGCGACAAGGGTGCTGCACAGACGCCTGTATTCCGCATCGCTGCCGTCGCAGACATGGACCTGATCCGGTTCGCACAGGGCCCGAACCTCGTCGATCCATTGGCTGAGAACGGGGTTGGTTATGACAGTCGGGTCTTGCATGGATGCGTCTCTCGCTTGGCAATAATGAATTCGGTCCGCGCGGCCCGCCTCCCGAACTCACATGTTCGGATAGACCGGGCCTTCGCCGCCTTGGGGCGGCACCCAGTTGATGTTCTGGTTCGGGTCCTTGATGTCGCAGGTCTTGCAGTGCACGCAGTTCTGCGCGTTGATGACGAAGACGTCCTTCCCGTCCTTCTCCACCCATTCGTAGACCCCGGCCGGACAGTAGCGCGTCGACGGACCGGCATAGACGTCGTGCTCGGAGCGCTTCTGCAGATCCATGTCCTTCACCTGGAGATGGACCGGCTGGTCTTCCTCATGGTTGGTGTTCGACAGGAACACCGAGGACAGCCGGTCGAAGGTCAGAACCCCGTCCGGCTTTGGATAGTCGATCTTCTTGTGCTGCGCTGCGGGTTCGAGCGACTGCGCATCGGTCTTTCCGTGCTTCAGCGTGCCGAAGAAGGAGAAGCCGAACAGCTGGTTGGTCCACATGTCGAGACCGCCGAGCCCAACGCCGATCGCCGTGCCGAACTTCGACCACAGCGGCTTGACGTTTCTCACCCGCTTCAGGTCCTGGCCGATGGCGCTGTCGCGCCAGCCGCGTTCGATCTCGATCGGCTCGTCATTGGCGCGGCCACTAGCAATCGCTGCCGCCAGCTTCTCGGCCGCGAGAATGCCTGAAAGCACCGCATTGTGGCTGCCCTTGATGCGCGGCACGTTGACGAGACCGGCCGAACAGCCGATCAGCGCACCACCGGGGAAGGACAGCTTCGGTACCGACTGGTAACCGCCCTCGGTGATCGCACGGGCCCCATAGGAAAGCCGCTTGCCGCCCTCGAACGTGCCGCGGATCGCCGGATGCGTCTTGAAGCGCTGGAACTCCTCGAAGGGGAAGAGATAGGGGTTCTTGTAATTGAGGTGCACGACGAAGCCGACGGCGACCATGTTGTCTTCGAGATGGTAGAGGAAGGAGCCGCCACCGGTCTTCATGCCGAGCGGCCAGCCGAAGGAGTGCTGCACCAGGCCCGGACGATGGTTCTCGGGCTTGACCTGCCAGAGCTCCTTCAGGCCGATGCCGAACTTCTGGACGTCGCGGTCTTTCGAGAGATCGAACTTGGCGATCAGCTGCTTGGCGAGCGAACCGCGCACGCCCTCGCCGATCAGCGTGTATTTGCCCAAGAGCGCCATGCCGCGGGCGAAGTTCGGGCCCGGTTCGCCGTTCCGCTCGATGCCCATGTCGCCGGTGGCAACCCCGATGACCGCACCCTCGTCGTTGTAGAGCACTTCGGTGGCGGCAAAACCCGGATAGATCTCGACGCCGAGTTCCTCCGCCTTGGTCGCCAGCCAGCGACAGACGAGCCCAAGCGATACGATGTAGTTGCCGTGATTGTTCATCAGCGGCGGCATCAGGAAGTTCGGCAGGCGGATCGAGCCGGCGGGTCCCAAGAACAGGAAATGATCGTCCGTCACCTCGGTCTTGAACGGATGGTCGGCGTCGGCGCGCCAGTCCGGCAGCAAGCGGTCGATGCCGATGGGATCGACGACGGCGCCCGACAGGATATGCGCACCGACTTCAGCGCCCTTTTCGAGCACGACGACCGAAAGCTCCGGATTGACCTGCTTCAGCCGGATCGCCGCCGCAAGACCCGCCGGCCCCGCACCCACGATCACAACGTCGAACTCCATGCTCTCGCGTTCAACCATCTGCATGCGCCTATCAATTGGCGGCCCTACTGAGGCGAGCCGCGCGAAACGCGACGGCCGCCCTCGCCGAGGACCGCTAGAAGTTCGCACGGCGACGAGCCGAAGACGGGGCGTCGTCACCGTGCTGGAGGTTCGGTTCAATAGATCTGGATCAGGAAGAACTCACTCCTTCGGTGGCCAGGTCGGGATGCTCCCCCGGCCCGACGGAAACCGGACGTTCTTTGAGCGCATGAACTCGCGCAGCGTTTCCGCCGTATTTTCCCGGCCGAAACCGCTTCCCTTCTGGCCGCCGAAGGGCGAGCCGAGGAAGGCGCGGCGCATGTAGTTGTTGACGAAGATCATGCCCGCTTCGAGCTTGGCTGCGATCTTGCCGGCATGGGCCTCGTCGGTCGTGCAGATCGCCGCCGTCAGGCCGTATTCACTGTCATTGGCGATGCGGATCGCCTCTTCCTCGGTCGAAAACCGCATGATGCTGGCGATCGGACCGAACATCTCTTCGCGCGCCGGGGTCATGTCAGGCGTAACATCTGCAAGAACCGTCGGCGCGACCCAGTAGCCGTCCTTCAATCTCTCGTCGGTCGGCAACCTGCCCTGGGTGACGAGGCGGGCTCCTTCCTTCAGCGCGATGTCGAGATAGGACAGAACCTTGTCGCGGTGCTTCGCATCGACCATCGCGCCGATATCGGTCGCCGGATCAAGTCCGTCGCCGACGACCAGCTTCTCGGTCGCCCGCGCGAACCGCTCCAGGAACCGGTCATGGAGGCTATCGTGCACGAGGATGCGCGATGTCGATGTGCAGGCCTCTCCCTGATTGTAGAACATGCCTTCGAGCGCAACGTTGATCGCGACGTCGAGATCGGCATCGGGAAGCACGATCAGCGCGTTCTTTCCGCCAAGCTCCATCGTGGCATAGGTGAGGTTCTGCGCGGCCGACTGCAGCACGCGCCGGCCCGTCATCGTCGATCCCGTGAAGGTGATGCGCTCGACCAGCGGATGGGCGGCAAGTGCCGGGCCGGAGACCATGCCGGCGACCGCGTTGAGAACGCCCGGCGGCAGGATCTCATTGGCGAGTTCGACGAGGCGCAACACCGTCAACGGCGCCTGCTCGCCGGGCTTGATGACGACGGTGTTGCCGGCGGCGAGCGCCGGCGCGCACTTCTTGGAAAAGTGGATCGGCGGCCAGTTGAAAGGCAGAATCGCGGCCACTACGCCATAGGGCTCGTAGTTGATGCGCGCCTCGATCGGTCCCTGATCGAGGATCTCGCCGTGGATCGTGTCGGCGAGACCGCCGAAATAGTCGAAGCAGGCATGGCAGAACGACACGTCGAAGCGGAGCGCATCGCGACGTGGCTTGCCCACTTCGCGCGCCTCGATCTCGGCAAGTTCGTCCACATGCTTGCGAATATGGGCGGCGACTTCGCGCAGGATCTGGCCGCGCTCGCGCGGGGAACGGTCGCGCCAGGACTGGAAGGCGCCGCGGGCGCTTCTGACTGCCTGGTCGACGTCGGCCTCCGATGCATTGGTCACATGCGCGATCGTCGCCCCGGTTGCCGGCTCCTCGACGCTGAACGTGGTGGCGCCGCCGTCGTCCAGGAATTCCCCACCCACGAACAGGCCGGACATCCGGAGCGGCGCCCGCGCCTGATCCTCGACATTCTTAAGCATTGCTACTCCTCCCATGTTGCAATCAACCGCACATGCCGGACCGCATCCCGGTCAGGCTTTTCTCTGTCCGTCGGACAATCCCGTCGTCCGGCTGGTTCCGTGTGATCCGCTAGCTCCTGCTCCTTGGCATCAGGCCCGGGGCCCGCGCACCGAGACCGCGCCGCGTCGTCGCGGGTACGGCGAGGTCGCTCAACCGTTTCACCCGATAGGCCGTCGGCGTCATTCCGACCGACTTTCGAAACGCTCGCAGGAAATACTTCTCGTCGGTGTAGCCGACCGCATAGGCGATCTGCCCGATCGGCTCGTCGGTCAGCACCAGGCGTTCGCGCGCGTCATCGATGCGCATCTCGCGGATGAGCGCGTTGAAGCTGGTGCCCGTATGCTGCCGCAACAGCGCGCAGAGGCGGCTGCGGGAAAGCCTGGCGTAGGCGGCCGCCTGATCGAGGGTCGGCGAGCGCAGGTAATTCTCCGCGATGAAATCTGAGATCCGGCGCATATGTCCGCTGTCCCGGCCGATCGCCGGCAGAACCGGTGACAACTCGTCGAAACGATCCTCATAGGCCCGGCAGATCCTGCCGAGCATCAGCGTCAGCTCGGCGCGAATGATCTCCCCCGTGCAGATCCGATCCTCGGCATGCTCAAGGATCATCACCCGGCAGGCCTCCTCGACGCGCGCCGCCTGGGCTTCGTCCAGGTTAAAGTCGATGTGCCCCTGCCAGGCAAAGGGCGTGAGTTCGGGGGCAATGCGCACCAGTTCCTGTATCGGATAAGAGCGCGTGATGCCCGGCCGGAGGAAATCGAGGTCGAAGTAGATCACGACGGACCGCGACGCGCTGCTGAAGCGCATCTGATGCGGGGTCATCGGCGCGATGAAATAAACCGAGCCCGGCTGCGGCTTGTAGGATCTGAGGCCGACGCGCGCCGTCGGCGCTTCGGTCATGAAATAGACGATCTGGAAGTAGTCGTGCTTGTGCGCCGGATAGAGCCTTTGTGTCTTTTCGACCAGACGAATGTGGAAGCGAGGCGCATCGGCCCGTTCGAGCGCGTAGGAACGAAAGGGCGCCGACAGGGTGTCGTCCACGTCCTGATCCGGATCGCCGCCCGGCTGCCCATCTGTCCTTGCCATCTCGTCCCCCCTGTTTGCCTCAGTGCCGATGCCACCTGCTCAAGTCGCGCTTGCGAGCGTCCCTTTCAACTCGGGAACCGCCTCGAAGAGATCGGCGACGAGACCATAATCGGCAACCTGGAAGATCGGTGCCTCCGCGTCTTTGTTGATCGCGACGATCACCTTCGAATCCTTCATGCCCGCCAGATGCTGAATCGCGCCGGAAATGCCGCAGGCGATGTAGAGGTCGGGAGCGACGATCTTGCCGGTCTGGCCGACCTGAAGGTCGTTCGAGACATAGCCGGCGTCAACGGCCGCGCGGCTCGCACCCAATGCCGCCCCCAGCGTGTCGGCGAGCGGCGCGAGCACCGTCTCGAAATTGTCTGCCGAGCCCATACCGCGCCCGCCGGACACGACGATGCGCGCCGAGGTCAGTTCGGGCCGCTCCGAAGCCGCTAGAGCATTGGCGACGAATGTCGAACGGCAGGAGCCCGGCGCAACGTCGACTACCTCGATTGGCTTCGCCTTCCCCTGACCCACGGGCCGGAATGCCGCCGCCCGGATCGTCAGAACGCGCTTCGGGTCTTTCGAGCGCACCGTCTGAACGATGTTGCCGGCGTAGATCGGACGGCGAAACAGGTCAGGACCATCGATCGCAATCACGTCCGAGATCTGCATGACGTCGAGCAGTGCCGCGACGCGCGGCATCACGTTCTTGCCGGTCGAGGTGGATGCCGCGACGATGGCATCGTAGTTTCCCGACAAGGCGACGATCAGGTCGGCGAGCGGCTCGGCAAGTTGGTTGGCAAGGCTTTCCCCATCCGCGACCAGGACCCTGTAGATGCCGTCGAGACCGGCGGCAGCCAGGGCTGCGTCGTGACACCCCTTGCCCGCGACGAGCACGTGAACGTCGTTGCCGAGGCAAAGCGCGGCGCTGACCGCCCTTGCCGTTGCCTCATCCAGTTGCGCATTGCCGTGTTCGGCCAAGACAAGCACGCTCATGCCAGCACTCCCGCTTCCGTTTTCAACCGTTCGACAAGCTCCGCCACCGATTTCACCTTGATGCCGGCGGCCCTTGTCGGCGGCTCTTCGAGGCGGACGACTTCCAGGCGCTCCTCGATGACCAGGCCGTAGTCCGAAGGTTGCCTTTCCTCCAGCGGCTTCTTCTTGGCCTTCATGATGTTCGGCAGCGACGGGTAGCGCGGCTCGTTCAGGCGCAGATCCGCCGTGACGATTGCCGGCAGGGCGAGCGCGAGCGTCTGCGATCCGCCGTCGACCTCGCGAATGACAGTGGCGCGATCGCCATTGACGGTGAGCTGCGAGGCAAAGGTCGCCTGCGGCCAACCGAGTTTTGCGGCCAGCATCTGTCCGGTCTGATTGCAATCATCGTCGACGGCCTGCTTCCCAAGAAGGATCAGGGCCGGCTGTTCTTCGCCGGCGACGGCGCTCAGCGCTTTGGCGACCGCCAGCGGTTCGGTCGTCGCCTCCGTCCGGACGAGGAGGCCGCGATCGGCCCCCATCGCCAGTGCAGTGCGTAATGTCTCCGTCGCCTTTTCGGGACCGACGGAAACGACGACCACCTCGGAGGCGATGCCCGCCTCCCTGAGACGGACCGCCTCTTCGACAGCGATCTCGTCGAACGGGTTCATCGTCATCTTGGCGGCGGCAAGGTCGAGACCGCTGCCATCCGCCCGTAGCCGCACCTTCACGTTCGGATCGACAACGCGCTTCACCGCGACCAATATCTTCATCCTTCGTCCTCCCTTGCCCGCCAACTCCTCCGACAGGTCCTAGTTTTCAGGGCCTGCGTATTTGCCGGCGGTTGCCGGGAACATGGTCTTGATGATCTTCATCCGGCTGACATCGACGGTCGCGTCCATGTGCAGGAAGATGGCGGCGTCGCGGAACAGCTTCTCGATGCCGAACTCCAGCATTGCGCCGTTGCCGCCATGCAGTTCCAGCGCGTGGGTCGCGACCTTCATGATCTCCTCCGACGCGTAGACCTTGGCCATGTTGCAAAGAATATCCATGTCCGGATGCCGCTCGTCGACGGCCCTCGACGCCCGCTCGATCAGCGCGCGCACCGCCTCGATCCGGGTCGCCATGTCGGCGAGCCTGAGCGCCACCGCCTGGTGCTTGATGAGAATACGCCCGCCCTGCACATAGTTCTGGACATAGTCGGCCGTGCGCTCGAAGCAGGCGACGCCGACGCCGAGGTTCTTGGCCGCCTGGATGATCTTGCCGGCGCGGAAATACTGCCCGGCGCTGCCAAGGGCTGTGTTCTGGACGAGAAGGTGATCCGCCGGCACCCGGCAGTCTTCGAACACCAGCTCGCCGTTGTTCATGAAACGGCAGCCCATGGTCTCGTTGCATTTCGTCACCGTCAGGCCCGGCGTGTCGCGCGGCACGAGGAAACTCGAGGTTCCCTGCAGCATGCCGACGGAGGAGTCCGTATTGGCATAGACGACGTAGAGGCTCGCATCGAAGCCGTTCGAGATGAACTGCTTGCGGCCGTTGATCACCCAGTGCCCGTCCTTGAGCACGGCCTTCGTGTGCATCGCCGCCTCGGGCACATTGTAGGGTAGCCAGCGGTCCGAAGCGCCGCGCGGCTCGGTAAGGCAATGGGCCAGCAGGAACTGCGGGTCCGCCAGAAGGCGCGGAAACCACTTGTCCTGCAGGTGCCTTGGCGCGAATTCGCGCAGGAGGATCGAAACCTTCCAGTTCTGCACCAGCTTGTCGGCAAGGCCGGAGTCGCCACGAGCGATTTCTTCGGAGATCAGCGCGAAGGTTCTAACCTCTGTCTCGCGCTCCAGGTCGACGCCGCCATAGGCTTCCGGCACGCCGAGCGTGCGGACGCCGATCGTTTCGGCGCCCTCCAGGATCGAGCGCGGCAGCCGCTCACCCGGGCTCATGTCCCATTCGCGCTGCCAGTTCGATCGAATGAAAGGCGTCACCGCGTCGTCGACGAAGGCGCGGCAGCTGTCGCGCATCATTCGCTGTTCCTGGGACAGTGAGCCGTCATCGGCGTGGATCATTTCTCGCTCCCTTGGTTCTGATCTGGCGGGTTCCTCATCCTGCCGAGAGATTGGTAGCTTGCCGTTCCGGTGGAGATGAGGTCCAAGTGTGCTCTTTTGGTGGACTATCGTCCAATTCGGCGTGGACTTTCAGCGCGCCATCGGAAGCAAGTGATCGCCGGCCTTCGCCTCGCCGGCTCCACCTGCGATCGCAGTCTGGATCGGCAATCGTCGAAATCCTTGTCCTATTTTTAAGACGCTGTGGCTCGATTTCGGCGCCTACCGCCGGTTTGTAGCGTCCGTATCTTTTTTAGGCCCGCTATCTCAGGCGTGGCGAAGACGGCTCGGCCACCATCCGACGCCGCACCTGCCGGAGAAAGCAACGCGAACCACCCGCGCCCTCCGCCAGTTTGGTTTCACCGATCCTGTTGAGGAGAGTGCCTTGATCCGCCGGTTTTCGACCTTCTGCCTCGCCGCGGCGCAGCTTGCCGTTTTCACGCAATCGTCCTTGGCAAACGATAGTGCCGACCTCGTGCTCAGAAACGGGACGATCGTCACCATGGACGAGGCTCGACCGGCGGCGGAAGCGCTTGCCATTTCCGATGGCCGCATCGTGGCGGTCGGCAGCGACGAGGACATCGAGAACCTGGTGCGACCTGATACGGAGGTCCTGGACCTTGGCGGCCGCACGGTCATTCCCGGCCTTGTCGATACGCATATCCACGCGATCCGCGGCGGCCAGACTTATCCGTTCGAGACCTACTGGCATGACGAAACGAGCCTTGCGAGCGCGCTTGAAGCCTTGAAGACTGCGGCGCGGGATCGTGCCAGGGACCAGTGGGTCGCGGTCGTCGGCTCCTGGCATCCGGACCAGTTCGCCGAGCGCCGAGCGCCTGACGTCGCCGACCTCGACAAGACCCTCCCGCAGACGCCGGCCTATGTGCAATATCTCTACGACTACGCGCTCGTGAACACCAAGGGGATCGAGCTGCTTGCTCTCGACAGTGCTGCGCCGAAGCTGCCGCCCGGCATCACGATCGAGCGCAACGAAGAAAGCCGCGCAACGGGCAGGCTCTTCGGCAACATCGGCTCGTTCAACGTGCTCTTCGGACAACTCAGTGCAATCGGCAAGAACGAGCGCAAGGCGAACCTGAAGGTCTTCTTTTCGCATCTGAACGCGGTCGGCGTCACCGGCTTCATCGACCCTTCCGCAGGGCCGGCCGTCGGCTATGAACCGTTCTTCGCGCTCAGGGACGAAGGCGGCCTGACACTGAGGGCCGGCTACCGAATTCCGGCGGCCCATCCCGGCAAAGAAGCCGAATGGTTCCGCGAAATCATGTCGTTCCGTCCCGCCGTCCACGACGACGGCACGCTGAGCTTCCTGGGTCTTGGCGAATCCCTGGTCTTTGCGATGAACGACGGCGTGCAGATGGGGCCGGGTTTCGCTCCGCCAAAGGAAGCGCGCGACGAACTCTTGAAAGTCGCGCAGTTCGCTGCGGAACGGCGTATCCCCGTCGAGATCCACGCCTATACCGATGACGCCGCGAGCGCCATCCTCGACGTTTTCGAAGAGGTGCACAAGACGCACCCGCTCAACGACCTCCGGTGGTCGATCGCCCACCTCAACACCGGATCGGAACGGACCCTCGACCGGATGCAAAAGATGGGTCTCGCCTACACCGTCCAGATGGGTCCCTATTTCGAGGGAGCGGCCATCGCAGGCGCCAATGGCACGGCTGTCGCAGCCGTTTCACCACCGACGCGCCTTGCCATCGACAAGGGGCTGCTTGTCGCCGGCGGCACCGACTCCACACGCATCGGCGTCGCCGGCGTCTGGCAGGCGATAGAGTACCACCTGACGGGGCGTTCGCTTGGAGGCACGGTGCAGAAGGCGAGCGACCAGTTGCTCACGCGCAAAGAGGCGCTGCGGCTTTACACGCGAAACGCAGCATGGATCGCCTTTGCCGAGGAGGATCGCGGCACGCTTTCCGCCGGCAAGCTCGCCGATCTCGCAGTGCTCGACAAGCCCTACATGACGATGCCGGTCGACGAGATCGATACCATCCGATCGGTATTGACCCTGCTTGGCGGCAAGGTCGTGTACGATGCCGGCGCGCTCCGGTCTGCCGAGCAATAGCCGGGGTCAGAAGCGCACCCCAACCGTCACGGCGTGGCGAGATCGTGCCTCCGCATCCATCTTGTTGCGGCCGACACAGCCCGGCCGCAATACACCGATCATCGCCGGGACCAACCCGTCCCGACGAAAGACGTTGCGACCACTCTGGTCGACGCGAGATTTGGCTTAGAGAGACGCAGCCAAGCTCGGCAGGGCCGGGTAAGCGCCAAAGGCTACGCGATCACCAATCCCGCCGGCCCGGCCACAGTTTCCCCGATCACCGCCGCGCCGAAACCGTGCTTGTCGAACAGGTCGAGCACCGCCTGCGCGGACGACCGGTCACAGGCGACGAGCAAGCCGCCGCTCGTTTGTGGATCGCAAAGCAGCGCCTTGTCGATCGCGCCCATCTCGCGGGCAAAGGCCACGTCCTGCCCATAGCTTGCCCAGTTCCGCCCGGAGGCGCCGGTGACAAAACCGGCGGCAGCCAGATCGAAAGCACCTTCCAGAAGGGGAACGGCGGACCAGTCGACCCGGACCTGGCAGTTCGACCCGCGCGCCATTTCGAGCGCGTGGCCGGCAAGGCCAAAACCCGTCACGTCCGTCATGGCATGCACGCCGGAAAGCCGCGCGAGATCGGGTCCGGCCGTGTTGAGGCGCGTGGTGCTTTCGATCATCCTGATATAGCCGGCTTCATCGAGCGCGCCCTTTTTCAACGCCGCGGAAAAGATGCCGACGCCGAGCGGCTTGCCGAGGATCAGCACGTCACCCGGCTCGGCTCCGCTGTTGCGCTTGAGATGGGCCGGATCGACGAGGCCGATCGCGACGAGACCGTAGATCGGCTCGACGGAATCGATCGTGTGGCCGCCGGCGATCGGAATGCCGGCCGCCCGACAGGCCGCCGCCCCGCCGTCGAGGATGGCGCCAATGGTTTCCGTCGAGAGCACGTTGACCGGCATGCCGACCAGCGCCAGTGCGAAGATCGGCGTTCCGCCCATGGCGTAGATGTCGCTGATGGCATTCGTCGCGGCGATCCGGCCGAAATCGTGGGGGTCGTCGACAACAGGCATGAAGAAGTCCGTGGTGGCGACCACCGCCTGGTGATCGTTTAGGCGATAGACCGCTGCATCGTCCGAGGTCTCAATGCCGACCAGAAGTTCCGGCGGGACCGGCAGTTGTACCCGTCCGCGCAAAATGTCCTGAAGCACGCCCGGGGCGATCTTGCAGCCGCAGCCGCCGCCATGGGCAAGCGAGGTCAGGCGCGGTTCGGCAGAAGCGGAAATACTGCTCACGGTTGGAACTCCCTTCATACGGTTGCGTCAAAGGCGGCCCTGTCGCAGCTCGCGATCATGACCGATGATCCCGGGCAAGACCATGACTTTTCGGGGCAAATGCCATTCAATTCCTTCTTGACACCAGGGCCTTGAGGTTCGACCATCCCGGTAAGACCGATACGCATGGAAGAGGATGACCTCCAATGAACATCGATCTTTCCCGCCGCAGTTTCCTGAAGCTCGCTGGCGCAGGAGCCGCGGCCACCACGATCGGCGCCATGGGCTTCGGAGCAGCCGAGGCCGCAACAGCCGCCCATGTGCGTGCCTTCAAACTCGCAAGCACCACCGAGACCCGCAACGTCTGCACTTACTGTTCGGTCGCCTGCGGCATCCTGATGTATTCGAAGGGTGATCTTTCCGCCGGCGAGAAGGCGGAGCTCATCCATATCGAGGGCGATGCCGATCATCCGACCAACCGCGGGACGCTCTGTCCCAAGGGCGCGGCGCTCAAGGACTTCGTGAAGTCCGAGACCCGCGCCACGAAGCCGCGTCACCGCGCTCCGGGCGCCGACACCTGGCAGGACATCTCCTGGGAAGATGCCTTCGACAAGATCGCCCGAGCGATCAAGGACGACCGCGACAAGAACTTCATCGAGAAGAACGCGGCCGGCGTGACCGTCAACCGCTGGACGACGATGGGCTTCCTTGCGGCGTCGGGCGGCACCAACGAGACGGGATGGCTGACCTACAAGACCGTCCGGTCTATGGGAGTCGTCGGCTTCGACAACCAGGCACGCGTCTGACACGGCCCCACGGTAGCCAGTTTGGCTCCAACATTTGGCCGCGGCGCCATGACGAACGCCTGGACCGACATCAAGAACACCGACCTCGTCATCGTCATGGGTGGCAACGCGGCCGAAGCTCATCCCTGCGGCTTCAAATGGGTGACGGAAGCCAAGCATCATCGCGGCGCCCGGCTGATCGTGGTCGATCCGCGCTTCAACCGCACGGCCTCGGTCGCCGATGTCTATGCGCCGATCCGCCCCGGCTCCGACATCGCCTTCCTGATGGGCGCGATCCGCTACTGCATCGAGAACGACAAGGTGCAGTGGGACTACGTCAAGAACTATACCAACGCCACCTATCTGGTGAACTCGGAGTTCGGCTGGGCCGATGGTCTCTTCACCGGCTATGACGAGGAGAAGCGCGACTACGATCGTACCGCCTGGGACTACCAACTCAACGAGGACGGAACGGTCAAAACCGATCCGACTCTCACGGACCCGCGCTGTGTCTGGAACCTCCTGAAAGAGCATGTCGCGGTCTACACACCGGAATTCGTGGAAAATATCTGCGGCACGCCCAAGGATCGCTATCTGAAGATCTGCGAGATGATCGGCGCGACGTCGGCGCGCGACAAGGTGATGACCTCGCTCTACGCGCTCGGCTGGACGCAGCATTCGAAAGGCGCCCAGAACATCCGCGGCATGGCGATGCTGCAGCTCATCCTCGGCAATGTCGGCCTGCCGGGCGGTGGCGTCAACGCGCTACGCGGTCACTCCAACATCCAAGGATTGACCGACATCGGCCTGCTTTCCAACTCCCTGCCGGGTTACATGAACCTCGCGACGGAAAAGGAGACGGACTACACCACCTACATGTCGACGCGCGGCAACAAGCCGCTCGTTCCCGGCCAGACAAGCTATTGGCAGAACACCCCCAAATTCATGGTCAGTTTCCTGAAGGCCATGTGGGGCAGCGCTGCCACGAAGGAAAACGACTGGGGCTTCGACTGGTTGCCGAAGCTCGATGTCCCCTACTACGACATCCTCAGGATGTTCGACATGATGAGCCGCGGCGAAGTGAACCTCTACTTCTGCCAGGGCTTCAACCCGCTTCTGTCCTTCCCCAATCGGGCGAAGCTGACCGAGGGTCTGTCGAAGCTGAAACTGCTCGTGACAATCGACCCGCTGCAGACCGAGACGGCGCATTTCTGGGAAAACCACGGTATCTACAACCAGGTGGACTCCGCCAAGATCATGACGGAGGTCTTGCAACTCCCGGCGACCTGCTTTGCCGAGGACGAGGGCGCCACTGTCAATTCGGGCCGCTGGCTGCAATGGCACTGGCCGGGGGCGACACCGCCTGGTGACGCCAAGCACGACACCTGGATCATGGCCAACATCTTCCTGCGGGTGCGTGAACTCTACCGCAAGGAAGGCGGGGTCTGTCCCGAGCCTATCCTGAACCTTGCCTGGGATTACAAGGACCCTTACGAGCCGGAACCGGCCGAGCTTGCCCAGGAGATGAACGGACGCGCGCTGCAGACGCTCTATGACCCGACCGATCCGACGAAGGTGCTGGTCGAGGCGGGCAAGCTCCTGCCGAACTTCGGCGTGATGCGTGACGACGGTTCCACCATGTCGGGCTGCTGGATCTATGCCGGGTCCTGGACGGAAGAAGGCAACATGATGGCCCGGCGCGACAACAGCGATCCGGGCGATGTCGGCACCTTCCTCAAATGGACCTTCGCCTGGCCGGCCAATCGCCGCATCCTCTACAATCGCGCGTCCTGCGATCTCCAGGGCAAACCCTGGGATCCGGCGCGTAAACTGATCGAATGGAACGGCGAGCGTTGGGCCGGCTTCGACGTGCCCGACATAGCGGTGACGGCAAAGCCCGAGGCGGTGATGCCGTTCATCATGACGCCGGAGGGCACCGCCCGCCTCTTTGCCCGCAAGCTGATGCGGGACGGGCCGTTCCCAACACATATGGAGCCGTTCGAAAGCCCGGTCGAAAATCCGTTCAACGCCAAACTTCGCGGCAATCCCGTAGCGCGCATCTTTCCAGGCGACCTGCAACAGCTGGGCACGAGCACCGACTTCCCCTTCGTTGCCACATCCTACCGCCTCACCGAGCATTTCCACTTCTGGACCAAGCACAGCCGTGTCAACGCCGTGCTGCAGCCGGAATTCTTCGTGGAGATCAGCGAGGAGCTGGCGGCTGAACGCGGCATCACCAAGGGCGGGCGGGTGCGCGTGTGGAGCGCACGTGGCGAGGTCTGGGCGAAGGCAGTGGTGACGAAGCGAATTCGTCCGCTGATCTGCAACGGCAAGCCGGTCCATGTGGTCGGCATTCCCTTGCACTGGGGCTTCATGGGTGCGGCCCGCAAGGGCTTCGGCCCGAACAGCCTGACCCCCTTCGTCGGCGACGCCAATATCGACACGCCGGAGTTCAAGGCCTTCCTGGTCAACATCGAACCGGCGGCGGAAGAAGGAGCTTCGGCATGAGCGAACGCGCACCGGAACCGGTAACGGCCGCCGCCAACCCGCCGCTGCAACCGCTGGCGTCGAACCTGTTGCCGAGCGACGTCGTCAAGGCTTCGGCAACAAGCAACGTGCCGACACCCGAACGACAACTGACCCCGGTCGCCAAGCTGATCGACGTGTCGAAATGCATCGGCTGCAAGGCCTGCCAGTCCGCCTGCATCGAATGGAACGACACCCATCCGGACCTGGAGGAAAATGTCGGCGTCTACGAGAACCCGCATGACCTGACGGCTGATATGTTCACGCTGATGCGGTTTGCTGAATACGAGAACCCGGTTACCAACGAGTTCGAGTGGTTGATCCGCAAGGACGGCTGCATGCACTGCGCCGATCCCGGCTGTCTCAAGGCCTGCCCGGCACCGGGCGCCATCGTGCAATATTCCAACGGCATCGTCGATTTCATCTCCGACAACTGCATCGGCTGCGGCTATTGCATCGCCGGCTGTCCCTTCAACATTCCGCGTATCTCGAAGACCGCGCATGTGTCGAAGAAATGCACGCTTTGCTCGGACCGCGTGGCGGTTGGACAAGGACCGGCCTGCGCCAAGGCCTGCCCGACCAAGGCGATCACCTTCGGCACGAAGGAAGACATGGTCACGCTTGCCAACGAGCGCGTCGAGGACCTGAAGTCGCGCGGCTACGATCATGCCGGCCTCTATGACCCGCAAGGCGTCGGCGGAACGCATGTGATGTATGTGCTGCACCATGCCGATCAACCGTCGCTCTATTCCGGGCTGCCGGAGGATCCGCAGATTTCGCCGGTGGTGCGCGGTTGGAAGGGTCCGGCTAAGACCGTCGGCCTCGCCGTTGCCGGACTTGCCGCCGCCGGCGCCGTGCTGCACGGCATCTTCGCCCGGCCGAACGAGGTGACCGCCCATGAGGAAGGCGAGGCGGAGGAACTCGTCGAGGATCGCAACCGCCCGCAAGGCGGCAGGGAGGCGTGATGGCTGACAAACGTATCTATTCGGCCCCCGGCGACAGGATCGAGACGAAGCATCCGGTCACCGTCAATCGCTATCGTGGTTATACCCGTCTCAACCATTGGGTCACCGCCGCCTGCATGATCGTGCTTCTGATCTCCGGACTTTCCTTCTTCCACCCGTCGCTGTTTTTCTTGACCGGCCTCTTCGGCGGCGGCCAGACCACGCGATGGCTGCATCCGATCGTCGGACTTATCCTCGTCGCAAGCTTCCTCCTCCTGTTTGCGCAGATGTGGAAGCTCAATCTGCCGCGGCGCGAGGATGTGGAATGGAGCCGCAAGTTCGGTGATCTACTCCAAGGCAACGAAGAGAGCCTGCCCGAACTCGGAAAATACAATGCCGGCCAGAAGATGGTCTTCTGGGGCATGTCCGGTCTGATCGTCGTGCTCGTGACGACCGGCATCATGATCTGGGAGCAGTACTTCCCGGACCTCGTTTCCATCCCCGTTCGCCGCATCGCGGTCGCGGTGCATGCGCTGGCGGCGCTTTTCACGATCCTGATCTTCATCGTCCATGTCTATGCGGCAATCTGGACGCGCGGCACGATAAGGGCCATGACCCGCGGCACCGTCACCGGCGGCTGGGCCTTTCGGCATCATCGCAAATGGCTGCGCGAACTGGCTGGACGCCAGGGCTCCGACCCGTCAAAATGAACGTCTCCTACAGCGCCGCGCGTCCTATCAGGCGCGCAAAGGTTGCCGTAGCACCTTGTAATGCTGCATGATCGGGCCTTGCGGCCGGATTGCCGGAGATGCGATGGCAGAAGACATACAACCCGATCCCTCCCTCATCGGCGGCGTGCCGAATCCGCCGCTGGCCTTCCTGCCCGAGCCGGTCAAACTGTTCCAGACACGCGCACGCCGCTTCGCGTTTCTCGCCGAAAGCAACGCGCTTGCGCCTTATCTCACCTTCCTCGCGGCGCTCTCCAAACTCCAGGCTCGCTTGGCGGTAACCCTTCCGCCCGTCGCGGCGCCCACATCGGCGCGCCTCGCCGAGGCCGCCCGCGCCGCCATGCCGCCTTTCGACCGAATGGCGCTTGTCGATGACCCCGGCCTTTCCGCAACCCTCGACGCGCTTCTCGAAGGCGCTGCCGATCTCGCCATGCCCGACCCCGCCCGCCTGGCGCTCGATGCGGTACGCGCAGCAGAGGACGGCGACCGGCACTGGTTGCTCGCCAACATCCTATCGGATCGGGTTCCGGAAGACAGCGCCGCTCCCCATCTCTTCGTCGCGGCCGCGGTGCAGCTGCACATGGCGCGGCTCGCCGCGACGCTCGATGCGGAAGCCCTCGTCCCTGTCAGCCTCGGCGTCTGTCCCGCCTGCGGCGGCCGGCCGGCGACGTCGTCGGTCGTGGGTACACAGGGCGTCGAGAACGTGCGCTATGCCGCCTGCGCCTGCTGCGCCACGCAATGGAACGAGGTGCGGGTGAAGTGCCTCTGTTGCGGTTCGACCAAGGGCATCAGCTATCGTTCGGTCGAGACCTCGGAGGCGACGGTAAAGGCTGAGACCTGTCGGGAATGCCATGCCTGGGTCAAGATCTTCTACCAGGTGAAAAATCCGAGCCTGGAGCCGATCGCCGACGACGTCGGCAGCCTTGGCCTCGATATCCTGATGAAGGAGACCGAGTTTCGCCGAGGTGGCTTCAACCCCTATCTCGCGGGGTATTGATGCAGGATTTTCGCGTGCTCCCCTCGGTCGACCAGGTGCTGACCTCGCCAGAGGGACTGGCGCTGACGGAAGAACATGGCCGTCTCGCCGTCGTCACCGCCGTCCGCGCCGGGCTTGAGATCGCGCGGGAAAAAATCCGTGCGGGCGACGATGGGGCAACGCTTGCGGCCGATCTGCCGCGCCGCATCGCCGAGGAGCTGGCGGCTGCCGCCCGCTCCGCCCTTCGCCCGCTCATCAATCTCACGGGCACCGTGCTGCACACCAATCTCGGCCGCGCCATTCTGGCCGAAGAAGCCGTCAGCGCCGCAAGCGCCGCGATGGCCAACCCGCTGGCGCTGGAGTTCGACCTTGACGGCGGCGGTCGTGGTCAGCGCGACGATCATCTGCGTGGCCTGCTCTGCGAACTGACCGGCGCCGAGGACGCCACAATCGTCAACAACAATGCCGCCGCCGTGCTGATTGCGCTCAATACCCTGGCCGACGGACGCGAGGCGATCGTCTCGCGCGGCGAACTGATCGAAATTGGCGGCGCCTTCCGCATGCCCGACATCATGGCCCGCGCCGGCGCCAGGCTGGTGGAGGTCGGCACCACCAACCGCACCCATCCGCGTGACTATGAGGGCGCGATCGGGCCTGAGACCGGCGTCATCCTCAAGGTCCATACCTCCAACTACCGGATCGAAGGGTTTACCGCCGAGGTGCCGGCGCCAAGACTGGCCGAGATTGCCCGCAGGGCCGGTGTCCCGCTCTTGAACGACCTCGGCTCGGGCTCACTCATCGATCTCTCCATCTTCGGATTGCGACGCGAGCCGACGGTGGCGGAAGCCGTCGCCGAAGGCGCGGATCTCGTCACGTTTTCGGGCGACAAGCTGCTCGGCGGCCCCCAGGCGGGCTTCGTGGTCGGTCGGCGCGATCTCATCGCCGCCATCAACCGCAATCCGCTCAAACGCGCCGTTCGTCTCGACAAGATCCGCATCGCCGCGCTCGAAGCGACACTGAAGCTCTATCGCGATCCCGATCGGCTGAAGGAGCGGCTGCCGACGCTGCGCTTTCTTTCCCGGCCGGAGGTCGACATCGGCGCACAGGCGGCCCGTCTCGCTCCGGCAATCGATGCGCTGCTCAAGCCGCACGGCTATTCGGCAGCAGCTTGCACGTGCCAGAGCCAGGTCGGCTCCGGCGCCTTGCCGGTCGATACGATCCCGAGCGCCGGCCTGCGGCTGACAGGCAGCGGCGGCGACGCGCCGGAACGGCTTTCCGCACGGCTTCGCGCCCTGCCCATCCCGGTCGTCGGCCATATCCGTGATGGCGCGCTGGTCCTCGATCTGCGTTGCCTGGAAAGCGACGAGATGCTCATCGCGGCCCTGGCAGCACTATGATCGTCGGGACGGCAGGGCATATCGACCACGGCAAGACGGCGTTGGTGAAGGCCCTGACCGGCACGGACGCCGACCGCCTTGCCGAGGAAAAAGCCCGCGGCATCACCATCGACCTCGGTTTTGCCTATACCGACCTCGGCGGCGGGACGGTCACCGGCTTCGTTGACGTGCCGGGTCACGAGCGGCTGATCCATACGATGCTTGCCGGCGCTGGCGGCATCGATTTCGCGCTGCTGGTGGTCGCAGCCGACGACGGCATCATGCCGCAGACGCGCGAGCATCTCGCGATCCTCGACTTGCTCGGCATCACCAGAGGTTTCGTTGCGCTCACCAAGGCCGATCTGGCCGGGCCTGAGCGGCGCGCGGAGGTAACCGCGGAGATCCAGACCGCCCTCGCCGGCACCGGTCTGGAAAAGGCGCCCATCCTTGCCGTCTCCGCCCTTACCGGCGAAGGCATCGAGGTCCTGCGCGCGGGGCTCGCCGCCGCCGAAGCGGAAACCGCCGCACGCAACGATGCCGGCCTGCTGCGCTTTGCCGTCGATCGCAGTTTCACGCTTGCGGGCGCCGGCACGGTCGTGACCGGCATGGTGCTCGGCGGCCGTGCGAAGCTCGACGATAGCGTCACGGTCAGCCCGTCCGGCCTGACCGCCCGTATACGCGGGATCCATGCGCAGAACCGGAAAGCAGCGGAGGGGCTTGCCGGCCAACGCTGCGCGCTGAACATCGCCGGCGAACGGGTGACGAAGGACGCGATCCGGCGCGGCGACGTGGTCCTCGCCCCGGCACTGCATGCACCGACGGACCGGATCGACGCGGAGGTCCGCGTGCTTGCCTCGGAGGCCAAGCCGATCGGCACCTGGTTTCCCGCACGCTTGCACACCCATGCGACAGAGGTCGGTGCGCGGATCGTGCCTCTTGCCGGCCCGCTCGATCCCGGGACACAAGGCCTCGTGCAACTGGTCCTCGACCGCCCCATCGCCGCGACCATCGGCGACCACTTCATCCTGCGCGACACCTCGGCCATCCGGACCATCGGCGGTGGCCGTTTTCTCGATCTGCGCCCGCCGGCGCGAAAGCGTGGCACGCCGGAGCGACTGGCCTTCCTTACCGCTTCTGGCAACGAGGACCCGGCGGCGGCCCTTTCCGACCTGTCCGACCTGGCACCGATCGAGCTTGCGGCCTTCCTGCGCGACCGTGGCCTGGGCGAGGACACGCTTTCCGGGCTGCTGATTGCCGCCGGGGCGAGGGCCATCGGCGACCACGCGCTCTCGTCCGCAGCAGCGGACGGATTGCGGGCGAACCTGACTGACACACTCACAGCCTTCCACGCAGAAAACCCGGAGCTTGCCGGCATCGGCCGCGAACGGTTGCGGCTCCTGCTCAAACCGCGCCTGCCGACGACAAGCTTCCTCGCGTTCCTCCGAGACGAAGCCGCGGCAGGTCGAATCGTGCTTGACGGCGCCTTCCTGCGCCTGCCGGGCCACGAGGTTCGGCTGTCGCCGGCGGACGAGGACCTGTGGCAGCGGATCCATCCGCACCTCGTCGACGATAGCCGCTTCCGGCCACCGCGCGTGCGCGATTTCGCGGCCCTTCTCAATGCCGACGAGCGCGACATACGGCGCGTGCTGAAGCTCGCCCAGAGGCTCGGGCAGACCCACGAGATCGCGCACGACCATTTTTTCGCCCGCGCGGTCGTTGAGGAGATGGCGGCCATCGTGCTCGATGTGGCGGCACAGGCGGAAGACGGCTGGTTCACCGCGCCCAGCTTTCGCGACCGGGTCCACAACGGCCGCAAGGTCGCCATCGAGGTCCTCGATTTCTACGACCGGCTCGGCCTGACCTTGCGCAGGGGAGATCTGCGTCGCATAAATCCCCATCGCAGCGACCTGTTTCAGCGCTGAGGAAGGGAATCGTCTCCGGTGGGACGGCCGGACTTCAAATCCGGTTGGGGCAGCGAGCCTGTCCCGGGTGGGTTCGACCCCCACTCCCCTCCGCCAGCGCTCACGCATTGGAGCTCAGGCTGCGGGATGCGCGGACGTTCAGGGATCGCTTCGCCTTCAATGCGCGATTGCACGCCCCGTCCCCGCCGTACAGCGACTGTCCGCCGAAGTGAGAAGCGCAAGCGCGGCTGGGCTAGTTGCCCAGCCCCTGGATGGCAAGATCGACCTGCTCAGCTGTTGGAAGAGCCACGTCGACGACGACGCCATCCTCGTCCGGACCGAGCGGCTCGAGGGTCGCAAGCTGAGTGTCGAGCAGGGAAGCAGGGAAGAAGTGTCCCGCCCGATGCGAGAGCCGGTCGGCCAGCACGGTGCGGTCGCCGTGCACATGCACGAAGCAGACGCGCGGCGCGCCCGTGCGCAGGATGTCGCGATAGGACCGTTTCAGGGCCGAGCACCCGACCACCGAAGGGCTGCCAGCCGCCTCGTCCTTGGCAATTTCTGCGGCCAGCGCCCGCAGCCAGGGTTCACGGTCATTGTCGTCGAGCGGAATGCCCGCGGACATCTTGGCGACGTTCTCCGGCGGGTGAAAGCTGTCGCCCTCGACAAAACGCCAGCCGAGCCTTGCGGCCAGCGCCTCGCCGACAGTGGTCTTCCCGCTGCCGGATACGCCCATCACCACGATATGCTGAAGGTCCTCACTCATAGCAGCCACCATCCCACAAGCGCGAAGGCGAAACCAATCACCCCGAGCAGGGTTTCCATTACCGTCCAGGTCTTGAGCGTCGTCCGCTCATCCATCTGAAGGAAGCGGCCGACGAGCCAGAAGCCGGAATCGTTCACATGGCTCAGCACCGTCGCGCCGCAAGCGATGGCGATCACGAGGAAGCACAGGTCGAAGGGGCTAAGCCCCGTCGTTGCCGCGACCGTTGGAGCGAGAAGGCCCGCCGTCGTCGTCAGTGCCACGGTCGCCGACCCCTGCGCCACACGCAGGGCCGTGGAGATGAGGAAGGCGGCGACGATCAGCGGCATGCCGATCGCCTCGAGGCTGCCGGCGAGCGCCTGGCCGATGCCGCTTGCTCGCAGCACGCCGCCGAACATGCCGCCGGCTCCGGTAACGAGAATGATGCCGCAGATCGGGCCTAGCGCCCCGTCCATCAGCTTTTCCATGTCCTTGAGCGTACGCTCGCCGCTGAGGACCCACATGCCGACGAGCACAGTGATCAGCAGGGCGACGGGCGTCTGCCCGGCCATGCGCAGGATGCTGACCCACAATGCGCCGCCGTCGATCATCTTGGCGGCGGCCAGCGTCGATAGGCCGGTATTGAGGAAGATCAGCACGAGCGGCAGCAGCAGCACCAGCATCACCGTGCCGAAAGACGGGGGCACTTCGTCGTGCGCCGCCTCGTTCGGCGACCCGAGAAGGGTTGGCACCGGCAGTTCGAAGCGTTTGCCTGCCCATAGGCCGAAGAGATAGCCGCCGAGATACCATGTGGGCAGCGCCACGACGAGGCCGACGAGCACGAGCAGGCCGATATCCGCCCCCAGCAATTCGCTGGCGGCCACCGGGCCTGGATGGGGCGGGAGGAATGCGTGCATGACCGCAAAGGCGCCTGCCGAAGGCAGCGCATAAAGCAGAACCGAGCCGCCGAAGCGGCTTGCGACGCTGAAAATGATCGGCAGCATGACCACGAGGCCGGCGTCGAAGAAGATCGGAAAGCCGAACAGCAGCGAGGCGACGCCGAGCGCGAGAGGCGCGCGCTCAGGTCCGAACTGGCCGATCAGCCGATCCGCGAGCACCTGCGCGCCACCGGAGACCTCCAGCATCCGCCCGATCATCGCGCCAAAACCGACGAGCAGCGCCACCGAGGCAAGCGTCGAGCCAAAGCCCTGCAGGAGGGTCGGGACCACGTCCGCGAAGGAGATGCCGGTCACCAGCGCCGTCAAGAGGCTGACCAAAACCAGAGCGACGAAGGCATGCAGGCGCAACCGGAGGATAAGAAAAAGAAGCAGGCCAACGGCTGCCGCCGCGATCAGCAGGAGCGTCGCGGTTCCGTAGGCGGGTTCGATCGAAGTCATGTGTCCTCCTTGTTCCGGAAGTGAGGTCAAGGGCCATATAGTCTATGGCCCTTCACAGCAACCTACCTGAAAGAGGTGGGCACAGGAGATACGGCCGTATGAAGAAGGGCTTGTGGCCTGGCGCTAACGATCGCCGTCGACAGGCGATCGCGCGCTTGAGGCGCGGCGCATTGCCATAGGCACACATCGCCACACGCGCTCGATCATACTCCACCGGGCGTGTTAGGTATGGCAGCAACTCGGCAGCCTCTGTCGTGATCATTCAACTGAAAGGTAGAATAAATGCGCGCTACAATCCTGTTGGCAATGGTTCTCGCCCTCGCCGGATGCTCCCAGACCGGCGGCGGCGGCGGTGGCGGTGGCGGCTACGCCGCCGATTATGAAGCTGGTGACGGCGACTACTATCACGGGATCGTAGCGCCGAGATAAGGCCCGACCTTCTGCACGAAAGACCACCTTTCGTGTTCCAGCGGGATGGACGCTCGTTCAAGTCCATCCCGGCAATACCCCCTAGGCACACGCGCAGCCGCCTCGGCTATGATCAATCGAGGGCCTGCCGACTCATCCACCCGAAATCGCGAGTGCTGCGACGCGACGTCCGGACCCGTTTCATCGCCGCGGAGCATGCCGATTTGTGCAATCAGAGCCAGCGCCTGACGCGCGCCTTGTAGACCCGATAGACGTCGCCGAACTTGCGCTCGAGATAGGCCTCCTCGCGCGCCACGACGCCATAGCGGATGATAAGGTAGAAAGGCACCAGCAGGATCAGCAGCCACAGGCTGTCGAAGACGATGGAAAAGCCGATCAGGCCGAGAAACATGCCAGTATAGATCGGGTTGCGGGTGAAGCGGTAGGGACCGGCTTCGACAATCGCCGATGTCGGGCGATGGATCTGGATTTCGGTTCCCGCACGCCTGAAGCTCACCGCCGCCCAGATCAAAAGCGCGAGACCGGCGAGAAAAATGATGCCGCCGACGAGGGCGTCCGGCACCATCGCGGGCACGAAAGGCAACGGGTAGAGCCGGTCGAGCACGAGGCCACCGCCCACCGACATCACCCAGGCGATCGGCGGATGGATCACCGCGCCGGAACGGTCAGGCGCATTTCCCGTCGTCTCGTTCATCAAAACACCCTTTGCCTGGTTTCCGCGCCGTCCGTTCCCGCACCGATGGCGCTGGCTGCGATTTTAGCGGACGCGGGCCATTTGCGAAAACCCTCCAAGACGCTATGTGAACGGGGGATCATCGGCTCCGTCTGGGTCCGTGATCATGCCATGGCTACAACAGGACGAGACACATGAAAGCACGCGTCAAATGGGTGGAAGACCGGACCTTCGTCGGAGAGTCTGGTAGCGGCCACAAAGTCGTATTGGGAACCGCCTTCGGCGAAGAGGGGCGCACCCCGGGACCGAGCCCGATGGAACTGGTGCTGATCGGCACCGGTGGCTGCTCGGCCTATGACGTCGTGCACATTCTGGAGAAGGGCCGCGAGCCGGTGGAAGACTGCGTCGTCGAACTCGACGCCGACCGCGCCGATACGGAACCGCGCGTCTTTACCCGCATCCACATGCACTTCATCGTCAAGGGACGCGGACTTGCGGTCAACAAGGTCGAGCGCGCCGTTTCGCTCTCGATCGAGAAATACTGCTCGGCCTCGGCCATGCTCGCCAAGACCGCGACGATCACCCACGATTTCGAAGTGGTCGACACCAGCGCCGGCTGAGAGCCGACCTGGCGCTCGCATCCCCAGCGGTGCGAGCGCATCGACGACCCGCGGGCGCGCGGGTCGCTATCGTCGCGCAGGCTGAAACAGTTCGACAACATTTCCGGAGGGATCGATCAAAAGGATCTGCGCCCCTCCGGGACCGGTGACGATGTCATTGCGGAACATGACGCCGGCACGGCGCAGCCGCTCCACTTCGGCGTTGAGGTCATCGACGAGGAGATGGATGCGGTTCCAGCCGCCCGGCCCCGGCTTCTCGCTGTCCGGCATCGGCCGGCCGGCCGAACTCGTCGGTCCGCTCAGCAGCAGCCGCAGCGCACCGCGCTGCACATCCGCGAAAGCCGGTGCATAGCTCGACAGAAGCGAAAAGCCGAGGTGGGTCGTGTACCAGGCGATCGCCGCCTCGACGTCGTCGACCATGTAGCGGACATTGACTGTTTCCGACATTGCTTTTCCTCCAAGTAAACCCGGCCGGCCGATGCGGCTCCCTCACGCCGTTCCGAACTCACTCCGGCAGTCCGGCCAGCCGCAATCCTTCAACGTAACGCGCAAGCAAGGCCTTATCCCGGTAGGGTGCACGGGAACCGTATCGCTCGATCGAGAATTCCGGATTGAGTTTCAGGAGTTCCGCCGCGGCGCGACGTGCATCCTCAAGGTGCCCGAGTTGCGCGTAGGTCGCCGCCAGCAAACGGTAGGCCGAACCAAGATCGGCCATCTTCTCCAGCAGAGCCAACGCTTCGGTGTACTGGCCGGAGAGATACCTGGCAGCCGCGATGTTCCAGAAATACCAGTCCGGACGACTGGGGTTCAGCCGCAAGGCCAGTTCCCCGATCCTGATCGCGTCCTCCAACAGACCGAGATACCCCAGGGCATCGCAATATTCCGCAAGAAGATCGCAATTGTTCGGCGCCAGTTCGCGCCCACGCTCGTAACAACCGATGGCGCGTTCTGCCTCTCCCCTCCACAAATGGACGACGCCGAGCGCCCAGTGAACATCGGCGTCACAGGGACTGAGCTCCAAAGCCTTGCTTGCCGATGCGAAGGCACTGGCAAGCGTCGCTTCCATGTCGGCACGCTCGTTCCATTTCAGTTTGCGTATATCCAGCCAGGCCAGCCCGAGATATCCGCGGGCGTAGGCTGGATCAGCGTCGACCGCGGCCAGGAACATCTCCTTTGCCCGCCTGACCTCATCCGGTTTCAGGCTTTTTTCAATGTGCCGGCCACGCAGATAGAAATCGTAGGCGCTTGATCCTTTGAGCGGCTCGGCGAGAATCCGGTATCGTTCGGCCTCTTCGATTTTGACATTCAAGGCAGCCGGAATGGAACGGGACAACTCGTCCTGGACATCGAACATGTCGACAAGGTCGAAATCGTATTTCTCCGCCCAGATGTGTTCGCCAGTGGCATTGGTCAGACTGGCATTGACCCTGACCCGGTCGGCAGCGCGCCTGACGCTGCCTTCGAGCGTGTAGTAGGTTGTGCGTGCCTGAGGTTGCGGCTCGGGACGCGGCAACCGAACGATCACGTTCAAACCGGAGAACCGCGACAATGCCGCGACGACGTCCTGCGTGATGCCGGCCGCGAAATAATCCTCATCGGGATTGCCGCTCAAATTCGCAAAGCGCGACACATAGAGAAGCGTCCGGCTCGACTTGACGGGGGGATTTTCCCGTACCTCCTGTGTCGGTGGCGCCATCAGCGCCGCCCCCTCCGATCCGCCGTCGTCGATGACGATATTGTAGATGTGGACGGGGCGGCCGATGTTCTTCAACGGCTGTGCGCCCGTGTCTTCGAAGCGGATGTCCAGGCGACCGCCCAGCGTGTCGTGAACCGAGGCGGAGACGGGTATGCCACCCCGGCCTGGCGAGGCTCTCGATGCGAGCCGCCACGTTGACGCCGTCACCGTAAACGTCACCGTCGTCAAACAGGATATCGCCGAGATTGATCCCGATGCGAAATTCGATCCGGCGATCCCGCTGCGTACCGGCGTTCCTCGTCTGCATTCCCCGCTGGATCTCGACCGCGCAGAGAACTGCGTCTTCCACGGCACGAAACTCCATCAGCATGCCATCACCGATGAGCTTGACGATGCGCCCGTGATGCGCGGCGACCGCGACGTCCCACAGCTCCTGCCGGTGAGCCATGAGGGTCGCAAGCGTGCCCTTCTCGTCGAGCTCCATCAGCCGACTATAGCCGACCACGTCCGCGGCCATGATGACGGAGAGCTTTTGTTCCATCGGCGCCCCCAGGCTCCAGCACCCCTATGGATAGCATATCCGGACGGGCGAGGCACTGAAGACGCGGCCACGCAGCCGACAGATCCCTGGGAGCGTCGATGACAGGCGGCGAAACGGCGGCTTCAATCCCGATAGAAGTTGCGCCGCCAGCGGTGGGCGGTCAGTTTCGCCCGCTGTGCATCCGGCAGGCCGGCACCGTCGCCGATGGCGCAGTTGCGCTCGACGTTGCGCACCGAACGCATGCCGGGAATGACCGTCGATACGGCCGGGTGGCTGAGAACGAAGCGCAGCGCCGTCTCGGCCAGTGCGTCGGGCTTGATTTCCAGATCCTCGACGATCTTCTGCGTTCGTTCCTCGACCTCGCGCTTGCGCTCGCCCCGGAAGTAGGTTTCCCGGAAGTCACCCTCGGGAAAGACGGTATCGGCGCGAATCTGGCCGGTCAGACCACCTTCGTCGAGCGCCACGCGGACGATGACGCCGACATTGTGCTTCAGGCACGCGGGCAGCAGTTTTTCTTCCGGCGCCTGCTCGAAGATGTTGTAGATCACCTGCACGCTGTCGACGACGCCGGTCTCGATCAGCCGGAGCGCATTGTCCGGCTCGTAGTCGTTGATCGAAACGCCGAAGAAGCGGATCTTGCCGTCGCGCTTCAGCCGCTCGACAGCCTTCAGCCAGTCGCCGCGGCCTACCCACTCGTCCGACCACACATGGAACTGCTGCACGTCGATCGTCTCGACGCCGAGATTGCGCAGGCTCGTCTCGGTGCAGGCGATCACGTGGTCGGCCGGGAAGGTCTGCTCGGCCGGGGTGCCGGCGTGCGCCGGCCATTGCATGTTCTTCGGTGGGATCTTGGTGGCGACATGGATCGTCTCCGACCGCTCGCGCAGCAAGGCGCCGATCAGCTTCTCGCTGTGGCCCTGGCCGTAGCCGAGTGCGGTGTCGATGAAATTGAGGCCGAGGTCGACCGCGCGGTTGAGGGCGCGGGCGGACTCGTCGTCGCGCGCGCCCTGCCAATGGCTCTTGCCGATGCCCCAGGCACCGTAACCGATTTCGGAAATGCGCAGGCCCGTACGGCCGAAGGTTCTGTAGTGCATGGCGCTCTCGCTGGCATTGGGGAAGGAGTACCGCCGGTTATCTAGGCTTCAGCGATCGACCGTCAACCGGGAAAATGTCACGGCCACGGCGGCTTAGTTGCCTCATACGTCCTAGGCAAGAAACCAGAAGAAAACGGCCGACAGGAAGATGAAGGCGAGCACGAGCCCCATAAACTGCCGCATGCCCTCGCTCGTATTGTCGCCGAGCAAGGCGACCCAGATCGGCCCGCCGCTGCAGTCTTCGTCGCGCATGTCGCGGATGGAAGCCAGCGCATCGCGACCGACCGCCGGACGGCTGTAGTCGTGCGGCGGCGGCTGCCGGTTGCGATGAGGGGCGAGAGATCCCGAAAGATCCGGCGCCACCAGGCCGCCGTCGCCCGCGTCGACCACGGGCGACAACCGTTCCTGCGTCGTGGACCCGTCGCGGGTCGCGTCTCCTGCCCGCAGGCGCCCTGCGCCATGGTGAAACGCCCAGCGCTGTGGTTTCGACTGCGGATCGGATTTCACGTGCCGGATAGACATCACGCACCTCCACAGGGGTAACCGCTAACCGGGTACTTTGGTTCCGTGCGCGGGCATGCATTGTTGATCACGGGGGCGTGGCGTCGACGAATTCGACACTTGAAGGACGCAATTGCCGGCAGCGTCTGCCGAAAAACAAAAGAGCCCGCCGCGGGAGGAGCGGCAGGCTCTCTAAAAATCGATCAGCAGCCTGGGAGGAGGAGTGGCGCTGATCTCGTGAACGATCCATGGGAGGAGGAGATCGTTCACCGCATCGAAGCTCTGCGGGAGGAGATGCATTGCTTCGATGAGGTGAATATACAGGGTTTCTGCCCAAATCGTAGGCGGATTTTGTGCAAGCCAGCTATGCGCTATGCGCGCAGCGCAATACCGGCGCATCGGTCCAGAGCCGCCGTAAATGCGATCGAACGGCCGGTGATGCCGGCGAAACGCGAGTGCTTTCAGGCGACACGCGGGCAGGCGGAAACGGGTTTCACGCCGCCCGTATTCCGACGGCGTAGGCGCTGCTGCCGCGCGAAACCGTCAGTTTTCCATGAAGGCGCGCGCCATGCTGTCGCGGATCGGCTTGGTGAGATAGTCGAAGAAGGTCCGCTCCGCCGTCTGGATCAGAATTTCCGCCGGCATGCCGGGGGTCACGACGAAATTGTGAACTCTTGCAAGCTCGCTTGCCGGAAGGCTGACGCGCGCCAGGTAGACTTCGCGCGTGCCCTCATGCGTCTGCACCGGCAGGGCGTCCGCCGACACGTAGAAGACCTGCCCATTGAGGACCGGCGTCGTGCGCTGGTTCAGCGCGGTCAGCCGCACCGTCGCCTTCTCGCCGACCCGGATATTGTCGACGTCGGTGCGCAGCACCTGCGCCTCGATGATGAGCGGTACATCGGCCGGCAGGATTTCCATGATCGGCTTGCCGCTCTCGATGACGCCGCCGGACGTATGAAAATGCATCCTGATGACCGTGCCGGTCACCGGCGCGTTGATCGTCGCGCGGCGGAGCACATTGGTGGCGCCGCGCAATTGTTCACGCACTGTGTCCAGTTCACCCTCGGCCTTCTGCAATTCGTCGAGCGCAGCCTCTTGGTAGCTCTGTTCGGTCTGGTTGACCTGCTGCTGCTGCTTGAGGATCTGGGAGCCGGTCTCCGAGACTTCGGACATCAGACGGCCAATCTGGCCCTCTGCATCGGCGATCGCGCGCTGGATGGTCTTGATCTCCGTCTTGCGGATCAGGTCCTTGGCCAAAAGCGTCTTCTTGCCGATGTATTCCTCCTCGAGCAGGACTCTTTGCTCGCGCACCGATTTCAGCTGCTCCTGAAAACCTTGCGAGCGGAACTCCAGGCTCTCGATATTCCGCTTCAACAGTCCGATATCGCTGTCGAGCTTGCTCCTCCAGGTCTGGAAATTGAGCTCCTGGCTCTGCACGATCGGGACAATCTCAGGATCTTTCTTGACATGCTCCGTGAGAACCGCGGGCAGCACGATCTGCTTCAAACCGTGCGCCTGCGCGGTCAGCCGGGCGACGATCGCCTCCAGCCGCGCCCAGCGCAGAAAATACTGCCTCTCGTTCGCTTGTGCGGCCGTTTCGTCCAGCCGCACCAACGGCTGATCCACGGTTACGCGGTCGCCCTCGCTCACCAGAATATCCTTGATGATCCCGCCTTCGAAGTGCTGGACCACCTTGTTCTGCCCGGTTGCGACAAAGCTGCCCTGGGCGATGATGGCTGCCGCCAAAGGCGCGGTGAAGGCCCAAAGGCCAAAGCCGCCGAAGGTCACGACGATCAGCACCAGGCCGATCATCGTATGCTGCCAGATTGAACGCGGAACCTCTGCGTACCAGGTCAGATCCTGCACTTTGGCCATGTCGCTCATGATCGCCTACGGAAGCTGGTTTTGTTCGAGCGGGTTGCCTTCGGTATTCACCCCACGCGAAGCGAGTGCCTTGAGAACGTCCTGGCGCATGCCGAAGAGCGCCACCGTGCCGTTGACGAGCAGCAGAACCTTGTCGACGCTGTTCAAAAGCGCCGGTCGCTGAGTGATGGTGACAACCGTGATCTTCTCGCGCTTGGCGTGCGTCAGCGCCCGCGTCAGCGCCGCCTCGCCGGCGGTATCGAGATTGGAGTTGGGCTCGTCGAGCACAACCATGCGCGGGTTGCCGAAGAAGGCGCGGGCAAGGGCGACGCGCTGCTTCTGGCCGCCCGATAGAGGCGAGCCGTCGGCGGCCACCACGGTCTCGTATCCGTGCGGCAGCATGGCGATCATGTCGTGAACGTCGGCAAGCTTGGCAGCGGCGTAGATGTCGGCGTCGGTGGCATCCTCGCGCATGCGGGCGATGTTGGCCTTGATCGTGCCGGGAAACAGCTGCACATCCTGCGGCAGGTAGCCGATGCTTTCGCCGAACTGCCGCTGGTCCCAGTTCCTCAGGTCCATGAGATCCAGCCGGACGTTGCCCGACGTCGGCAGGATGGATCCAACCAGCATCTTGCCGAGCGTCGTCTTGCCGGCACCGGAACTGCCGATCACGGCAAGCGAATCGCCGGGCTCCAGCGCAAAGGTAATTCCGTTGAGCACCACGCGCTTGGTGCCCTGCGGAACGAAAAGCAGGCGCTCGACATCGAGGCGCCCTTCGGGCCGCGGCAGCTTCAACCGTTCGAAATTGAGCGGTGACGTCTTCAGCAGCGCGGAAATGCGCCCGTAGGCAGCACGCGACTGGATGACCTGGCTCCATCCCTCGATCGCGCCCTCGATAGGCCCAAGGGCGCGGCCCGCGATGATGGAGGCCGCAATCACCATGCCACCGGTGAGCGAGCCATTGAGGGCGAGATGGGCACCCCAACCAAGCATCGTCACCTGCGTCAGGAGGCGCACCGCCTTGGACAGCGAAGCAAAGGCGATGTTGCGGTCCTGCGCCATCACCTGGGCCTTGAGCGAACCGGCCATGTCCTTGCCCCAGATGTGCACGGCCTCCGGGATCATCGCCAGTGCGTTGATGATCTGGGAGTTGCGCGACATCGAATCGAGGTGAAGGTTGGCCTTGGTCTGGAAATTGGTCGCTTCGCCGAACGCTGCAGCCGTCGCTTTCTGGTTCAACAGCGTAACGATGAGGAGGAGAACGGCTGAGGTGACGACGATTATCCCGAGATGCGGATGGATGAGGAAGACCGCCACCAGAAAGAGCGGCGCGATCGGCGCATCGAGAAACGAAAGCAGCGTGCCGGAGACGAGGAAGGAGCGAAGCTGCTGCAGGTCGCCAAGCGTCTGGTACTCGCGCCCGTTGCTATGCAGGGCGGCTCTCGCTGCCGCGCTCAGGATCGGCGCGCCGAGTTGCGCGGCCACCTCCACGGCGGTGCGCATCAGGATCATGCGGCGAATGGCGTCGAAAACCGACTGCAGCAGCACCGCGCCGACGATGATCGCCGTCAGCATCACCAGCGTGTCGACCGAGCGGCTGGTCAGCACCCGGTCCGAAATCTGGAACAGATAAACAGGGATCGAAAGCACGAGGATGTTGGTGACGATCGTAAACAGCATGACGATCATCAGGTTCTGCCGGATCGCCTTGAGACCAGCGCTGAGGCTCGCCGAAAAATCGACCGGGCCAAGGCGCTTGTGGAACGCGCCCCCTCCACCGCCTCCGCCGCCGCCCTTGTCGGACGATCCGCCACCTTTGTCGGGCGACCGCGGCTCGGCCTTGATCGGCCCACGGTCGGCTTCGATCACCACCATGCCCGAAGGCGAATATCTCTCCTTCATCTCCGCGGTCGGCCAGGCAACCGGTTTTCCGACCGGCTTTTCGATGCAGGGTGCCGGCTTTGGTTCCTCCTGCAACGGGCGGCGCTCGACCGTCGCCTCGCCGCGCAGAGCCGGCTCGGGTCTGGCCACGGGCTCGGTCTTTGGAGGCCACGGCCGCGACGTGACGTTGACCGTCTCAGCGGCATCCGCCCGTGGCGTTCCCATCTGTGCGCGTGACGCCTGCGCTGCCCCGATCGGTGCGGCCGGTGCAGCAGCGCGCGCCGGTGCGAGGCCGGGTGTCGGACCGGTGATCTGTACCGGCCTTGCGGCAACGCCCGATCCGGGAAGAGGCGAAACGGGTGAAGGGGTCCAGTTGCCATCCTCGCCGGCGCCGTTTGCCGCCACTCTTCTTATTTGGTCCGCCACCCCGTCGATCTCCCTAACAGCACGGTCCAGAACGTGTTCCTGATGATTGAGCTTGCGCAGAAACTGCCGTCGCGCGGCGTCGGCGCCGGATGCTTCCGGCCGTGTTCCGTTTTCCTCCGCACGCGAAGCGGCATCGGCGCCGGTTTCGGCAGACACTGGCCGAGACGGATTCGTGCGGTCGGTCATGACTATCCTCCCGCACTCCCATCAGGCGACCATGCTGTGCATGGGGTCGGCACTGGCCGTATCGATGCCGTGCCCATGGCTCGGCGAGATCTGATCCTGCGGCTGGTGGCCGAAATCCGGAGTGAGCATGTCGTCGCCGAGAAAGACGACCGCTTCGCTGACCAGCGCATCCGGGTTCTGACTACCGAGATAGGGATCGTTCTTGACCAGCTCCGCCTGGATGAGCACCTCGTCCGAATAGGCGCCGCCGCCGGCATAGATCGTCTTGCCCGTATCGACATCGACGATCCCGGCATAGTTCAGCAGAGCATTCGAGCCCGTGGAAATGGTCCAGTCCGCGTCCGGGCGCGCCTCGAGCGCGTTCATCGCCAGCGTCACCTGATCGCTGTCGCCGAGAATGTTGGTCTGCTGGATGTAGTTGAGGCTGATGAGGTCGCCGGAAATGTAGAGCACCCTCAGGCCATTCAGCCCGGCAAAGGCGGGATCATGCAGAAAGTCGTCGCCCGACGGCTTCTTGCCTTCCGACAGATCCTGCAGCGCGGACAGGTAACCGTCCGACATCGGATTGACCGGGCCTGCACTGCCAGCTTCGACGATTCCGGCATAGTTCCAAAGCAGGTTTCCGCCGGTCGAGACCGAACCGCCGCCGCTGGTGTGAAAGCCGCCGACCGCACCGATCAGATCGTTGTCGAGCAGGATGTTCGTCTGCTGGATGATGTTGGCGTCGAAGACGCTGCCGCCGACGAAGATCAGGTCAAAGCGGTATCCGAGCTCCAGCAGCGATATCTGGTTGGCCGCCGTGTTGTCGCCACCGACGATCGAAAGCTTCGAGCCCGAAGCCGCGAGGATCGCCGTGTCCTGGTCCGACATGAAAGTGAACTGCTGGAGCCAGTTGACCATCATCAGGTCGCCCTTGACCTCGGTGATGGCCCAGACCTTGGGGAAGTCGGCGGTGTCGGCATGCGTCGTCTGCGCCGGCTCGACATGTTTGAACATGGCGATGTTGAACGCCTGGGTAGCATGCTGCTCAATATTGTTGCCGCTCAGCGCGGAACTGACGAGGTCGCTGTCATAGTGGGTGTTGACCTGAACGATCGCGTTGAGTTCGACGTGGTCGCCGGCCACCGCCAGCACTTCGGCCTGCAGCCAGTCGCTGGTGATGACGACGGAGTTGACCAGCGTGTTGCTGCCCGCTTCCAGCTCGACCGAAGTGTCGACCGCGACGGCACCCTCGCCATAGGCGATGCCGCCCTCGACTTCGACCCCGTCGTTCGACAGTTCGGGCTCGTCCGGCGCATCGGAAGCCTCGTCCGGGTCCGGCAGGTGATCCTTGAGAACCGGCGCTTCCTCAACGATCACGCCGTTCACATAGATGCCTTCGAGCGTGCTGGCCCTGGCTGAAAAATGGGTGACGCTCAGCCCCCCGGCCTCCGCTTCGCCGCCGGTGGAGAATGCCTCAAGCCTCTCGGCCGTGCCGACAACGAGGCTGGCGATCGCGTCACTGGAGCCGGCGACATCCGTCTCGCCGAGCAGCGAAATACTCTGCGTCGCGTCGATGAGCTCGGCCATCGTCGCGCTGTTGTCGATCTGCAGGCCGGACTTCAGGCCATGCCCGCCGACACTGACGAAATCATTGTCCGAAAGCTCGGCGGTCTGGTTGCTGTAGACCACCACCGAGCCCGGCGGGTTGATGTGCGGCTCGACCACCTGCGAGGCCGATCTCGGCGATGCGCCCTGCAGGAAGGCTTCCGAGCTGGCGCGGCCAAGGGAGCCGCCAAAAATCGGGTATTCGGGGAAGGACACCCCAGCATAGCCGTCCGGTATCGGCATGAAGATGTCCGGTCCGACCGGCTTGTACGGGACGTCGGGGTTGAAGTCGTCGAGATCGTAAGGTGCGTGCACCTTGACCGGCGCAGAAACGAGCTCCTTCGGATCCTTGTGGACGTCGCGATCCGGGTCGAACTTCTCATGGATTTCACGCAGACGCGCCTCTTCGGTAGAGAGTTCGAAGAGACCGATGAAATGGGCAATGGCCTCGGTGATCTTTGCGGAATACAAGGTCAGGCCCTCCTCTTGTCGTCGGCAGTCCCCGCCGGCTTGGCGGGTCGTGCCTGACTGCGCGAGAGCTTCCCGCGCAGTCATTCTCGGGTCGATTCCGCGAGACGCGGATCGACGCCCCCTCACCGATCAGGTGTTGTCGTCGTCGCCGACGGCAGTGGTCGTGTAATCACCACCGACGACCGTCATGTCGATCGTGTTGCCCTGCAGGTTCGCGCCGAGCACGATCTGCTGGTTGAAGGCGTTGGTGTCGATAACTGCGTCTGCCGAAGCCGAGGAGAGCCCTTCGACGAAGCTGTCGTCACCATTGTACGAGCCCCACATGCCGGCGCTGCCACCTGCACCGCCATCACCGTTCGTCGCGAAGCCACCCGCGCCGCCGGCACCGCCGGCACCACCGATTGCATGGCCACCGTAGGCATCGCCACCGTCGCCGCCGGCTGCCCACGAACCCGTGAGCGCGAGGCCGCCGAGGCCGTGACCACCGGTCGCTGCACCACCGGTACCGTCACCACCGGTCGAGTCACCCGTAGAGCCGCCACCGGCATAGGCATCGCCACCACCGCCGCCGGCACCGCCGACGCCTGCACCGGCGCCGAAGCCAGCACCCGCGCCAAGACCAGCACCCAAAGCGCCGCCGCCGTCGCCGGCATCGCCGGCATCACCACCGTCAGCACTGCCGGTATCGCCAACCGCTACGCTGTTGCCACCGTTGCTGTCGCCACCGTCGCCACCGAGGTTCAGGATTGGAAGGATGAAGCCGCCGGCATCGCCGCCGTCACCTGCATCCGAAGACCCTGCCGGGCCGCTCGTGACGTCGCCACTTGTGCCACCGTTGCCGGCACCATTGCTGCCGCCGTCGCCGCCGGCTGCCGCGCCGACACCAAGGCCGACACCGAGACCGAGGCCGACGCCGAGACCGGCACCACCGGCACCACCGGCACCGGCTGTCGCCGTACCGCCGTTCGCGTCACCGCTGGAGCTGCCGCCGCCAACGCCAACACTGGCTGCAATGCCGCCAAGGCCGGCACCGCCGGTCGCATCGGCATTGTTGTCTGCGTCGCCGCCATCGCCGTCGCCAGCGCCCGCGAAGCCACCAACGCTATGGCCGCCATCGCCGCCGTCGCCGCCATTGGCATAGGCCTTGCTTCCGCCTTCACCACCGTCTGCGCCGGCCTGAATGCCGTCGCCCGAGCGGGCGTCGCCGGCATTGGCGTTGCCGTTCTGGTTAAGCGTGCCGCTGTTGTTGATGTCAGAGGCGCTGTCGTCATCCGACATGATGGCGTTCTGGCTGAACACGTTGGCAACGTTGCTGTTGCCGTTCATCGAGCCGTTCAGGATGTCCTTGAAGCTCGTATTCGCCATGCCGTGGATCGAGGAGTTGTCGATATCGGCAAAGTCGTCGTCGGACGGCTTGTAGCCGCTCAGATCGAGATCGACGTCCACGTCGACGGTCGTCTTGCTGTCGACGTCGACATGGGTGCTGTTTTCGTTGAGGTTGGCATTGAGGTTGGCGTTGCCATTGCCGTTCAGGTTGGCGTTGCCATTGCCGTTCAGGTTGGCATTGCCGTTGCCGTTCAGGTTGCCGTTCCCGTTGGCATTGGCGTTGCCGTTACCATTGAGGTTGCCGTTGCCGTTGAGATTGCCGTTGTAGGACTCGCTGTACTGCGATTGTCCCTGATCCTGGCCCTGACCTTGGTCCTGGCCCTGTCCCTGGTCTTGCCCCTGGCCCTGGCCTTGTCCCTGTCCCTGAAGCTGGCCTTGCAGCTCCGCCTGCAATTGTCCCTGACCCTGGCCCTGTCCTTGTCCCTGGTCTTGATCTTGAGACTGGCTGTCATCCCATGGCCACAGGATATTCTTGTCCTTACTCATGACGATTACCTCGAGTTGAGGCCGCGACAGCCGAGCCGCATTCTTCTCTTACGCGGATTTGGGCCATGCGCGGGCTACGTGTTGGACTTGTTGAACTCAGTAACGGTGTTTTCCTCCGGGCGCCTAGTCGCCCATCTGTCGATACTTTGATCGCTTTTTCTTGCCTCTCCCCTTACTTGGTCGAGAGGACCGGAACAGGTTCCCAACTGGGTATTCCATTCGATGCAGTGCTTGCCCAAAGGGGGCCTGAGTGCGTCCTGCTCGCCGGTTGCAGAGGAGACTCTGTCTAAAACCGACACGCATTGTAAGTTGTCAGTTCGGGCTAACCTTCGCGGGCTAGCGACCAGACGCAGAAACCTTCACCCGTGGGCTAGGCAAAATATGGCCGTCAACCGACGGCTGGCCAGGCGCCGGTGAGGGCCCGAGCGCCGCATTTCCGGGCCTGCGCGACCATCGTCAGAACGAATTTACTGGACGCGGGAATGCAGTATTCTGACGAGCAGTGGTGTGGCATTTGGCAACCGGCGAGCACTGGAAGGCCCATGGCAAGATTTCACGAAATCCTCCTCTTAATCGGACAACTCAACTACACGTGGACGAATACGGAGAGTTTGCTCATCTACCTCATCGCCGGCCTCGCCCGGGTCGACAAGGAAACCGCGATCGTCATCTTCCTGACGCTGAACACGACGCGGGCCCGCATCGAACTCGTCGAGCGGCTGACCAAGATGGGAAAGACGCCTGCCGCGCAGCGGCAAGAAATTCTTTCGATTACCCAACAGCTTGGCCGGCAGGCAAAACTCCGCAACAAATACAGCCACTGCATCTATTCCTTCGACGAAACCGGCGACCAGGCGAGCACGCAACTGATGGCGATCTTCGACAGCAAGGACACGATCAAGTACGGCAAGATCGAGCAGATCAACGAGGCGGAGATCGCGCGGATCAACGAGGTGATCGAGCAGCTGCAGGAGGTCAACCGGGAAATCTGGGCGATCGTCGACCGCTACGCCTTCCCGCGCTGATCACCCGCCACGAGCGCAGACGACGGCATGCCGCAATCCTGCTGCCGCCGGCGGTGGCGGATGCGCGGCAGCCACCTCCACACGGCCCGGTTTCCGGCCATCCACAATTCAACCGCATTGTCAGGCCATCGCAGCAGCGACGGCAAAAGGAGGCGATGCGGATGGTTGGACAACCCGAGGAGAGGCGGTTTACGAGCCTTGAGGCGCGCATCGACGCTGCGGCGCATGGCGTGCTCGACCGGCTTCCGGCAAGCGGCTTCCTTGGCGGCCTGACCGAATTTCTGGTGTTCGGCATCAAGCAGGCCTTCGCCTGCCTCTTCGGCGGCGCGATGCTGGCCCTGATGCTGGCAACGAAATTCTACTGGCCCGAAGGTAGTGGTCTCGCCCGCTACGACTTCCTGTTCCTGAGCGCCATCGCCATCCAGATCTCACTGCTCGTCTTCAAGCTCGAGACCATCGCCGAGGCCAAGGTCATCCTGATCTTCCACGTCGTCGGCACGCTGATGGAAATCTTCAAGACCTCCGTCGGCTCGTGGATCTATCCGGAGCCAAGCTTCTTCCGCATCGGCGGCGTGCCTTTGTTTTCGGGTTTCATGTATGCCGCCGTCGGCTCCTATCTGGCGCGCGTGACCCGCATTCTCGACACGCGCTACAGCAACTATCCGCCGCTCATCGCGACCCTGCTTTTGGCCCTTGCCATCTATGTCAACTTCTTCAGCCACCACTACATCATCGACCTTCGCTACGCGCTGTTCGGATTGACCGCGATCCTCTTCCTTCGCACCACGGTGCATTATCGCGTCTTCCGCTTTCGCCACCGCATGCCGCTGCTCGTGGGCTTCCTGCTGGTCGCCCTCTTCATCTGGTTCGCCGAAAACATCGGCACTTGGTCGCGGGCCTGGATCTATCCCTCGCAGCATGCCGGCTGGACGCTGGTCTCCGTGCAAAAGCTCGGCGCCTGGTATCTGCTGATGATCCTGTCGTTCGTGCTGGTCACGCTCGTGCATCGTCCGCGCGCGGTTGCCGCTCCGGCAGCCGTGGCCGAGAGTACAGCCGTCGAGATAAGCGATGCAGCCGTCGCCGGAAAGGGTGTCGGCGCGCGATAGCGCAACCGTACGACGAGAAGGCAGATCGCCCCAGGAGTTGCAAAACGGCGCGCGCTGGAAAACGATACCGAATCAATCGCTTTCGCAACGAGGGGAAACATGCGGCGTTTCTTTCTTTGCCTGCTGGCGCTCGGCGTCCTCGCTGTCGTTTCAGTCATGATCCTGCCCAGCTTCGTTTCGAGCGACTGGATGCGCGCCGAACTGGGACGGCAACTCTCGAACGCGACCGGCAGCGCGATCGCGCTCAACGGCCCGGTCAGACTTTCCGTCGTCCCGCATCTGGCGGTGGTGGCCGAAAACGTCTCGCTCGATGCCGACGGCATGACCGCCGAGATCGGCGAAGTCGCGGGCTCCGTGACGCTCTCCTCGCTATGCTCCGACCGCCTGCACGTGAGGGAAGTAAGGCTTGTACGCCCTGTCGTGGCGCTGCGGCCGAAGGCAGAGGCCGCAGCGGTTGCGCAAGACGGGGGGGCTGAGGCGGGACAGGCGAGCACGGGCGAAACGCGCGATCCGCTCGCCGCCCTCGTCGCCTTCCTCGAGAAAAGCGCCATCGACAAGATCTCGATCAGCGAGGGAACGCTGCGGCAGGAGGGCGCCGGCGGTTCGGTCGACGTCGTCAGCGATCTCAATCTTACGCTCGCCGTTCCGGATATCGATGGCGAATTGTCGCTCTCGGCCGGCGCCGGCGTCGATGGCCGGCGCTACGATGTCACGCTTGCCGTTTCGCCTTTGCGTCCGCTGCTCGAGCACAAGCCTGCCGAACTCAGCCTTTCCCTGGAGGCCGAGCCCCAGCTTGCGGCCGGGCTCACCGAACTGACCGCCAGCGGCCAGGTGGCGCTGAATGCCAATGGCGGATACCAGATCCGCGGCGGCAAGCTTACGATCGGCGACGAAGCGCTCGGGCTCGACGCGCTGTTCGTGCCGGGCAGCCGCCCGCGGTTCCTCGCCGACCTCAACGCCGAGCGGCTGGATCTGAGCGCATTTCTCGATGACGGCGAGACGGCCGCATCCTCCTCGCAGCCCGAGGAACCGGCAGGCCGGACGGACAAGGCCAAGGCAGCTGCAGGCCTGCAGGCGCTGGCCGGTTTTGACGCCGATATCAGCGTCAATGTCGGCGCCCTTGCAGTTGGTGACATTTCCGCATCCGACGTCGCGCTGACGGCGACCCTCAAGGACGGGCAGTTGACCGGGCGGCTCGAGCATCTCGGCATCGACGCCGGCAGTGTTGCCGCCGATCTCGCCGCCGACGTCGGCGCCGCCGAGCCGATTTTCCAGGGCCGCGTCGTCAGCAACGGGCTCGACGTTTCCAAACTCGCGGCTCTGGCCGGCCAATCGGTACCGCTGTCGGGAACCGTGACGATGGACACGGCCTTCGCGTTTCGCGGACTAAGCGCGAACTCTGTGCGCAAGACGATCAACGTGACCGGCGGCGCAAGCCTGCGTGACGCGACCATCGTCATTCCCGGCATCGCCGATCCGGCCATGGCCGAGGTGAAGGCAAAGAAACTCGCCCTCAAGATCGAGGGCCTGGCCAAGCCAATGCGTCTTGCGGGCAGCCTCGTGTGGCGGGGCAAACCGGCCGAGATCGATCTTACCCTACCGGTCCGCGACCTGCTCATGGACGCCAATGCCCGTGCGGGCGACATCCCGCTGAAGCTCGACCTGCGCACGAAGGAAGCGACGCTTGCGCTGGATGGCAAGGCGGCGCTTGCGGGCAGCTACGCCGGCAAGGTGAACTTCGCGGCCGCAGACCTGCGATCGCTTCTTGCCTGGATCGGTCAGGCCGACGCGGGCGGCATCACGCAATTCGCCTTCAATGGCGACGTGAAGGCAAGCGCTGCGGGCGTCGCATTCCAGAAGGCCACGCTCTCGGTCAACGGGGTCGAAGGAAGCGGTAATGGCGCGGTCGAACTCGGGACACCGCTCAAAATTTCGAGCGCGCTCCATTTCAAGGAACTAGACCTCGCGCGGTTGGCCGGCGCGCCTTCGGCCGCGCCGCAGGCGAAGGCCAAAAGCAAAGCGAGTGGTGGCCCTGCAACGGATGCTCCGCTGGATCTGTCCGCACTTCGCTCTATCGATGCCTCCATCAAGGTCGATGCCGAAAAACTCGCCTACGGCCGCGTCGTCGCCGGGCCGGTCGCAACCTCCCTGAAGATCTCCGAGGGCATTGCGAACCTCGACATTCCGGATAGCCCCTTCTATGGCGGCCAGGTGGCCGCGAGCCTGACCGCCGACGGATCCGGCACGGAGCCGTCTATCGCCGTGAAGGCCTCGATATCGGGCGCCTCGGCCGCACCACTGCTCACCGACCTTGCGAACTTCAAGCATCTCGAAGGCGCGCTGCAGACGACGTTCGACATTGCAGGCGCCGGCGGCACGACCGGCACGCTCAAGCGATCGCTCAAGGGCACGGCTGAGGTCCGTTTCTCCGACGGCGCCATTCGCGGGATCGACGTTGCCGACGTCTACAACAATCTCGTCGGCCTGATGTCCTCCGGCTTCAAGCAGAACGACAACAAGGCGACCGGCTTTACCGAACTCGGGGCATCCTTTGCCATCGAGAACGGCGTTGCGCGCACCGACGACATCAAGCTCGTCGGCCCCCTCGTGCGGATGAGCGGCAAAGGCGAGGCAAACCTGCCGGAGGACCAGTTGAACTTCCGCCTCGATCCCCGCGTGGTCGCATCCTTGCAGGGCCAGGGTGCCGACATCGCCACCGAAGGCATCGGCGTGCCAGTCGTCATCGAAGGGTCGTTTGCCGCTCCGCGCATCTATCCCGACCTTTCGGGCCTTTTGAAAAACCCCGATGCCGCGCTTTCGACCTTGAAGAAGCTCGGATTGCCGACCGGCAAGCTGGGGCTCGATGAGCTTCTGTCCGGGGACGGCAAGGGAGGAAAGCTTCGCGACATCCTCAGCGGTGCGATCGGCAAGCAGCCGAAGGACGAAGGCAGCGAGCTCTCCATCGAGCAGATCATCGGCGGTGGCGGCACCGAGCCCGAGGCGGCACCGCCCGTCGATGGGCAAGTTCCGCCCGACACGGCGGTGGAACAGCCCGCGCCGGAGACGCCGCAGCCGGATCAGCAACCCGCTGCAGAAGCCGAGCAACCGGCACAGGACAGCGGCACTTTGGGAAAGCTGTTCAAGCTTCTTCAATGAGCGAGCGTCTCAGATGATGCAGCCCAAAACCTGAGGCATGTCCACAAGACCACACGTGCCGGCTTCCAACCACGGCCGGCAATGCTAAAGCTGTCGGCGATTGCTTCGAGGACAGAAAGACCATGAGACACGACCCGTTGTTCGAGCGTCTGTGGGACGGCACGGCTCAGATGGAAGAATGGACCGCCGCGGTCTCGCACGGCGCCATCACCCATGTCGCCGACAACATCATCACCGTCCACACGACCTACTTCTGCGGCAGCGTGACGGCCATCCGTACCAGCGAAGGTCTGGTCCTGATCGACACCGCGAAGCCGGAAACGGCAAAGCAGACCCTCGACGTCATACGCTCCTGGGACGACAGCCCCATACACACCGTCATCTTCACGCATGGCCATATCGACCATACCAGCGGGATCACGGTCATCGACCAGGAAGCGGATGCGCGTGGGCTAGCGCGCCCGCGGATCGTCGCCCACCGCAACGTGAAGCGGCGGATGGAGCGCTACGAGGCTTCGCATGGCTACAACAGCATCGCGCAGAGCCAGCAGTTCAACAAACCGGGCTACATCTACCCAATCGGTCAGCGGCGACCGGACGCGGTCTATGACGATACCCTGTCACTGTCCGTCGGTGGCGAGCGGATCGAACTTTTTCACGGCAGAGGCGAAACCGACGATGCCACGTTCGTCTGGCTACCGGAACGACGTGTCCTTGCGAGCGGCGATTTCGTCATCTGGGTGTTTCCGAACGCCGGCAATCCGCGCAAGGTGCAGCGTTATGCAGCCGATTGGGCGACGGCACTTCGGCGGATGGAGGCGCTCGCTCCGGCGGTCCTCATTCCCGGTCACGGTCCGGTCGTCTTTGGCGAAGAGCGCGCGGCCGAGATGCTGCGCCACGGGGCAGAGGCGCTCGAGCATCTCGTGCGTGAAACGCTCGCGCTCCTCAACAGGGGCGCCAGCCTCGACGCGGTTCTGCATGCGGTGAAGGTGCCCGAGGCATATCTGGGCAAGCCCTATCTGGCAGCGAAGTACGACGACCCGGAATTCCTCGTCCGCGGCATCTATCACTTCTATGCCGGCTGGTTCGATGGTGACGCGGCCCATCTCAAGCCGCCGAGGACTGCCGATCTCGCATCGGAACTGGCCGCTCTTGCCGGCGGCGCCGAAAAGCTTGCGGAGCGGGCCACGCACCTATCGGAGGCTGGGAATTTTCGCCTCGCGGTGCAACTCGTGGAATTCGCCAGCGCAGCCGCACCCGACGACCGGGCCATTCAGGCAATTCGGGCCGCGGTCCTGCGAAAGAGCATCGAGAACGAGAATTCGCTGATGGGGAAGGCCTTCCTCGCGGTTTACGCACGCGAGGCCGAGCAGCGCTCCAAAGGCTAATGCATGTCGCGCAAAACTGTGCATCGGTTTTGCGGCAACGAGACGCATAAAAACAAGAGCTTACAGTCTGGCGTGTGAATCCTTTGTGACGCGACAGGCTTTAGGCGCCACGCGCTGGAGCAGCCTCACCTCAGAAGCCGAAAGACTGCTGTGCGGGCTTGGCCTGTTGCTCCTCCAAATGGACGCCTTCCAGTTCGAGCATGCGCGTCTTGGTGGTCGAACCGCCCGGCGCTGAAAACCCGCCGATCTTGCCGCCGGCGGCCAGCACCCGGTGGCAGGGGATGATCAGCGATACCGGGTTCTTCGCCATGGCCTGGCCAACATCGCGTGCTGCTTCCGGCCCGACGCCCAGTTCCTTGGCAAGCCCGCCATAGGTCGTGGTCTGGCCCCAGCGCAGCGCCCGCGCGGCCGCATAGATGCGCAGGAAAAATTCATCCTGGCCTTGCAGATCCACCGCGAAGCCGGAGAAATCGACCTCCCTGCCCTCGAAGTAGTGCCGCACGGCTTCCACCGCCGCCCGGATTACCGGCGTCGGCTCCGACGCCTCGCTGGAAGGCAGCCGCCGCAGCAACAGCCGCTCGGTCGCCTCTAGCGTGCCGGTCGGCAGTTGAAAGCGCGTGATGCCGACATCGTTCCAGGCGATGCCGCAGAAACCGGCCGCGGTCTCAAAGATGAAATAACGATGCATCGCCTGACCCATCGGCCTCGCCTCCACTTGTACGCCTCCCTCAAAAATCGTGCAGGACGCCGCCGAATTCAACCCGTTTCCTGCCTACGCGACCGCCGTTTTGGCACAGATTGCCCGGAGCCGCGCACGCCACCAAATGCCGTCATTTGCGAAAGCTTTACGCTTGTCGGGCATGGTTTCGCGCGAACATCAGGAGACGATGGTGGACATCCTGCATACCCCGACGATCATGCTCAGTTCGTTCGTAACGCTGGTGATCTTCGCCGCTTTCTTCGGTTTTGCCTGGCGGCAGGAGCGCAAAAGCCTCGAACTGCTTCTGTGGTCCTTGGCCTTCGCCATCGGCGCAGTCGGCTTCGTCCTGTTGACGCTGCGCGGCGACGGCTACAACTTCATCACCATCTCGCTCGGCAACGCGCTCGCGGTGCTGGGGCTCGCGATGATCTGGCTGGGCTTGCGCGCCTTTGACAATCAGCCGCTCAAGATCGCCTCCGCGCTCGTCGGGCCGCTCCTGTGGATCGTCGTCACCTATTCTTCAGACTATGTTCGCGAGAGCGTCACAAGCCGGATCGTGCTCTACTCGATCCTGATCTTCGCCTATTCGGCGCTGATCGCGCACGAGATCTTCCGCTCGGAGAATTTCCGCAAGCTCCCGAGCTCCTACATCGTCGCCTTCGTGTTCGCCACCCATGGCCTGCTCTATCTCGCCCGCATCCCGCTGATCCTGATCTGGCCGCTCGCCGGCAACACGGCCGCGGGAACTTCGCAGCCGCTCTGGTACCAGTTGCTGACCTTCGAGCTGTTTTTTCACAGCCTCGCCGGTGGCTTCGCCTTCTTCGCCATGGTCAAGGAGCGAACCCAGCAACGCTACAAGCTCGCCTCGGAGACCGACGCGCTGACGGGTGTGCCGAACCGCCGTTCGTTCCTTGCGCAGCTGGAGACCCATCTCGCCACGCAACCGGCCAAGGGAGCACTGCTCTATCTCGACATAGACCACTTCAAGGTGATCAACGATCGCTACGGCCATGCGGTGGGCGACCAGGTGCTCGTGGAATTTGCCGGGATCCTCTCGAAGGCCGTGCCGCGTGACGCCCTGATCGCGCGCATGGGCGGGGAAGAATTCGCCGCCTGCCTCCCGCAGGCGGATCGCGCCGACGCGATCGCCATTGCCGACAGCATTCGCACCGCGCTCGAAGCGCGCCGGCTGAGCACGACCAAGGGCGTGCTGTCGGCAACGGTCAGCATCGGCATTGCCTTTGCCGACCGGCACAAGGATGTGCACGCGATCATTTCCGCCGCCGACGCCGCGCTTTATGCCGCGAAGGCCGCCGGCAGAAACAGCGTTTGGTCGGATGATCCGTCGGGCGTGCCGCAGTTTGCAGCGGGCTCGATCGCACCCGCCGGAACGGCGGCGACGCTTCTATCATTAAGCCCTGCCAGAAGCAGTGCTGCGACACGGCGGCCCACCGGCTCCTGAACCTTTCGCATCCCGAAAACGAACGATCGGCCGGGCACCCCGTTATCGCGACCCGCCGCCTAGCCGTTGACGCGCTTTACCAGCGCGAGCGAGGCAGCCGAGACAAGCAAGGCGCCGCCGCAGCCTCGTTCCATCCAGCGCCGCATCGACGAGGCGGCAAACTGCGTCGTCTTGAAGCCGACAAGAGCGTAACCGAACATGACGGCAAACTCGACGACGGTGAACACGGCGGTAAGCGCCAAGAACTGCGGCAGTTGCGGCGCGGCCGGGTTGATGAACTGCGGCAGCAATGCGGAGAAGAACAGGTAGGCCTTGGGGTTGGTGATGGCCACGATCATGCTGTGGCGGCAGATCGCGAGCGCGGATTCCGTGCGAACGAGATCGCCGTTTTCGGCGCCTTGCGTTTCCGCTTTCTCGGCTCTACCGGGCCGAAGCATCTTGTAGCCGAGCCAGGCGAGATAGCCGGCACCCGAATATTTGACGACCGAGAACCAGAACTCCGACGCGGCAAGGATGGCGCCGAGGCCCGCTGCCACGGCGGCGATCAGGAAGAAGTCGGAAAGGAGCACGCCGATCATCCCGGCGACCGCCTTTTTCATGCCGAAACAAGAGCCATTGGCCATCGCCAGGATCACGTCCGGGCCGGGCGTGACCACCGCGATGAAGGTGACGGCCGCAAAGGCAGCCATGGTGCTGATGTCCATGAACGAGCTCCTCCCCGGCCTATCTTTGGCCGTTCAGATCGAACGTGTAAAGCACCGCCCGCTCAACCTCGCATCGGCTTTCATCTGACGAATTGCACGTTGCGTGAAGGAACACGCCCGTCGAAGGACAGTTGAACAGCCTTTCCGGATCCGGCATCGACGGCATGAATGTGCAGATGCGGCTCCGTGCTGTTGCCAGAGTTGCCGACAGCGCCGATCGGATCGCCGGCGAGAACCCGCGCCCCGATCAAGGCGGTCACGCTCCCCTTGCGCAGATGCGCCAGTTCCACCCGCATGCCGTCGCAGGCAACGATCACGTGGTTTCCAGCCGGGTTGCCCCGATCCGCCTCGGGCGGGGGCAGGTCGGGCAGCCCATCTACTGCCGCGACGATCTCTCCCTCGCACGGGCTGACGACGGTCTTGCCGAAGATGGCGTAGTCGGCGGGATCCCTAGGCAACAGTCCGAACGCCCGGAAGCCGGTCTCGCCGATCGCCGTGATGTCGAGGGCATGCCGTTGCGCCGGGTGATCGCTGTGATGATTGAGCACGCCGATGCCGCCGCCCTGCGCGACGACGAAGCGACCACCGACCAGCGGAAACGATAGCCCGCGCGGATCGTGCTGCGCGCCGATGCCCCAGGCGACATAGGCGAGTGCTGCACCGAAGACGAAAAGAGAGGCTACGGTCGGCACCAGGCTGCGCGCCAATGCTCCGCGATCCAGCGACAGCCAGGGCCGGCGCCAATGTCGGGGCAACGAAACCAAAGACGCCGCGACCGCGAGCGCGGCCAGCGCCGCCCGGGTCCAGAAGCCGGCGATGTCCCAGCGGTTGAGAAGCCCGATCAGGGTGAGCAGCACGACGGTCTCTGCAAGCGCCAGCAGCCAGCCAAGCCGCGTCGGTTCATTCAGCCGCCATAGCCGCCAGATGAAGGCAAGCGGCAGCAGGATGCTGAGAACAAGCAGAAAACCGACGACAACGACCATGATCCCTCCTGTTGCACATGACGGCGCTGTTTACACAGGGAAAAAATAGGGATATTTTCTGTCCTTAATAGATGCGGACGGCATCTGCCGGACGAAAAAGATCGTTAGAGCGTATGATCCTTAAGAGCCAAGTCGAATGGGCGTTGCACTGTTGCGCCATTCTCGCCGGCCTGCCCGAGGGCCGCTACCTATCGACCAAGGCGCTGGCCGAATTCCACGGACTTCCGAAGGAGTATCTGTCGAAGGCGCTGCAGAGCCTGTCACAGGCGGGCCTCGTCCACACGACCCTCGGTCCTTCGGGAGGCTACCGGCTGGCGAAAGCGCCGGCGGAACTGACTTTCCTCGATATCGTCGAGGCGGTCGAAGGCAGGTCACGCACCTTCGTCTGCACCAATATCCGGGCTAACAATCCCTGCCGGGCGCCCGGTTACTGCGACGAGACCCCCTGTGCGGTGGCGCGCATCATGTGGGAGGCGGACGAAGCCTGGCGCGACAAGCTGCGAAGCGTGCGCCTGTCCGACCTGATGGAAATCCTCTCGAAGGAAATTCCCGCCGATCTCTCGAAGCGAAGCTTTGCCTGGGTTCTAGAACGCGCCGGATGAGCGGCGCCGGCCGCGGTTTCAGCAGGCGAAGCGTAGAGATAGGCCTGCGCCGGCAGATGCTCGGCAAACTTGGCTGGCCCCAACGGTTGGGCCGAAAGAAGGGCCGGCTGCGCGATCGGCAGTCGGCCCTTGGCATGGCGTCACTTCGTCATCGGAAAGGTCAGTTCCTTTTCGGCGGTGTCGACGACGAAGACCGCCAGCAGCTTGGCGGGCGCGGTCTTGCTGCCGTTGGCGCTGACGCCGTGACGGTCGCCCGGCCTCTCGGAGAAGCTCTCGCCGGCCTTGTATTCCTTGACTGGACCATCATTGACCTGGCTGAGGATCGAGCCTTCGAGCACCGTCGCATAGATGAAGGCCGTGCTCGCATGGGTGTGCGCATCGGACGAGCCGCCAGGCCCGTATTCCACCAGAACGCCCTTAATGCTCTTGCCCGGAACGTTCGGCAATTCATGCTCATAGACGAGCGTCACCTTGGCAGCGTCACCGGCGACGGCGGTCCCGAACAGGGTTGCGGTAACGGCGAGGGTGGTGAGGAGAGACTTGATCATGTCGAAAATCCTTTCAGATGAGGGAGATGCGCGACGCGCGCGCCTCCGGTTCGGTTACTTGCGGGGTGCCGTTGCGAACCACTCTTCGAAGGTGATGCGGCCGAGGCGGGGATTGTTGTCGGAAACAAGCGAGCCATCCTCGAGCAGAGCGCCGAAATAGCGCGCCTCCCGGTCCAGCTCGACCTTGCGATTGTCGCCCATCGCCTTGAGATAGCGGGCGACGAGATCGCTGAGGCGCGAGCGCTCCGGACCCGCAATCTCGATCGTGCCGTTGACGGGATCGGCAAGCGCCACGTCGGTCATGGCATCGGCAACATCGTCTGACGCGATCGGCTGCACATAAGCCGGCGACAGGCGCACGAGGTCGCCGACGGTTCCCGATTGCGCGATCCCGCTCAGGAACTCCATGAACTGGGTCGAGTGCACGATCGTGTAGGGGATGCCACCGGCCTCGATCAGCTTTTCCTGCGCAAGCTTGCCGCGGAAGTAGCCGCTTTCCTGCAGCCGCTCGGTTCCGACCACGGAAAGCGCGATATGGTGTTTGACGCCGGCAGCCTTTTCGGCGGCAAGCAGATTGCGGCCCGACGTCTCGAAGAATTCGAGCACCGCCCTGTCCTCGAACGAGGGGGAGTTGGCGAGGTCGACGACGACGTCGCAGCCGCTGAGCGCTTCGGCGAGCCCCTCTTCCGTGATCGTATTGACGCCGGTGTTCGGGGAGGCGGCAATCACCTCGTGTCCGCGCTTGCGCAGGCGTTCGACCGTCTTCGAACCGATGAGGCCGGTTCCGCCGATGATGACGATTTTCATGGGATCCTCCATCGGCGGCGCCCATCGCGCCGCCGTGCATGACGGTTGCTGCGGGCTCAGTTGAGCCCGGCCTTGTCGAGCCCATAGAGCTTGTCGGCCGAACCGGGCACGGACTTGAACGCGACGCTGACGCGGTTCCAGGCGTTGATGGCCATGATGGAAAAGGTCAGATCGGAGATCTCCTTTTCCGAAAGCTGGCCGCGCACGCGCTCATAGAGTTCGTCCGGAACGCCGCCCTCGGGCAATTTCGTCAGCACCTCGGTCCAGGCAAGTGCTGCGCGTTCGCGCGGCGCAAACAGGTTCGATTCCCGCCAGATTGCCACGTGGTAGAGGCGCAATTCGCTCTCGCCGTGGATCTTCGCCTCCTTCACATGCATGTCGACGCAGAACGCGCAGCCGTTGATCTGCGAAGCCCGCAGATTGACGAGATCGCGGATTGTCTGCTCGATGACGCTGTCCTTCAGGCTGAGGCTGAAGTCGGAGATTTTCTTGAAGAACTCGGGTGACTGCTGGGCGTAGTTGAGGCGCTGGGTCATGGCTTTGCTCCTAATTAAGGACATCTGTTATCCTTATGGATACAAGATATCCTTAATCGATGGACAGTAAAGCGCGCCGGGGGTAAACTCGGCGCATAAGGCTTATGTCGAAACGTTTGGGGGAAGCCGGATGGACATCGTTTCTGCGCTCAGAGCCTTCCTGCGGGTGGCGGAGACCGGCTCGTTTTCCGCGGCTGCCAACGATCTCGGCCTGACCCAGCCGGCGGTATCACGCCAGGTCTCGGCACTCGAGGAGCACCTGAGCATGCGTCTTCTGCACCGGACGACGAATGCGCTGGCGCTGACCGCCGAGGGGGAACACATGATCCCGATGGCGCTCAAAGTTGTCGAGGCGGTCGATGCTCTGAACGAGGCTTCCTGCGGCGAGACCGGCCTCGTGGCGGGCCGCGTGCGGCTCACCGTGCCCGCGCCGCTCGGGCTCTATCTGAGCGATCGCCTGGCCGCCCTGCTCGCCCGTCATCCGGGGCTTTCCGTAGAGATGTTGTTTCGCGAGGAACCATCGGAACTGGTTGGGGAGGGCATCGATCTGGAGGTTCGCTTGGGTCCGGTGTCGGAGGGCGGCCTGATCTGCCGGCGGATCGGCTGGACGACCGCGTTTCTGGTGGCGGCACCCGACTATCTGAACCGGCGCCCCGCGCCAAAGATTCCCGACGACGTCGGGAAGCATGAATGCATCTGCTACAGCCGCGCCGGCGACGGCCGCCAGTGGACGTTTTCCGACGGCTCCGGCGACGTTTTCGTGCGCATCGCGCCCCGGCTCGTCGCCAACAGTGCCGTGGCCGTGCATCGCGCGGTGCTCGCCGGCAACGGCCTTGCGATCCTCTCCCATATCCTGGCCTGCCCGGACATCGAGGCTGGCCGCTTGGTCAACGTCATGCCGGCATTCCCGCCGGCGCGCCTGCCGATCAGCGTCGTCTATCCCTCGCGCAGAAACGTGCCGCTACGCGTGCGCACCGTTCTCGATTTCCTTGTCCAGGTGGTCCGGGAAGACCCGCTGATGGCCTCCGCCTCCTGACCGTCGTTTGGGTCAGCGCTGGCCGGCCGAGGCGCGCAGGGGCAGCCCGCCATAGGCCTTGATCTCCTTCAGCACGAAGGTCGTCTGCATCTCCTTGATGCACGGCAGGCGCCGCACGACCTTCATGGCAAAATCCGAATAGGAATCGAGATCGGCAGAGACGACCTGGAGGAGAAAATCCGCATCGCCGGCAATGCTGTAGCAGGCAACGACGCTGTCGAGTTTCATCACCTCCTCGGCGAAGGCGTCCGCCTCCGCCTCCGTATGGCTGTCGATCTTTACCCGGATGAAGGCGAGCACCCCAAGGCCGATTTCCCGGCGATTGAGTACCGCCATGTAGCCCTGGATGACACCGTCGTCCTCCAGTTGCCGTACCCGCCGCCAGCAGGGCGAGGTCGACATGCCAACCTCCTCCGAAAGCGCCTGGTTGCTCAGGCGCCCGTCACTTTGCAGCGCGGTCAGGATCTTTACATCGGCGGGTGTCAGGGTGGCGGGCATCTTCTATCTTATTTTCGGCTCTATCGGGATGAATCTACCCCATCTTGGCAATTTCTCGCAACATCAGAAAGATACTGCCTCGCCACACGGTCTATTCTCCCGGCCGACAGCAGCCTTTGAGAAACAGAGAGGAAACAGACCACGTGCTTCAGGACACCCGCCTCGCCATCATCGTCAATCCCGAACTGACACCCGGTCATCTCGCCAACACGATCGCAGCGATCTGCATCGGCATCGGCTCGGCGATGCCCGGTCTCGGTAACCAGCGGCTGACGGACAGCAGGCAGAACACCATCGACATCAGCTCCAACCGGCCCGTGCCGATCCTCCAGGCCGATGGCGCAACGATCCGTGCACTGCTCCTGAAGGCACTGCCGAAAGAAGACGATCGTGTCGTCGTGCCGTTTCCAGCCTTCGCGCGTTCGCTGCACAGCTATGCGGACTACGAGACGCAATTTCCGGAACGGGATCTCGCGCAGGAGACGATTGACGGCGTCGGTCTTGCCGGCGACCTGAAGTGGGTCAGATCGCTGACGGGATCGCTGAAATTGCTGCGATAGGGCAAAAACACGCGCAACGGCACAGCGGGTCGGGGCCCGCCGCTTCCGGCGTGTACATTTTTTTCACCGCAACCAGACCAATGTCAGGATTGGTGGCGACACATTCGCAACACCAACAGCCATTCGCTCGGAAAGGCAGCGCTTTCCGACTTGACGGCCTCTTCTCGCCTTGACGGGACCCACCCTGCGCGACAAGCTCTGAAAACAATTTTCAGAATATCAGAATTCCTTCACATACCGCATCGGCTCGACGGCTCCCGCCCGCTGCCGAGGGTGCATCGCGCGACACGCTATCCGGGGAACAATGCGCATGACCAACCAACGGCTCATCATGCTGATCTTCTTCCTGCAACCGATCGCCTTCGGCGCCTGGCTGCCGCGTATTCCCGACGTGCAGCAAAGGCTCGGCCTCGGCCCGGCGGAACTGGCGATCGCGCTGCTCGGCATGCCCGTCGGCATTCTGCTGACCCTGCCGTTTGCCGGCCGTTTTGTCGCCTGGATCGGCGGCCGTGCGACCATCCTCTACGGCTTCGTCGTCTTTCTGGCGCTCGTCTGGCTACCGACATGGGCCCCGAACATCGAGGTGCTCTTCGTGGCGCTCGCCATCGTCGGCGCAGCGTTGACGACGCTCGAACTCGGCCTCAATGTCGAGGCCGACGCGATCGAGAAGCACTCCGGGCAGCTGATCATGAGCACCTGCCACGGCTTCTGGAGCCTCGGCATCATGACCGGCAGCCTGGTTGGCGTCGGCTTCGCGGCGCTGCACGTGGCACCGGAATGGGCGGTGCCGCTGACGGCGGCAGGCATGTTGCCGATCAGCGTCTACTTCGCCCGGAAGCTGCCGCTCCTGAAGACCGGCGAGGCCGCGGCTGCCGAAGCGGCGCCCTCCAGACGCAAGCTGCCGGGCTGGGCATTGCTTGGCGTCTGCTTCTTCGTCTTTGGCATCACCATGACCGAAGGCGCCGTCGCCGACTGGTCGGCGGTCTTCCTGCGCGACATCTTCGGGCTTTCCAGCGCCAGCGCCGGTTTCGGCTACTCGATCTTCGCCTTCATGGTGGCTGCCGGGCGCTTTGCCGGCGACCGGCTGAAGGCGAGCTACGGCCCGGTTGCGGTGGCACGTGCCTGCGGTATCGCCAGCATTAGCGGGCTCATTCTCGTGGTGGTAAGCCCCGCCGCCTGGGCAGCGCTTCTCGGCTTTTCTGCCATGGGCTTCGGCGTATCCGTCGGCTTTCCCTTCGCCGTCACCGCCGCTGCCGACCAGAAGGACCGGCCGGCGGCCGCGAGTGTCGCCATTCTGTCCTTCATCGCGCTGCTCGGCTTCCTGCTCGGGCCGCCGCTGATCGGCCTGATCGCCGAATACAGCGGCATGCGCTTCGGTCTTGGCGTGCTCGTGCCCTTCCTCGCCGTCAGCCTGCTCTTGACCGGCCGGCTCAAGCCCGCGGCCCGTCTGGACGTGCAAGACGACGCCCAGCAGGCCGCCAGCCGCGCATAAAGGCCACGGCAACAGACAACACGAAAAGCCCCGGCCATCCCAGGCCGGGGCTTTCGTCGTTCATCGTCTGGCGTGTCTTACTTGCGCGCCGCCATGGTGTTGTAGCTGGTGATGAGGTTGCGGTAGTCCGGGATGTGGTTCGAAAATAGCGTGCCGAGACCCTCGATGTCGTTGCGCCAGTCGCGATGCAGCTCACAGGCAACGCCGAACCAGGTCATCAGCTGAACGCCGGCGGCGGTCATGCGCGACCAGGCGGAATCGCGGGTCACCTCGTTGAAGGTGCCGGAAGCATCCGTCACCACGAAGACCTCGAAGCCTTCCTCGATCGCCGAAAGCGCCGGAAACGCCACGCAGACCTCGGTCACGACGCCGGCGATCAGCAGCTGCTTCTTGCCGGTGGCCTTCACCGCCTTGACGAAGTCCTCATTGTCCCAGGCGTTGATCTGGCCCGGACGGGGAATGAAGGGCGCATCGGGAAACTGTTCCTTCAGCTCCGGAACCAGCGGGCCGTTCGGGCCATCCTCGAAGCTGGTTGTGAGAACCGTCGGCAGCTTGAAGTACTTGGCGAGATCACCGAGCGCCAGGACATTGTTCTTGAACTTGTCCGGGTCGAAGTCGCGCACCAGCGACAACAGGCCGGTCTGATGGTCGACGAGCAGGACGGCAACATCATCCTTGTTGAGGCGTACGTAGGGCTTGGTCATCGGAAGTCCTTTCCTTCGTTTTGTTTTCATCACCGCCAGCGGCCTTCGTTGCCGATCTGCTGTGATTGAACGTAAGCTACTGCAGGACCGTTGCCGCCAAAAGATTGTGAATTTCGACGCAGCGTCCTATGAATAGAACGATGCAGGACCTGAACGACCTCTATTATTTTGTCCAAGTCGTGGATCATGGCGGCTTTGCGGCTGCGGCACGGGCAACCGGTACGCAGAAATCCCGGCTGAGCCGGCGCATTGCGATGCTGGAAGACCGGATCGGGGTTCGGCTGATCCAGCGTTCGCCGCGCCGGTTCTTCGTTACCGATGTCGGCCGCGAATATTACCAGCGCTGCGTCGCGGTGTTAATCGAGGCGGAAGCGGCCGATGCCTTCATCGCGCAGCATCAGGGAGAGCCGCAGGGCATCATCCGGGTGAGCTGCCCGACCGCATTGATCTCGTTCCAGTTCGGCCGGCTCTTTGCCCGGTTCATGACCGCCCATCCGCGGATCGGCCTGCAGCTGGAAAGCACCAACCGGCGCGTGGATGTGATCGCCGAAGGTTTCGACGTTTCGATCCGTGTCCGGTTCCCGCCGCTCGAAAAAAGCGAGCTGGTGATGCGCAAGCTCGACGACAGTTCGCAATATCTCGTCGCCAGGCCCGGATTTCTGAAGGCGCCGATCGCCGAGCCCGCGCAACTGACGGGATTGCCGAGTCTTGCCTGGACTTCGGCCACGCACACCTATGAATGGCGGCTGGAAAGCGCCGATGGAGAACGGGCCGTCATCCGCCACGAGCCACGTTTCCTGACCGACGATATGGCGGCGCTACGCGAAGCGGCGCTCGACGGCGCCGGCATCGTGCAACTGCCGACGATGATGATCTGGAAGGACCTGGCAGCCGGCACGCTGGTGCCCGTGCTGCCGCAATGGCGCCCGGCGTCCGGCGTCGTGCACGCCGTCTTTCCTTCGCGGCGCGGGCTACTGCCCTCCGTTCGCACCTTCATCGACTTTCTTGCCCAGGAATGCGCCGCCGATCGCCTGGCGATCGACGAAAGCCTGGCATGGCCGGCAAGGCCACCCCATATCACGGCCTAACGCATCCGGCGGTCAACGGGCTCCCTTGACGTGCTACCCCGGCGGCCGCCCTCCGCGGACCCATGCGCTGGCCGCATAGTAGCCATTCCTTGCATATCGCGCCGCAACGCACGATCTTATTGGAGAAGCCGCGTTCGACGCCGGCTCCCCTCCTGGACTCACCCCAGTCGTAGACTTTTCCCCCGGCTTCGGCCGGCGCGGCCATTTCGGCTTGAACAATAGGGAAGGTAATCATGCAGACAACTGCCAAAACTCCCGACGCCAAGACACTGGATGCCATGACGCTGGATGAACGCTCGAACATGATGGCGCTGGTAGCGGAAGCGCTCGAGGCAACGGCCGAGAAGGCCTACGAGATCGGCGACGACCGGTTCGCCGAGAACTCGATCAGCCTCGCCAACATCATCATCGGCTGTGCGGACGACCTGGTGGTCGGCGACTTGCCAGCCGCCGAACTGCTTTTGCAGCAGGGCATAGCACTTCTCAGCCTGTTTCCGGGCGAACCCCGGGAATTCACCTTGCACTAGCCCTTGCAACCACGGCCGACGGCCAGTCGGCCGTGGTCAGGCGTCCCCGAGCGCGAGGTCGACCGCAGCAAGCGCGTGGATCTCGGTCGTATCGAACACCGGGACCGGGCTATCAGCCTGTGAAATCAAAAGCATGATCTCGGTGCAGCCCATGATGATCGCTTCCGCGCCCGCATCGACAAGCCGCGCGATGATGGCGCGATAGGCGTCGCGCGAGCTGTCTTTGACGATACCGGCAACGAGTTCGCGGTAGATGATCTCGTGCACCTTCGCCCGGTCTTCCGCCTCCGGCACCAGCACATCGAGACCGAATTTTTCCGCCAAGCGACCTTTGTAGAAGTCCTGTTCCATGGTGAAGGCCGTTCCGAGCAGGCCGACTTTGCGAAGGCCCGCCGCCTTGATCTTCTCCGCCGTCGGGTCGGCGATATGCAGCAGCGGAATGGAGACGGCTGCCGAAACGTCCGCCGCCATCTTGTGCATGGTGTTGGTGCAGATCATCAGGAAATCGGCGCCGCCTGCCTCGAGACGTCGCGCTGCGGCGATCATCTCTCCCGTCAGGGCCGGCCAGTCGCCGTGATGCTGCAGGCGCTCGATCTCGCCGAAGTCCATCGACCACATCAGCGATTTCGCCGAGTGCACGCCGCCGAGGCGCGCGCGAACCGTCTCGTTGATGATGCGGTAATACTCCGCCGAGCTCTCCCAGCTCATGCCGCCGATCAGGCCGATGACCTTCATTCTCTTCTCCCTTTTCAATCCGGACTCCGGGCTAACAAATCCCGCGCCTTCGCGATAGCTCCCGCCCACTTATGCACCCTCCAGGACAAGGGTTCCGGCCCGCCGCTGCCGGCGGTTGTGACAAGACGACGACAGCCGGTTGACATTTCCGGCTTCGTGCCTTTTTATATTCCAAAATAAAGAACGACATAGCATAACTATGGAATATGAGGAGGAGCAAATATGAAATCGACTAAACTCGCATTGCTTATTGGAACCGCATTGGTGGCATCGGCAACTCTCGCCTTTGCGCAGGAAAAGGGCGGCGTGATCAACGTCGCGACGGTCGGTGAGCCGCCGACCCTCGACCCGATGGCATCGACGGCCGACCTCGTCGGCATAGTCTCGCAACACATCTTCGAGACGCTCTACACCTTCGACAAGGACTGGAAGCCGACCCCGCTTCTGGCGGCAGCACTTCCGGAGATCAGCGCCGACGGCAAGACCTACACGATCAAGCTGCGCTCGGGCGTCAAGTTCCACGACGGCACCGATCTCGACTCGAAGGACGTCGTCGCCTCGCTCGAGCGCTGGACCAAGGTCGCCTCGCGCGGCAAGCAGACGGCAACGACGATTTCCGGCATCGAAGCGATCGACCCGCTGACGGTGAAGATCTCGCTCACCACCCCTTACGCGCCGCTCGTTTCGCTGCTCGCCTTCAACAACTCCGCGGCGATCGTGCTTCCTTCCGAAAAGCAGGCCGAGCCGATGACTGATTTCGTCGGCACCGGCCCCTACCAGCTGAAGGAACGCAAGGCGGACCAGTACATCCAGCTCACCCGCTACGATGCCTACAAATCGCCGGAAGGCGAAGCCAACGGCTATGGCGGCGTCCGCCACCAATATGCCGACGAAATCCGCTTCGTGCCGGTTCCGGACCCGAACACCCGCGTCGAAGCGGCCGTTTCCGGCCAGTATGACTATGTCGATTCTCTGCCGGTCGAATCCTTCGAACGCGTCAAGGGTTCGAGCGCTTCCGAACCCGTCATGCTGCAGCCCTTCGGCTGGCCTGTCTTCGTCTTGAACTCCGGCAACGGCATGACCAAGAACCTCGACCTGCGCAAGGCGATCCGCGCTTCGCTCAGCATGGAAGACATGATGGCGGCAGCCTTCGGCACCACAGACTTCTATGCGCTCGACGCCGCTCTCTACCCGTCGCAGTTTACCTGGCGGACCGATGCCGGCACCGAAGGCGCCTACAACATCGCCGATGCGGAAAAGGCTGGCGAACTCCTGAAGGCCGCCGGCTACAAGGGTGAGCCGCTGCGCATCCTGACGAGCCGCCAGTATGAGTTCCATTACAAGATGGCGCAGGTCGCGGCCGAGTATCTGAAGCTCGCCGGCTTTACCGTCGATCTGCAGGTGGTCGACTGGGCGACGCTGACCCAGCGCCGTGCCGACCCGACGCTCTGGGACATCTACATCACCCACAGCCCCTTCCTGCCGGAACCGGCCCTCATCGGCATGATGTCGACCAAGGCGCCCGGCAACTGGGATACGCCGGCGCGCGCCAAGGCGGTCGATGCCTTCAACGCCGAATCCGACTCGGCCAAGCGCGTGGCGCTGTGGGCAGACGTGCAGAAGGTGATCTTCGAGGAAGTGCCATTCATCAAGATCGGCGACTTCAACGCGCTTTCGGCGAAGTCGAAGTCGCTCGACGGCGTCTCGCCGGCCCCGTGGCCGTACTTCTGGAACGCTTCGATCAAGAAGTAAGCTCCCCCTCCCAAGGGACTTCGGCGGGCAGCCGGGCCATGCGCCTGGCGCCCGCTCGAAGGGGCGCGTCACTCCACCCTTGCGGCGGAGCGCACAGGAAAGGTTCGAGGCCACCATGTTACGCTACATCTTCCAACGGCTGATGGGCATGATCGTCGTCATGGCGATTGTCGTCACGATCGTCTTCGTCATCGTCCGCGTGACGCCCGGCGATCCCGCCGCCGTCATGCTCGGTCCGGAAGCAACCCAGGAAGACATTACGGCGCTGCGCAGCCGGCTTGGCCTCGACCAGTCGCTCGGCCTGCAATATGTTTACTATATCGGACAACTGCTGCAGGGCGATCTCGGCCAGTCGATCTTCCTCAACCAGCCGGTCACGTCAGCACTGGCGGAGCGTGCCGAGCCGACCTTCTTCCTGACCCTGTTCTCAATCGTCATCGCCTGCGCCATCGCGCTGCCGATCGGCATCTATGCCGCCTACAGGCGCGGCTCCTTCGTCGACCAGGCGGCAACAACGCTTGCCATGCTCGCCGCCAGCATACCGAGTTTCTGGCTTGGCCTGATCCTGATCCAGGTCTTTGCCGTGCGTTTCGGCTGGTTCCCGGTCTCCGGCTATGGCGGCCCCGGATCCTCCTTCACCGAGCGCATGTATCACCTGACCTTGCCGGCGATCGCGCTCGGCGTCGTCTCCTCGGCGCTGATCCTGCGCTTTACCCGTGCATCGATGCTCGACGTGCTCGGCGACGATTTCATCCGCACCGCCCGCGCCAAAGGCCTCGGCGAACGCAAGGTGGTGATGAAGCACGCACTGAAAAACGCGCTGATCCCGATCCTGACGATCATTGGCCTCACCGCCGCCGTGCTGATCTCGGGTGCGGTTGTCACGGAAACCGTCTTTGGCCTGCCCGGCGTCGGCAATCTCGTCGTCTCCGCCGTGCTTCGCCGCGACTATCCCGTCATCCAGGGCGCGCTGCTCGTCATTGCCGCGCTCTACGTGCTGATCAATTTCGTGATCGACATGCTCTATCTCCTCGTTGATCCAAGGGTGCGCTACTGATGTCTATCACCGTATCTGCCCCCACCGAGAGCGAAGGCCGCAAGTTCGTCCGCCGGCTGTTGAAGCGCAAAACCGTTGCCTTCGGCCTGATCGTGCTCACCGTCTTCGTGCTGCTTGCCGTCTTCGCGCCGCTGATCGCACCCTATGCGCCCGGCAAGCTGTCGATCGTCAACCGGCTGCAGCCGCCGAGCCTGCAATGGTTCTTCGGCACCGACGAGTTCGGCCGCGATGTCTTCTCCCGCACCATCTATGCCGGCCGATTGTCGCTGCTTGTCGGTGCGGCGGTCGTCACGCTTGCAACCGTGATCGGCGTCGTGCTCGGTCTGCTCGCCGGCTTCTTTCCGAAGCTCGACACGCCGATCGCCCGCGTCATCGACGCGATGATGGCCTTCCCGGACATCCTGCTTGCGATCGCGCTGGTCGCGGCCTTGGGCCCCTCGCTGACGACCGTCATCATCGCGCTCAGCATCGTCTATGCGCCGCGGCTCGCCCGCGTGGTGCGCGCCTCGACACTGGTCATCCGCGAGCTTCCTTATGTCGAGGCGGCCCGCGCGCTCGGGATCTCGACGCCACACATCATGACGCGTCACGTGCTGCGCAATCTGCTTTCGCCCGTCCTCGTGCAGGGCACCTTCCTCTTCGCCCATGCGATGCTTGCCGAAGCCGGGCTTTCCTTCCTCGGCGTCGGCGTCAGCCCGGAAATCCCGACCTGGGGCACGATGATCGCCTCGGGGCGTCAATATATCGGCCAGGCCGACTGGGTAACGCTCTTCCCCGGCATCGCCATCGTGCTTTCGGTCTTGTCGCTGCAGATGGTCGGTGACGGCCTGCGCGATATGCTCGATCCCCGCCTCAGAAAGGACCTGTAAGTCATGACGACCGCAACATCGAACGCCGGTCCGGTGCTGATCCGGCAGGTGAAGCCCGTCGCCTTCGGCATGGCCGCGCCGGCTGAAACCACCGACATCCTCGTCGACGACGAAGGCCGCATCGCAGCCCTCGGCCCGAACCTGGAGGCATCAGGCGACGTGCGTCGCATAGAGGGCAAGGGCGCCTGGATCTCGCCCGGCTGGATCGACCTGCACGCCCACGTCTGGCACGGCGGCACCGACATTTCTGTGCGCCCGCAGCTTTGCGGCATGGAGCGCGGCGTCACCACGATCGTCGACGCGGGTTCGGCCGGTGAAGCCAATTTCCACGGCTTTCGCGAATACATCATCGAGCCGTCGCGCGAGCGCATCAAGGCGTTCCTCAATCTCGGCTCGATCGGGCTTGTCGCCTGCAACCGCGTCAGCGAACTCTCCGACATCCGCTCGATCGACATCGACCGTATCATCGCCTGCTACCAGGAAAACCGCGAGCACATCGTCGGCCTGAAGGTGCGCGCCAGCCACGTCATCACCGGTTCCTGGGGCGTGACGCCGGTGAAGCTCGGCAAGAAGATCGCCAAAATCCTGAAGATCCCTGTCATGGTGCATGTCGGCGAGCCGCCGGCGCTCTATGACGAGGTTCTGGAAATCCTCGGGCCCGGCGACATCGTCACCCATTGCTTCAACGGCAAGGCCGGTTCCAGCATCATCGAGGACGAGGACCTGTTTGAGCTTGCCGAACGCTGCGCCGGCGAAGGCATCCGCCTCGACATCGGCCACGGCGGCGCCTCGTTCTCCTTCCGCGTGGCGGAAGTGGCGATCGCCCGCGGTCTGCTCCCCTTCTCGATCTCCACCGACGTGCACCTGCGCAGCATGAACCAGTCCGTCTGGGACCTGGGCACCACCATGTCGAAGCTCTTGAGCGTCGGCATGCCTTTCGAAAAGGTGGTCGAGGCCGTGACCCAAGCGCCCGCCTCGGTCATCCGCCTGCCGATGGACAATCTGCTTACCGTCGGCGCCCGCGCCGAATTCACCCTCTTCGACCTCGTCGATAGCGAGCTTCGGGTCTTCGATTCACTCGGCGCCGAAGCGCACCTCAACCGCCTCTTCGAGCCGCGCTACGCGGTCATGGGCACCCACGTGGTTGCCGCCAATCGTTACCAGCCGCAGCATATCGAGTGCCCGGACCACAGCCACGGCTTCAGCTACCGCTAAGCCAGGGCGACAGAATACAGAAATGACAGGACAACGCGTGAACAGTATGGACCCGAAAAACGACAGCCCCGTCGCTGTCTCACCCTACGAACGCCTTCAGGCCCTCGGCATCAACCTGCCGCCTGCGCCACCGCCGATCGCCAATTTCGTGACGCATGTGCGCGAAGGCAACATCCTGTATCTCTCCGGCCAGGGCCCACGCGAGCCCGACGGTCATCTCTACGCCGGCAAGGTCGGCGGCGATGTCGACATCGACAGCGCCTATGACCACGCACGGTTAACCGGCATCAACCTGCTTGCGGTCATGCATGATGCGCTCGGAGACCTCGGAAAGGTCAAGCGCATCGTCAAGATCCTGGGCATGGTCAATGCCGTTCCGGATTTTGCCGAACATCCGCGCGTCATCAACGGCTGCTCGGACCTGATGATGGACGTTTTTGGAGCGGCCGGCAGCCATGCGCGCTCGGCGGTGGGTTTCGGGTCGTTACCCGGCAACATCACCGTCGAGATCGAGGCGATCGTCGCTCTGCACGAGTGACGACGGGAGGTCGGATCAGTGGCTGCGCCAGCCCATCATTTTTTCGATCCGCTCGGCGGAAACCCTGACGTGATCGGCGTAGAACGCCCGGTCGTCGAGGATTTTCTGCTCGGGCAGGACGATCGAGATCGTGGCAGCGCAATTGCCCTTATCGTCGAGGATCGGGGCTGCGACGCAGGCGACGGCATAGTCGGATTCGCCCGCCTGGATCGACAGCCTTGCGGAAAGCGCGCTTTCAGCCTGGGCGGAGAGCGCGGCCGGATCGATATCGGCGCGGCCGGTCGGCGAGGTTCGTGCGCAGCGGCGGAACAGCTCCAGCCGTTCGTCGGCGGGCAGATGCCCCACCAGAAGACGGCCCGACGCCGTCCAGTTGAGCGGCACGCGGGTACCGACGCGCGAGGTCACCTGGAAATGGCCGGGACCATCGGCCATGGCGAGCACCTGCATGTAGTCGCCGTCGCGGCCGCAAAGCTGGATCGTCTCGGCAACTTCACGGCCGAGGTCGTGCATCTCGCGGGTGGCGACGCCGAGGAAATCGAGCGAGCGGGCATAGGCAAGGCCATAGTGATAGAGCCGGTCGCCGAGCCAGACGAGCCCATCGGCATCGCGGCTAAGCAGGTTCTTTTCGACCATGTCGTCGACGATGACATAAGCGGTCGACAGCGGCGCGCCGACAGCCTTGGCAATCGCGTAGACGCCACTCGGGGAACCCGTCTCATAAAGGAAATCGAGCACCTGCAAGGCGCGATCCATGCCGCTCACGCGCGAGCGGCGCGGCTTGCCGGTCGTTTCCATATCGTCGGTCGGCTCGACGCCGGTCATCGTCTTGTCCACTGCTTCACTCCTGCACCGCTCGAAGGGCGTGCTGCCGGTAAAATCTCGGCTTCCGCTGCCGCCGCGCCGCCGATGGCGGCCGCGTCAGATAGCGCAAAGCCTCACTCATACTTCATTACTATGGTAGATATTCCGCGAAGACGGAATAGTCTACCCGCTTCGACCGCCAGAAAATCATATGGAGACCACTATGCCTGACCGTGACATTCGCGAAGCTCTCGGACTTCGTCCCGTTATCAACGTCTCCGGCACGATGACCAGCCTCGGCGCATCGATCGTGGTCCCGGAAGCGATCGCGGCCATGACAGGCATACTGCCGCAGTTCGTCGAGATCAACGACCTGCAGCGCAAGGTGAGCCCGGTGATTGCTCGGCTGACGGGTGCCGAGGCCGGCTTCATCACGGCGTCCTGCTCCGCCGGCATCAGCCTCGCCATTGCCGGCACCATGACCGGAAGCGACCTTGCCGCCATCGAGCGCCTGCCGGATACGACCGGCCTCAAGAATGAAGTCATTCTGCAGATGGGCCATGTGGTCAGCTACGGCGCGCCCGTCGACCAGGCGATCCGGCTTGCCGGCGCCAAGCCGGTGATCGTCGGCCAGGCGACGTCGGCCTATCGCTACCATATCGAAGGCGCGATCAACGAGCGCACCGCTTGCGCCGTCTACGTCGTCTCGCATCACGTGGTGCAATACGGTCTCGTCGGCCTCAGGGAATTTGCCGAGGTCTGCCATTCGAAGGGTGTGCCGGTCATCGTCGACGCCGCTTCCGAATACGACCTGCGCATCTTCCTCGATGAGGGCGCCGACATCGTGCTCTATTCCGGCCACAAGTTTCTGGGCGGCCCGACCTCCGGCATCGTCGCCGGCAAAAAGGAAATGGTGCGCAACACCTTCCTGCAGAACCTCGGCATCGGCCGCGGCATGAAGGTGGGCAAGGAAAGCATGCTCGGCGTGATGGCGGCACTTCAAGCCTGGGAAACCCGCGACCATGCCGGCATCCGCGAGCGCGAAACCGGTTACCTGAACCTCTGGCGCGAGACGCTCGACGGCCGTCCCGGCATCAAGCCGGTGATCGAGGCCGACCCGACCAACAACCCGCTCGACCGGCTGCGCGTCAACATCGACCCGCAGGAAGCCCATATCACCGCCTGGGATCTCGCCGATGCGCTGGCCCGCGGCGCGCCGCCGATCATCGTGCGAGACCACGAGGCCGAGCACAATTACTTCTACCTCGACCCCTGTAACCTGCATCCGGGCCAGGAGAAGATCGTCGCCAGCCGCCTCGCCGAGGAGCTCGACAAGGCGAGAGCCTCGAACGAGATCATCGCCACGTCGCTCGCCGAACGCAACGCACGCCGCTTCGCCGGCCTGCTGCGCTGGCCCGACTGACCCGACGACCAACTAAGATACGCGCAGCATCTGACGGAGGAAACGAGATGACCGAGACCAAAGCCCAGCCGGACCGTTCGACGGCGCCCGTTCTCTCCGTCGAGAACCTGACGACCTCTTTCCTGGTCGACGGCGCCTGGAAGCCTGTCGTCCGGGACATATCGTTTACCGTCGCGCCCGGCGAAACCGTGGCGATCGTCGGCGAATCCGGCTCGGGCAAGAGCGTCACTTCGCTCTCGATCATGCGGCTCCTGCAGAAGGAGACGAGCCGCGTCGAAGGGCGGGTGATGATGGGCGGGCGCAACATCCTCGACTTGCCGGAATCTGAGATGCGCCGCGTGCGCGGCAACGATGTCGCGATGATCTTCCAGGAGCCGATGACCAGCCTCAATCCGCTGTTCACCATCGGTGACCAGATCTCCGAGGCCCTTCTCTGCCACAGGCCAATGTCGAAGGCCGACGCCCGGGCGGAAACCATCCGATTGCTCGAAAAGGTCCGCATTCCCTCCGCCGCCTCGCGCTTCGACGAATACCCGCACCGCTTCTCCGGCGGCATGCGCCAGCGCGTGATGATCGCCATGGCGCTCGCGAGCCGGCCGAAGCTCCTGATCGCCGACGAGCCGACGACGGCGCTCGACGTCACCATCCAGGGCCAGATCCTCGACCTGATCAAGGTGTTGCAGGAGGAGGAAGGCACCTCGGTGCTCTTCATTACCCACGACATGGGCGTGGTCGCCGAAATCGCCGACCGCACGGTGGTGATGTTCCGCGGTGACGCGGTCGAGACCGGCAACACCGAGGACATCTTCCTTCGGGCGAAACACCCCTATACCCGCGCACTGCTCTCGGCCGTGCCGATGCTCGGCTCGATGAAGGGCGAAAGCCAGCCGATGCGTTTTCCCGTCATCGACGCCGCGACCGGGCTGCCTTCGGCGACGGCGGAAGCCACCGATACGGTCCAGGCCGGCCGCAAGCCGATCCTCGAGGTCAAGAACCTCGTCAAGCGCTTCGACATCCACGCCGGCTTGCTCGGCAAGCTCAAAGGCCGCGTCCACGCCATCGAGAACGTCTCCTTCAGTCTGCAGCCGGGCGAGACGCTGTCGCTCGTCGGCGAATCCGGCTGCGGCAAGTCGACGACCGGCCGGGCCATCATGCGGCTGATCGAGCCGGAAAGCGGCTCCGTGGCGCTCGACGGCCAGGACGTCCTCAAAATGGATCGCAGGCAGCTGCGCGAAATGCGCCGCACCATGCAGATGATCTTTCAGGATCCTTTCGCGAGCCTCAATCCGCGCATGACGGTGGGCGCCGCGATCGCCGAACCCTATCTCGAACACAAGCTCGGCACGGCACGGCAGGCGCGTGAGAAGGTCGCCGACCTGCTCGAACGCGTCGGACTGCAGGCCGACATGGCCGCCCGCTACCCGCACGAGTTCTCCGGCGGCCAGCGCCAGCGCGTCTGCATCGCACGCGCCTTGGCGCTCGACCCGAAGCTGATCGTCGCCGACGAGTCTGTTTCGGCACTCGACGTCTCGATCAAGGCACAGGTCATCAACCTCTTGCTCGACCTGCAGGCGAGCCTCGGCCTTGCCTATCTTTTCATCTCGCACGACATGGCCGTCGTCGAGCGCGTCAGCCACCGGGTCGCCGTGATGCATCTCGGCGAGATCGTCGAAATCGGCTCGCGTGCGCAGGTTTTCGAGAATCCGCAGCATCCCTATACGAAGAAGCTGATGGCCGCCGTCCCAATCGCCGATCCGACCCGTCGCCATGCGCGCCGCAATGTCGCGAGCGACGAGCTGAAGAGCCCCTTGCGCGCGCCCAACTACGTTCCGGAAACGCGGCGCTTTCAGCAGGTCGCAGACGATCACTTCGTCCAGGTCTGACCGGGTTGCACCTATCGGGCCGCATCCGGCACGCTGAAGACGTACCGGGTCTCGCGTGCCCTTCGATGCGAAAGGCCAATCGTTCGACGACCGTCAGAACGGCAGCCGGGCGTTCTCCTTGACTTCCTTCATCACAAAGAAGGTGCGCGTCTGGCGTACCCCCGGTAGCGCAATCAGCTTCTGACCGTGCAGTTTGTTGAAGTCCGCCATGTCTCGGACCCGGATTTTCAAAAGATAGTCGAAGTCGCCAGCAACGAGATTGCAGTCGAGCACTTCCTTCATCTCCAGCACCGCGCCCTCGAAGGCCGCAAAGCTCTCGGGCGTCGAACGATCGAGCACAACGCCGACCATCACCAACGCTCCGAGACCGACCGCTGCCGGCGCGACCTCCGCCCTCACACCGGTGATATGACCCTCTTCGAACAACCTCTGTGTTCGCCGATGACAGGTCGCCGGACTGACGTTTACCCGCTCGGCAAGGTCGGCGTTGGTCAGCCGTCCTTCGGATTGCAGGGCACGCAGGATCTTGAGATCGATCCGGTCAAAATCATCATCGGAAGAATCTTTCATTATCTATCCCGTTTATTGAAGAAAATCAAAACTTGATCGGAATTGTATTCTATCCAGCGAAATTTTGACAGCAATTTAGAGAGCACCTTTCACGAGAATTCGCCTATCCTTCTCCTACAATTTTCACACGGAGGCCTGGATCATGTCACTGCTTGAGAAGTTCGAACGCTACCCCCTCACCTTCGGCCCGACGCCGATCGAGCATCTGCCGCGACTGACGGCGGCGCTCGGCGGAAAGGTCGCGATTTACGCCAAACGCGACGACTGCAATTCCGGCCTCGCCACGGGCGGCAACAAGCTCCGGAAGCTTGAGTATATCGTGCCCGACGCAATCGCTTCGGGCGCCGATACGCTGGTCTCGATCGGCGGCGTGCAGTCGAACCACACCCGCATGGTCGCCGCCACTGCTGCCAAGATCGGCATGAAATGCGTCGTCATCCAGGAAAAATGGGTGCCGCACTATGATGCGGTCTATGACCGCGTCGGCAACATCCTGATGACACGGCTGATGGGGGCGGACAGTCGACTCGTCGACGACGGTTTCGACATCGGTATTCGGAAGAGCTGGGAAGATGCGATCCAGTCGGTTAAGGATGCCGGCGGCAAGCCCTACCCGATCCCGGCCGGCGCCTCGGTGCACAAGTATGGCGCACTCGGCTACGTCGGCTTTGCCGAAGAGGTGGCGGCACAGGAAAAGGAGCTCGGCTTCACCTTCGACTACATCGTCGTCTGCGTCGTCACCGGCTCCACCCAGGGCGGCATGATCGTCGGCTTTGCCGCACAGGACCGCGCCAATCGGGTGATCGGCATCGACGCATCGGGCACGCTCGAGCAGACCCGCTCCCAGGTTCGAAAGATCGTCGACTCGACGGCCGAACTGGTTCGCCTCGGCAGGGCGATCCGCGAAGACGAGATCGTGATCAATCCCGATTACGCCTATCCCGCCTATGGCGTACCATCAGAGGAAACCAACGAGGCGATCCGGCTCGCGGCTCGCACCGAAGCGATGATTACCGACCCTGTCTATGAGGGCAAATCCATGCAGGGGATGATCGACCTTACCCGCAAGGGATTCTTCCCGGAGGGGTCTCGCGTTCTCTACGCCCACCTCGGCGGCGCACCGGCGCTCAACGGCTACAGCTACTACTACAAGGACGGCTGAGTCCTTGGCCTAGACTGTCACCTTACGTCCTTCTCCATCGGAACCTGGCGATGACCGACACGACCCATCTGAAGACCATTGAAAAGCGCCTGCTCTGGCTCTCCCACTGGATGATCCATCACGCCAACCACATCCGGCCGAAGGTCGACGGCATCAAGACTGGGGGGCATCAGGCCAGTTGCGCCTCGGTCGTCTCGATCATGACCGCGCTCTATTTCTCGGCGCTCAGGCCGGAGGATCGTGTTGCCGTCAAGCCGCATGCGGCGCCGGTCTTCCACGCGATGCACTATCTGATGGGCCGACAGACGCGCGAGAAACTTGAGAACTTCCGCGGCTTTGGCGGGGCGCAGAGCTATCCGAGCCGGACCAAGGATGTCGACGATGTCGATTTTTCGACCGGCTCGGTCGGTCTCGGCGTCGGCATCACCGCGCTCGCCTCGATCGTCCAGGATTTCGTCCGTGCCAAACAATGGGGCGAGGGCAAGATCGGCCGCATGGTCGCGCTCGTCGGCGATGCCGAGCTTGACGAAGGCAACGTCTACGAGACGCTGCAGGAGGGCTGGAAGAACGACCTCAGGAACTGCTGGTGGATCATCGACTATAACAGGCAGTCGCTCGACGGGATCGTGCGCGAGGGCCTGTTCGAGCGCGTCGAGAAAATCTTCGACGCCTTCGGCTGGGACGTGGTGCGGGTGAAATATGGCGTGCTACAGCGCGCGGCCTTTGCCGAACCGGGCGGCGAGAAGCTGCGCGACTGGATCGACGGTTGCTCCAATCAGGACTATGCGGCGCTGACTTTCATGGGCGGTGCCGTCTGGCGCAAGCGGCTTGCCGACGATCTTGGCGACCAGGGTGACGTCTCGGCGCTCATCGAGCGGCGCAGCGATGCCGAGCTTTCAGCGCTGATGGAGAACCTCGGTGGCAACTGCGTCGAGACGATGGCCGAAACCTTCGCAGCGATCGACCATGATCGGCCGACCTGCTTCCTTGCCTATACCATCAAGGGCTGGAGCACGCCGATTGCCGGCCACAAGGACAATCACGGTGGCCTGATGACGACGACCCAGTTCGCCGAATGGCAGGCGCATATGGGTGTCGGGCGCGGCGAGGAATGGGAGCCTTTCGCCGGAGTGGCGGATCGTCAAGCGCTCCAGGCGTTCCTCGCCGCGGTCCCTTTCTTTGCCGAAGGCATACGCCGCCACGCCGAGCACCGGCTCGAGGTGCCGCCGATCGCGTTTGAGACCCAGCGCGAGGTGTCGACGCAGATGGCCTTCGGCAAGATCCTCGACGATCTCGCCAAGGGCAAGTCGGACCTGGCCGAACGCATCCTCACGACGTCGCCCGATGTCACCGGCACCACCAGTCTTGGCGCTTGGGTCAACCGGCGCAAGCTCTTTGCCCGCCAGCCGCTCGCCGACGCCTTCATCGAGCACCGCATTCCATCGACGGCAAAGTGGGAGTTCACTCCGGAGGGCCAGCATGTGGAACTCGGCATCGCCGAGATGAATCTGTTCCTATTGCTCGGCGCCGCCGGCCTCAGCCATTCGCTCTTCGGGAAAAGGCTGATCCCGATCGGCACTGTCTATGACCCCTTCGTCTGCCGCGGCCTCGATGCGCTCAACTATGCCTGCTACCAGGACGCCCGCTTCATGATCGTCGGCACGCCCTCGGGCGTGACGCTGGCGCCCGAAGGGGGCGCGCACCAGTCGATCGGCACGCCGCTGATTGGGATCAGCCAGGACGGACTGGCAGCGTTCGAACCAGCCTTTGCAGACGAACTCGCCGTCATCATGGAATGGGCCTTCGACTACATGCAGCGCGATGGCGACAACGATCCGGACGAGCGCACCTGGCTGCGCGACGAGACCGGCGGCTCCGTCTATCTGAGGCTCACCACCAAGCCGCTCGAACAGCCGCTGAAGCGCGTCGACGATGATTTTGGCCAGGGTTCAATCGACGGCGCCTATTGGCTGCGCAAGCCAGGGCCAAACTGCGATGTCGTCATTGCCTACCAGGGTGCGGTGGCCGACGAGGCGATTGCCGCTGCCGGACTTATAGGCGAGGTCCGCCGCGACATTGGCGTGCTCGCCGTCACCTCGGCTGACCGTCTCAATGCCGGTTGGACGGCCGCCCAGCGCGAACGGGCCCGTGGCAACCCCCGTGCGAAAAGCCATATCGAGCGGCTGCTCGATCCGCTGCCCGGCCACTGCGCGATCGTCACCGTGCTCGATGGCCATCCGGCAGCGCTCTCGTGGCTCGGTGCCGTCGCCGGCCACCGCACCATCGCGCACGGCGTGGAACATTTCGGCCAGACCGGCACGATCGGCGATCTCTACCGCCACTTCCGGCTCGACCGCAACGCGCTCGCGGCATCCGCAATGGCGCTGACGGCAGGCCGGCGAACCGCTGCCGGACAAGCGGCTCTCCTCTTACCATAGTTCGGCAATCGCCGTCCGAACTATCGAAGACGCACCATCATGCGCCGCGGACCCCGCGGCCAGAGCATGCGTGCGCCTTCCAAAATCCAGAAGCGTCACCCGAAGAAGACGCCGCTTGTCGGGGAACAATCACTCCGCTCTCAAGGAAAGGACCTAAGAATGCGAAAGATGAGAATCCTGGCTGCCACACTCCTGGCTTTGGCGGCGGCCCCGCTTGGGCATGCCCTGGCCGAACCCGTCAAGAATGTCGTCATCGTGCACGGCGCACTCGCCGACGGCTCGAGCTGGCGCAAGGTCTTCGACCTTTTGACCACCAAAGGCTTCACCGTCACGGTCGTCCAACCGCCGATGACCTCGCTTGGCGACGATGTCGCGGCAACCAAACGCATCCTCGACCTTCAGGACGGCCCATCGGTCCTCGTTGGCCACAGCTATGGCGGCATGATCGTCACCGAAGCCGGGACTTCCGAAAACGTCGCCGGCCTCGTCTATGTCGCAGCCTTTCAGCCGGATGCTGGCGAAACTCTGCTTGACCTGGCAGCCAGGAAGCCGGCTGCAACCAAGGGCATCGCGGCAACGGACGACGGATATCTCTATCTCGATCCGGAAGTCTTCGCCGCGGACTTCGCCGCCGACGTTCCCGAGGTAGAAGCCCGTTTCATGGCTCATTCCCAGGTCTTCCCGGCAAAATCTGCCTTCGAGACGAAGATCACGGCACCGGCCTGGAAGGGCAAGAAGAGCTGGGCGCTGATTGCGACCGAAGACCGGGCCATTCATCCGGACCTGATGCGGACGATGGCCAAGCGTGCCGGCAGCGATACGGTCGAGGTCAAGGTAAGTCATGCGGTCTTTCTGTCCCAGCCGGCCGCCGTCGCCGAACTGATTGAGAAGGCGGCGACAGCGCTTTCCGACTGATCGCGAAGATATCCAGGCAAGCGGGCCTCGCAGCGGATCACTGATCCGCTGCGAGGCCTTTTTCTCGCGAAGAACGAAACCGCTCGGCATCAGTCACCGCCAATGGGTTTCGCAAACTCGCTTTGAACCCTGACGCTGTTCCCCAGGGAACTTCAGCGAAACGATCCGCCGGTAGGTTGGCCGCGCCAAACCAAGAGCCGCGAAGGCCAAGAACTCCAGAAGGACCGACCGAATGCGCCTGATTGCCTCCGCCCTCCTCGCTTGCAGCCTTGCGGGCTCCGCCAGTGCCGCCGATCTCATCACCTTCTGGGATAAGCCGCAGCATGGCGGCAACAGCTTCAACCGGCTGCCCCCGGACGACGCCTATTTCAGGGCCTTGGCCGGCTACGGCGCCACCTGGGTGCGCCTGTCCTACGACAAGTGGGAGCCGGCCAAGCGCGACTATCTGATCGGCGACGCCGACAAATACGAAGGCATACCGGCGGCAGACCTCAAGACGCTGAAGGAGACCCTCGACCGGGCCGACAAGGCGGGCCTCAAGGTCGTCATCGCGCCGCTGTCGCTGCCCGGCATGCGCTGGGCGCAGAACAACGGCAACCGGTTCGACGGCCGTCTCTGGCAGGACAAGATCTGGTGGGGCCAGGCAGCAGCCTTCTGGCAGGATCTGGCCCGCGCGCTGAAGGATCATCCCGCGGTCGCCGCCTACAACATCGTCAACGAGCCGGCGCCTGAAAAGAGGAACGGCCTTGCCGAACATGCCGACCGAAAGACGATGCAAGCCTGGTACGGCGACCAGGCGGGCAGCGCCTCGGACCTCAGGGCCTTCTACAAGACGGTAATCGCCGCCATCCGGGCGGTCGACCCGGCAACGCCCATCATGGCGGATGCCGGCTGGTATGCGGCTGCCGACGCCTTTTCCTATTGGCCGGCAGCGCTCACCGACCAGAAGGTGCTCTACAGCTTCCACATGTATGAGCCCTATGCCGCGACCAGCGCACCGAACATGAAGCGCGACAAGCCCTACGCCTACCCCGGCAAGGTGCCCTTCGGCGACGGCGAGGAGACGTGGGACAGGGCCCGGGTCGAAGCCTATCTTGCAGAGCCGGTGCGATGGGCAAAAGACAAGGGCGTGCCGCTCAATCGGCTGGTTGCCGGCGAGTTCGGCTGCATGCGCCTCTGGTCCGGCTGCAAGACCTATCTCGAGGACGTGTTGACCGCGCTCGACAGGGACGATCTGCACTGGGCCTTCTACAGTTTCCGCGAGGATGCCTGGGACGGCATGGACTACGAGCTCGGCGCGAAAAAGGTCGGCTGGAAATACTGGCAGCAGATGGAGGCCAACGAGCGCGACACGACGCCGCGCAAGGCGACCCCGGAGTTCGAGCCGATCAGCCGGCGGCTGCAAGGGACAGATTGACGCAGAACGGGAAAGGCCGGCGCACGCTTGGAAAAAAGCCCAAAACAGCTAGAAGAGGGTGCATTCCTTGCGGGGCCGCGCGAATGGCGAGCACCTGCTGCAACATGAGGCATGCTGGTGCAGACGACCAAGGCGACTAACGCCGAAAAACCCAACCGAACCATCTCCCTGTCGCGCACCCTGGCGATCGTGATGGCAGCCCTGGTCGCCCTGACCGCAGCCGTCATCCTCTCGGTCGTCTGGTTCATGTCAGCGGGCACGACCCGCGACCTGCTCGTGCAATCGGCGCATCTCGGCCTGGAGGCGGTGCAGACGCAAATCGGCAGCCGCTTCTCGCCTGTGGAGGATCAGCTCGCCTTTCTGGCGCGAGAGGTCGGTGCCGGCCGCCTCGACCCGAAGGATTCGCCGAAGTTCGAACGCGTGATGACGGGCGCTCTGGCGGCAACGCCGCAAGTTCGAGTACTCTCTTTCGTGAAGCCCAACGGCGATATCATCGGCGTTACGCAGGGTCCAAAGGGTGTCTTTTCCTATACCGACCAGGTCACGAGCGACAACGAGCGCGCGGAGATCGAGGAAGCGCGGCGCAGCGGCACGCCTCACTGGGGGCCCGTCTATTTCGTACCCGATCCGGCGATACGCACGTCAGTCACGAATTTGCAGCAACCGGCAAACCACAACGGTGAATTTGCCGGCGTTTTCCGTGCCACGATAACGGTCGACACCATGTCCGACTTCCTGCGCCAGATTGCCGTCTCGAACCCGGGGGCGACGCCCTTCGTCCTCTACGGCCGCGACCAGGTTCTCGCCCATCCGCTGATGGCCGCGGGACATCCGCTCCTTTCGGCGGAGCATCGGTTGCCGAAGCTCGACGAACTGGGCGACCCTTTTCTCGCCGCACTGTGGAAAGAACCGGCCGAGACCTTCGACGATTCGGACATGGAGATACGCGCGGTCAAGCTCGGGGACGACGGACGGGTCGTCCTGACGCGCGAGATCCGCGGCTACGCTCCCTCTCCGCTCATTATCGGTGTCGAGGTTCCGATCGAAGCGGTCGAGAAGCCGGTGTGGGACCTGCTGCGGGCCGGCATTGCCGGCCTCGCGGTGCTGTTCGTCGCGATCGTCATCGCGTGGGTTGTCGGTCGCCTGATCGTTCGCCCGGTCACCAGCATGGCGCGTGAGGTCCGTGCCGTCGGCATGCTCGATTTTGCCGCTCTGCGGCCGCTTCCCGGCAGCCTCTTCACCGAACTCGACGAGCAGGCTAAGGCCTACAACACGATGCTGACTGGGCTGCGCTGGCTTGAGACCTATGTGCCGAAGAAGCTCGTGCGCCACTTGATCGGTCGTGAGGACCTGGCATCCACCCAGCGCACCGTCACCATCATGTTCACCGATGTGGTCGATTTCACCGCGACGGCAGAAAAGACCAGCGCCGGCGACGTGGCGGCACTGCTCAACAGCCACTTCGACCTGCTCGGCCACTGCATCGAAAGCGAAGGCGGCACCATCGACAAGTTCATCGGTGATTGCGTCATGGCCTTCTGGGGCGCACCCGACGCGCAAATGGACCATGCAGATCGGGCAATCCGGGCAGCGCGGGCGATCGCCAAATCGATCGCCAGCGACAACGCCGAGCGACGCCTAAAGGGCCTGCCGCCCCTCAGGGTGCGCATCGGCATCCATTCCGGGTCGGTCGTTGCCGGCAATATCGGCATGACCGGTCGGTCGGCCTATACGATCGTCGGCGACACGGTGAACGCCTGCAACCGGCTGGAGCAGCTCGGCAAATCGATCGCGCCAAGTGAAGAGGTAATGATCCTCCTGAGCGGCGAAACCTTCGGTCTGGTGGCTGATGACGATCGCTCCGATCTCGCCCAGCTCGGCAAACATTGTCTGGCCGGCCGAAGCGAAGAGACCGAGATCTACAGGCTTCAGACACAATAGGCCCCGAGCCGACACGAGCCGGCGCGCAGACGTCCGGGCCATCATGATGCGTAACGCCTATTGGCCGGCGGCCCGGCGGTTCGGCTCGGTCCCGTCAACCGCCTCGCGGACCTGCCTGCGATCGCGACGCAGGGTCTCGAAGCAATCGTTGCCGAACCATTCCAGCGACGCATCGGCCTGCGGGTCACCTGCAATTTCCGAGAGGAAACGGTCGTAGTCGACGGCGCCTTCGAAGAGCCGCGTCATCCCGCGCCGGCTGCCGGCGGCGGCATAGACATTGGCCGGCTCGAAGACGGAAAGTTCTGCCCGGCCGACGATGTTCTTCAGGTGGTAGTGGCGAATGTGCGGTTTCATCGCACGGTGCACGGCGACCGGGTCGTCGCCGCCTTCCCAAACATGCAGCGTGTCGAAATTGATGGCGAAGGAGGGATGGTCCACCTCTTCGATGAGCCGCATCGTCGAGGCCGCCGTGTCGGCGAGCGTCTTCGGATGCGTTTCGACAAGCAGCTGGATGCCGTAGCTTGCGGTAATGGTGCAGATCTCCTTCAGGCGCTCGACAATCTCCCGCCGCTCGTCAGCGCTGACGTCAAGGCTGCCACGGCTTCCCGCGAAGGTGCGGATCTTGCGGGTGCGCCACCGGCGCGCCAGTCGGCAAAGCTCGACCGCCTTGTGCCGCAGCGCTTCCACGTCACCGTCGAGCGGCAGGTAATCGCTGATCATCGGCACCGAGAGGCCGTAGCCGTCGAGCCATTCGGCGTTGCGATCCGCGCGCGGCGAGAGGTTGCGCGCATGCGCGCCCCAGAGTTCGATACCCTGGAAGTCGTTGGCCTCGGCCCAGGCGGCGATCTCGTCGAGCGAGATCAGATGGTGGCGGAAAGTGATGGTGCAGAGCGAAACTCTCATCGCGCAATTCTCTTCAAGGGACGGATTTCCTGGGGGATGGCAAGATCGCACCAGAGATCGAAGACCTCTGCGAGCTTGACCTTCAGCTTCGTCTCCAGCCGGTCGGCTTCGTCGAGACGCTCGATGACGGCGCCCAACAGCGAGCGATCGCCTGTCTGGGCGAGCTTCATGCAGGCGTAGTGCAGCGTCTTCAGCGACTGAACCAGCGCCTCGATCTCCCCGCACCAGCCCTCGAACTCGGCGGCCGGCAACTTCAGCGCCCGCCAGTAGAAGGCAAAGCCGTGCTCATAGGCGTATTTTCGGACGGTGATAACAGGCAGTTCCCGCACCGCGGCGCCGAGATCAGTGAGTGCGACACCGTTCGTCCCGTCGAGATGCGCGGCGACTATCGCTCTGACGGCATCGACCAGCGGATTGCGGTCCCGGACGAAGCAGGCCTCGAAATAGGCCCTCAGATCTTCGGCAAACGGCGCGCGCGCCTCGGCATTGTCGAAGACATAACCGCCGCCGACAGTAGGCTGCATGATGGCGTGAACGACCTTCTCGCGGGCAATCTCGCCCTCCCAGCGATAGTCGGGGTCGTGCACGAACCATTTGTCGGGATCGGGCGTTTCCTGCAGCATCAGATAGTGCGGGAAGGGGTTCTGGTTGAACTTGTTCTCCCGCTCCGGCAGGTGGAACATGTCGAGCATGACCATGACCGAGCCGGTTTCGCCGCGCTGTTTCATCAGCCCGAGCAGCACTGCGAGGTTGTCGAGCTTGGTGCGCTGCGGATCGTACCACTCGACGACGGAAACGCCGTAAAGCCGCTCGAACCAGCCACGGAAGAATTCCTGGGTGATATCGGGCGCATGATAGAGAAGCTCGAAACGCTCGCTGACCGCGAACTTCGCGTCCCAGACACCGAAATAGAACGGCCGCTGATCGAGCCCGTTTCGCTTCAGGCCGTCCGAGACGCAACTGACGAAGCAATGGACCTTGATGTCGTAATAGGCCTCGCCGTGCACCCCCTCGTCGGTCGTCCCGCCGGTGAGCGGAAAGGCGGGCACGATGGCGGCGGTCGGCTTCGGCACATAGAGCGCGACGAGATCGGCGACCGTTTCGATCTCCCGTTTTGCGATCGCCTCTTCCGGCACCGACAACCCGTATTCGAGCTCGAGATTGAGGAAGATTTCGAGGATCAGCACGGAGTCGAGATAGAGATCTTCGTTGAGACGGGCATCGAGGCCGAAGCCGTCCATATGTCCATGCGCCATTTTGTCGGTCAGGACGGCCTCGATCGCCGCCAGAACTTCGCTTTCGGTCATGATGCGGCTCCCGCAATCGGTTTGTTGAATTCGCCTGCCAGATGACGGGCCGCGACATCGCGGCGGCTGATTTTGCCGTTCGCCTGGCGCGGAACTGCATCGATCTGCAGGATTTCCATCGGCAACTGGTGAGATGCGAGGTGTCGGCTGCACCATTCGCGCACGGCCTGCGGCGCCACCGGCGCCTCGGCGCTAAAGAGCAGCGCCACGCGCTCGCCGGCAAAACGATCGGCCTTGCGGAAGGCCACGGCGTCGGTGACCGCCGGCATCGCCATGACGGCATCCTCCACGTCTTTCGGATAGACGTTGAGGCCGGAGACGTTGATCATGTCGTCCAGGCGGGAAACGAAGACCAGCATGCCGTCGGCGCGCCGGTAGCCGAGGTCACGCGTGTGGATCGGCGCGCCGTCGCCGTTGCTAACGACGATCTCACCCGCGTCCTCGGCGGTGTTGCCGGTGGCGGCGATCAGATGCGGCAGGACGAAGCCCATGTCACCGGCGGAAGTCACATCCGGATTGATGGCGATGCAGCCGGATTCCGAGCAGCCATATTGCTGGAACATGAACCGGCTCTTGGCGCGAATGTCGGCAAACCACGGATCGGGAAGCAGCGTGCCCGACGTCATCGTTGCGTGGATCTGTTCGCCCGCGGGCGTCAGCCGCGCCAGCGTGTGCAGGATCGCCGGCGAGGAATAGAGCAGCGGCCGTTCGATCTCGCGCAGCACCTTCAGGAGATATTTCGGGTTCGCGGTGTTGACGATGACCGGCGTCTGCCCACGCTTCAGCGCCACCAGGATGCCGCAGATCAGCCCGTAGGAATGGGTGGTCGGGCAGGCGACGACCGGCGTCATGTCCTCCGGTTCGCGGAAGGTGGCGACATAGCTTTCGATCTCGGCATCGATTTCCGTCCAGTTGCGCGCCACGCATTTCGGCGCGCCCGTCGTTCCGGAGCTCATCTGCAACAGCGTGCCCTCAGCCGAAAGCAGGTCGGATGGTTCGAGAACTTCGGCCGTCAGGCTGTTGTAGAACAGCCGGTCGCAGCCGGCGCCGATCGCGAGCTTGCGCGCGGCCGGATAGGGTGTGCCCGGATGGATCGGCAGCACGCTCGCGCCCGCCTTGCGGATGGCAAAGAACAGAGCCAGCCAATCGACCGTCTCCGAGAAGCAGACGGCGTAGCGGCCGGTGTCCTGTGCGCCAAGGCCGATCTCGGCTGCGAGTTCGGCCGATCTGGCGCTGAAATAGGCCTCGTCATAGAGCCTGTCGTCAATACGGATCATGGCTTTCTCCTTCGTTGAAGCATCCTTGCGGCCAAGGCGTTTGCCACCTCGTGGTGGTATTCCGGCTTGAGCGCGAGCAGCTTCCTCGTCATCAGGGATTCGGTCAGGATGCGGGGCTGGTCGCAGCCGAGCTGCGCCAGCCGCTCCGTCGCGCCGTGCTCCGCCTCGTAGGCGGCAAGCACGGTTTGAACGCGCTGCCAGAAGAGCGTTTCCGGCAGGTTGTAGCAGTGGTCGAGAAGGTGGGAGATCTCACTCAAATTGTAGACGAACAGCGTGTCCATCACCAATTCGCGCAGCGAATCCAGGTTGTCCGTCCAATAGAACTGGTCGGGCTCCGCCTCCCGGTAGATCGGCTCGAGCGACAGGAAATCCGGCGCCTTTTCCGGCGCGCGCAGAAAGCCCGGCGAAAACTCGATGCTCTCGTGAAAATCGCGCAGGATCAGCCGGGCCGGCCAGCCATCGCGATGGACGAGCAGCATGTTCTGCCCGTGCGCTTCTACCGCAAGCCCATGGTGCACCAGCAGGTGCCAGACAGGCAGGACCGCGACTTCAATCAGGCGGTTGATCCAGGGCATCAAGCCGAAGCGCTGGATCCAGTCGTCGGCGAAGGCACGCCCGTCCGCTTCGACCATCATCAGCGCGTTGAAGGGAATGACGGCCTCGCCGGAGCCAAGCGTCGCTTCCGCGTTCTCGCGCCAGATGGCTGCGACCTGTCCGGCCAAAGGGCCGTCGCTGTCGGCTATGATGCCGGCATATTCCTGCAGGACGGTGAGCGGATAGCGGTCGCGAAAGGCCGGATCTCCGGCAACCATCTCGGCGATCCAGCGCGAGATCACCGGCGCCGTGCAGACCGAATGCGGCTCAAGGGTACGGCGCGACGAGGTGTTGACGATGTTGAGCGGCAGCTTGACGCTCGCGGCCAACGGTCGGTCCCGGTTCAACAGGGATCGGACCGACTGCGTCGCCGTGTATCCGTCCCCCGCCGGGCCGAGGCAAAGGGCTTCGCCCGCGGCGATCCAGCCAGAAAGCTGTCTCTCACGGAGTTCGCGCCATTGCCAGGGATGCAGCGGTACGAGACCGAACGCATCAGGCGAAAGACCGCGCTCCTGCCGCTTCGCCCGGAGTTCGGACCAGGTTTCCTCCCCCAGTTCCGCTTCCCAGAAAGCATCCTCGTCACCGGGGATCGCGCAGCGAAGATGCTTGCGCGCCACCAGAAGCCAGACGAGCTGGAACGCTCCTCCCATTTCGGGCCCATAGGCTGCATGGTCGGCGACGGAAAAGCCGGTACGCGCCTTGTAGCAGGGATGATAGGGATGGCCCTCCTCAAGCGCTCCCTCCAACTCCGCAAATGACAAAGCGCGGCGCAGCCGCGCCGGTACCTGACGCTCGTTCCAGGCGCTGAAGGCGATCGTCTGCGTGAGTTCGTTGAGCAGCTTTCCGCGCGTCGGTCCGCTGCCCGGCAGGACGGATACCAGCTGCGCCAGCGGCGGCACGACCCAGCCGTCCGCATCATCGCGCATCTCTACCGATCCGGCAGCCAGACGGAGCCGGCCAAAGGGGCCGATGGCGCCGTGGCAGCGGAACTGCCGGCCGCCGATCGACCAGTGGAAGGTGGTGACATCCCCATCCGTGTGCTCGCTGGCCTCAACGATACCTTCGAACAGCAGCGCGGCAACGAGCTGGCGAAGCACCCGCTCGTCCGGGCGGCCCTTGAGATCAAGAGGCAATGGCATGGTCGGTCCTCGGCGCAGTCAGAACAGCCGGCGCCCTCAGCGGGTTCGGCACGGGGCGATAAAGGGACGGCGCGTTGCTGGATTGCAGTTCGTCGACGTCGTAGAGACGCGTCGTCAGGTTGGCCTTGGAGACGATCGTCGGCATGTCGAGCACGTGACGGGCAAAGTCACGCCCGGCGCCACTCATTCGGGTGGCATAGCGCTCGAGATGCGCGCGCAGTTCGCGCAGGAGCAGGCTCTCATCGCAGAGCCCGTCATGGCCCATGCGGCTGATCACCGAGAAGACCTGATTGACGATCAGGTAATAGGCGAAGCGATCCCGAATTTCGCTCTCGGCAAAATAGAGGGACGCGATCGTTTGCGTCTCGGGCACATGGCCGGCAATCAGGCTGCGGTACCGCTCCGAGAGATAGAAGCCCTGATTGTCCCGATAGTAGCTGACGGACGGATAGCCGGTGCCGACGTCCAGCAGGCTGTTTTGCTGGTGGGCTTCGAGCGCTATACCGTAGTCGTCATAGAGGCGGATCAGCGGCTCGACGGCGCAATCGAGATACCGGCGAAACCAGAGGTGCGTCGCATCGAGCAGGCTCTCGCCCGTGCGGGCGGCGACCGTCCGAACCAGCCGTTCGAGGCGCGAAACCAGCCCCGGTAGCGGATCGGCCGTCAGGGCCGCGACGGTGACGACGCCCCGCCCGCCGCCGTCCGCAAATGGGTTCTCCCGCAGGATGACTTCAAAGCCGCTCTCGCTGCGTCCCGGCAGCTCGAGCGTGATATAGGCGGGGTCTTGAATGATGCGGAAGTTTCGCGAGCGTTCGGCAAAACCGATCCGGTCAATCAGCTTCGCCATTGCGACACCCGCTTCGAGCTCCTGACGACGATTGAGACGCACGGAGTTGGTGATGCGCACGGGCAGGGAAAATTTAAGCATCCAGCCGGCATCGGCGCCGTAAACCGTGCGCACCGACGAGGTCGCGGTAAAGGCCGGGCCGGCGGGGCCGAGATGCCGCAGCCGCCCCTCCCCCAGCATGCCGCGGATATCGGGATCAAGCAGCAGGGCTTCAGCCTGAAGCGGATGCATTGGCAACAGATAATCGTCGTCGCCGAGCGCGATCCCGTTGGCATCCGGCCCGACGAGGGACCGCACGATCTCGGGCGCTGCAACCGCGCGCGCGCAATCGTGCCTGATATCGCCGCGTTTTGCCGCGAAGTAGTTCAGTTTGAACTGGCCGCCCAGTTCCGGCGCGTAGCTTTCCTGCTGCCAATAGGTCATGCCCTGGCGGCTCTTCGGCGTCGGGTGCTGCCAATGGCCAAAGACGAGTGACTGCTCCGCTTCGATGAAATGGTCGCCGTCCGCCGGCTCCGGCGCGGCCCTGTCGATGTAGAGCGCCGTCTGCTGGTAGCTTTCGAGCACGCGCATCAAGAGTTCGAGCTCGAAGCCGCGCAAAACGTCGGCCTTGGCCTCGTCGACCTGGCGGTAGCATTCGTGCACCAGGATATGGAGGGCCGATATCAGTTCAATCTGGCGCCAGGTGGCGTCGGACACGCCCCTGCCCCAGACCCTGCCGAAATGGTGTGGGCCGCAGAGCGACGGCGACGTCACCTCGGCGCGCAGGATCATCTGCTGCCTGGGAAGAGACCATTCCACGCAATCGACGGCGCCGCCTGCGGCGCGATGCATGGCCCGGATGCCCGGATTGACTTCGCGCAGGTAGCAGTTTGCGAAGCTTTGAAAGGTGGCGATTTCTGCTATTTGCCTAGACGATTGCATCCTGATCCTCGGCACGCGACACGCATAGCCGCGCAATTGCGTTGGGCGCTTTCGACCAACACATTGAATTTTCTTGTCGGAACTAGCTTGCGAGCGGTTCGCTTAGCCGGCGGGCTGCCAGGCAAGCGGATCGGGCTCTTCCCGGAACGCGAAGCGCAGAAGATGGCTTTCGATCACCGATTTCGTGTCCGCAAGGTTGGCGTCATCGGGTGAGCGGGCGCGGATGCTCAAGCCTTCTGATGTGGCATGGAGGTAGCCGGTGCCGCAGGAAAACCTGAGCTCGGCGCGCGGGCCCTCCTGTTCGACGTCGACCTTGTGGGCGAAATGCTTGCAGAGCTGCGTCAGGTATTTCTGGCCGTCTTCCGTCGCAAAATGGGTGGTGGCTTCTTGCATCTGGAACTCCTGTTTCGGCTTTCGCTTGCGTGGGCGGCGCTTGGGTGGCCGCCTCCGCTTGTTGAGGCAACGGCCACCTGGAGGCGGCGGCCGTTGCGGTCGCGGACGCCCTAGAAAGTCGCCTTGGCGGTCAGGATGAAGGAACGGCCCGGCTCGTAGAGCGGCGTCACCGTTCCGAACTCCTGACCGTAGGTCGCCCGGTCCGAATAGGTTTCGTCGAAAATGTTCTTCAGTTCGGCGCGCAGCAACAGGTTCGGTCGCTCCGGCGGCACGTATTCGACAAAGGCGTTGAAGACCTGGTAGCCCTCGAAGGGCTTGCTGCCGTCGGCAACGTCGTCGTAGTCGAGCGCAATTTCCGCGTCGGCCCCGAAAGTGACGCCCCAGTCCGTCAGCGTGTGGACCGCTTGCAGCGTGATGATCTGGCCGGCCGGCGCGGCCAGATAGGTGCCGAGATCAGAATCGGCAGGCTTGCCGTCGATCTCGACGTCGATATTGGCGTATTTCACCTTGAAAAAGCCATCGCCCCAGCTGTAGCCGGCGCCGATCTCGAAGCCGCGCGAGCGGACGTCATGCGCTTCGATCCCGCGCGTGACCGCATAACGCGGCGTGCGCGCGTCATCGATATCGGTCTGGAAGACGCTGCCCTCGACGGTGAAGTCGTTGTAGTTCGCCTCCAGGCCCAGGATATAGTTGTCCGCCGTCACCGGCTTCGGACCGCTGCCATAGTTCCAGTTGGGATTCATGATGAAGTTTTCGGCGAGCGGAATGCCTGCCCAGACGTGCGAATAGCCCGCCTTGGCGGTCAGCAGGTCCTCGATGAGGTCGTACTCGCCCGAGACGTTGCCGCTGAGGCCCGAATTGTTCCACTCTTCTCCCGTCGTCCCGGTAAACTGCTGCGTGTCGCCGCGCGCACCGAAGGAGAGCCGCGTTCTCTCCCAGGGCTCGAGCCGGGCCTGGGCATAGATGCCGACATTGCGCGCCTTCTCGGTGCTGGCATCGAACATGTCGTCGAGGTCAGCCTTGTCGTCATAAAAGTCAACGCCGGCAATGACGCTACCCATGTCGAACGAGAACTTGTTCTCGAACTTGCCGTTGAAGCTGCTCGTGGTGCCGGTGGCGGGATAGGGCGGAATGTTGAGGCGCGGCGGCAGGATGATCGGAATTTCGACCTCCGTCCTGGAGTAGGCGAGCATCAGCGTTGGATCCCACCAGCCCTCCGGCGTGCTGTCGGTATAGGTAAACACCGTGTTCTGCCGGTCGAGCATGTAGTCGCGCACGCGCGGCTCCCATGGTGGGCGTCCGTCGATAAAGCCGATATTAGCGCGAAACGGACGCGGCGCGTCGTCGCGAATGCGGTCGTGGCTGATCTCGAAACGGTCGCCGCTGTCGAACTCGTAGGCAAGCTTGCCAAGCCCGCTCAACACGTCTGTCGAGGTGCCTTCCACGTCCTGCCCGTTGCCGGCGGTGAAATCGTTGCCGTTGCCGAAATTGAAGTAGCCGAGAAACTCGAGCCCGTCGCGCATGCCGTATGCGGAGATCCCGGTCGTCACCGTGTCGCTGTTGAAATTGTAGCTCGACGTGACAAAGCCGCCGAAGCCGTCGCCATCGAGCAGATCGCGCGCGTCGATCGTCTCGTAAGCAATCGCGCCGGCAAGCGCCCCGGGACCGGCATCGGCCGGCGCAACGCCGGCATCGACGTTGACGGCCTTCAGCAGGCCGGGGTCAATGAGGTTGGTGCCGTTGTGGTGGAAGACCTTGTTGTTCTGTCGGCCGCCGTCCATCGTCACGGCGAGGCTGGTTTCCTCGATGCCGTGGACGTAGACCTTCTGCGACATCGGCAACGAGCTGCCGACCGAAATGCCGGGCTCGCCGGAAAACACGTCGGCAATGTTGGCGGGGTTCTTGCGCTTCAGGTCTTCCGACGAGATGACGATCTCGCCGGCGCCGAGCGGCCCGGCACCGAAGGCCGAAATCGGATCGAGCACCGTTGCTCCGTCCGCAGCGACAGCAGCGCTGCTACCCGCCGACACGGCCGAGCCGACCAGCGCGGTGCCGCCCGATATCCTGTAGGAAATGCCGGTGCCCGACAAAAGCCGGGCAAGCGCCTGGTCCGCCGTCATCGTTCCGCTGACCGTCGCCGAGCGAAGCCCCTGCGAGGTGGAAGCCGCCAGGGTCACCTGCAGGCCGGACTGCCGCCCGAAGGCGTTGAGCGCGGTGGAAAGCGGCTGCGACGGGATGTCGAAGCTGCGGGCGTTGCTGACGCGCGACGTGGTCTGCTGGGCGGAGGCCGTGGAAACGGGCATCAGCGCGAGGGAGGAAAACGCGGCGATCGCCGTCGTCGTCAGCAGGCGCCGTCTTTCACGGCGACGTCCCGTATCGAATTTCAGATGTCCCTTGCGGCATTTCGGCGAACGCATTTTACCCCCGTCTCGGCATTCCACGCGGCCTTGCGGGCGCGCGTTTCCAACCAAAGACGACCGGCCCCGGATTTTTTTTCACCGGCGCGCGATTTTTTCCTGATTTTTTTACTCCAATTAAAACCGCGTCAGGATGCGGCCATAGGGGGTCACCTCGCGTACCTTGCCGCCGAAAGGCTGCACCAGCGCCTGGAGCGCCCGATCCGGATCCTTCAGATCGTAGACGCCGGTTACACGCCGCCCTGCCAGATCCGGCTGCGGAATGGAAATCCAGGCGGAATGGTAGCGCTGCAGCCGCTCGGCGGCAGCGGCGACCGTGACATCATTGACGAACATCCTGCCGCTTCGCCAGGCGCCGATATCATCCGCCGCGATCGCGCTTCGCAAGACTGCGCCGGTCGCATGGCTCACCGTCGCCATTTCTCCCGGGGCCAGTTCGAAATTCTGCTTGTGCGCGTTTGCACTATAGGAGACGGCCACCGTGCCGTGCGCCAGCTCGACGGTCGTCTCCGTGCTCGCCAGCTGCACATCAAACGCAGTCCCCAGCACGGACACCTCGACGCCACCCGCCTCAACGACAAAGGGACGCGAGGGATCGCGGGCGACGTTGAAATAGGCTTCGCCCTTCAGCAGCCTGACATGGCGGGTGCCGGCGCTGATGTCGGTGGCGATGGCGCTGCCGCCGCCCATTTCGATGATCGTCCCGTCCGCAAGCGTAATCGTCCTGTTTTGCGCCGTCTCGGTCACGTGATCGGCCTGCCACCACACGAGAAGCGACGGCAGGGAGACGAAGAGGACGAGGCAGGCAGCAAGCGCCAGCGCCACGCCGGCGACCAAGCCGCCCGTTCCCATCCGGCGACGTTGGCGGACCGGTGGCTCGACGAAAACGGACGGCCTTGCCCCACGCCATAGATGCTCGTGCACCGGCGGCACCTCACCGAGCAGCTGCCAGGTCCGCAACGCCGTCTGCCAGGCTTGGCCATGCAATTCCGACTGGCCCAGCCAGGCGCGGAACCGGGCTTGCGTGTCGCGACAGTTCGGGCGCGCCTTCAGCTCGAGGAACCAATCCATGGCCTCTTCGAGCAGCGCCTCCGATATGTGGTTGTCCTTGGTCAAAGCCCTGCCTGCCGCTTGGATGTTCGACGCCCTAGCACTTTGTTTCTGTAGCCCCCAACCCCGTCAAGCGGCGTCACCGGGAAGCGGGACGCTTCCGTGGTACTTTCGCTCTGTCATAAAGACGACCAGCACCCGATTTTTTTTCACACGGGGACCCCTGAAATTCTAGGAGGCCCCACCCGCAAGCGTTGTCGCAACCCGCATCATGGCGGCGCGCACGTGGCGGTGCGCCGTCGCGACGGAGATGTCGAGATGGGCGGCGATCTCTTCGAGGGTGTAGCCGCCGAAACGGTGCATCTCGAGCGCGACCCGCACTTCCTCGGGAAGGTCTTCGAGAATGCCGGAGATGCGTCTGATTTCGTCGCTGACGAGAATGATGTCCTCGGGCGTCGGCACCTCGATCGGCATCGACCAGAACGGCGGCTCGCTCTGCTCTTCCCGCGCTTCGATCTTGCGGCGCTTCAAGAGGTCGAGGGACAGGTTGCGGACGATCTTGTAGAGATACGCGAGCGAAAGCCCGGACGGTCCGGCAGAAGGCGGATTGCCGGTGTTTGCCGGCGCAAATCGAATGAAGGCCTCCTGCACGATATCTTCGGCCGTTTCCCGCGATCCGACGATCCGCGTGGCATAGGCGACCAGGGCAGTACGGTTGGCGAAATAGACCTGATGGCGCGTATCGATGTCGACCACTGTGTCTGATCCGATCATATAATTTCGATTTGGCGCGGCGTGCGCACCCCTGCCGAGAGGCGATCTATGGCCAAGGGACCAATCGAGCGCCGTGTCTCTTAGCACGCAGAAATAAACTTGTCTGTAATACTCATGTTAAAATTTCAAGGCTGGCGAATGCGGGGTGTGAGCGGGCGCGCGGGGGCCGCCGGAACGCAGTTCCCGGACCAGATCGATCAGGGCACGCAATTTCGCCGGTACGTGCCGGCGGCCAGGAAAATAGAGACATAGCCCATCGTAGGGCGGCGTCCACTCTTCCAGCACCGGAACCAGACGCCCGGCCTCGACGTCGTCGCGGACGTGATGATCGGAGAGATAGGCCAGTCCCACCCCGCCGAGAGCCGCCTGAAGCATGAGTTCGCTGTCGTCGAGGATGAGCGGTCCCGGCGCATCGATTTCGACGCTTTCCCCGCGCCGGGAAAACTCCCAGTGATAGATCCTGCCACTTGCCATGCGCGCCCGGATGCAGGCGTGCTGCCTCAGATCGCCCGGCAGCAGCGGCACCGCTCTTTCGCGAAAATAGTCCGGCGAACCCACGACGATCATGCGCGACTGAGGCACGACCGGAACGGCGACCATATCCGGAGGAACCGCCTCGGCGAGACGAAACCCGGCGTCGAAACCGAGCGCTACGATATCCACCAGCGCATTGTCGGTCGCAACCTCCAGCGCCATCTCTGGATATCGCCTCAGATACTCGATCAGTAGCGGCCGCAAAACCATCTTCGCCGCTCCCGGGGAGGTGTTGAGCCGCAGCATGCCGCTCGGTCGTGCCTGAGACTCCGTCGCCCGCTCGACGGCGCCGTCGATGGCGGCAAGAGCCGGCAGGATCTCGGCAACGAAAGCCTCGCCTGCCGTCGTCAGCGCCACCGATCGCGTCGTGCGGTTGAACAGGCGCACATTGAGGCGCGCCTCCAGCGCCAGGACCGCATGGCTCAACGACGAGGACGAAACCCCGAGTTCCCGGGCAGCGGCCCGAAAGCCGCCGAGCCGCGCGATTGCCGCCACCGCCTCCAGTTCGGACAGGCTCGCCTTCATTGCGCTATTTTCCTCATCAGAGTGTCTGTGATTGATGATCTTATCCTGACGATCGTTCCGATGCATATCCTTTTCATCGCAACAGGAAATCGGACGATGAAGATCATTGAGCAGATATATGTCGATGGCGCTTTCGTTGCGCCTCACGGCGACGAGCGCTTCGCGCTTTTCAATCCCGCCACGGAGGAAGAGATCGGCGAGGTCCGGCTGGGCGACAATCGGGATGCGCACGCGGCCATTGCTGCCGCGAAACGGGCCTTCCCGGCCATGCGGCAAACGACACCGGCCGAACGCATCGCCATGCTGCAAACGCTGGCGAAGGCTGTCGCCGCCAACGCCGATGCGCTTCGTGCGGCCATGACCATCGAATACGGCGCGCCGCAGTCGTTCCTCGCATTCTCCGTGCCGCACGCCGCGAACGTGTTCGACGTCGCGGCAAGGACCGTGGCCGACTACGCCTTTACCCGTCGTATCGGCAATGCGGAGGTGGTGATGGAACCCGTGGGCGTGGCCGCGGCAATCACACCCTGGAACAGCAACATCGGCTTCATCTGCACCAAACTCGCCACGGCGATCGCGGCCGGCACGACCATCGTGATCAAGCCGTCGGAGATGAGCGCTATCCAGACCCAGGTGCTGCTCGAAGTCTTGCACGAAGCGCGACTGCCCGATGGCGTCCTCAATGTCGTCAACGGCTACGGCCACGTGGTCGGCGCGGAACTCAGCCGGCATCCCGACATCGCCAAGATCACCTTCACTGGCTCCACCACGACCGGTCGGGAGATCCTGCGCAATGCAGCGGAAAGCTTCAAGCGCGTGACGCTCGAACTGGGCGGAAAAGGGCCGCAGATCCTGCTCGATGACGCGGACCTCGACCGGGCGATCCCGCATGTTCTGGCATCGGCCTTCCGCAACAGCGGGCAGGCCTGCATCGCCGGAACCCGGCTTCTTGTTCCGAAGCGAAGACATACGGAGGTGATATCGCGCCTTGCGCACGCCGTTTCCGCTCTGCGACCCGGACCTTCGAGCGATCCGGCCTCCGACATCGGCCCGATGGTGAGCGCCCGGCAGTGGGAGCGTGTCCAGGCCTATATCCGCCTGGGGCAGGAAGAGGGTGCGACGCTTCTTGTCGGCGGCGAAGGCCGGCCGGAAGGGCTGCAACGGGGATGGTTCGTCCGCCCGACCGTCTTTTCCGGTGTGACCAACGACATGCGGATTGCGCGCGAGGAAGTCTTCGGCCCCGTGCTCAGCGTTCTTTCCTACGAAACGGAAGCGGAAGCGATCGCGATTGCCAACGACACGGAATACGGATTGCAGTCCTACGTTCTTGGCACCGACGCCGAACGTATGCGCAGCATCGCCCGACAATTGGAGGCGGGGCGCGTGGTGATCAACGAAACCCCGGCCGACGCTCAAGCGCCCTTCGGCGGGTTCAAGCAATCCGGCATCGGCCGCGAATTCGGTCCCTTCGGCCTCGACGCCTTCCTCGAACCGAAGGCGATCATCGGGTGATGCCTCGCCCGGACGGCTCGACCCGACGGGTCGTCCGGGCGAGGGTCAACCCCACGCTCGGCAAGGCCAAAAAGATCGCGGCGGCCCCCTTTCGAAGGCCGCCGCGTTTCTCGTCACGGTCGGATGAGCCCGGGCGTTATGCCGGCAGTTGCTCTTCCTTGGTCTTGACCAGGCTCCAGACAACACCCGAAGCGATGATCGCGAAGGTGACACCGAGCGACAGGGCCGCGGGGAACTTCTCTAGCCCCAGGAGATCGGCGACGAAGATCTTCGAACCGATGAAGATCAGGACGACGGCCAGCGCCGGCTTCAGGTAGCGGAAGCGATGGATCATGGCAGCGAGCGCGAAGTAGAGGGCGCGCAGGCCGAGGATAGCGAAGATGTTCGAGGTGTAGACGATGAACGGGTCCGTGGTGATCGCGAAGATCGCGGGAACCGAGTCGACGGCGAAGATCACGTCGGCCACCTCGACCATGACGAGCGCCATGAAAAGAGGCGTGATGAACCAGGTCATCTTGCCGGTCTTCGGGTTGACGAGCTTCACGAAGAAGCGCTCGCCGTGATGTTCCTCGGTGACGTTGAAACGGCTGCGCATGAAGCGCACGAGCGCGTTGTCCGAAACGTTGGGCTCGGCCTCCTTCATCACCAGCATCTTGATGCCGGTAAAGACCAGGAACGCAGCGAAAATATAGAGAACCCAGGAGAATTCGGCGACGAGCGTCGCGCCGACGCCGATCATGATCGCGCGCAGCACGATAACGCCAAGGATACCCCAGAAGAGCACGCGGTGCTGGTAGATGCGCGGGACGGCGAAGAAGGAGAAGATGAGGGCGATGACGAAGACGTTGTCGAGCGCCAGGGTCTTTTCGACGACGAAGCCGGTCATATAGGCAAGGCCGGACTCGGCACCGAGATACCACCAGACGAAGCCGCCGAAGCTCAGGCCGAGGGCGATATAGAAGGCGGAAAGCTTGACGCTTTCGGCAACGTTGATCTCCTTGTTCTCCTTATGGAGAATACCAAGGTCGAACGACAGGATAGCGATCACGAGGGCGAAAAAGCTCGCCCACAGCCACAGTGGCGTTCCCAGCCACACTACAGACATGAAGGAAAAGTCCACAGACGGGTCCCCAATCGGCACATGTTGTCGGAATAAGGTCCGACATCGCAAGAGTGCCGAAGCTCTCGCCAGAGGGGCCCGGACCAGCGGGTTAGGCGGCAGATAGGAGCTCGGTTTTCCGGTATCAAGGGAGGCCCATGATTTTTTTCAAGAACTCGGCCGCGCTTGCTGGCAGCCGAGCCCTGGTGGTCAAAATCGATCCCGGCAAACTCTGAGGTTGAACCGTGACGGTAGAGAATCCGACTGAAGTACCCGCGTTCGCCTGGCGCGGCGCATTTGAAAACAAGGAACTGAATACCCTGCACGCCGAATGCTTCGAGCACGCCTTGACCGATGACGACTGGTGGAGCCAGGTCAACCGCTTCAGCCTCGGCTGGGTCACCATGCGGATCTCGGGCGCACTGACAGGCTTCGTTAATGTCGCCTGGGACGGTGGCGTGCATGCTTTCCTGCTCGATACGATGGTGACGCTACCGTTGAGGCGTAAGGGTTACGCCACGCTGCTCGTCGAAGAGGCCGTAACGCACGCCAAGGCCTCGGGCTGCGAATGGCTGCATGTAGACTTCGACCCGCATCTGCGCGAATTCTACGTCGACCGGTGCGGTTTCGTGCCGACGGATGCCGGTCTCATCCAACTTCGATAAAAAAATTCTCCAGCGTCTGGCCTTTGAGCATGGTCGTCCTCGCAGCCAAGTCGATGTGGTGGCTTGATAAACTTCCTATATAAGCGAACACGACGTTCGAGGTTTCCGCCAAGACAAGGACAGATTTGATGACCGAAAAATCCCCCGCTGACAATTTCCCCGCCGGCTATGACGTTCCCAAGGTCTGGACCTGGGACAAGGGCAATGGCGGCGCGTTTGCCAGCATTAACCGTCCGACCGCCGGCGCGACGCGCGATCAGGATCTGCCCGTCGGCAAGCATCCGTTGCAGCTTTACTCGCTGGCGACGCCGAACGGCGTGAAAGTCACGATCATGCTCGAAGAGCTGCTGGCGGCCGGCCATAAGGACGCCGAATACGATGCCTGGCCGATCCGGATCGGAGACGGCGACCAGTTCGGTTCTGGCTTCGTCGACGTCAACCCGAACTCCAAGATCCCGGCGCTGATGGACCATGCGCCCAAGGGCGGCGGCGCGCCGGTGCGCGTGTTCGAATCGGCCTCGATCCTCACCTATCTCGCCGAGAAATTCGGCGCCTTCTTGCCGAGCGAGCTTCGCGCCCGCACAGAGACCTTGAACTGGCTGTTCTGGCAGATGGGCTCGGCACCGTTCCTCGGCGGCGGCTTCGGCCATTTCTATGCCTATGCGCCGATGAAGATCAAATACGCCATCGACCGCTACGCGATGGAGGTGAAGCGCCAGCTCGACGTGCTCGATCGCCATCTCGCGGAGAACCGCTTCCTCGCCGGCTCGGAATACACCATTGCCGACATGGCCACCTGGCCCTGGTATGGCAATCTGGCGCTCGGGCAGGTATATGGCGATGCCGGTACTTTCCTCGAGGTTCAGAGCTACGAGCACGTCCAGCGCTGGACGGCCGAGATCGCCGCCCGGCCGGCCGTCAAGCGTGGCCGCATGGTCAACCGCTTGAGCGGCAACCCGTCCGAACAATTGCATGAGCGTCACGACGCTTCCGACTTCGATACGAAGACTGAGGACAAGATCGTCGAGAAGCAGACCGCCTAAGGAGAATAGAATGGCCAAGCTGGCTGATATGACGAAACACCGGGGTTTTCCCTACGCCATGCCGGGCACGGGCATCCAGTTCGTCATCCGTCGGGCCAACCCCAAGGGAGCAACGCCGATCAAGGCGTTGCCCCGCCATGCCCGGCCCGGCTCGGGGGCGCACCGCATCGATGCGGCCTTCCTCCACGCCCTCTGGCATCATTTCGGCGCGGAACCATTCGAGCGCGGCAATCTCGATGCCGCCCGGCTGAACCTCCTGTTCGGACGCGAGGTGCTGCCGGTCGACAAGGATTTCGATCCCGTGTCCTACGAAGCATTGCTCGTCATCAACGAGAAGGTTGCCCGGCAAAGCTTCCCGGAATCGTTCGTCGACGTATTCGAGGTGTGATGTCGGCGGCGGCTGGCCGCTCCAACTGTTTGAGGTGGCGCACCGCCTGCCGGTGCGCCACCTCACTTTCTTAAATCACGCGCGGAGTGCGCCCGTCATCCGCAACACATCCTCGAGCGGGACGAGGCCCTTCATCGCACCGCTGCCGGTAACAGGCTCGCCATCCTCGATCGCCACTGCGAAGCGGAAGGCCGGATCGGCCTCGATGCGCTGGCGCAGCGCATGGATGCGCGGATAGTTGCGCGCATAGTCCTTCGGATCGATCGCCTCATGGAAATCGACCCAGCGGGCCACGCCGGCAAAGACCGCATCGGCAAGCGTCGGCCGGTCGCCGATGAGGTAATCGCTGTCGCCCATCATCGCTTCGAGCTGCTTGTGACGCTTGGCGACGAATTCGCGGCCGAAGGCGCGCAAGGTTTCGCGGTATTCCTCCGTGGCGCCTTCGGATTCCAGCGCCACCCACATCGAGAAGAACGCGCCGGTAAAGCCGGTGTTGAGGAAGGCGATGAACTGGTGCATGCGGTCCGCCTCGAAAGTGCCCGGGGCGAAGCTGATGCGACGCTCCTGATCGCGCCCCTCCAGCCATAAGGCGATCGCCATGGTCTCGGTCAGCACGTCGCCCTTGTCGGTCACGAGAGCGGGCGTTTCGACCCGACCGTTGAAGCGCTCATAGGCGTCGGTGCGCATTTCCCCGAGCATGTCGACGCGGGTGAGGCGATAGGGCTGGCCGAGCCATTCCAAGGCGGTGACCAGGCCGGCGGAACTTCCGAGTGGAAAGCCTGAGGTGAAGATCGGTTCAGAGACACTGTGCATGATGTCGTTTCTCCATTGTTGATGTCATGGATATATCGACGTGGACGGCGCCTCTGTAGTCGGCCTAAATTGGACTTATCGTCTGCATATGTGGACGATCGAGATTGAAGGATCTCGGCGAACGATGCCTGATTTTCGCCGAACGCCATTGGGGCGTTCGGCAATGTATCGGATCGGTCTCTGACAGGCCCCCGCCGCTAGGCGGAGCGAGCCGGAGACGGATAGAGGCCGCCTTCGTCGGCATCGACGGTGATCGACAAGGTTACATGCCGCGGCCGCGTCAGCGCGAACAGCACTGCCTCGGCGATGTCCCGGTTCGTCGCCGCCTCGCCCTTCCGTCGACTGCCGGCCGCCTCCCATGCGCCATCAAGCGGCGAGATGTCCTCAATGTATGGCGGGTGGACGACGATCGAACGGACGGGGGTACCTGCAAGCTTCTGGCGCAGGCCATCGGCCAGGGCGGCCTGCGCCCGCTTGGCAGCATAAAAGGGCACGGACACGGTCTGGAGTGCGGCATTAGGCAGGCCGCTGATCGAGCCGATCGTGACGATATCCGGCCGGGGCGAGTGAGCGAACAAAGGCAGCAGCCCCTGGGTGAACAGGAAGGTCCCGGTAACCGCCGCGTTGACGACGCCGAGCACCGCGTCATCAGGATGATCCTCGTCACTGTCCTCGAGCCACATGGCGCCGTTGTTCACGAGGATATCGATGCGTCCGTTCTCGGCCTTGATGCCCTCGACTGCCGCAGCCACGCTTTTCGCATCCGCAAGATCGAGCGCAACGGTTTGTACCCGTCGCCCGAAAGCACGGACAATCGGTTCGGCCACGTCCGTGAGCGCGCTCTGGCTGCGCCCGCACAACACGAGAGCGCAGCCCGCTTCGGCCAATGCATAGGCCAGGGCCGCTCCGAGGCCGCGACCAGCACCTGTTACCACCGCAACAGTTCCATTCAGTTGTATCATCCGCATCCCCTAGGAGCGCGCGAAGAGAAGCCTCGCGCGCGTATCGAGGCTGCACAATTAGGTATCAGCGGTTGAATTTCCAACGGGAAAGCGCCGGATGCGACGACCCGGCGCACATGCCTTCGACGCGCGTTCCGTCGGGCAAAGGCAAGTGCGGGAAGATTTCAGGGTGGAGAAACGGGGGCACCGACCTATCTCGCAGAGCAGGTGGCGAAGGAAACGGCCCCTCCGGCTTCAAAACGAAAGGACGCGTCATGGCCAAGAATACGATCTGCCTCTGGTACGACAAGGAGGCCGAGACAGCCGCTCGCTTCTACGCCGAGATCTTTCCCGATAGCCGGGTCAGTGCCGTGCACCGCGCGCCCGGCGACTTTCCGTCGGGCAAGGCGGGAGACGTGCTGACGGTGGAGTTTACGGTCGCCGGAATTCCCTGCCTCGGCCTCAACGGCGGGCCGATGTTCAAGCACAACGAGGCCTTTTCGTTCCAGGTCGCCACCGACGACCAGGAGGAGACCGACCGCTACTGGAACGCCATTGTCGGCAATGGCGGACAGGAGAGCGCCTGCGGCTGGTGTAAGGACAAATGGGGCATTTCCTGGCAGATCACGCCAAGGGTCCTGACCGATGCCCTGGCGGCCGGCGGCGGCGAAGCAAAGCGCGCCTTCGAAGCGATGATGACCATGGGCAAGATCGACGTCGCTGCGATCGAGGCGGCGCGGCGCGGCTGAAGCCTCCGCTCCGACGGAACTTTCCGGCCCGAGACGGCTTACCCAATGGTGTGCGGGCAGTGTCAACCGGACGCGACAGGGATGGTGAACATGGCGGTTTTTCCGGTTTCCCGCCATGGCCAACGCAATGGCAGTCGAGCGCCCCACCTGTCCGGTTCGCCTCACGCTGTCGGCGACGCATCGCCGGCAGCACGATCGGGACAGACTTGCCGAACCTTTCCAAGTGCCCGGCTACGCGGGATCAGGCACTCAGGATATCGCGAAGCGCCTCGCCGACCCCAGTCGCCGACTGCGGGTTCTGGCCGGTGATCAGCCTGCCATCGACAACCACCTTCGATGTCCAGTCCGCGGCCGGATGGTGCGTCGCACCGCGCTCGACAAGCGTGCTTGCGAGCAGGAACGGGACCGTCTTGTCGAGGCCGACGGCGCGCTCTTCGGAATCGGTGAAGGCGCTGACGTTGCGGCCAGCAACCAGATAGCGGCCGTCGGAAAGCTTGACGTTTACGAGGGCTGCCGGTCCGTGGCAGACCGCCGCGACAGCACCGCCGGCCTCGAACACCGAACGCGTCACCCGGTCGACGGCGCGGCTTTGTGGCAGGTCCCACATGGCGCCATGACCGCCGGCGAAGAAAATGGCCGCGTAGCGGGCGGGATCGATATCATCGAGCCGAACCGTCGTGCGGATTGCGGCACGGAACCCTTCGTCGTTCCAGTAGCGGACATTGGTCCCGTCATTGAGGTCGAGCCCGTCGACCGGCGGCTCGCCGCCCTTGATCGAAGCAAACTCGACGGCAATGCCGGCCGCCTCGAGCACGGCAAGCGGGTGGGTGACCTCTCCAAGATAGAAGCCGGTGGGTTGGCCGCCCTCCCCCTTAGTGCCATGGCTGGTGAGCACAAAGAGCACAGGCTTTTTCGGAACGGATGTCGTCTCTGGCATCATTTTCTCCTGGTTGAAGCGAGCCTGACATTGCGGCTCTCAATTGATGCTGCTTATTTATTGCTTCCATCTGCGGCGATAAATGCGCCGCGCAGGAAATGATCTGGTCTTCAGAGGCAAAAATGCGTCGCTTCGATCACCTCGCCGATGTCGAGGCTTTCATCACCGTCATGGACAAGGGGTCGATGACCGCAGGAGCCGTCGCGCTGGCCACGACGCCTTCCGTGCTGAGCCGCGCCATCACCAGGCTCGAGACGAAACTCGGCACGCAGCTGGTGCGGCGGACGACGCGGCGCATCAGCCTCACCGACGCCGGGCGGGTCTACCTCGATCAGGTGCGAGCAGCCTTCGAGACAATCGATCAGGCCGAACGCGCCATTCAAGGCGACGGCGTTGTTGCCGGACGCGTTCGGCTCAGTGCGCCCACGACCTATGGCCATTTCCAGCTGCCGGAAAAGCTGACCCGCTTCGCGACGAGGCATCCATCCGTCACCGTCGAGCTGTCGATTGCCAACCGCAATGTCGATCTGGTCGCCGAGGGCTACGACCTTGCCATACGCCTCGGCCAGCTCCCCGACAGCGGCATGATCGGCAGAAGGCTCGAAGATGCGCCGTTGAGGCTGGTCGCCTCGCCCGATTACGTCGCGCGGCGTGGCATGCCGCGTTCTGTCGACGAGCTCGCAGCACATACCTGCCTGCCCTTCATCATGCCGAGCAGCGGGCGTCCGGCCCCATGGCTGTTGCGCGTCGCCGGAGCCGACCTCGACTGGATACCCCATGGCCCGATCCAGGTGGAGGACGACGTGCTCGGCACCGTCTCGTTGACGGAGGCAGGCCTCGGGATCTGCCAAACCTATGATTTCATCGCGCGCGACCGCCTGGCGCGCGGCAGCCTGGTCGAGCTTCTGCCGGAATTCGGTGGCCGGTCGCGCCCCTTCTCCCTCATTTATCCGCCGCACAGAAACCTACCGGCTGCGACCCGAGCATTGATCGACTGCCTCGTGGAGCAGGCCTGAGGGAAGCGCTCGTCAGTTCGCGCCGTGGCCGTGGTGCCACCGCGCGCAATCAGCGGATCCGCAGTATGACAATCAGCAGCGATTTTGCGCCCTATCTGTTTCGCTGGTCGCTTATGCCCGATGTTGGGCCGATCGTAGAAGCACGTGTCGCGGCGGCCAGGCGCCTGCTCGAGCAGGGGCAGGACGCCCCCAAGCAGGTCGCCGCCCGCTGCGGCTTTGCCGATGCCGATACGCTCCGGCGCGCCTTCATGCGCCATGTCGGCGTCACGCCGGCCGAATATCGCAAGCGCTTTGCCAGCCCGGCTCTGTCCGCGGATTGAGCCGGGCTGGCGCTATTCCCTACTCCGCCGCCTGCATCCTGCCCTCGGGCTTGCCCAGATAGGGCAGCACGAAAAGGTAAATGCCGGTCGGTAGCAGCACCGCCAACGGCGGCAGGGGCAGGTAGTAGACCCATTCGGGGAGCGTCATTACTGGCATGCCGGCAAAGATCGCGGCAACGGCCAGGGAGAAGAGCAGCGACGTCCAGCGATGGATTTTCCGGATCAGGGCGGTCATTCTGGCACCTTGGGTTTGAGCAACGGTCGTCAATGGCTGCGATCAGTCGAGTTTCGCGACGACGTCTTCCAGCTGGGTGAAGAAGCGTGGCCATCCGACCGTCGCGCCCTGGAAATAGGCCTTTTGGTCGGCTCTGAAGCCGCGCTGTTCCATGCGCAGGCTCGTGCCGCCCCTGGCGGGCGCGAGCGTCCAGGTGACGACACTGGTCAAGTCCTTGGTGTCCCAGCGATAGGCGAGCGAGCGGTTCGCCTCGATCGTCTGAACCTCGCAATCGACCTGGCCCCAATCGGCGGAAAGGGTAAAGCGACGGCCGACTTCGGGAATGAAATCGTTGCGCATCAGCCATTCGGCAATCAGATGCGGCTGCGTCAGCGCGCGCCAGATCTTCTCCGGCGGATAGGGAAAGTCGCGTTCGACGACGACAGAGCGGGTGGTTTCCGTTGTTTCGATCATTGGTCCATTCTCTTCAGGAGATCATCGAGATCGTCGAAGCGGTCCTGCCAGAAGCCGGCCATCTCCGTCGTCCAGTCAACCAGCGTCGCGAGCGCTTCGCGCCGGGCGCTGTAATAGGTGTAGCGGCCCTCATGCCGGTCGTGCACGAGCCCTGCAGCCTTCAGGATCTTGAGATGCTTGGACACGACCGGCTGCGAAACCCCGGCATCGGCCAACAAGCCGACGACCGTGGTATCCCCCTGGCGGCAAAGGTGTTCGAAGAGCCCACGGCGTGTGGGATCGGCGAGCGCCCGAAAAACCGCGTCCTGTAACTCAGTCATATCTCATACCCGTTTGGCTATGAAATAACGTATAGCCAAACGGGTATGCGTTTGTCAAATGCTTATGTTTCGTCGGCCCGCATCCCTTTCAAGTGCCTTAGCCGCTGCCGTACCGCCCCTCCGGCACCGCGAAAGGTTGCGCTTGTTGGCGAAATGCAGCGCCCCTATAGAAGAGGCATGATCGGTCAATGTCCGCCAATGGCGGTGAGGTAGTCTGATGGTTTCGCATATTCGTGCCGTTCCTCTCGAAAAGGCATACCGGCTGCTGAACCATGGCCCGACAGTCCTGGTTTCCGCCCGCCATGGCGGCGTTCAGGATGTGATGGCGGCAGCCTGGGCCTGCGCGCTCGATTACGATCCGCCCAAGCTGACGGTCGTGCTCGACAGCGCCACCCGTACCCGCAGCCTCGCGGAGGAAGCGGGCGTGTTCGTCATCCAGGTGCCGACCGCCGCCCAGGCGCTGCTGACCCATGCGGTGGGCACCACGAGCCTTCACGACGATCCCGACAAACTTCGCAACGCCGGCGTCAAACTGTTCGACATGCCGGACTATGATCTTCCGCTTGTTACCGGTTGCTCCGCCTGGCTCGCCTGCCGGCTGATCAGCGAGCCGTCGATCGAGAGCCGCTACGACCTGTTCATCGGCGAAGTCTTCGCGGCCTGGGCCGACGATCGCGTGTTTCGCGACGGGCATTGGATGTTCGAGACGGCCGATCCGGCCTTGCGCAGCCTGCACTATGTGGCGGGCGGGCATTTCTACGCCATCGGCGATGCGATCGACGTGTCCTCCCGATAGGCCGAAAGCGCCCACCAACGGTGGCGCGTCCGGATGGCGACACTCGGTTCCCCCCATGGAGAAGACCCGGCCGCGCTCTTTCGCACGACCGGGCCCGCCCCGGGAGGCTACGCACCTTAAAAAAACCGGCCAAAAGCCTGGCGGTGAAGCGAAGGCCGTGACGTTGCCTCAGCTCTTTCCGGACAGGGCGATCACCCGGTCGAGTGCTGCAGCGAAGCCCTTGAGCGAGACAGCGAACGCCACGTCCTTTTGGCTGTCGCTGGCGAACGCGCCGATCTTCAATGCCGTGCCGCTACGAAGCAGCGCAACCGTCGCTTCGGTGAAGGTCAAAGGCACGATGCAGCCGAGCGGCAAGCAGGTGCGGAAGCGGGTCGGCTTGCCGCCGGTCGCGTCGTCGACGCCAAGCGTCACGCCCTTGTCCAGATAAAGACCGAAGGGGAGCGCGAGGCTCCCCTCAAGCCCGGCTTCGGCCGCCGTGCGAAGCTCGATCGTCAGGACATGCTGACCGCTCTTGTGGAACTGGCGCTGCGAGAGGAGGCAATGTTTCTTTCCCTCGATCTCGGCGCAGGCGACGCTCCAGTCCTCGTAGGTCTCCGAAAGCTGGGAGGGCGCCGCGGGTTTGCCGGCGGCGTCTTCGCCATGAAGCGGCGTGATGGCGACGAACGTCGCCATCAGCATTGTCGAGAGCCAGACGAACCTGCGCATCAGAAGCGCACATCGAGCTTGGCGTCGACCGCGTTCTGCGTCGTGCCGGAGCCGAACTGGCCGGTATAGGTGATGCCGAGGCTCGCATTGCCGGTCAGCGCGAAGTCGATGCCGGCTTCGATGATCGCCGCATCCTCGGCGATCGGCGTACCGGCGACCGAGAAGGCGCTGCCCGTGCCGAACGCCATCGACGAGAACGGGGTCGTATCGCCGAAGGCATGCTGCCAGCCGAGCATGCCGCGCAGCTTCGCTTCGGTCGTGCCGAGGCTGAGCGGAGCCGAAGCGCGAAGACCGAGCGTCGTGAAGGTCGTATCCGTCGTGTTGCTCCGGCTCGAAAGGGCCGCCGCACCACCGCGCTCGGTGAAGCCGTCGGTGTGCAGGCTGACATAGGCGAGGTTGGCGAACGGCTCGAGCGCGACACTCGGCAGGTCGATGCGGTAGCCGACTTCACCGAAGGCCTGGAAGGTACCGGCGTCATAATCGGCCTTCAACTGATCGCTGAAGCCCGGGAAGGCGACATTGCGCGACGTGTTGATCGAATGCCAGGTATAGGCAAGGCCCGAGCGCAGTGCGACGTCGCCCCACCGGCTGCCGCTATAGACACCAAGGTGGTAATTGTCGCTGTTGCCGCTCGCCGAGCGGCTGTCGACGTCGAAGTTGGTCCGGCTGTAGCCGGCCATGATACCGACGAGCGCATTGTCCGAGATAGCCGCATCGAAACCGGTAACGAAACCGCCGGTCGACTGATCGAGCGCACCGGCGTTGCCGTTGCCGTCGGTGTTGGTCCAGGACCCGAACACCTGTCCCCAGCCGACCATGGCCGGCGGCGCCACCGGGACAGAGTTGACCGCCGCGACTGCGCCTGTCGTGATCTTGTCCTCCGGACCGTAGGCCAGAACCGGGACGTTTGCAGCGCCGACGTCGCCGAAAGCATCGCGGATGCGGTCGTTCGCCGCGTGGCGCAACAGGCTGCTGTCGTTGATCAACGCGGTCTGGGCCGACGCATGGACTTCGCCGGAGAGCTGATCGAAGGCACGGCGTGCCCCGGCGCCGTCGAGCAGTGTCAATGCATTGTAGAGGCCGACCGACGGGCCGCTCTGGGCAAGAGTGTTCAGCGCCAGTGCCGTCTGCCGTTGGTTGCCGGTGGCAGCCTCGCCTTCGAAGACACCAGGCTTGGGCTCTCCGCCCGGCTCGCCCGGTTTCGGCTCTCCACCCGGCTCACCCGGCTTACCCGGCTCTTCGCCGCCCGGCTTGCCGCCGTTCTTGACCTTGATCGTCAGATCGACCTGCTTTTCCTTCTGGTCGAGCGAGATTTCGAGGAACGCCGATTTCGAAATCGCCTCGGCGAACTTGCCTTCGATCGCACGATCGGCGGTCAGGATCGTGTAGGTCTGACCGGTCTTGTAGCTGGTGTTGGCGTCGAGTGCCGTCACCTGGACATTGGTACCGGTTCCGATCTTGGCGATACCGGTGTTGTCGTTGGTGCCTATGCTCTTGACAACGATCCGGTCGGAGCGGCCGTCGCCGGCGATATCGGCCTCATAGATCGAGCCAGAGGCCATATCCAGCCGGCCCATGATCGTCAGCGTTCCGGTCGAATTGTTGCCGGGCGAGATGATCGCATTCTTGTCGATAAACGTGTCGCCGACCGTGCCGGAGCCGCCGAGCCTGCCGAAAGCGGTCGAGTTCGGATTGCGAATGCGGTTCAACTCGCCGAGCACATTCACTTCATTGGTATAGAAACGATCGCCCTCAACACGTCCCGTTTCGCCATCGACGATCAGGGTGCCGCCGCTCACTTCGAAGCGGGTCTCGCTGAAGTCCACGGGACCGTTGTCCGGGTCGTTGTCGATCGTGTCGATATTGCCCTTCAGGACCAGCTTGCCGCCGGAGACATTCACCTTGCCGTAGAACTTCGACAGGTCGCCGCCAACGATGGTCTCGCCGGAGAAGTTGGTGATCGTGCCCTTGCCGACCATCGTGTTGGCGAACTCGTAGCCCGTGTTCGTATGGTTGAAGTTGACGTAGCCCTTGCGCGGTCCGAAATCGATTTTCGCCGAGGAATTGACCGTGCCTGCCGCCTGCGCCTGTTCGGCGATCGGTTCAGCGATGTTGTTGAGATTGACCTTGCCGCCAATCGTCAGGTTGCCCATGCCCTCGTTGTTGATGCCGCCGACGGCGGAGAGCACGATGTCACCGCCAACCGAGAGCTTGCCGCCGTTGGCGATCGAAAGGTTCGCCCGACCAGCCTCGCCGATCAGCAACCTGTCGGCGACCTTGAGTTCGCTGCCGGCGCCGTCGATAACGGCCTGGATGGTGTCGGTGCTCTCGTCCTCACGCAGGATCGCGGTGTTGGTGGAAACGACAGCGCCCTTTTCGACGGTAAAGCTGTCGCCGATCGTGAATTCACCGGTGTTGACCCAGCGCGTATTGTCGCCGGTGACGAGCACCGTGCCGTTTTCGAAGTAGGTCTTGTTGGTGTTGACGAGGCCGCCGTCCTCGATCCGAACTGTAGCGGTGTTGAGCGTCAGTGCACCGTAAGCGACCCCCAGGAACTCGGTGTTTAGCATGGAACCCGCGCCGCGCACCACGAGCGTTCCGTCGCCCTCCTGCAGGGCGCCGACATAGGTCTCCTTAGCCGAAACCTTGCCGCCGTTCTCGACGATCAGCGTGCCCTTGCCGCCATAGATACCGCCTTCGAAGCCGCCAACAAAGAGCATGCGGTCGCCGTTGGGATTGGCATCGACGATGTCCCAGGTCGAGCCCGGCCCGGAGACGACGACCGTGCCGACGCTGCCGCGACTGTCTGCGATGTAACCATCGGTACTCTCAACCTTGGCACCATTGTTGATCGTCAGTGTCGCGCCGCCCGGCCCGCCGCGGATAACGAGATTGCCGTTGATCGTATGGTCGCTGGACCACGTTGTGTCGTTTGGAACCAGCAATCCGGCCGCCTTTGCCGGCGACGGCACGAGTGGCACGGCGGCCAGAGCCAGTGAGAGCAGTCCGGCGCGACCGAGCGCCGTCGAACTCAGAAGGTTGATCCTCAAAACGTCCGCCTTCGCACAGGTATTCAATGTCTGCCCCTTTTCCTTTTCATTCGTGGGCGCACAAATCCCAGGCGAACGGATTCGCCGGGAAAGCACGGGTCATGGGGCGGCTATAGCAAGCCCGCAAAAAGCGAGAATTCGGCTTTCTGCAAACGGCAGATTGCGGCGTCGAAGGGCTGTGGGTTTCTGCAAACGGCTTGTTTTCGGCGACGAACTGCGGTCGACAACCATATGGACTTGAAGGATAAAACCTCGCATGGCGCGAGGACATGAGACGGTTTTGCCTGACGAGGCTGGATATGCCGCAAGCGTTCGGCGGGCGACGCTCTTCCTCGGGCTCCTCTACCAGTTCATGCAGTTCGTCATCAGCAGTACGCTCTGGGCTTTCCTTGGATATAACCCGATTGCGATCGCGCCGATCACCCTGATCCTGATGCTGAACGGGACACTCATGTCCTATGCGATGGCAGTGGCACTCTTTCGCTTCCGGGGCAGGTCCATCCTCTTCAAGCTTCTGCTCGGCTCCGCCCTGGCGCTCGTCGCCGCAGCGATCAATGCCAGCATCGATCTCCTCAGTCACGGCCTGATCGAGCATGGCGATCCGGGCCCAATCAACTGGACCAATGTCGGCTACACCCTCATCTATTGCATGGCGCTGTTTCACGGATGGGCGTTTCTCTACATCGCCCTTCTCGCCAATTCCGAACTGCGCGAGCGGGAACGCCGGCTTGCCGTGACACGGGAGGAAGCGCTGACGGCGCAGATGCGGGCGCTGCGCTACCAGGTCAATCCGCACTTCCTGTTCAACACCTTGAACTCGATTGCCGGGCTGATCGAAGAGGGCGCATCGACGACCGCCCGCCGCATGGTGCTCTCGCTCTCCTCCTTCCTGCGCACGACACTCGAGCTGGATCCGATGCAGGACGTTTGCCTTGCCGACGAGCTGGCCTTGCAGCTCGGCTATCTCAACATCGAGGGCGAACGCTTCTCCGACCGCATGCGGGTCAAGCTCGAGATTGCACCGGGCCTGGAGCAGGCGCTGGTCCCGAGCCTCATCCTTCAGCCATTGATCGAAAATGCGGCCAAGCACGGCGTGGGCGGTTCGATCGGCGTGGTCGAGATCGTGATCCGGGCGGCAAGGCAAGGCGAGACGCTGGAGCTTTCCGTAGAAAACGACATGGCGAACGAGCCGCCGCGCCCGGCGAACAAACCTGCCGGGACCGGCACCGGACTGAGGAATGTCGCCGACCGCATCAAGGCCCGGTTCCCCGAGGTCGGAGCCTTCATATCCGGCCTCGTGGCACCGTACCGTTTTCGGGCAGCGATCACCATGCCGCTGCGGCTGGTCTGATCGCCGCTCTCCGGCCAACGACGGCCGGTAGTCGAAAGTCCGGGCCTTTCTGCAAACCGCTCGATTTGGCCGACGAACGGCAATCGACATCGGCGGCCGGTTGAAGGATAAAAATGGCCATGAAACCTGAGGACGACGCAAGATCGGTGGACGAGAGCGCTTACATCGCCAGCGTGCGGCGCGCGACGCTCTGGCTCGGTTTACTCTACTGGTTCGTGGAATTCCTGATCAGCAGCATTCTTTGGGCGATCCTCGGGATCGACCCGATCATGTCCGCGCCAGGCAAGCTCCTGTTGATGTCCTGCGGCATGGTCTTTTCCTATGGCATCGCCGCTGCGATGTTCGGCGTCCGCCATCAACACATCGCGCTGAAGATCGTCGTCGGCTTTACGACCGCTCTGATGGCTGCGATCGCCAATACCGGCGTCGACTTTCTTCTCTATCTTTTCATCGTGCGTCCCGACCCGATCACGCCCGATTGGACCAGCATCGGCTACACGCTGGTCTACAGCATGGCGACCTTCGTCGGCTGGTCCTTCTTCTTCGTGGCATTGCTCTACAGCTTCGAACTGCGCGAGCGCGAGCGACGCCTGGCGATCACGCGCGAGGAGGCACTCGCCGCACAGATGCGAGCGCTGCGCTACCAGGTCAACCCGCATTTCCTGTTCAACACACTGAACTCCATCACCGGCCTGATCGAGGAGGGGCAGTCCCTTGCCGCGACGCGCATGGTGATGTCGCTGTCCAACTTTCTGCGCACGACGCTGGAGCTTGACCCGCTGCACGACGTGCGGCTTGCCGACGAACTCGCGCTCCAGGCCCGTTACCTGCATATCGAGGGCGAGCGCTATTGCGACCGCATGAGGCTCCGAATGGACATCGACACCGGTCTCGAGGAGGCCTTGGTGCCAAGCCTCATCCTGCAGCCGCTGATCGAAAATGCCGTCAAGCACGGGGTCAGCCGCTCGCCGGATCAGGTGGAAATCGTCATCAGCGCCGCCAAAGTGGGCCATGCGCTGGAAATCTCCGTCGAAAACGACATTGCGGCAGCACCCGAAACCGAGCGGAGGCCGGGCACGGGGATCGGCCTCAAGAATGTAGCCGATCGCGTCCAGGCTCGTTTTCCCGGCGTCGGCGCCTGCGTTTCGGGTCTCGTCACGCCCGGTCGTTTCAGAGCTGCAATCACAATGCCGCTGAGGCTTGCATGAATGAAATCCAGACTGTTCCGCTTTCGATCCTCGTCATCGACGACGAGCCGCTGGCGCGGCGGCGCCTTCTGCGCCTGCTCGGCGCCATGCCCGCCGTTGAGGTGGTGGGAACGGCCGGCAACGTGCAGCAAGCCTGCTCCATGGTTGCCGAGCTTTCGCCGGACGCGATCCTGCTCGACATCCAGATGCCGGGCGGCACCGGCTTCGATGTCCTGGAACGGCTGGGCGACCACGCACCCGCAGTCGTTTTCGTGACCGCCTTCGACCACTATGCGCTGCGCGCCTTCGAAGCCGCCGCGGTCGACTATGTCACCAAGCCGATCGAATCCAGCCGCCTGCGCACCGCGATCGAGCGAGCCCGCCTCGCAATCGCCGCACGCACGAGCGCCGAGCGGGTGCTCGAACTCAACGAAACCGTGACGGCGCTGCGCCAGGCGCTGCGCAAGCACGAAACCCAGACCGGCGACCTTTGGATCAAGGCCCGGGGAGAATTCGTGCGGATCGCGCTCGACCGGGTCGTGCGCTTTCAGGCGGAACGCGACTATGTCCGCATTCACGTCGAGGGCCGGTCCTATCTGCACCACGAAAGCCTCGCCTCGCTCGAGCGTCGCCTCGATCCCGCAGAATTCCTCAGGCTGCATCGCAGCTCGATCGTGCGCCGGGACTGTATCGTGGGGCTGAAGCAGGCCCCCTTCGCCGCGCTCATCGCCCTTCTCTCCGACGGCAGCGAGATCCGCGTCGGCCGAACCTACGCCCGACACATCCGCCCGACGACCGGCGAACGCAGCCAGCCGGACTAGCCGCCGCCCACTATCGCAGGACCGCGCGCAGCCGCGGGGCGGCGAAGTCGACGAAGGCCCGGAGCTTCATCGGCACCAGCCCCTGCGGAAGATAGACGAGCTGGACCGGCAGCGCCGGGTGCTCAAAGTCTTCCAGCAGCGGCACGAGCAGGCCGTCCGCCACTTGGCGCGCCACCTGATAGGAAAGCACCCGCGTCAATCCAAGACCGGATATCGCCGCGTCGACGGCGGATTCCGCCGTATTGACGATAAGCCGCGACCGGATCGGCGCGGCCAGCTCGCGCCCGCCGTCGAGGAAACGCCAGACATGGGCGGCCGTGACGTTTTCGAAGGTGATGCAATCGTGATCGGCAAGTTCGCTCGGGTGCCGGAGCACGCCATGCCGCGCGACATAATCGGGGCTTGCATAGACCACCCGGCGCACCGTGCCGATCTTCGTCGCCACGAGATTGCTGTCGGGCAGGTTGCCGATCCTCAGCGCCACGTCGATGTGATCGTCGACGAGATTGGCGAACCGGTCGCCCAAGGCGAGCCGCATATCGACCTCGGGATGGGCCTTGAGGAAATCGACCACGACGGGAAGCACATGCAGGCGTCCGAAGACGATGGGCGCAGAGACCGTCAGATCGCCCTTGATCGTGCTGTATTCGCCGGCTGCCACCCGTTCCGCCTCTTCGACGCGGGCAAGGATCTCCTTGGCAGCCTCGACATAGACGCGGCCCGCCTCGGTCAACTGGATCCTGCGGTTGGTCCTGGTGATGAGTTGCGCGCCCAGATGCGTTTCAAGCTCGGAAACCTTCCGGCTGATCGTGGCCAACGGCACCTTGAGGTGCCGGGAGGCTGCCGACAGGCTGCCGTTTTCGATGACGGCGATCAGAACCCCCATGGCGTCGAGACGGTCCACTTTTATCCTTCCATAATTCGGAAATCAGACTATCGAAATCGCATTCTACTGCCGAAAATTGGAAAGTCATAGATTGATCTCGAAGGTGGTTCATTCCGAACCGCCGGAGGGCCGTGACGGTTCTCAAGCTCTTCGAGGACATCTCCCATGAAACTCTACCGCCATCCGCTCTCCGGCCACTCGCACAGGGCGCAGCTTTTCCTGTCGCTGCTCGGCGTGCCGCACGAGCTGATCGACGTCGACCTCAAGGCGCGGGCACACAAGGCGCCGGAATTCCTCGCGCTCAATCCCTTCGGTCAGGTTCCGGTGCTCGACGACGAAGGCACGGTCATCGCCGACAGCAACGCCATCCTCGTCTACCTCGCCAAGAAGCTCGGCCGCATCGACTGGCTGCCGGAAGATCCGGCCTCGGCGGCGAAGGTGCAGAAATGGCTCTCGGTTGCCGCTGGCGACATCGCCTTTGGTCCGGCAGCCGCGCGTCTCGTCACGGTCTTCGGCGCCAATCTGGATGCAGAAGGGGCTATCTCCAGGGCCCACCGGGTGCTTGCACAGATCGATGCGGAGCTTGCCGGCCACGACTTCCTCGTGGGCGCAAGGCCGACCATCGCCGACGTCGCCCTCTACAGCTACGTGTCGGCAGCACCGGAAGGCAATGTCGACCTTTCCGACTACGCCCATGTTCGTGCCTGGCTTTCGCGCATCGAGCGCCTGCCCGGCTTCGTCGGCTTTGAGAAGACCGCCGTCGGCCTCGCCGCCTGATCCAAGCTCCCCGGGGCGGCAGCGCTGCCCCGGCCCCCTTCCAACCGGGACACCCGACCATGCCGGACAACGCACAGCAGAAAAAGCCGGATTCGCCGTGGCACGAAGGCGAACTCGCCATCCAGCGCAGCCTCGGCGTCGCCGAGCGCATGGATGCGACCGGGCGCAATTTCGTGCGCAGCTTCATGCCGGAGCAGCACCAGCAATTCTTCCCGATGCTGCCCTTCGCCATGTTCGGAGCCGTCGACGCGAGCGGCGATGTCTGGGCGACGATGCGCGCGGCAGCCCCCGGCTTCATGCAGGCGCCGGACGCCTGGAATCTCGATATACGGTTGCCGCGTGACAGGGATGATCCGGCCGATGCCGGCATGGAGGACGCGCACTCCATCGGCATGCTCGGCATCCAGCTCGAAACCCGGCGCAGGAACCGGTTGAACGGCGCGATCCGGCGCGATGCCGACGACGGCTTCACGCTCCGCGTCCGGCAGAGCTTCGGCAACTGCCCGCAATATATCCAGCTTCGCCAGTTCGCCTTCGTTCGCGACCCGCACCAGCCGGCCTCGGTGCGCCCGGTGCATGGTCGCGTGCTCGACGCCCGCGCCCGGGCCATCATCGCCAAGGCCGACACCTTCTTCGTCGCGTCCTACGTCGATCGCGACAGCGGCGAGCGCCAGGTCGACGTCTCGCATCGCGGCGGCAAGGCGGGTTTCGTACAGATCGGCGAGGACGGCGTGCTGACGATTCCGGACTTCTCCGGAAACCTGTTCTTCAACACGCTCGGCAATTTCATGGTCAACCCGCGCGCAGGACTGCTGTTCGTCGATTTTGCGACCGGCGACATGCTGCAGATGACCGGCAGCGCCGAGGTGATCCTGTCTTCTCCGGAGGTCGCGGCATTTCAGGGCGCCGAACGCCTGTGGCGCTTCCGGCCGGAGAAGGTCATTTATCGCGAGGACGGCCTGCCGCTTCGCTGGGCCTTCGAGGAGGGCGGCTGGTCTCCCAGTCTCAATTCCACCGGCGACTGGGATCAGGCGAAGGTCCGGCTTGAGGCCGCGGCCCTTGCCGATGCGTGGCGCCCGTTCCGGATTGCCCGCGTTGAGGACGAGAGCACGACGATCCGCTCACTCTACCTCGCGCCGGACGATGGCGTCGGGCTCATGGCCCATCAGGCCGGCCAGCACCTGCCGATCCGCATCAACGTCGGAGACGGCGAAAGACCGCTCGTCAGGAGCTATACGCTGTCCTCGGCACCGACGGATGGTCTCTACCGCATCAGCGTCAAGAAGGACGGCGTGGCTTCCCGGCACTTGCACGGACTGAAGCCTGGAGACCGGATCGAGGCGCGGGCGCCTGCCGGCAGCTTCACGATCGATGGAACCGAGCGGCGGCCCGCCGTGCTGATCGGCGCCGGCGTCGGCATCACGCCGATCCTTGCCATGCTCAAGCACATTGTCGCCGAAAGCCGCCGCAAGCGGCGCACGCGCCCGACCTGGATCTTTCAGGCCGCCCGCTCGCCGGAAGAGCGCGCCTTCGATCGGGAGATCGCCGACCTGGTCGCGGAAGGCGAGGGCAATATTCGTCTGGTGCGGGCGCTGAGCCAGCCGGCAACGGCCATCGAAAGCCAGGACTATGACATTGCCGGTCGCATCGACCTCACCCATCTCAAGGCCACCCTGCCCTTCGACGACTACGATTTCTATCTCTGCGGCCCGGCCGCCTTCACCCAGTCGCTCTATGACGGCTTGCGGGCGCTCAACATCGCCGATGCCCGCATCCATGCGGAGGCCTTCGGGCTGTCGTCGCTGACCCGGCGACCGGACGGCGGTTCTGGCCCGGTGATGGTACCGGCGGCGAACGCCCCGGTTCACGTCGTCTTTGCCAAGTCGAGCAAGGAGGCGCGCTGGCAACCGGGCGAAGGCACGCTGCTTGATCTGGCGGAGGCGCGTGGCCTGAAGCCGGAATACGGCTGCCGCAACGGCAGTTGCGGCACCTGTCGGACGCCAGTGCTGGAGGGCAGGGTGACCTACCCCTCGCAGCCCTCCTTCCCGGTCGGCGAAGGCGAAGCGCTGATCTGTTGCGCCGTGCCGGCGGAGAGCGAAACGGGCAAACTGCATCTTTCGCTCTGAGCCCTGGTTCGGCTATGGATGATGCACCACATCATCAGGCAGTCGACCTCGGCCGAGCGGGATGCGCCATGAACGACCAACAGCTACGCGATATCGTGCTCTGGCTTTCAGAACAGGGCCTGAAGGGACTGGACGAGCCGGAGCTGTTTGCCGGCTTCTGCGAGCAATGTCGGGCAGCCGGTCTCGACCTTGCCCGCGCGCTCGGGTTGATCGACACGTTGCATCCCGAATTCGAGGGGCGCGCGTTCCAGTGGAACGACGAAAGCGAGATCACGCCGGAGGTCATCCAATACGGCTCGACGACCACGGGCGAGGCGCTGCTGAACTGGCAGAATTCGATCTTCTACCACATGCTTTGCGACCGAACCGCGGAGCGCCGCATCCGGCTTTCCTCCGACGAGGGCACCACCTACAACATATTGGACAAGCTGAAAGACGAAGGCCACACCGACTGCGTCAGCATGATCCACCACTTCACCGACCAGGGCCGCGTCGGCGAGATGGACTGTTTCTATTCCTATTGGACGACGCGGAACGACGGTGGCTTCAGCGACGATGACATCGCAGCACTCCGTATCCTGCTGCCAACGCTTGCGCTGGCGGTGAAGGCAGGCTCATGCGTGAGGATCATCAGCACGCTTGCGGACGTTTATCTCGGCGCCGATGCCGGCCAGCGCGTCGTCAAAGGCAGCATTGCCCGCGGTTCGGCCGAACGCATCGAAACGGTCATGTGGTTTTCCGACCTGCGCGGCTATACGCGCATCTCCGACACCGCAGCACCCGACGAGATCATCCCGCTTCTCAACGATTATTCAGGAACCGTGATCACCGCCATTCACGACCATGGCGGCAGCGTGCTGAAGCTGATCGGCGACGGTGTTCTGGCGATCTTCAATGCCGACGATCCGGGGACCGCCTGCGCCAACGCAATCGCCGCCGAACGGCAGCTGCGCCGCATGCTTGCGGAACTCGACACCCGCCGGCAGGCCGAAGGCAAGCCGACCACCGAGGTCTATCTCGGGCTCCATATTGGCGAAGTTTTCTATGGCAATATCGGCAGCCAGACCCGCCTCGATTTCACCGTGGTCGGCCCGGCGGTCAATGAGGTGAGCCGCATTTCCTCGATGTGCCGTTCCGTCGAGCGGCACATGATCATGTCGTCTGATTTCGTCGAAGCCTGCCCGCCGGATGAACGGGTCCACGCAGTCTCGCTCGGCCGCTTTGCGCTGCGCGGCATCGCGAGGGCCAAGGAGCTGTTTACCTGGGATCCGGAATTGCCGGTGGCCTGAGACGCAGCGGCTACTGGCTCATCGCGCCTGCAGAAAGACGCGAGAGGTGGCGATGCTGCAGCTCGATCTGCACCTCGTCCTGAAAAACCAGAACCTGATGGCGCACTTCGTCTTCCGAACATCCGCAGGCAAAGAGCTCATCCGCTAGAGCGCGGCAGCGGCGGCGCCAGAATTGCAGCGCTTCGGCACCGTGCAGATCTTCAAGCTCGGCGGCAGCACTGCGAATGGCATGCAATCTCCTGACCACCGGAAACGGAACAATGGTGTTGGTTTCCGTGGCTTCCACTGATTGATTGCTTGCCATCGTCTCGTTTGCCCCCTGGACTTCGTGCGTTGACGCGAACGCACAAAGACGCCCTACGCGTAGTGATATCGAGCAATGGCTCCGCTTCCGGTGTCCCCAACAGAAGGCGATTTGCTCTGCTGATTCCATTTCTACGAAGCCTATGGTTAACGTTTCCTTCCCACCGGTGCCGAAGTGAACCGATTGCGTCTCGCAGGTGCACGAGACATCGGTCGCGTCACGTGGCCGACACGCTTTCACGCTTTTCTGGGTTGGTTTCGATCCAAAAACATGACATTAAAAATCATCTTTCTATCAGCGCCCATGGCGCCCCCGCCCCCAGTGAGTGCACGTGCATGCTGAAGCGTTTCTTCGCGTTCTACCGCCCCTATCGCGGCCTGTTCATTCTCGACTTTTCCTGCGCCGTACTATCAGGCCTGCTCGAACTCGGCTTCCCGATTGCGGTGAAGCTGTTCGTCGACCAGCTCTTGCCGAGCCAGGAATGGACACTGATCCTGCTGTCCTCCGTGGGGCTGCTGATCGTCTACCTGCTCAACACCGGCCTGATGGCAACCGTCACCTATTGGGGCCACATGCTCGGCATCAATATCGAGACGGACATGCGGCGCATGGCCTTCGATCATCTGCAGAAGCTCTCTTTCTCGTTCTTCGACAACCAGAAGACCGGCCATCTCGTCGGCCGCCTCACCAAGGATCTGGAAGAAATCGGCGAGGTCGCGCATCACGGTCCGGAGGATCTGTTCATTGCCGTCATGACCTTCATCGGTGCGCTGATCCTGATGCTGATGGTGCATTGGCAGCTGGCGCTGATTACCGCCGCCGTCGTGCCGCTGACCGCCTGGGTGACCAGCCGCTACGGCGGGCGCATGACCCGGAATTTTCGCAATCTCTACGGCCGGATCGGAGACTTCAACGCCCGTATCGAGGAGAATGTCGGTGGCATGCGCGTGGTCCAGGCCTTCGCCAACGAGGCCCATGAGCGCAGCCTGTTCGAGACCGACAACCAGAACTATCGCCGCACCAAGCTTGAGGCCTACCGTATCATGGCGGCCAGCACGTCGCTGAGCTACATGAGCATGCGGCTGACGCAGCTGATCGTGATGATTACCGGGTGCTACTTCGTGTTGACGGGCGAGCTGACCAATGGCGGCTTCGTCAGCTTCCTGCTTCTGGTCGGCGTCTTCTTCCGGCCGGTCGAGAAGATTAATTCGGTGATCGAGACCTATCCGAAGGGCATCGCCGGCTTCAAGCGCTTCCTCGAACTGATGGAAACCGAGCCCGATATCGAGGATCGTCCCGGTGCGACCGACGTCGCTGATCTCAAGGGCGACATCACCTACAGCAACGTCTCCTTCGGCTACAGCGCCGAAAAGCCGATCATCCAGAATATCGACCTCACGATCCGCGCCGGCGAGACGATCGCCTTCGTCGGCCCGTCGGGCGCCGGCAAGACGACGATCTGCTCGCTTCTGCCGCGCTTCTACGAAGTGATGGAAGGCGCAATCACTGTCGACGGCACCGATATCCGCGACATCACCCTGTCGTCGCTGCGCGGCCAGATCGGTATCGTGCAGCAGGATGTCTTCCTCTTTGCCGGCACCATTCGCGACAACATCGCCTATGGCCGGCTCGGAGCAAACGAAGCCGACATCCTGGAAGCGGCGCGGCGCGCCCGGCTCGACGGCATGATCGCCGCCCTGCCCGACGGCATGGACACGGTGATCGGCGAACGCGGCGTCAAGCTTTCCGGCGGACAGAAACAGCGACTGGCGATCGCCCGCATGTTCCTGAAAAACCCGGCGATCCTCATTCTCGACGAGGCCACCTCGGCGCTCGACACGGAAACCGAGAGAGCAATCCAGCAGTCGCTCGCCGAGCTTTCCAAGGGGCGCACGACGCTGATCATCGCGCACCGGCTGGCAACGATCCGCGATGCCGACCGCATCGTCGTGGTCGACGGCAGCGGCATTCGCGAGCAGGGACCGCATGCAACGCTGCTGGCCGCCAAGGGCGCCTACAGCCGCCTCTATCACGCCCAGGCAGGCGCCGGCTGAGGAGAGCTGTCGGCGCGGCATTGCAAGTGCCGGGAGGGGACGGTACGAACGAAGGCAGACACCGCCCTGCCCTTCGTCGGACCGATCCTTCAGCGCCATGACCACTTCCGAACTTTCCACTCTCGAACGCGCCCTAAAAGCCCTGCCCCAACACTATCCCGGTCCCGGCGGCGTCGCCGGTGTGGTCCGGGATGGTCAGGTGATCCTCAGCCACCGCTGGGGCTACGCCGACCTGACCGCCCGCAGGCCGATGACGGCGACAACCCGCGTACCGATCTGCTCGATCACCAAGCAGATGACCTGCGCCGTGCTTCTGGACGCCGTCGGCGAACCGGCAAAGCTCGACCGCGCGCTCGACGCCTACCTGCCTCTGCTCGAAGGCAAGCGCCCGACCGTGGCCCATCTCTGTCACAACCAGTCGGGGCTGCGCGACTACTGGGCGCTGACCGTGCTGCAAGGCGCCAGGCACGACGGCGCCTTCCGCCGCGAGGACGCACGGCCCCTGCTCTCCTCCGCGCGGTCGACCCATTTCGAGCCGGGCACGCGCTACTCCTATTCGAACGGCAATTTCCGCATTCTCGCCGACCTCATCGAAGCGCATACCGGGCGCTCGATGGCCGAGCTCTATCAGCGTTCCGTGTTCGGCCCGGCCGACATGCAGACCGCTGCCCTCACCGCCGATACGAGCCTGCCCCCCGACGGTATCGTCGGCTACGAGGGCAATGAGACGGCTGGCTATTTCGAGGCGGCCAACAACATCTACTGGGCGGGCGATGCCGGTGTTTCCGCTTCGCTCGACGATATGCTCGCCTGGGAATGCTTCATCGACCGGACGCGGAATGACGAAAACAGTCTCTATCGCCGCCTGTCCGTACCGCAGACCTATGCCGATGGCCGCCCGGCCCATTATGGGTTCGGCCTTGCGCATGAAAAGATCGGCGACGTCGCCATCACCGGCCATGGCGGCGCGCTGCGCGGCTTCCGCAGCCGCAGGCTCTACGCGCCCGCTGAGCGCCTTTCGGTCGTGGTGATGTTCAACCATGAAGCCGACGCCCATGCGGCGGCGACCGCATTGATGAAGGTCGCCCTTGGCCACAGCGATGCCGAGCCCGCGACAGGCACCTGGGATGCCGACGGCACCGGCAGCTATCTGGATCCGGAAACGGGCCTCGCACTCGTTACCAGGCCCGCCGGCAAATCCCGCGTCGCGCTGAACTTCGCCACGGGTGCCGAAACGCTTGCGGTCGGTCCGGATGGCAGCGCGCAGTCAGCGGCCGTTACCCTTCGCGTGGAAGGCGCCTCGCTGCACATGGAGCGCCCGCGTGAGAACCTGACGGTTCACGCCGCGCGCATCTCTGGCGCCGCCAAGCCTGATATCGCCGGCCGCTACCATGCGGCAGAACTCGACGCCCATCTCGACATCGTCTCCACCAACGGCGTCTTCTATGGTGGTTTCGACGGTTCGCTTGGCAGAGGCGCCATGCACGCCCTGCGGCCGCTCGCCGACGATGTCTGGCTGCTGCGCTGCAAACGCTCGATGGACGCGCCGGCACCGGGAGACTGGACCGTAGTCGTTTCGCGTGACGCAGAAGGCAAGGTGACGGGGCTGACGATCGGCTGCTGGCTCGCCCGGCGGATCGACTATAGCAAGATCGGCTGATGTCGAGATTGTGCCGCCGGCGATGCTCGCAGGCGGGACCATGCTGCACAAGATGACCAGCAACCGGAAGACCAGAACGTGAAACAGAAGCGACCGACAGCCGCCCGAGATACCGGCCGCCGCCCCGCGGCCGATACGGGAAAACGCGTGACGGTCGCCCGCGCCCTTTCCAAGCTTGGTTACTGCTCGCGCACGCAGGCCGAAAAGCTGGTGCTTGAAGGCCGCGTCAGCATCAACGGGCGCAAGGCGACTGACCTCACCGCATGGGTCGATGTCGACATGGACCGTCTCGCCGTCGACGGTAAGGCCGTGCTTGCCCAAGAGAAGGTCTACCTGATGCTGAACAAGCCGCGCGGGCTGGTGACGACCAGGCATGACCCGGAGGGCCGGCCGACGGTCTTCGACTGCCTGAAGAACATCGACTCCACCCATCTGTCGCCGGTCGGACGCCTCGACAAGGCGAGCGAGGGCCTTCTGCTGTTCACCAACGACACGGTGCTTGCGCAGCGGCTGCTCGATCCGGAAACCCATGTCGGCAAGGTCTATCACGTGCAACTGACCGGGCAGATCGACGACGCGCAGCTTGCGCAAATGGTCGCCGGCATCGACGAAGGCGGCGAGATGTTGCGGGCCGCCAGGGCCGAACGCCTAAGGGTGGGCGGCCGCAACATGTGGATCGAGGTGGAACTCGAAGAGGGTCGAAACCGCCAGATTCGCCGCATGCTCGATGCGCTCGGCTTCGAAGTGCTGCGGCTGCTGCGAGTTTCGATCGGGACGATCGCTCTCGGTGATTTGCCGAAGGGTGCTGCGCGTAACCTCACCGCCGACGAAATCGCCGATCTGAAGCGGCGCACCGGCCTCTAGGCCCTTCCCGCGGCGCGCAGCCAAACGCGCGATGGGTGGAAATCCACCCACGCCAGCACCGCCATGTTTCCAAATCCACCCAAAGCCGATCCAGGCTCCTGACAAATGCGTCGGATCGTGCGGACAGCCCGTTGTCTGTGCTAAGATTGCGTCCGCAAATGGGGGCATCCAGCACCGGCGTGGGAGGAAACCTTGCCGGCTGGCCATATTTCATCCGGGAGGAAGAAGATGAAAACCCTCAACGCATTGCTCGGCGCCGTTGCCGCCCTTTCCATTTTTGCCGTTTCCGCCAACGCACAGACCTACCCCGAGCGTTCGATCACCATGGTCGTGCCCTTCTCCGCCGGTGGCCCGACGGATACGGTTGCGCGCCTGGTTGCTGAATCCATGTCGAAGGACCTCGGCCAGCAGATCATCGTCGAGAACGTCGGCGGCGCCGGCGGCACGCTTGGCGCCGGTCGCGTCGCCCAGGCCGATCCGGACGGCTACACCGTGCTGCTCCATCACATCGGCATGGCAACCAGCGCGACGCTCTACCGCAAACTCGCCTATGACACGCTGAACGCCTTCGAATATGTCGGCCTCGTCACCGAAGTGCCGATGACCATCGTCGCGCGCAAGGACCTCGAGCCGACCGACCTCAAGGGTCTCGTCGAATATGTGAAGGCGAACAAGGACACGGTCACCGTCGCCAACGCCGGCATCGGCGCCGCCTCGCACCTCTGCGGCATGATGTTCATGAGCGCCATCGAAACGCCGCTGACCACCGTTCCCTACAAGGGCACCGGTCCGGCGATGACCGATCTCCTCGGCGGTCAGGTCGACATCATGTGCGACCAGACGACCAACACCACCAAGCAGATTCAGGGCGGCACGATCAAGGCTTACGCCGTCACCTCGCCCGAACGCCTGAAGGTCTTCCCGGACTTGCCGACGACCACCGAAGGTGGTCTGCCGAACCTGCAGGTTGGTATCTGGCACGGCGTCTACGCGCCGAAGGGTACGCCGGCTGAAGTGACCGAACGCCTGTCGAAGTCGCTGCAGGTGGCGCTCAAGGATCCGAACGTGGTTGCCCGCTTCGGCGAACTCGGCACCGAGCCGTCTTCGGACGCCGACGCCACCCCGGCCGCGCTGAAGACCAAGCTCGAAGGCGAGATCGCCCGCTGGAAGCCGGTGATCGAAGCGGCCGGCCAGTACGCCGACTAATCCACCGCTCATCGCGCCGCGCTCTCGAGTCATCTCGGGGCGCGGCGGTTCTGACATGGGCATGTTCCCGACGGTGTCCGGACAGGCGCCGTCAACAGCGGTTGACAGCTGTCAACGCGACGTTGCCCAATGTGCGAACCCGGCGCGAGCCGGCAATGCCAATGCGGGAGGCCGTCGACGCCTCGGCCCGGCTACCCCGCGAAAACAAATGGGGACACGATGAAATCACTCTCCTTCGATAGCACCAATGCGCTCTGCGGCGGGATCCTGACCGCGGTCGGCCTGTTCTTCGCCTGGCAGGCCTTCAACCTAGAGCTCGGCACGGCCTTCCGCATGGGGCCTGGCTATTTCCCCCTCGTGCTCGCGATCATCCTGACGCTCCTCGGCATCGTGATCCTCGTACAGTCCACCCGCGTCCAGGGGGAGCCGATCGGCGCGATTGCGCTGCGTGGCATGCTCTTCATTTTGCCGGCGCCGGTTTTCTTCGGCCTCACGGTCCGCGGCCTCGGCTTCGTCCCGGCACTGTTCTTCACGGCACTCATCGCCTGCTTTGCCTCCGGCCGCATGACGCCGCTCATGGCTTTGGCGCTCTCCGCAGCGCTGACGGCCTTCTCCGTCGCCGTGTTCAGCTATGGTCTCGGCCTGCCCTTCCAGCGCTTCGGCCCCTGGGTCCAATTCTAGGAGACGCGCAATGGATCTTTTCAACAATCTCGCGCTCGGCTTTGTGACCGCCGGTTCCCCCGCCAACCTGCTCTTCTGCCTCATCGGCGTGCTTCTCGGCACCCTGATCGGGGTCCTTCCGGGCATCGGCGCAACGGCAACCATCGCCATGCTGCTGCCGATCACCTTCCAACTCGAGCCGGTCTCCTCGCTGATCATGCTCGCCGGCATCTATTACGGCGCGCAGTATGGCGGCTCGACCACGGCGATCCTGATCAACATGCCGGGCGAATCGTCGTCAGCCGTCACCGCGATCGACGGCTACCAGATGGCCCGCAAGGGTCGGGCCGGCGCCGCCCTGGCGATCGCTGCCCTCGGCTCATTCTTTGCCGGCACCGTCTCGACCTTCCTCGTCGCGGTCTTCGCACCGCCCCTGACCGAAATCGCCCTGAAGTTCGGCGCTGCCGAATACTTCTCGTTGATGATCGTCGGCCTCGTCTCCTCGATCGCACTCGCGCACGGGTCGATCGTCAAGGCGCTGGCCATGGTCGCCCTCGGCCTCCTGCTCGGCCTCGTCGGCACCGATATCTATTCCGGCACGCCGCGCTTTACCCTCGGCATCCGGGAATATGCCGACGGCCTGAACTTCGTAGCGCTCGCCGTCGGTGTCTTCGGCATCGCCGAGATCCTGCGCAACCTTGAAAACGAACGCACCCGCGAGGTGCTGATGGCCAAGGTCACCGACCTGATGCCGACCAGGGACGACTTCAAGCGCATGTTCGCGCCGGTCGTGCGCGGCACCATCATCGGTTCGGCGCTCGGCATTCTGCCCGGTGGCGGCGCAATCCTTGCGGCCTTCGCTTCCTACACCGTGGAGAAACGCGTCTCGGACCACCCCGAAGAGTTCGGCCACGGTGCGATTGCCGGCGTCGCCGGTCCGGAAAGCGCCAACAATGCGGGCGCGCAGACCTCGTTCATTCCGCTGCTCACCCTCGGCATTCCCGCCAATCCGGTGATGGCGCTGATGATCGGCGCGATGATCATCCAGGGCATCGTGCCCGGTCCGAACGTCGCAAGCGAACAGCCCGCCCTCTTCTGGGGCATCATCGCCTCCATGTGGATCGGCAATCTGATGCTCGTGGTCCTGAATCTGCCGTTGATCGGGCTCTGGGTGAAGCTGCTCAAGATCCCCTATTACGTGCTCTTCCCGATCATCATGGCGTTCTGCTCGATCGGGGTCTACAGCGTCAACTCCAATGTCTACGACCTCTATGCCGTCGCCTTCTTCGGCCTCGTCGGCTACCTGCTGTTGAAGCTGCGCTGCGAACCCGCTCCGTTGCTGCTCGGCTTCGTGCTCGGACCGCTGCTCGAAGAAAACCTCCGCCGCGCCATGATCCTGTCGCGCGGAGACCCGACGACATTCGTCACTCGACCGATCAGCGCCATCCTGCTTCTGATCGCAGCCCTGGTGCTCGTCGTCGTGTTCCTGCCGAGTGTGAATGCCAAGCGCCACGAGGTTTTTGTCGAGGAGGATTGATCCCTGCCCGCCAATTTCGCAACAATAACAATATAATTCAATAGGTTAATCGCCGCGCCCCAATCGGAGGCGCGGCGTTCTTCTGGCTGCGGCATTCTGCCCCTGCGCGGTTTGCCACATTGAGCTTTATCAAGCCGGTCGCCAATCTCTGCCCCATCGAAACAGGAACGAGCCGGGGCGATGACACGTCGCGAGAAGATCAGATGGAACAATGCCGTGCGCATGCTTTGCGCCGCGGCGCTGTTCCTGCTTGGTTTTGCCCATCTCGGCCCTGCCCTGGCCACTCGCCTGCCGGCGGCCGAACTGGCGCTCTATGCCCTGCCCGACGGGTCCCTGCCCGATTTTTGCCAGACCGGTTTGGGTGAAGACGGCAAAGACCAGCCCGGCCATAAACATGTTTGCAGCGCCTGTCGGTTCTTCTGGGCGCTGCTGACGCCGCCGGACGGTTCTCTCAGCGAGCGCCTGGAGGCAAACCGCACACCTGCGATCCGGGTTGCGGCAGTTCGACCGGTGCCACAAGTTCACGCACCCAATGCCCGTCCGCGAGGCCCGCCACAGGTCGTCATCCGGCTTTGACCTCCGTTGACAGCTGTCAACATCCTCCTTCGACGCCCGTCGGCATCGGGGCATCACGCCTCCTTGCGTCGGTCATGCGGACGTTTTTCATGCCAGAAACCCTGATCACCACTGCCGCGCCAGCGGCTCCCCCTCGCGCGTCCTCGATAAGGCCGCCTCGCCCGGCCTCGCGTAGTCGTGTCGTCGGCGAAAACCTGACCCTGCTCTATGAGGGCGGACGCAACCGCGCGCTCTACCGTGTCGTTGACGGCTGCGTCGTGCTTTCGCAACTTCTCAACGACGGTCGCCGCCAGATCACCGACGTGCTCGGACCGGGCCGGCTCTTCGGCTTCACTATCGACGGCCGCAACATCGCCACCGCCGAAACGCTGAGTATCGCGCGCATCGAGCCTCTGGGTGACGCGGATCTCAACGCCACCAATCCGGCCGTCGCCAGCGAGTTGAAGACGACGCTTCACCGCATGCAGATCCATGCCACGCTGCTTGGTCGCAAGACCGCCAGCGAGAAAGTCGCCAGTGCGCTGGTGGAACTATCGCGCCTGTTCAATCGGACCGGCCGTAACGGCGCTGCCCGGTTGAGCTTTCATCTCCATCTCACCCGCGCCGACCTTGCGGATTGGCTTGGCCTTACCGTCGAAACGGTCAGCCGCTGTCTCAACCGTTTCAAGCGCGAGGGCCTGATCGACTTCAGCCACCCGAAGACAATGCGTGTCCTCGATCCCGAACGCCTCGAAGCGACCGCAGGCTTCACCCGACAACAGACCGGCGAGACGACACGCCCTTGAATAAAACCCGCGCCGCCTGTCCCCCCAATGCGGCCACCCACGCAAAGGAAAAACCATGATTGCGAGACTTGTCTACCACGTGCCGGTGTTCGGCTGGATGCTCAAGGAGGCCGTGCAAGGTTCACAGACGGCCAAGGTGCTGTTTCTGATCAACTGCGCGCTGCTCTGGCTGCTCGCCATCGTCGCCTTCGGTTACCCGGCGATCATCATTCCGGCATTGACGCTGGTGCCGGTGATCTTCGTTCTGTTGATCGTGATCACGATGGGCTGACGCCGATACGGTCCGGCGGCAAGCTTTCCGCGCTGCCGCCGGTTCAAAGCACGCCCCAGCCGCGGTAACGCCCGCGGCCGGTCATCTCGCGGATGCCAAGCTCGCGAACGAGGTTCAGCGCGCCGCGCGGCGTCACCCCGACATGCTTGGCGACCAAAGCCGCCGATACGATCGGCCGCGACAGAACCAGGTCGATCAAGGCCGGCAGACTGCTGTTGGAACGACGATCGCGAATGCGCATGTCCATCTGGGTCTTCGCAAGCAACAGCCGGTCGAGTTCCTTGAGACCGAGATCCGCCGTCACCGTCATCGCCTCCAGAAAGGCGCTCCAGCGGGTCAGTGGGTCCCGGGACCTCCGTCGCTCATAGCGGATGGTCTTTAGCCCGGTGTTGAACGACAGCAGGTGCGAGGTGACCTTGCCTCTGGAGCGCAGGTAAGCGCCGACCAACAATGACCCCAGCCAATGCTGACGGCGCAGAGGCTCCCTCCGCTCCCAGGCATCGAAAAGCAAGGCGGCTCCAAGACAGGGCGGCAGCTGATCAGCCGCTGCCACCATCTGGCGCCATTCGTCAAGACGCGCTTCCTCATCCCACTCTTCGTCGAAGAGCAGGCCGAGCTGTCCCAGCGGCTCGCGGGCTGTCGCTAACGCCGTCCGTTCCGCGACTTCCAGCGTGTCCTGGTCATGCGCATCGAGCAGGCGCTGCGAGCGAGCGATGGCGGCGTCGATGGCCGCGAATTCGGCCGCCATCGGATTGCTGTCGCCGTCGTCCTCCGGCTCGCCCCGCTCCGGCTCACGATCGACACCCGCCGCCTGACGTGTTTCGGCCGGCGCAAGTGAAGGGATATCGAGCTCCGGGACCGGGCTCTGTTCGCCGCTGAGTGCTGCAAGCCCCTGGGCAGAAAGGGCCCAACCAGGCTCGCCGAGCCAGATGCGGCGGCGGACTTTCAGGACCGAATGGGCGATGGTCAACTCGTGGGTCGGCGCTCGCGCGTCCATGTGTGCATCGTGCAGCACGAGATCCTCGACATGAACGAGTTCGCCGGCCACCCAAAGTGCTGCAGTCGCATCGAAGAAATGCCCGCGCTCGCGGTACCCGTCTTCGACGACATGACGGTTCGTGCGCTCATCGAGCCGCGCCAAGGCGTCTTCCGCCGAAATCATCAGCGGGATCAGCGTTGGATGGTAGGGATCGGGAGACTGGTATCGCATTTTGAAAATAAACGGTTCCTGCGGATGTGGAACGTAACATGAGAATCACTTCCCCCACAGGCAGGAGACGCTTTCTCCACCGCTTGAAGACCAGCGAGCTGCGCCGCCTGATTTCGCAAACGACGACGGCGAATATTTCTATTCAAACAGGACTTGCATGTGTCTCGGCGCACGCCAATGTGTTGACGGCTGTCAACCGTGTTGATGTCTCGTCTATCAACGCCAAACCCGGTCAGTGAGTTGAGTACCATACTCGCTGTTTCCCCCAGCCATACCGTGTTCGCAATCACGCGGCAGTGAGATCCAACTATGCTTGGTGCTTTGTCGCTTTAGTTTACCCTTTCGCGACCCAGCTTTTTGGGGGGAGGGCGCTCGGCTTTAAACCAGCAACCTGTTGCCAGCTGGCAACAGCCCGCGAGTTCGCCACCTGAACGGATTCTGCCGCTAGAACGGGCTCTAACAAGGGAGGACGCTCAATCATTCGGCTCGAGATCGAGAAATTCGAAGTCTTGTACGCTGAGTCCGCGCAACGGAACTGAACCGCTCCTTCCTTTCCAAAAGAAGGAGAAACAGCAATGTTTTCTGATGGGTGGCGAGGGTCTGAAAACAATCTCAGACGTAAGAATAACGTAGAGATGTCAACGAATCCCTGCACTTACAGTGTCCCGCATTTCAACGTCACAGACAAGCCAAAGCGTTTCCGCGAGAGGAGACGCTCATGCCCCCTGTCGCTGTTCATCCGCTCACGGCGACCACTCCGGCTTGGGCTCGCAAGCGCGCCGACAGCATCGCCGACACGGTGAATGTCTGGTTTCTCGCGCGGCGCGTCAGGTCCCGCAGATAGCCCCCGGCCGAATGAATGTGCTCGGACCGTTCAAGAAGGCAGGCGAGTACCGTTGCCGTCGTTTCGGGACCAAGCACCGTGCACGCCTCGTCGTAGGCCTCCGGGCTGACGCCGAGCATCGTCCTGACAACGGTTGCGGCTAGGAACATGTCCCGCCAGTTACCAATTCGCCCCGCTGGTCCATAGTCACGGATCTGCGGGCAGGCTTTCAGCACCACCGGCAGCGCGCCGATATGATCGTGAAGGCGAGAAAGGCCGGGCGACTTTGCACTGCCTGCAACGGTATCATCATCCGGAGTGCATGACGTCTTGGTGCCAGCCAGATCCGAAAATGCCGCTTCAGGTCTTTCACAAGCGTTTTCAGATTCAGATTGATAATCGGATTCTGAACTCTGTATGTGCCGCTCATACTGGCGTTCATTGGCAGCCGTATTCTGCGTTTTCAGCAAGTTTTCCAGGTAATTAGTCAGATTGTCGCGGAGTGCCGACAAAACGGCGAGGGCGCGCTCCACTTCGGTGATCAGCGGCTTGCGCGACAGTGCCGTGTAGACCGCCTGGCACTGCGTTTCCGCTTCTTCCGCTTGGAGGACATCGGACTGGCGCAGGAGCTCGACGAGCTTGACGACGTCGCGCCGGCAAAGGCTCAGACGTTCGCGCATCACCTGCAGGTAGCGACGATCCGCTTCCAGCCGTGCCGCTTCCGCTGCGAACTCGGACGCCCGTGCAAGCATCGGTGCGAGATCGAAGCCAAAGGCCTGGCCGATCGCGCCCTTGCGGTCACGTCGGGCGTAACGCTTGCCATTGGGACTGTCGCGCCTGAGGATGAGCCCAGCCTCGACAAGCGCCGTCAGATGCCGCCTCAGCGTCGTCTCGGCCATGCCGTGCGTACGGAGCGAAAGCTGCGCATTCGACGGAAACACGACGAGGCCGGCGGCCGGGTCGAGTTCGCTCTTTGGGTAAAAGGACAGCAGTGCGTTCAGCACCGCAAGCGAACGGTCGGAAACCCCAAGGCTTGTCTTGGCGGCACACACCGTTCGAAACAATTTCCACTTGTCGACGCTCCCGTCGTCGACGGCCGGAGCGCTGGAAAGTTGGTGTGCCAACATCCCAAGCGTCATCGACCGCCGCCCGAAGGGCGTCGTGACAATCCCACGATCCATTCTTCTTCACCTTTTCCAAGGCAAAAGAAATCCGTTCGCCGAAACGACGTTGAAAACTCTTGACACCGATTCGCGGAAATGGGATTCTCTAGTTGCTACACGAGAGAAGGGTTTCCGCAGCGCTAGTCGTTCGGAAGCCTTTTTCTTTTGCTCAGTTAGTCTCCTGTTTCCTCTTGATATTCGAGGTACAGAGATTTGAGCCTCTGCCTCACGAAATCTGCAAAGCCTGGTGCCGTCTTGCTGTTGAAGGCAAGCGTCGTCTCGACGTCCGTTTCACGGATACGCACCGGGGTTGTGTTGTCTGGCGCCAGCCATGGGATAGGCCGGGCACGCGCCCTGGAGGCGCTTAAGAAAGTGCACAAGGCGTCGAAACGCTGATCGCTGCCGGCCTTCTGGAATTCTCGGCTTTGCGTGAAGGCGGCTGCGGCCTCCGGCTTGCCATCTTGTGCGAGAAGCTCAGCGAGTTCAAACCAACGGCGCCGTCCGATCGATGGTGCCGGTCCGATGGCCTCGACCAGCGCAATCGGTAGCCGGCGAACAACAGAAATCATCTTCGACAGGGCGGCTTTGTCGACACCCAGCGCCGACATGATGATCTCACGCGAAAACCCGCGATCCTCAAGGCGGCTGCCAAAGAGCGAGCGCTCGATGAAGGAGAGGTCGGAACGGGTGTTGTTTTCCTGTCCCTGCGAGACGACCAATTGCTCGTCATTGAGATTGCGAACGACCGCACGAACACTGCTACCGATGTCGCGGGCAGCAGCCAGGCGGCGATGGCCGTAGGCGACCTGGTATCGCCCCTCGATGGTTGGATGCGGCCGGACCAGGATGGGCACCTGTTGTCCGTGCTCTCGCATCTGTTCAGCGAGGCTCAGTTGCGCGTCGGCCGCAATCCCGAGGCGATCGACGATGAAGGATGCGTCGATGAGCGCCGGATCGAGTTCGACGACCGCTTGCCCTTCGGCAAGTTGCCGCTCGAGCTCCTGGGCGCGTTCGACCTTCTGCGTGATGTTCGACAGCGACCGGGTGATGCCACCGACAGCAGTCGGGGGGCGGGCACCGGCCATCAGCCCGGCGATCGGGCGGTCGTTGCCCGGTGCGCCGTTGGCATCGTCGACGCGTTCCTCCGATATCCCGATCAGGTTCTTACGGGCCATGGATTACTTCCTCCCCCAGACCTTGCGGACCAGGTCCTCGATCTCGCCATTGACGAGGTTGAGAGAGTCCATTGCGCGGTCGTAGGTGCCGCGGACAAACTGCGAGCGCTCGACTTCATAAAGCGTTTGCTTCGTTACGCCGGCGTCGGAGATAGCTGTCGACTTCACCATGGCGTTCTGCAGCATGCGATTGCCGAAAATGGCGCGCATGAAACCGGTCATCTGGCTTTGAGGGCCGTCGTTCGGCTCAAACCGTGTTCCGAGATAGCGCATCCAGTCATAGCTGGTGCGGCCACCGGCTTTTTCGACGACGCTCATCAACTCACTCGTCATCGACAGGAACTGCGACATCGACATGACGTCGAGCATCTGCGGATGCACGGTGATCAGGACGGACGTTGCGGCACAGAGCGCCGACATGGTGAGGAAGCCGAGCTGCGGGGGGCAATCGATGACGACGATGTCGTAGAAGCTCTCGATATCGGCGAGCACATCGCCGATGCGGGCGAAGAAAAGGGTTTCTGCAGCCCCGCCCGTCATCATCGCCTTCGGCGTTTCGTGCTCGAATTCCATGAGTTCGAGATTGCCGGGAATGAGATGCAGATTGGCGGTGTAGGTCGACCGCACGATATCGGCGATCGACCGCGGGGCGTCATAGCGGATCGCGCCGTAAAGCGTCTCGCCTTCTCCGACATCCAACTCCGGTTGATGGCCGAAGAGGGCGGAAAGCGAAGCCTGCGGATCGAGATCGATCGCGAGCGTGCGGTAGCCGCGAAGTGCCAGATATTGGGCGAGGTGGGCTGAGGTCGTCGTCTTAGCCGACCCGCCCTTGAAGTTCATCACAGACAGGACCTGCAGCTTTTCATCGCCGCGCCGGTGCGGGACATATTTGCCCGACTTGCCGCCATCGTCGAGAACGCGGCGAATGCGTTCGATGTCGGAAACGGCATACATGCGCCGACCGTTTGACAAGGGCGCTGGGCCGTGGCCCTCTGAGGCCACCTGCCTCAGATAGCCTTCGCCGATTCCGATGAAGGCTGCCGCTTCGGCAGGGCTGAAGAGACGCATCTGCTTTTGCGCTTGCGGGGGGAAGATTTTCTTTTGGTGCTGCTGCAGCTGATGGGCAAGCTCCAAAGCATCGGCAGCCAGAAGCGTCGGCAGATGCTCCTGTGCGTCCTGGCTTTGAATTTTTTGCTGCAACATTGATATCCCCGAAAACTGCGCAAAAATCGTCATATCCGGACAATATGCGCAGATGCACTATGCTCCGATTCGGCGCGGTTTTACAAATGCATAGCGTTTTGACGGAGGTGCTGCCCTTGCGGTGGAAAGCGAGCTTGTGAAGCGGCCGAGTTGTCCGCGGACAACTTCCCTTCGGGCACGTTCGCGCATCTCCAATTAGAGCATAGATTTAATAGACTATTGACAGCGGATCTGATTGTGTCAGGATTGTGTTCAGTTGGCGATTGGATGCATGGAGCTTCCTGATGTTCTATCTCGGTGGAATGACCCTTGGCTATCTTGAGCCGCCCCCGCCTGTGCCGAAGGCGATGAAGACAAAGCGGCAGGCGGAAGTGGATGTCGCCTCGACGACGCTCGACAAGGCGACGTGCGAAGAGTCCGATCGTAATCAGGAATGGGCGCGCGCGTTCCTGACGCCGTGGCACCTCCTTTACTGAGGAGTGAGGCGTGGCGCCGAACTGCGCCGCCCAAGCGTTGACAGCTGTCAACGTGAAAGCCGTTTCAGCCGCCGTGGAAAAGCGCAAATCGGCGAGGGAAGGGCTGTTTCGCGGCTGCGAATTGATTAAGTTCGCTGTCATGGACACCAAGCAAGATCGATCCGTTTCAAGTGACCCGCCTGGCGATGCGGCCGACAGTCAGGGGCAGGTGCTATCGCTGCACCAGCGCATCCTCGGTGACGTCGAAGGGCGCATTCTTTCCGGGGAGTGGCCACCCGGACACCGCATCCCGTTCGAGCACGAACTGACCGAGCAATATGACTGCTCGCGCATGACGGTGAACAAGGCCCTGACCGAACTCGTCAAGCGCGGGCTGATCGAGCGGCGGCGCAAGTCGGGAAGCTACGTTACCTTTCCGCAGGTCCAGTCCGCCGTCATGGAGATCCACGACGTTAAACTCGAAGTCCAGTCGCTGGGGCTCGATTACAGCTTCCGCGTGGATGAGCGAAAAGTGCGCAAGGTCGAAAGCCGGGATCGTGAACGCCTGGATCTCCCGAGCTCGGGCAAGCTGCTGGACGTAACGTGCCGGCATTTTGCCGGCTCGCGTCCCTTTTGCTTCGAGGAGAGGTTGATCAGCCTTTCTGCGGTTCCGGAGGCCGAAGAGGAAACATTCGAGACCGCGGCGCCCGGTTCGTGGCTGCTCGGCAAGGTACCGTGGAGCACGGCCGAACACCGCATTCGTGCCGTGGCGGCCAGCAAGTCGGCAGCGCAGGCGCTCGGTATCGCCACCGGCACAGCCTGCCTCGTCATCGAGCGGCGGACCTGGAGCGGACGGGCGCCGGTCACGCATGTGCGGCTCACCTATCCCGGCGACCGCCACGAACTCGTTGCGCAGTTCGCGCCCAGCCCCATCGGCTAGTCGAAGGATCGGTTGTCCGCGGACAACCGATGAAGCAGGCCCTCGATCGGCGGTTCCGCGCCGA